>CAZIAK010000056.1:0-27140 GCA_964537035.1 uncultured Phycisphaerales bacterium | reverse complement strand
ACCCCGACCATCGGCAGCTTCGGCTGGAGTGAACTGGCCACCGGCGATCTCGCCACCGCCAAGGCCTTCTATTCAGGCTTGTTCGGCTGGGACTTCCACGACGACTCCATGGGCGAGGGCATGGGCACTTACTCGCTCATCGGTGGCAAGGTCGACCACTTCGGTGGCATGTACGAGATGAGCGGCCCGCAGTTCGAAGGCGTGCCCCCGCACTGGATCAGCTATGTGGGCGTGGAGAACTGCGACGCCGCGGCTGCTCGCGCAACCGAACTCGGGGGCAGGGTGCTCATGCCGCCCATGGACATCCCCGAGACCGGGCGCTTCTCCATCGTCACCGATCCCGGGGGCGCGGCCTTCGCCGTGTTTCAGAGCGCCCACGACGAGGACAAAGAGCTGCCACGGGGGGATGTGCCCGGCTCCTTCTGCTACCGCGAGCTGAACACCAAGAACTCCGCCG
Source organism: uncultured Phycisphaerales bacterium (assembly GCA_964537035.1). Classification (GTDB taxonomy): domain Bacteria; phylum Planctomycetota; class B15-G4; order B15-G4; family B15-G4; genus CAZIAK01. Next base: position 26,683 of record CAZIAK010000056.1, on the reverse strand, counting down.
AAGCCGAGGCCTTCTATGCTGGTCTGCTCGGCTGGACGTCAGAGACAAAGGACATGGGCTCATGCAAGTACACGAGCTTCATGCTGGGCGAGCACCCCGTGGCCGGCATGATGCAGATGACCGAAGAGTGGGGGGACGCCCCCCCGCACTGGATGACCTACATCACCGTGGCGGACTGTGACGCCTCGGCCAAGACGGTCGAAGAGCTGGGCGGCCAGGTTTGCGTTCCGCCCACGGACATCCCCGAGGTGGGGCGCTTCGCCGTGATCAACGACCCGACCGGCGCGACGTTCTCGATCATCAAGCTGACGGCGCACTGCTAACGGCCTGACCTTGTTTGAGCGCCTGGGCACTGCCTGAGCGCGAGGGTCACTCCGGATCTGAGACCAGAGCCTCCAGGCTCTCGATGTCGGTACGCACGACCTCAGGCAAGCTGGAGACGTCGATGCCCTCCATCAGAGCCAACCCACGTCGAGCCACTTCCTCTGCGCCCGCGACCTCGCCCTGCTGTGTGAGCAGGTCAGCGAGGAGGTTGGAGAGGCCCAGGGCCCCGTAGCGCCACCGGGTGCGGGTGGGATCCTGCTCGTGCAGCTCGAAGAAAATGGCCAGCGAACGGCTGAGGGGAATCCGGGCCTGCTCAAGCTCGCCGGCAGCGAGCCGCAAGGACCCGAGGCTCGACAACCCTGACGCCACGTGATCTCGCCACCCCGCGTTGTCCGCATCACCCGAGGCCAGCCGCTCGGAAACCAGCTGCTGCTCTTCGATGCACAGGGCGGCTTCGTCGAACCTCTCTTGTTTCTCAAGGATCTGTCCGAGGTAGCTGTAGCTCGTGCTGAGTCGGTCGAGGCGCTCGGCGTGGTCGGGATCGCGCCCAACCAGCTCCAGCATCCCCTGGAGATCTGCTCGGTAGCACTCTTCTGCAGCTGCGTAGTCACCCTGGGATTCGAGGACTCGTCCCAGGAGCACCTTGCTGTTGGCCAGCTCCAGTTGCCAATCGTCCCGCTCGGGATCGGAGTCTACGAGGGTCTGCACCGTGGCCAGCCGAGAGCGCATGACCTGGGCAGCGGTCACGAGATCGCCCTGGGCCTCGAGGACCTGGGCTACGTTGCTCTCCTCTGCTGCCAGCTCAAGCTGGTATTCAGGGTTTTCGGGGGCCAGGGCGACGAGGCGGCGCGCGACATCTGCTGACGCTTCGAACTGTGCCCGGGCCTTGTCCAGATCGCCCTGGGTCCAGAGGCCGCTGCCCATCCAGAAGTGGGCGTAGCCAAGCTGGACGAGGGCGGTCTGATTGTCGGGCGACTCGGAGACGATGGTCTGCTGCAGGGTCAGCGAGTCGTTGAAGGCGCTGAGTGCGGTCTGCAGATCGCCCCGCTCCAGTGAGATCTCTCCCAGCTGGTAGAGGGTCTGAGACCGAAAGGTGAGCTCTTCTGGGCTGAGCTCGCCTTCGGGAATGGCGGCGAAGTAGTCGAGCGCGCGCTTGTCCACATCGTCGAGCAGTTCGAGCTTGCCCACACTGCGCAGCTTGTCGAAGAGGTCGTCGAGCATGAATCCGATCAGCCCCTCAGCCAGCTCCCGGCGCAGGTCGGCCACGCCGCGCAGCCGGCGTTGCTCTCTGGCGGCTTCCTCTGCGAGTCCCTTCTGGTGGCGCAGGTCGACGGTGTACTTCACCGCTGCGGCGGCAGCCATGATCAGCAAGAGCGCCGCGGCTCCCTGGCGCAGCAGGCGCGCGGGACGAGCCTGGTAGCGTCGCAGTAAGTGCCGGGCCTGCACGGCGGGCACTCGCGCCCCGGGGTCCACTTCACGAAGTCGCAGTACGAGCTGCTTGATCTGCTGGGGCATTCCCGTCGGCGGGAGCGCCTCTCCGGCCCGTGCGCGGGCGATGAGCTCAGCGCGCGAGAGCTTCTTGGGATAGGGGCTCTCGCTGGTCCACAACGCCTGCAGCAGCAAGCCGAGGGAGTACATGTCGCTGGCCGTCGTGATCTCGTCGGTGAGCCCCCAGGCCTGCTCAGGGCTCATGAACAGGGGTGTGCCCATGATGGTGCCCGCTTCAGTGACCTGCAGCGAGTGGGTCGGAGGGCGAACGGCTGCGGAACGGGAGGCCGTGTCCAGGTCTTCGTGGGCAGGTCCCTCAGGGGAGTGCGCCTGGGTCGGGTGGGTGGGGGGCTCGTCCCCGTCGCCCTCGACTGTCACCGATCGGGCCAGGCCGAAGTCGAGCACCTTGGCATCACCGTCGAGCGTGATGACCACGTTGTCCGGCTTCAGGTCACGGTGGATGACGCCCGCGGCGTGCGCGGCCACGAGCGCGTCGGCGATCTGGATGGCGATCGTCAGACGGTGGTGATCTTCGAGGGTGTGGTCTGCCAGGTGCGCCGCGAGGGAGTGGCCTTCGACATACTCCAGGACCAGATACGCGTCCTCGCCGTCCTCGATGTAATCGTGGATACGACAGATGTTGGGGTGCTCGAGCTTGCCCAGCACCCGCGCCTCGAACTGAAAGCGCTGCCTGGCAGACTCGCTCATCCGCTGCTCGTTGCGGATCGACTTCAGCGCCACGGTGCGTTCGAGTTTCTCGTCGAAACCCAGAGACACCGTGCCCATGCCGCCCTGGCCGAGCACCTTCTCGATGCGAATGTTGCCGACCCGTTCGGGGTGCATCGATCACTCCGAGATCGTGGCAACCGCCGCACCGGCGGGGCTCCACGCCTCGCCGGTGCGGTCTGTCGTTCTAGGCTTCAGCGTGGACCGCAGCTGTCAGGCGCCGTGAGAGCCCGACGCGATACGCGGCTGGATCTTCAGCGTGGGGTCCCACTCCGTGTCGCTGGTCATGTCGTTGTCCCGGTACCAGACCCCGTAGTAGAGGGTCGTGAGAGCCGCCACCGCAGTCGCGTTGAAGGGGACGGTGTACGTCTTTCGCGCCGCATTCCAGACGCCAGCATCGAAGAAGCCTGGAGCGACGGGGATCCGCTTGGGCTGGTCGCTGTAGAACGTGATGGTATCGATGAAGAGGCCGTCGGTGTTCTGGATGTTGGCCTCCACATTCCATTCGATGGAGCCGTAGTCCGCCGAGATGCTGTCGCTGATACTCGTCGACGTGGTGACCGTGGGAATCGCCGACGGGTCGCCGTTGGCGAAGTTGAACACGATGTTGATGATGTACGGCGTGGTCATGACAGTTCTCTCCATGGGTTGAGTTTGGTCGGTCCCCTGACCCGCTTCCTCGGGGTCCCGCAGAGGCACGACTGACGGTGGAGAGTCTACTCGACGCAGCCCGGGGCTGAGGAGACGAGGGTGGGGGGCAGATCCAGGACCCAGTGGCGGCGTAGCGATGCACATGACAATCGTGAGATGGCGGCCAGGGCCCTTGCTGTCTTCTGCCGCGATTGTCCGTTGACCGGGCGTGGTTCCCGACTTGCTTCCAGGCGGACTCTGCTCCCAGAATGGCGGCCGCACCTCGGGCACCTTCAGCTTCAAGGCGACGGGCAGTCGTCGGAGCGAGCCCGCAGTTCGGGAGATCGATCGTGACACGCATTCTGCTGGCCGCTGTTCTTGGCGGCATCGTGAGCTTCGTGTGGGGCTTCGCTTCCCACGTCATCCTGGGCCTGGGTCAAGAGGCGTTCAGCGGGCTGCCGAACAGCGACGCCGTCATCGCCAGCCTCGAGGGACAGCCCGAAGGCACCTACATGTTCCCGTGGGTTGAGCCCGAAGTGCTCAACGATCCCGAGAGCGCCGAAGCCGTGGCCTTCACCGAAAGCTACCTCGCGGGACCCACCGGCATGGTCATCTACCAGCCCACCGGTGAAGACCTCATGGGCCCCAAGAAGATGGGCACCGAGTTCGGGGTGGGCGTGCTCATCTGCGCGCTGATGGCCTTCGTGTGTTGCCGATCTCGTTGCGGCTTTGCAGGCCGCTGGGGACTGTGCATCACCATGGGCCTGATCTCGTTCCTGGCCATGCCCGTGGCCTTGTGGAACTGGTACCGCTTCCCGGCCGACTTCATGATCGAGGGCGCGTTCTACGACACGGTGCTCGCCTCGGCGCTTGCGGGCTTGGTCATCGCAGCGGTGGTGCGGCCTGCTGAAGAGACGTAGGCAGGCGGTCCGCTAGTGACGTCACGGAGTGAGCAGGGCGAGGGCATTGCTCGCGGCGGGGCTCTGGAGCGGCGTGCCGACCCAAGCCTGGATGTAGATGGGCACACCCGAAGGGATGCCCGGAGGCCAGGCAGCCAGGAGAGTCCAGGTACCCGTGGCATCGGTAGCCAGGCCGATGGTGACGTCTGGACGTGGTACCAGTTCGCCCGTGAAGAAGGGCCAGCCCACGTAGGCCAGGCCGACGAAGAGTAAGCCCGGGACTGACGGCGTCGCCTCGGAAAGCTGCAGTGTGAGGGGATCGCTGGGTAGGGCCAGGCCGCTGCCCTGCAGTTCGGGTGTGGTGCCTGCAGCGGCCGTGGCCTGACCGAGGTCGGTCCAGCGCTCCTCTGTGATTGAGATGACGTACGCGGCGCCTACGGAGGCCTTGCCAGGCGCGTCCTCTGAAGACGCCGCCACAAGCAGCTCGGGGCGGCCGTCACCGTCCATGTCGCCACCTGGATCGAGGGCGAAACCGAAAGCGTCCCCAGCGGCCACGCCGCCGACAGAGCACAGCAGCGAGCCGTCCGCTCCGGAGAACACGCGCACGGTTCCAGGACCGTTGGTGCCGCCGGGTGGATTGGTGGCGTAATACGCGGAGACGGCTATGTCGGGTGTACCGTCCAGGTCGACGTCACCCACTGAGGCCATGTCGGCCCCAAACCTCTCGCTGTTGCCCTCGCCCACCAGCACGAAGATCGGGCTACCGTCCACACCTGAAAAGAAGGCCGCGTAGCCCGCTGCATTGGGGCTGAACGCGTAGGGGTCTCCTACAGCCACGTCGTCGTGGCCGTCGCCGTCGAGGTCGCCTAACCCTGCGACGCTGACGCCGAAGTAGCTGCCGGAGATGCCGCTCGTGATGTCGAGCAGCGGAGTCGGTGTGCCGCCCTTCACGACGCGTGCGAAGTTGGACGAGTACGAACCCAGAATGAGATCTGGCCTGCCGTCATTGTCAATGTCAGCCGAGCAGTCACAGGAGATGCCGAAACCCCTGATGGGGGGGGAGGCCGCTGGTGGTCCGAGGTTGGCCAGCACGGTACCTGTCTTGCCAGAGAAGACGATGGCCACGCCTGGCTGCACAGCGGTGGCAGCCGTCACGACCACATCGTCGAAGCCGTCGAGGTTCCAGTCGCCCACGCCCGTGACGCACTTGCCGAAGTCCGTGACCGACAGCAAGGTCCAGTGGTAGAGCTGGCTGCCGTCGGCTCCCGAGTAGGCTCGGGCGTAGCCCGCTCCACCCGGTGCCCCCACGATGAGGTCGGCGAGGCCGTCGCCGTTCATATCTCCCGCACCGCCGACCGACCAGCCGAAACCGCCTCCGGGAATGCCGCCCTCAAGAGTGTGCAGCACCTCGCCTGTGGCGCCACTGAGCACGAGGGCTCGGCCGCCTACGCCAGCGCCTGTCTGACCGACGATGATGTCGGGCGTCCCGTCGCCGTCCACATCGCCAGCGTTCGCCACCGACCGCAAGGAGTCACCCGCCTCGGACGAGACGTACTTGTCGAGCACGACCTGGGCGCCGAGCTGGTCGCACAGAAGCAGCAGACACGCCCCGGTGATGAGCCGGAGTAGCAACTTGCGAGTTGCCCGCCCCATCACCCGCCCCTCTCGTGGTTGGTCCATGCCGTCTCCTCTGAGTCCAGCTCCCCAAAGCGTTCTTGCTCGCCGAGTCTATCAGAATTCTCGATTCGTCGGGGATGCTGGGACCTTGTCCGCGAGAGACGTCAGGCGATCTGTGGATTCGCACACTGCCGGTGTGACCGTGTGCCGCCCACAGCTTGTCCCCCCCCCATCAATTCTGGGGCAGCATGGCCCATGTGAGCCAGTACCGAGTCTGCCCGTAGGCTGCCATCACTCCCACCCGGCTCAAGGTGAGCAGAAGGCCTTGACGCCACGCCGCGCCCATCCCGCGCCCCCATCCCGCGCCCGTAGCCCGTGCCCGTAGCCCGTGCCCGTAGCCCGTGCCCGTAGCCCCTGCGTTGGGCGCGGACGAACCACGGCACCGTGCCCGCAGCGATCAGACTCAGTTTGGTCAGGCCTTGGGTTTCCGCAGACGTGATGCCCATGAGGCGACGCGACTCATCAGCCGAGGAGAACCCAGCATTCGTCCTGACGTTCAAGCAATTCTCGGGCAACACGATCCAGGCCGTGACCCAGGAGAGGGCCGACTTCTCGGTACCCGGCCTCGCAGTCTGGGTCGATGCTGGGGGTGTCCTCTGGAATCGCGCTCAGCCCTCGTCCTTCGAGGCGGAGACTCACGCTCCAGCTCACACCTGTCTTGGGTCATGGGCCACGGACTTTCTGGCAGAGATCGAGTGCGGAGAGATGGGATGAGAAGGCTAGGCGGATAGGCCGTCCAATGCCCCCTACCCAATCGTCGTCGTCCACCGAGCGGCGCTCGTGTCGGGTCTGGCGGCCCCCGTGCCGGATACCCTTCTAACCGATGATGTGCCGGTGTGGGGTGCAGATGACACCGGGCAAGCCACTCGGGCTCGACGCCAAAGCGAGTGCGGTGCTCCTGTCGTGTCAGTTGCCCGATCATCCCCTTGGGATAGGAGTTCCAGGTGACGGTCTCTTGGCATTGGGTTTGGTGTGGGGCCTGAAGCGGGAGTGGTCCGGTTCTGTACCAAGGATGTTGGCACAAGCCTCAACGAAGGCGGCAGGTTTGGCTTCTGGCTTCGTCATGAGGGCCGCCTCGCCTGTCGCGCCGCGCTCACGGCTGCACGCAAGTCGTCGGAGTTGCCGTTGATCTTGCAGTAGCCGCAGCACCAGAGCCCCCGGGCTGGGTCGATGAAGATGAAGTGCCCTCGGCCCATGGGGCAGTTGGCCCGGCAACGTCGAGCTTTCTCTCCGCTGCATTGTGGGAAGAGGCCCAGCTCATCGGAAGTCTTCAGCAGGTCGTGGGGGTCGGCCGCGTTGCGCCAGTCGACGCGGCCACGCTCTCTCAGCAGATGCTCGTCGATCTCCTCCCAGTCGCTCTGCCCCAGCGCACCTTCGGCGTTGAGCTCGCCGGGGACTTGGTAGGGGATTCTTGCGGCCCAGACGGCGTAGATCAGCCGCTTGGCGATGAGCAAGTCGTCCGGATTGTTCGATTGAAGGCGGGCCACGACTTTGCCCACAGCGGGCGGTGCTGGAGACCCTGATGATTTAGGAGCGTAGAAAGCCGAGGCCTCCCACAGCTCAACGGTGTCGCGGGCTGGTCTGAGCAGGTGATAGGCGGCGTGACCATCGAACATCTCGACCCACCAGCGGATGGTGAGGAGAGAGATGGCGTGTTCCGGCAGTGGTTTCCCAGAGGCCCTAACCGAGGGGGATTTGAAGGTGCTTATCACGAGCCTCCCCTCGTCCAGCTCCTGCCGCAAAAACTGCTCGTACGCGTTGACCGGCCCGCTCGCCGGCCGCACATCGTTGGATTCGGACATGACGTCCTCCCGTCAAATGAGCTCGACGGGATCGCGGTGTGCGCGCCCGTCATCGTTCCCAGGGAACCGTTCCCAGGGCTGGCGTTGGCACCCGACAAGCGTCGCCGCCTTCGGGTTGCCGGAGTGTCACAGGGCCAGTTCCCTCGACTCCTCGTGATGACTTTGCGGAAGGTGTGGCTTCCGCGGCGACCTCCTGGTGGTGAGTGCGTTGTGCCCTGGTGTGGCACGGGGCCTGTGGACCCTGAGTGCTGGGAGGCACGAGCATTTCCAGCGCTGACTGGATACTACAGGGAAAACCGGGGTCGCTCTACGATGGTGTTGGCTCAGCGAGGTACATGATCACCGTGGCTCGAGGCAGTGATGACTGTCACGCTGTGAAAACGGAAGTAGTTTCCTGATCACTACGACGTCTCAGGCTTCGTGAAGACCGTCCGCCAGCCGCAAGATCGCCGCCCGCAGCCGCACCTCCAGCCCGGCCATCTCCGTCTCAGGAAGAAGAGGCCCCAGCTCCAGGGCGATGGCCCGCTCATCAATGGCAGCCGCCGCGTCACGCAGGGCCGACGCTAGTTCTTGGCGGCTCATGCTGCTTCGCGACTTCAACTCCGGTCTCCGGGAGCGCACGTTGTCCAAACGGTCCAGGAGGATCTCCATGTCGGGCTCGGCCCCGACGCGCGCAGAGAGGAAGTAGCAGTCATAGAGGTCACGCAGGAGGCGGCGTTCGTTCCAGGCGGCGAGCTTGTGGGCCAGGGCGGTGCTCCACTCCATCACGCGCACGACCTGTGAGGGCTGGCCGAGGGAGGTGGCGAAGCCGCCCGTCGCCATGGCCGCCGACTCGCACGCCGTCGCCACGCTGATCTCGACTTTGACCTGGGCCGCGGCGTCGTCGATGCGCACGTCGGCCCGCAGTATCGTCGAGTGTTGGCTGACCGAAACGTCTGCGCCGTCGATCTCGCGAAGGACCCGCTCGATGTCGTGCGGCACATCCCTCTTGGAGCGGAAGGGGACGAAGAGGTAGTCGATGTCCGTCGTGCCCCGCGGGCTGTCCACGAGGCGCAGGGCCATGCCGCCCTTGAGCACGGCGTGTTCCTCGAAGGCTTCCGCGAAGCGATGCATGATCCACAGCAACAGCGACTCGTTCGTCGCGGGCCGTGGGAGTGGGGCGGTCATGGCAGCTCCAGCAGTCCCTTGGCAAAGGCGACGAAGCGTGGATTGCGGTAGCGCTTCAAGTACGTGGTCAGCCGCTTGCGTTCGAGCTTGTCGAAGGCGATGTCGGAGTAGATGTCGAAGACGTAGCGGCGGCCGCGGAGGTGGAAGTAGAGCACGTCGAGGACGGCCTTCTCCGGGTCGGCCCAGGCCACGCCGTCGATACGCCGGTGACCGAAGTCGAGGTGGGGCGCCAGGCTCACGTGCACGATCTCGAAGCCCAGGGCGGCGTAGGTGCGCGCAGATCCGACCTTCGCCGCCGTGACCAGGCGCTCGGGCGCGGTGCCCACGAGCAGGTCCCGGGCCAGCGAGGTGCCGAAGCTGACATAAGACCGGGGTGCGAGGCGCTGGCTAAGCGTGGCCAGGTCGAAGGTCTCCGCCACGTACCAGCCCCGGACGAAGCGACGCAGGGTGCCCAACTCGATGAGGGCGGAGAGGCGCCGGGACAGAGCCGCGGGCCGCGACTCCTTGAGCGCCGCCCGCAGGTCGGAGGTCGAGAAGACCCCCCGCTGGGCGGGCGTGAGGTTCCTGAGGGAGCGATCGTCCATGGCGAGGTTCATGTCGACGGATAGTATCGCCGAAGTGATACTAAGTATCGATATGAACGGGTTCGGTGGACGACTCCATCAAATGCCCGTCAATTAGCGGATCTTCAGTCATATCAGGTGGTTGCGAGGAGTTCGGTGCTTCGATTTACGGTCTCATCAAGGAGCCCTTCGCTCAGCCCTAGCAGCTTTGGAGGCGCTCCAGGACCTTGTTCTGGGAACCGTGCTCGCCCTGAGGTCGATTGGAACTGTCGGTTCTGTCGGCGAGTCAGGCTGTGTGCGATGGATTGGCGAGTTTCCTCGCCCTAAGGACCAATCGAGTGCCGATCCGCTAATAAGGGCGAACGTATCCGTCAGAAAAACGGCGGTATTTGCCTGACACTCAAGCTGTCCACATTGATTGCCGAGTGTCAGGAAACACGCTATGGTTTTCTGACGTTCTAGGAGGGTCAATCCAATGCAGGCTGTTCAGCGCCGACTTCGAAGCCGCATCTCGTCCTCGGGGCGTGGCGCGGTGTTCACACCGAAGGACTTCTTGGATATTGGCGCTCGAGACGCGGTTGACCAGGCGCTTCGCCGACTCGTTCACCGTGGCTTCATTCGACGTGTGGGACGGGGGCTCTACCACTACCCGCGAACCAATGCTCAGCTTGGGATCGACATGCCCCCGCGCATCGATGACTTGGCGCAAGCGATCGGACGGCAAACTGGGAGCCGCGTGACACCGTCGGGTTCCGTTGCTGCAAACAGGCTAGGCCTGTCAAAGCAAGTGCCCGCCAAGCCGACGTATCTGAGCGACGGGCGAAGTCGTGACGTGCGTGTTGGCAAGACAACGATCCGACTCAAGCACGCGTCGCCGAAGAGGCTGCTCCCGGTTCGCCCAGTGAGTGCCGAGGTGTTCCTGGCCCTGGACTACCTCGGCAAGGATGGGATCACTGAATCAGTCATCCAGTCGATTCGGAAACACCTGACACCGTCGCAATGCCAGCAGTTGGTGCGCGACGCACGTTACGCGGCAGATTGGATTGCTGATGCTGCGCGACGCATTCGCGGCAACGCAGAGGGTCTGCTGAATGGATGAAGTCGCGCAACTGGCTGCCTCCGACAGAGCTGACCTCTTTGGCGCCAGCTCGGCAGGGCGAGGTCTGAGACCGGAGATCATCGAGAAGGACTTCTGGGTCTGCTGGGCGCTTCGCCATGTCTTCTCGCTGGAGCAAGGCTGTGTTCTTCGCGCAGGCCTGGGCGCGCCATGAAACAGCTCGTCCTGAATCTCTCTGCCTGCTGCCTCCCGAGACCCGACGCGCTGAGCTGGGGGTGGACTACGCCAAGATGCAGGAGATGATGTTCGGGGAGGCTCCGACATTCGGGGAGATCATGGAGAAGCTGGAAGCGATTGAGCGCCGGCTAGCAGATCGACAGTGAGTTCGCCCCCGGCGTGGCGGCGCAGCTCGTCGTAGCCCCGGGGGAGGTCCTCGATCAGGTCTAAGAACAACAGGTGCCCAGGGCTCTCTTCCTTGGATCCGCCACCCGTCCAACACACTGGACAACCCGTCCGCCCCCCGCCATCATCGCAGCGCCTGCACTGTTCTCCCGTCGGCCCCATGTGCCCCGATGAACCTGCCCTCCCTCGCCATCACTCCCCGGGGCTCCCTGCGATGCGCATCGTTGCCAGCCCAGGCTACGGACGAGCGGCTGACTCCCCGGCGTGTTCGCGCGATCGATGCGGCCTTCGAGCGGGGATTGGGCGCCGGGCTGCTGCACCTGGCGTCGGCACAGCTCGGCGTGCCGCTGGGGCCGTCGCTGGGTTTCGGACGCCGGATCGCGGCGGACTACCTCACCCGCATCTGCTCGCACCCGGAGGTCATCCAGGGTGGCGATCGCACTCTGGCCCTGGATCCGGACGAGCTGACCCTGCTGCTCGAGGCCATGCCTCCGCTGCCCGGCGCCGAGTACGCCTGCCAGCGCACCCTCGAAACAGCATGGCAACGGATCGACGACGCCTTTCGCGAAGGGTTGTCCGCTGCCGGGGCCAGCCTGCGCGATCACCTGCAGGCGCTGCATCCTTCGTGGCACGCGGTCGGCCGGGTCTGCTTCCACCTGGCCGAACAGAAGCAGAACACGGAGGCACCCTTCGCCTTCCTCGCCACCTGGTCCGAGGGACTGCGCGACGACGGGGCGGCCCGGCACCTGCCGCTGGGCAAGGCGCTCGCCGTGTACCGCGACGATCCCGAGCGGCTGCTGCGCCTGCTGCGACCGGTGCACGCTGCGGCCCAGGCCAACGCCTTCATCGACACGCTCACAGAATCTGGCGACGTCTTCCATCCGCTTGCCTGGTCTGCAGGCGAAGCGCACCAGCTGCTCGGGGCCATCCCCGACTGCGAGGCCGCGGGCCTCGTCGTGCGCCTGCCCGACTGGTGGAAGGGGCGCCGACCGCCCCGGGTGCAGGCCACCGCGCAGGTCGGCGCGGGACAGCCGGCTGGCATCGGCATGGATGTGCTGCTCGACTTTAAGGTCTCTCTGGCCCTCGATGGGCAGACGCTCAGCGCCGCCGAGCGACGCCAGCTGCTCACGGGTTCGGCTGGCCTGCGCCTGCTCAAGGGGACCTGGGTCGAGGTGGACCCAGAACGACTGCAGCTGGCCATCGAGCGCTTTCAAGCAGTGGCGGCGCGCGCCGGAGAGGACGGCCTGTCTTTCGCCGAGGGCATGCGCCTGCTGGCTGGCGCCGAGCGCACGGGCGACGACCCTGACGCACTGGCATCGAGCAACGGCGCCTGCGCCTGGGAGCGCGTGCAGGCCGGGCCCTGGCTGGCCGGCCTGCTGGCCGAGTTGCAGCATCCGGGCGGCGGGTCGTCCAGCGACCCCGGCCGCGATCTGCACGGCACCCTGCGCCCCTACCAGCGGGACGGCGTGGCTTGGCTGGTGCTGCTGGCGCGCCTCGGCCTCGGCGGCTGCCTGGCGGACGACATGGGCCTGGGCAAGACCGTGCAGATCATCTCGCTGCTGCTGCTCCTGCGCCGCGGCGGCGAGCGCGGCCCGCACCTGCTGGTGGTGCCGGCCTCACTGCTCGGCAACTGGCAAGCTGAGCTGTCGCGCTTCGCACCGAGTCTGTCTGTGCTGGTCGCCCATCGCAGCGAACTCCCGGCCGATCAGCTGACCGCCCTCGGCGAGGCCACCCTAGACGGGGTCGACATCGTCATCACCACCTACGGGACGCTGGGTCGCCTTGATCGCCTGCGGACCCACTCCTGGGGACTGGTCGCCATCGACGAGGCGCAGGCGATCAAAAACCCGGCCACGCGCCAGACCCGAGCGGTCAAGTCGCTGCGCAGCCGCATGCGCTTCGCGCTCACCGGCACGCCCGTCGAGAACCGTCTGGGCGATCTCTGGTCGCTCTTCGACTTCCTCTGTCCAGGGCTGCTCGGCACCGCCAAGCAGTTCACGACCTTTGCGAAACGTCTCGGCAGCGAGGGCGGCGCGGGTTGGACACCACTGCACGACCTGCTGCGCCCGTACATCCTGCGCCGCCTCAAGACCGATCCCGATGTCGCGCCCGACCTGCCCGCCAAGACCGAGTTGACGGTGCACTGTAGCCTGAGCAAGGTGCAGGCCGCCCTCTACGATCAGGCGGTCGACGACCTGGCCGAGAGCTTGGAGCAAGTCGACGGCATCCAGCGCCGCGGCGTTGTGCTGGCGGCGCTGATGCGCTTCAAGCAGATCTGCAACCATCCCTCGCAGTGGATCGGTGACGGCGAATACGACCCTGCCGACAGCGGCAAGTTCGTACGGCTGGCTGAACTCTGCGAGACGATTGTCGCGCGCCAGGAGAAGCTGCTGGTCTTCACGCAGTTCCGCCAGCTGACGGCGCCGCTTGCGAAGTGGCTTGCCGGAGTCTTCGGTCGGAAGGGCCTGGTGCTTCACGGACAGACCCCGGTGAAGCGCCGCCAGCAGCTGGTCGACACCTTCGCGGACGAGGCGGGCCCGCCCTTCTTCGTGCTCTCGCTGAAGGCCGGCGGCACGGGCCTGAACCTCACCGCCGCCTCGCACGTGGTGCACTTCGACCGCTGGTGGAACCCGGCGGTCGAGAACCAGGCCTCCGACCGGGCCCATCGCATCGGCCAGCAGCGCAACGTGCTGGTGCACGCCTTCGTCTGCCGCGGCACGATCGAGGAACGCATCGACGCCATGCTCGCCGACAAGCGCAGGATGGCCGAAGCTGTGCTCGGTGGTGGGGCCGAGAAGGCGCTTACAGAACTCGCTGCCGACGAGCTGCTGGAGCTGGTGTCGCTCGATGTGAACAGAGCCGTGGACCGATAGGGAGCAGACCATCTTGGCCAGGCGACGTCGCAGCTACGGATACAGGCACAGTCGCTGGCCAAGATATGTTCCGGTTGCGGAACGCCGTGCACGCGCCGAGCGCATGGCCGCAGGGGCGTGCGCGGATGGAGCGCCGCTGGAGCCGGTACACATCGCAGGACGAAAGATCGCCAGCACGGCCTGGGGGACGACGTGGTGCGCGCACATCGAAGGCTTTCACGACTACTCCAACCGGCTGCCCCGTGGGCGCAGCTACGTACGCAACGGCTCGGTCATCGACCTGGTGATCACCAAGGGCGAGATCCGCGCGCAGGTCGTGGGCAGCAAGCTGTATAAGCAGGTCATCGCCATCCGGCCCTGCAAGCCCGCGCTCTGGAAGCGCGTCGTCGCGCGCTGCAAGGGCAGTGTGGGCTCGCTGATCGAGATTCTGTCGGGGCGCATCTCAGAGAGCCTCATGAGCGAGATGACGGCTGACGCGAACGGCATCTTGCCGGACCTGTCGCAGATCAAGATGAGCTGCTCTTGCCCCGACTGGGCGAGCCTCTGCAAGCACCTGGCAGCGGTGCTGTACGGAGTCGGCGCGCGCCTCGACGAGCAGCCGGAGCTGCTCTTCATGCTGCGCGGTGTCGATCCGAGCGACCTGCTGGCCACGGTCGACACGCTCCCTGCAACGAAGGGTTCAGCACGCCGTGTGGAGGGTGATCTCTCGACCGTCTTCGGCATCGATCTTGACGACGGTGAGGCTGATGATGCGCCGCGGGTCGCCAGGCCCCGAGGCACGGCGAAGGGCAAGGCGAAGCAAAGGGCCAAGGCCCCGAGCAAGCGCAAGGTCAGCACGCGAGGCACTGCCAAGCCGCTGCCAGAACCAGCGCCGAGCGACGCTGGCTACCGGGTCCGTCACCGACTCAAGCGCAGCGGGGAGATCGAAACGCGGCCGGCGGCGGCCGAGCTGGTCACTCGGCAGGATCTGCTCTCTCGAGGCATTGCAGCGGGCACGATCAGCGGCTGGGTACGCCAGGGCATCCTGCGGTCCTCCGGCAACAGGGGCGTCTACGAGCACACGGCCACGTCCAAGCGACGGGTCAGGGGGTACCAGCGGTGAGGCCGAACGAGATCGGCCGCGAAGGCGTGCGGGAATCGGGCCACTCGTTCAACGGCGGTGACCCGTGCCCTCGATCGCCGCGGCGGGAATCGTGATCTCGAAGAGCACACGCTGGCTGACGAAGTCGATCCCGTAGCGTGCGCTGACGAGCAAGCCGAAGCTGCCGACGTGATCCAGTCGCGCCGCAGCCGCCCGGGATGCCGCCAGCGCGTCGGTGATGGCCACGATTCCCCGAAAGGGAATGCCGCCGAAGTGCAACGGTACGGGCAGCGGGACGAGCAGGTTGGCAACCTCGCGGCCGCCCAGGCCGACGGTGATCGTGCGCCGCAGTCGTGGGTCGCCGAGGTCCAGCGCAGTGTCGGCAGAGAGCACCGCGGGGTCCACGAAGAGGCCATCGGCGCCCGTGTCGAACACGAAGCGACGTTCGGGGCCGTCACCGATCTGCGCCTGGACCAGCAGCAGGTTGTGCACTAGTTCGAAGGGCGTGGCTCCCGTGCGGACGACGGCATTCTGGGGGATGGCCAGGGGAGGCAATCGCAGCGGGCCGTCCGGCGGCAGGAGCTGCAGGCGCCCGCGCTGCAGGTCGAGCACCAGCTGAAAGTCGCGCAGCAGCGAGACGCCCAGTGTGCCAACGATGCCCGGGCCGATGGGCCGAGGTTGCCCGTCGTCGAGCAGGGCAGGCACGTCGGTCAGGCGTAGCGACCCGATCTGCAGCAGCGGCAGCAGGCACGGCTCGATGGCGTGGTTGCCGGCGGCCGTCGACACGCTGGCCTGCGCGGTAGCCGAGCGCCGCAGCAGGTGCGCCGCTTCGGGGCCGAGCACGGTCATGGACGCTCCGCTGTCGACGATGAACCAGCCGGAGACCGTGGCGCCCTGCCCATCTCCAAGGAGCACTTCCACGGCGGGCAGCGATGGCTGGCGCTCCAGGGCCACGTCCAGGCCCGCGAAATCGGCCGGCCGCGCGTGGGGCCTGCGGCCCTCGAGCAGACCGGCGAAGGTCCGCGCCAGGCGCTCGGTGGCGTGCTTGCCGCCGTCGGGATCGGGCTCGTGTTGCGAGGCCCGCTCCAGCAAGGGTAGCGCCCCCGCGAAGTGGTTCGCGTCCAGCATCAGCTGTCCGAGGAAGAACGGCGCCTCGGGACGTTTCGGATCGACGCGCATGGCCTCGCGCAACGTCTCGACGGCTTGCAAGAACGAGGTTGCGTCGCCCCCAGCCAGGGAGCGAGCGCGCTCGACCAGGGCCAGCACCGGGACCGCGTCGGACCGCCGCAGCGCCGAGTCCAGCGCGTGCTCGGCCAGCTGCGCTGCCCGTTGCCTCCGTCCCCGCTCGGTGTGTGCCGCCGCCAGCAACGCCAGCGCCCGTGGGTGCTCGGCGTCCACGGCCAGGACGACGCTCGCGGCCCGTTCGGCGCGGGGCGACCAACCCAACCACAGGAAGCGCTCGTTGACGTCGAGCCAAGCGCCCACATCGTTGGGCCGAGCGCCGGAAGCCTCGCGCCACAACTGCTCGAGGGCCGACATGGCTGCGGCCTCGTCGGCGTGCAGGGCGGGCTTGGTGCCGCCCAGGGGAGGCAGGGCGTCGAAGCGCATCGTCATGCGCGGATCGACGTCGCTGTCGAGGGGACGCAGCAGTGTCTGCGCGAGGGCTGCCGGATCTGCGGCGACGGTCGGAGCGGGAAAGATGTCGCTGTGGTCGACCTCGTCGGCCTTGCTGCAAGCGGACAGGAGTGGCAGCCCCAGCGCCGCGATCGTCGCCAGGCCACGACGGGCGACGCGGTAGCGGCCGAGGTTGCCGTGGCTCGCGAGGCTCATGGTCACCAATATGCCCTGCCCGCCGAGAAGTGTCACCCTTCCTGCCGGACGCGAATGGTCCGTGTGGCCCCGATGCGAAACGGGGTGCCGAGCTCGGAGTGAACCCGGTTGCCGACCGAGATGATGGCGTCGAGGATGGCGTCGAGGTTGTAGTGGTCTATCTGGCGCGAGACCTGCCGCTGGCCCTCCTGTCGAACTCTCCGGAATCTCCGGAGAGTTGCCTCAATGCCCAGCTCGCCTTCCTCGTAGATGTTCTGGAGATGCTCATTGATGGTCCGCACGTCTTTCTGGAACAGCTCAGCGGTCAGTAGCTGGCTCGGCCACAGCGTCTCGTCCTCGAACCGGCACTCGACACGGGTGCTGCCATCGGCTGCCTGGCATCAGGAGCTGGGCGAGGGATCTTCTCCTCACGGCAGACGGCGTTCCAGCGAACCGGTTACACATGGCCGTGCGGCGCAAGCCAGGCTAGGCTCGCGGCTTACGGCTCTGCAGCAGTGGTCCCCTCGTCGATGACAGTACGGCCGGGTTCATATCGATGGTTAGTAAGACTGAACCACGACTAACTGTCGATATGAACAGCCCCGGATGCTGCGATTCTGCTGCGAGAACCCGCAGCAGAGTCTGTGGCCGGAACGGCACCTCTCCACATTAGGTGCTTCCTCTCCTCTGTGCAGTGGACCGCCCGGGTGCGGCTGGTATAGACTTACAGCTCCATGGACGGCCGGGGTGAACAATGAGCGGCAAACCTATACCACTGGGCGGGCTCGAGGGATCGACCCGAGTTCTGCTCAATCGCCTGCACAGGGCCTTCTCGGGCCCCTTCAAGGCCGATGAGGTCTCCGAGGTGCTGGGGGTGAGCCAAGCCAAGGCGCGACGGCTGCTGGCTCACCTGGCGGCGAAGGGCTGGCTGGCTCGTGTGCGTCGCGGTCTCTACACGACCGTGCCCCTGGAAGCGTCCGAGCCCGAGGGCTGGCTCGCTGACCCATGGGCCGTGGCGGCGCGGACCTTCGCACCGTGCTACGTCGGCGGCTGGTCGGCCTTGCACCACTGGGAACTGACCGAGCAGCTCTTTCGGTCGGTGGTCATCTTCACCGCCACGTCGGTACGGAACAAGGAGCGAGTCGTCCAGGGGACGACGTTTCGTCTCAGGCAGGTCTCTGACGCTCGGCTCTTCGGCTTGAAGACCGTGTGGCGACAGAAGACGCCAGTGCAGGTGTCCGATCGGGAACGCACGCTCGTGGACTGTCTGGATCGCCCGGCCATCGGCGGCGGCATCCGGCACGTGGCCGACTGCGTCGAAGAGTGGCTCGCCGTCGCCGCACGGGTCGACGTCGAGCGGCTCGTGGAACATGGCGATCGACTGGGAAACCGGGCGGTCTTCAAACGGCTCGGTTACCTGCTCGAAGCGCGCTCGTTGGCGGCCCCGGAGTTGAGCCGGAACTGCGCCGAGCGCATCAGCTCCGGCGTGAGCCCCCTCGATCCGAGTTCCGAGACGGCAGGGCGCATCATTCGCCGCTGGCGCCTGCGCGTGAATGCCCGCGTGTGAACCGTCGCTGAGATGATCACGCGAGCGGACATCGTCGAGCGGGCCAACGAGTGGGGGCTCTCCGAGAGCGTCGTCGAGAAGGACTACGTGATCGGCTGGCTTCTCTGGGGCATTGGCGCTCACCCGCTGCTCTCGCGCTCATGGGCTTTCAAGGGCGGGACGTGCCTGAAGAAGTGTTTCTTTGAGACCTACCGGTTCTCGGAAGATCTGGACTTCAGCGTCTTGCCGGGCAGCCCATTCCAGGATGCAGCGCAGGTCTTTGATGAGGCTGTCGTCAGACGCGCCATCGACGAAGTCCTGGAGGCCGTGCAGGAGGCATCGGGGCTCAACGTCTTCGCACGAGACCTCTACCTGAAGCCCAGGAACCACGGCCGCGGACTCGAGGGCCGCGTGTACTACCTCGGGCCAACGGGGTCGACCCAGGTGGCCAAGATCAAGCTCGACATCAGCGGCACAGAAGCGGTGGTGCGGCCCACAGTGATGGCGAAGATATGTCACAGTTTCCCGGACGTTCTCCCAGGGCCTGCGAGCGTCCGCGCCTACTCATTCGAGGAGGTGTTCGCCGAGAAGATCAGAGCGATGGGCGAGCGGGGCAGGCCCCGCGACCTTTACGACATCGTGAACCTGTACAGGCACCAAGGGCTGGGCCGGGCCCCCGAGCTGATCCGCGAGGTGCTGATCGAGAAGTGCGTCTCCAAGGGCGTCGAGGTGCCAACCGAAGAAACGGTGTTGGGCGCATCGACGCTGCCGGAGCTGTGGTCGGAGTGGGAGAACATGCTGGGGCATCAGCTCCCGGACTTGCCGCCGGTCGAGGCGTACGTCGAGGAGCTGCGCAGTCTCTTCCGCTGGCTTCAGGGCGAACTGGACCTGGAGGAGTTGCCAGCCTTCAACACAGGAATGGGTGAGCAAGCTGCCTGGACTCCTCCGCCGATCATCTCGCTGTGGGGCGTCGCTGGTATCGAGAGCCTGAGGTTCGCCGCTGCGAATCTGCTGTTGGTCAAGATCGGCTACAAGGGCGGCTTCCGGTTGGTTGAGCCTTACTCGCTTCGGCGCACCATGGCGGATGACCTGTTGCTGTACGCCCAGCGGCCCGAACAGAATCAGATCAAGTCCTATCGCGTCGATCGCATTCACGGGATCGAGGTGCAACGCGAGGTCTTCGAGCCACGCTACCCGGTGGACTTCACGCCGGGAGGATCGATCACTGCCCGGCCGACACGCCGAGGCCCCGGGAGTCGTGGGGGGCTGCTCGGCCGCACGCGATCGCCGGACCGCCCGTATGCCGTGCGGTGTCCTCGGTGCGAGAAGATCTTCAGGAGAAAACGGCCCTCGACGCGGCTCAACGCGCACAAGGATCCCAGCGGTTTTCTCTGCTCCGCAAGGACTGGCATCAGGATTGAGTAGGCCGAGCCCGTAGGTTGTTTTTTCCCTCCGGCGATTCGAAGAGACTTGTGTGCCGGATCAGGGGGGGCAACCTTGGCTGATCAAGTGGGTCAGTTTTGGATGGACATCTCCATACTGCGTCAGTGAAGGGTTCTTCCGGTCGTTCGCCACCGTGGTGGGACCTCCTTGATGAGCATGGCGCCGAGCGTGTCCTTGTGGATGGCCTCGAGCTTCTTCCAGGCCTGGAGCACGACCGGCGCCATGGCAAGGCGTCCGCGTTGAAGTTCGACCAGCACGCCTCGACGAAGGTCTGGTCGGCGGTCGTCCAGTGCGATCAGGCGTCGGAGCTGCTGGCCGGGCACTCCTTCTTGGTCTCGTCACATGCGCTCTTCTCCTCGGCCGAGCACTCGCTCTTGGAGGCGGAACAGTCGGACTCCTGTGCCGTGCTGCAGTGGCTGGGGTCGGTGATGAGGTCGGTCGGGCCGTCGGCGGAGGCGGCGATGGTGTCACCGGCGCAGGCGGAGGTGACGAGCAGGATGGCCAGGCCGAGGCTGGGGATAAGCTTGCGGAGCATGTCGGAGGTTCCAGTGAGAACGGGGTCAGGAGTGGCTCCGAAGGGAGGAGCCGCCTCGCCACGCCTCAGCGTGAGGGTGCGCGAGGACAGGGCATGCTACCCGATCGACGCGAACCGGGAAGGCTGACCAAGCCGTGGGTGTGTCGGTGGGACGGGCTCGGTGCCGGCCAGAGAGCGCCAATGCATAGGCGCTCTCTCCGACGCATGGCGCGTCCGCGGGTGCAGGCATCGTTGGCAGATCTGTGCACGGCACAAGACAAGCACCCGCATCGGGGTGGCCAGATTCTGGAGACCCCTCCGGAGACCCTTCTACCCGATGATGTGCCGGTGTCAGCCGTGTGTACTGGTCCGGGGTATCCACGGGCCGCCGCGTGCGTCACCAACCACCGCCCGCGAGGTTGGTGGCGAACCGGCCGTTTCTCGCCCGTATCGCCCCGTCATCTCCCAACGCACAGTAGCATTCCCGCCAGGACTCGAACCAGCGACCGCCGGATTAGAAATTCGGTGGTGGTGGGGTGTAAGTGCGAGCGGGCAAAGGGATAGGGGCAGCGCGAAACGTCTGGATGTCCCAGAGGAAGCCTATCGGAAGCTGTCGGCGTTGAGCTTGCCCACCGGCGGCTTGCCAAGCCTCCGACTGCGGGGACGGAGATCCGTGGAGCGACGCACACTGGCCTGGCTCGGCATGGACGCCTCTTCTGGCAAGCCACAGAAACGGTGCTAAAGAAGAGTTGCGTGTATGTCGAATCTGACATACACGTATGCCATGGGAGACGACGACAAGCCGCTGGTTTGGTTGGCTGGAGAGATCAAGACCCCACCCTTCACCGCGGAGGCACGACTTGAAACTGGCTACTTGCTCCGACGGCTGCAACAGGGTGAGAGGCTCTCGATGCCCCAGTCTCGACCCATGCCGTCCATCGGGCGGAGGTGCCACGAGTTGCGCGTAGTAGACGAGGGTGCCACTTGGCGCATCGTCTACAGGCTGGACTCGGATGCCGTCGTTCTCCTGGACGTCTTTTCCAAGAAGACCCGCACCACGCCGAAGAGAGTGATCGACGCCTGCCGCCGGCGGCTCAAGGCATACGATCAGCTCAGCTCACCGGACTCTCCGTCATGAAGAAGCAAAAGAAGGATCGCCTGATCGAAGCTGGCTGGAAGGTCGGTGATGCCAAGGAGTTCCTGGGCCTGTCTGATGAGGAGGCTGCGCTCATCGAGGTGCGCCTCGCCCTGGCCAAGTTGCTCACCGAGGCGCGCAAGCGTCGCCACGCCACCCAGGAACAAGTGGCCAAGCTTGTGGGCTCGAGCCAGTCCCGAGTGGCCAAGATGGAGGCTGCGGACGGGTCTGTTTCGGTAGACCTCCTTCTGCGCGCAGTCTTCGCAATGGGCGTCTCGTTTGGAGACCTGGGCGATGCGTTCGCCGAACTGAAGCCGATCAAGCCTGGGCGGCGGCCGGGGGCCAAGCGTGCGACTCGGCCTCTTGCGCGCCGCCGGTGAGGTGGAGCGTGATGTTCGTCGTGCAGCGGCGCGGCTTTCGATGCCTCGCTTCCCGCTGACGAACTTGTAAGGACTACTTACAAGTTGCCGGCAGATCCTGCTCTCGCCCCCCTGGAAGGCATCTCGCAGCTTGCTCACCTTCTCAGAGCAGGTGGGCGCAATGCGGGTGAGCAGCTGTCTCTCTGCCGGGCTGCTCTCCGCGATCACCATGGTCAGGGTGAGAAAGGCTGGTGGTGGTGGCGAGGGGTTCGGCTGACCCTGCGCTGACTCGCTTCTTGAACAGTTGCGGATTATGCAACAGTTGCCTCTCGGGCGAGTTCTCTCAGTGGGGAACTGCTGCGGTCACTGGCGGTAGCCCTTCCCCGTTTGGCGGGGGGGGCTTGAACGGTGCGGGCGCAGTCGACGTCTGGCTAGCGCCGTAGTCTCTCCGCCTCGGCCTCCCAGGCTTCGGTCGAGAGGTGGGGCCTAACACCGGGCGGGCCACCTCGGCCAGGAGGGCGTGTCGCGAAGGGTGCCGTCGCGGAGCAGTGCATCCATCTTGTGGCCCTGGCCAGGCAGCAGATCGCTGCAGTCCCGGATACCCCTCCGGATACCCTTCCAACCGATGATGTGCCGGTGTCAGCCGGTGTCAGCCGGTGTGTGTCGGTGTTGGCGCCCCACGCGCCCCCGTGTCGCGCCCCGGCCACCTCCCGCGAGGCTCGCGCCGAACCGCCCAATCCTCGCCCGTATCGCGCCGCCAGCGCCCAACGCGCATTGGCGTTCCCGCCAGGACTCGAACCTGGGACCGCCGGATTAGAAATCCGGTGCTCTATCCAACTGAGCTACGGGAACATCGGCGTCATTGAACCCAACCAACCTCCCCAAGGGAACGCCTAGCCTTCCGGGGCTGTGTGGGGGGCTCAGAGAGCTGGCCCCGGCCATTCTTGGCGCCCCGCAGCTCAGCCTTCACGCGCACGCGCGTCGAGGCCTTCACCCGAGCCAGCCTCGCAGCTCACCCCCCGCGCTTCGGCCGCCCCAACATCGCCTCCACCTTCTCCACCAACTCGACCACCTGCGCCGACGCCGCACCCTCCGGATCGAGCCGCCCGTAGTTCTTCAGCATCACCCGGGCGAACTCGAGATTCCGGTCCAGGCGCTGCAACGCCCGGGCCCCGTGGAACAGCACGTTGGGCTGCACGCGCTCGTAGTGAAAGTCCACGATCAGCGTCGAGTAGCAGTACCACGCCTCCTCCAGCCGCGCGGTCAGCAGGTACGCCTGGGCCAGCCGGGCATACGTGGCCGCGCTGGTCCGCCCCAGGTGGGCGATGATCGCGCGGCGCAGGGGCTGGATGGCCTCCTCGGGACGGCCGAGGCGCATGAGCAGCGAGCCGATGGCGCTGTTGAACACGTAGGTGTTGGGCACCCGGGCATCGGCCTCCACATTCACTGCCAGAGCGTCCTCGTAGCGACCCAGGGACTGGGACACCTGGGCCTGCAGGCTCAAGAAGTCGCTGCCGTGGGGGAAGGCCTGATCCGCCTCGACCAGCAGGGCGATGGCCTCGTCGAGCAAGGCCTCGCGAACCTCTGCCTGTGCGTCGCCTTGCTCCTGCGCGGCCAGGTCCATCAGCTCTCCGGCCTCGGCGCCCAGGGTCGTGGCTTTCAGGTACCCGGCCGTGGCGGGGGCGAACGTCGACCCCAGGCCGACCACCAGGCCCAGCCCCGCCATGCCCACCGCCACGCGCGGTTTCTGCGTCCGGCTCACACACCCCGCCCGGGTCATCACCGCCAGCAAGATCACCACCAGGCTGCCGGCCTCCACCCACAGCATGGGCGTCTCCCACAGGAAGTAGGCCAGGGACGCGACCAGCGCAGCCAACGCGGCATGAAACAACGGGCGCCGCTGCTCGTCATCCACAAGAAAGGCCGAGCCCTTGAGCGCTGCGTGGCGGGCGTGCCTGGCGAGAAAGAGAAACGCAAGCAGTCCGGTCGCGCCCATCTCGGCGGCGATGTGCACGAACTGGTTGTGTGCGTGGGGGACTGTCGACTCCGCGGCCATGTAGCTGGGCAGGGCCGAGTCGAAGTTGCCGATGCCCACTCCGAGCAGCACGTGGTCGGCCATCATGTCCAGGGCGCCCTTCCATACTGCCAGGCGCGAGTAGTTGAAGTCGCTCTTGTCCGGATCGAACAACATCAGCACACGCTCGACGGCGTGGCCGACGGTGTCCTGTCCCCAGCCGGTGAGCGAGGCGGCGATGGCGACCACTACCAGCACCACCACGCCGAGCAGCGCCTTGGAGGCCAGCTTCTGCAGGGCCGTCCGACGACTGCTGTGATCGCTGCGGGACAGGGCGCGTAGCAGGCCTGACACACACAGAGCCGCGCCCACTGCCAGGTACGCTCCCCGGCTGCCGGTCACGGCCAGGTAGGCCAGCAGGGGCAGCAAGCAGAGGCCGAGCACCTGGCGCATGCGCTTCGTCAGCCCCGCCTCGCTGAACGCTACCAGGGCCCCCGCAAGAATGGGCACCACGTACTGGGCCGCCAGATAACTATGGGGAAACAGGCCCGCGTTCAGGTACATCGACCGGCTGGCCTCCGGCGCCCCGTCGGCTCGAAAGCGCAGGAAGCCCGCCAGGCCCAGCACGGAGATCACCAGGGCTCCGAGCAGCAGGGCGCCGAAGAGCTGCAGCACATCTCTGCGGCAGCGGAGGGTCTTGATGGCCAGCACGTAACAGCAACCCAGGCCCACGTAGACGCCCATGTCGTAGTGGGCCAGGCCGGGCACCCGGGCGCCTCCGACCGAGGCCAGGGCGGCCAGCAACCACACGCCCAGAGCGATGTCGGTGGGGGTGCCCAGGGCGGGCTGCTCACGCCCGGCGAGGGCCTCGACGAGCAGCCATGCAACCCCCAGCCCGGCCAGGGCCAGCAGCAAGACCTGTTTGGTCGCCAGGGTCGCTCCGGCCAGGGGCACCAGGGGCGCGAGGGGCACGGCGACGACCAGGGCCAGCAGGAACCACCGGGCTCCCGTCCGCTCTACGATTCGGTGGCATGTGCTGGGCTGACTCATGACAGCGTCGTTTGTACCCTACGGACTGTCCCAGCCTGGAGTGTGCAGATGAACGTCTTGGTGGTCGGCTCTGGTGGCCGCGAACATGCCTTCGTGAAGGCCCTGTCGGCGAGCGCCGATCTGGGCCAGCTGATCGCTGCTCCGGGCAACCCCGGCATGGCCGCCCATGCCCGGTGCTACAACGTGGCCGCCGACGACGTCAAAGGCCAGGTGGCCCTGGCTCGAGAGCACGGCGTGGGCCTGGTGGTGGTGGGGCCCGAGGGTCCCCTGGTGGCAGGGCTGGTCGATGCCCTGAAAGAGGCTGGCATCCCGGCCCTTGGGCCCACCAAGGCTGCGGCCCATCTCGAGGGCAGCAAGTCGTTCATGAAAGATCTGTGCCGCCGGGCACGGATCCCCACGGCGGCGTCCCGGTCGTTCAACGCTGCCGCCGAAGCCCTGGCCTACGTCGAGAGCCACGAGCGCTGGCCGTCGGTGATCAAGGCCGACGGCCTGGCCGCGGGCAAGGGCGTGATCATCGTCCACGACGCGCAAGAGGCCACCCAGGTGGTGCGGGACATCATGCTCAACGACCGCTTCGGGGGGGCGGGCGCTCGCATCCTCATCGAAGACTTTCTCGAGGGCGAAGAGCTGTCGGTGATCGCTCTGGTCGACGGCGAGACCATCGCCGTGCTCGAGCCGTCCCGCGACCACAAGGCCGCCTTCGACGGGGACACGGGCCCGAACACCGGGGGCATGGGCGCCTTCTCGCCGAGCAAGCTGCTCACCCCGCGCATCTACGGGCAGATCGAGGAGCGCATTCTCATTCCCACCGTGCACGCCATGGCTCGGGAGGGGCGGCCTTACCAGGGCATCCTTTACGTGGGCCTCATGCTCACCATCGAGGGGCCCTGCGTGCTCGAGTACAACGTGCGCGGCGGCGACCCCGAGATGGAGGTCTTGTTGCCGCGACTGCAGACCGACGCGCTCAACCTGTTTCACGCCACCGCCACGGGCGCCCTGGCCGAGCAGGACGAGCTGGTCTGGATGCCCAAGACGGCCTGCGGCGTGGTGCTGGCTGACGGCGACTACCCTACGAGCACGACCCCCGGCCATGTCATCCACGGCATCGCCGACGCCGAGGCCATGGACGACGTCTTCGTCTACCAGGCAGGCACGAAACAGGTGGGCGACCAGGTGCAGACCGCGGGCGGGCGCGTGCTCTGCGTCACCGGGCTGGGCGACGGACTAGAGGGCGCCCGGGCCACGGCCTACAAGGCCATCGAGAGCATCAGCTTCGAAGGCATGCGCTGTCGTAGCGACATCGGCTGGCGCGAGCTACCTCAACAGAGCCATCCATCCGAACCGGTGACCTGAGGAGACAGGGGACCATGCGCGACGTCATCCGCTTGTTCGAGAAGTTCCTGGAGACGCGGAGTCTGCGACTGACCCGGCAGCGAGGCGAGATCCTGCGGGCCATGTACGCCACCCACAAGCACATCTCTGCCGATGATCTGTACGACCTGCTGCGCAAGCATGATCAGCAGGGCAAGCTCAAGATCAGCAGGGCCACGGTCTATCGCACCCTGTCGCTGCTCAGCGAAGGGGGCTTCATCCAGGCCCTCGACCTGGGCACGGAGCAGGGCACGCTCTACGAGCATGTGCTCGGACACGACCATCACGACCATCTGATCTGCCTCAGCTGCGGCCGCATCATCGAGTTCATGGACAGCGACCTCGAACGGATCCAAGACGAGGCCGTGGCCAGGCACGCCTTCAAGCCCAGCTGGCACCGGCTCAACGTCTACGGCACCTGCAAGGCCTGCCAGGCCAAGGGCGTCGACGCGGGCAGCGATGTGGGCTTCGCAGACGGCGAGGCCAACGAGGCCCACAGCGCTGACCAGGATGACCCCGCCGACGAGGCTGCCGGCACGGCCCTGCCCGACGGCGGCGACGACTCCTCCCAGGCTCGCGGCGGCGCCGACTCAGCGCTGCTCGACGGCGGCACCGACGTGGTGGGCGCCCAAGGGGGCTGAGGGCCACAGGGCCTGACGGGCCTGACGGGCCTGACGGGCCTGACGGGCCTGACGGGCCTGACCGGCTGACCGGCTGACCGGCTGACCGGCTGACCGGCTGACCGGCTGACCG
>CAZIAK010000055.1:0-27459 GCA_964537035.1 uncultured Phycisphaerales bacterium | reverse complement strand
GCTACCTGTAGCCAAGGGGCTGCGCTACAGACCGCCAGCCCATCGGTGCTCTAGCAGCCTGTGCGTAAAGTGCCGCGCGTCGAACACGCCTCGGTGGCGCCACCTCTTCGTTGCCGAATCCTCAACGAATCCACTGATTCGCCTTCGGTTCGTCGCCTCGATCTGGCGCCACCGAGGCGCACTCGCCATCACGGCACTTTACGCACAGGCTGCTAGGCAAGGCCGCTCCGCGATCGTGGTCTGACCTTGCTCGCAAGCCAATACGCAGAGCGTTGGACTCGTGAAGGATGAACCCAGGGAAGGCCAGAGTCTCCTGCCCCTCCACCGAGCAGGGCGTCCCTGTTTTTGACCAGGGGGGTCTGAAGCGAGTGTGGAGGCGAAGCCGACCCTGTCTGAGCGAAAGGCCCCCCTGGTCAAAAACAGGGACGCCCGGACCACCGCGAAGAGAGAAGGAGAGCTATGGCGCAGACGCCGACCCCTGATAGTCCAGCAGCACCGAGCCCCACGAGTAGCCCACGCCGAAGGCCACCAGAGCCACGCGATCCCCGCTGTGCACCCGGTCTTCGGCGATGGCCTTCTCCAGCGCGAGGGGGATGGTCGAAGCCACCGTGTTGCCCACCTCGGCGATGTGCAGAGCGAACTTCTCTTCAGGGATCTTCATGCGCCGTCTGAGGTGGTCGATCATGAACAGGTTGGCCTGGTGGAAGACGAAGAGATCAACGTCTTCAACCCCGAGATCCTGGCTCTTCAAGAACTCGTGGATGTGTTTGGAGATCACCCTGATCGTGAAGGCGAAGACCTGGGGGCCGTCCATCTCGACGGTGGGCTTCGAGAACGGTTGCTGAGTGTCGCCTACGAACCCACGCATGGCGCCGGTCGGGATGCGCAAGTACTCGGCTCCCGAGCCGTCCGTGCCAAAGCTGGTCGCACCGATCACGCCGCCGCTGAGCACGGGGCCGTCGGGGAGCTGAGCCTCGATGAGGCTGGCGGTGGCTCCGTCTCCGAAGATGGTGCGTACGTTCTGCCCACCCTCTTCTGAGTAGGGTGTGAAGCGGTCGGCGGTGATCAGCAGCAACTTGCGGGAGCGCCCAGACTCGATCAGCGCCGCGGCCAGCTGCAGGGCATAGGTGAAACCCGAGCAGCCCAAGCTCACGTCAAGAGCGCCCACATGCGTCGGCAAACCCAGGGCCTGTTGCACCAGCCCCGAGGTGTGAGGGGTGATGTAGTCGGGGCTGACCGTCACGACGATCAACATGTCGATGTCGTCCCGCCGGCCAGGGTCGCCCGCAAACAACGCCTCTGCGGCTTTGACCGCCAGGTCACTGGTGAACTCGTCATCGGCGCAGGTATGGCGGGTGTGGATCCCCGTGGTGTCGACGATCTTCTCCTCGCTCCAGTCCTGATACTGCTCAACGATGGCCTCGTTGGTAATCAGGGCCTCTGGCAAGTACGAAGCGATCGCCGTGAGCACAGCCTTCGGCCCGACATGAGAGCTGCTCACCCTTGGTACTCGAGCAAAACGGTGCCCCAGGAATAGCCCACACCAAAGCCGAGCAGGGCCACCCGGTGGCCGGGCTTCACCCGCCCCGCGTCGATGGCTGCCTGCAGCGCCATGGGAATGGTCGACGAGGCGGTGTTACCCACCTCTGCGATGTGCTCCACGAACTTTTCTTCGGGGATCTTCATCCGCCGCCGCAGGTGATCGATCATGAACAGGTTGGCCTGGTGAAAGACCCAAATGTCCACGTCCTCCACGGCCAGGCCTTCACTCTCAAGAAAGCTCCTCACGTGCTTGGGGATCACCCGCAGGGTGAAGTCGAAGACCTCAGGCCCCTTCATCTCGACAGTAGGCTGCTTGATGTCGCGCTTCTGGGCTCCCAAGAAGCCCTTCATGCCTGCCGTGGGGATGAGCAGGTTCAGGGCTCCGCTGCCGTCGGTACCCAGGCGCGTGGCGCCGATGAGCCCTCCAGAAAGCGGCGGCTTACCGTCGTCTTGTGCCTCGATCAGGCTGGCAGTCGCTGCGTCACCGAACAGGGTGCGGATGTCCTGCCCCCCAGCCTCGGTGTAGCCGGTGAAGCGGTCTGATGTGATCACCAGCACCTTGCGGGCCCGACCCGATTCAATCATGGCCGCAGCCTGGGTCATGGCATAGGGATAGCCCGAGCAACCCAAGGTGATGTCGAAGGCTGCCACCGTGGTGGGCAGCCCCAGAGCGTCCTGAACCATGCCCGCAGTGAAGGGCAGGATGTAGTCCGGGCTGATCGTGGTGAGCAGGATCTGGTCGATGCCCTCTTTGAAGCTCTCATCGAGGGCGAAGAGCCGCTCACCAGCCTTCACCGCCAAGTCGCTGGTGAACTCGTCGGCAGCACAGACGTGCCGAGTGCTGATGCCCGTCTTCGTGCTGATTTTCTCCGGGGACCACTCGCCGTACCTGGCGAAGATGTCCTCGTTGGTCAGCAGGTCCTTGGGCAGATAGGAGGCGATCGCCCGCAAGACTGCCCGGGGCCCGAATGGAATCACGCGTCTGGCTCGATCTTCGCCAGGTCGCAGAGGTCGCCAATCGTCTCGCAGTCGCCAATGGCCACCGGGTCAACCCGCCTGTCGAAGAGCTCGTCAACCAGTGCCTGAAACTCAAGGCTGTGCATGGAGTCCCACTTGACGTCCTTGAGAGCCTGCTCAGACTTGAGCGAACCCTTGTCCATGAAGAGGGCCTCGGTCAGCTTGTCGAGGAATTCTGTCCGGTTCATCGGTGCGGCCCGGTCGAGCGGAATGTGTCGGGATTCAAGACAGGAAGTCTAACGTATATCGGCCCCTGTCGACTCCACCTTGAGGCTCAGCCAGACCCAGCTACGATCGGGTTCTCAGGGGCCTGCAGCTACGCGGCGACGGCCCGCAGGACCGCCCGGCGTGGGGGCGAGATCAACCGTCAGGCTCGAGGTTCACCAGGTCGCAGAGATCGCCGATCGAAACACACTTGGTGATGGCAGCAGGGTCCACCAGGATCTCGAAGAGCTCGTCGGCCAGGGCCTGAAACTCGAGGCTGTGCATGGAATCCCACTTCATGTCCTTGAGCACCTGCTCTGGCTTGAGCGAGCCCTTGTCCATGAAGAGGGCCTCGGTGAGTTTGTCGAGGAATTCGGTACGTTTCATCGCTGCGGCCCGGTCGAGCGGAAGAAGGCTGGGTTCAAGACGGGAAGTCTACCGTATATCGACTTGGCTAGACTCCAGCTTGAGATTCAACCAGGCCCCGCCCCCGTGCGGTTTTTGGTGGGCGTGAGCCCCCCTCGGCAACAGGGCGGTATACTCCGCCCGCTCCTCGAACAGACAGCGCCCGCCCGGGCGAGAGAGCCCTGCTTGGCCGCCGGATTTCCCCACCCATGTCGACGACGGAACCGCCCATCGACGCGCCCGGGGAGCAGGGTGTTCGGGCGGGTCCGGCCTCGATTCTGAGCTCGATCGGGGGCGCCGTTGTGGGCTTTGTTCTGGTGGCCAGCTGGGGCCTGTCCGCCACACCGCCCCCCGAAGACTTCCCGATCACGACCAAGCTCCAGCACCTCGAGGAGCACATCGGCGAGTACGACACGCTCTTCGTGGGTCGCAGCCACATCTTCAGGTCGTTCATCCCCGAGATCATCGACGGCGAGCTGAGCCAGCTGGGCGTCGACATGTCCTCGTTCAATCTGGGCGGCCCGGGCATGCCCGACGTCGAGATCGACTACGTGCTGCGACGGGTGCTGGCCATGGATGGTCAGAACCTGCGCACCCTCTTCATCGAGGCACCCGACTGGGTCCGCCAGATCAAGGACAACGCCTTCACGAATCGCAGCATCGCCTGGCACACGGCGCGCCAGACCGGGACAGTGTTTCGCACCCTGGCCATGCAAGACCTGCCCCTGCAGGACCGCTTTCTGAAAATGTGGGATCACCTGCGCATGTTCGGCCAGCGGCTCACAGCGTTCGGCCAGGGGCGGCGCATCTTCGATGACCTGCAAGGGCTCGTCGAGGACCAGCCCCTGTCGTTAGAGGACGTGTCCCGCGACTGTGGCTACCAAGCCCTGGACAACCTCGACGACCCCAGCATCCTGAAGCGGCGCGAGGGGTTCTTGAAGCGCCGAGGCGGTTACCGCAACAGGCTCGACTTTCTGGCCAAGGGCAACACGGCTGACTACAACCTCGAGCGCTACAACGAGGACGCACTGGCGAGCCAGATGGCCCTCGTCCGCGCTGCCGGTGCCCGCCTGATCTACATCGTGCCGCCTGGCATGGATCCCACACCCCACGCCCACGCCTTGCGAGAGGCCGGCCTGATCCCCGACCTGATGACCTTCAATGATCCGCGGCAGCAGGCCTTCATCTATCAGTTCGACCTTCGCTTCGATGGTCACCTGAACCGCGCCGGCGCCGAGGAGTTCAGCAGGATCTTCGCGCGCGCCTTCTCCCGCTTCGAGTAGCCCCTCGCCGACCCATGCTGTTCACCGAGTTTCGCTTCGTCGTCTTCTTCGTGGTGGCCTTCGCGGTCTACTGGGCGCTGAAGAAGAACACCTCTCGCAAGGTCTGGCTGCTGGTCTGCAGCTACGTCTTCTACGGGGCGTGGGACTGGCGCTTCTGCGGGCTGATGGCCTTCTCGACGTTGGTCGACTATCACGCCGGGCGCATGCTGGGGCAGGACGACCCTCCCCGAGGGCGCAAGTTCTGGCTGATGTTCAGCCTGACATCGAACCTCGGGCTGCTGGGCTTCTTCAAGTACTTCAACTTCTTCGTGACCTCGGGGCAGGGGCTCTTCGATCTCGTCGGCCTCGAGTTCCCGGTGAGCACCCTGGAGATCATCCTGCCGGTCGGGATCAGCTTCTATACCTTCCAGACCCTCAGCTACACCCTCGACATCTACCGCAGAGCGCTCAAGCCCGTAAGCAACCTGCTCGACTTCGCGCTGTTCGTGGGCTTCTTCCCCCAGCTCGTGGCCGGGCCGATCGTGCGAGCGGTCGACTTCTTGCCCCAGCTTGAGACACGACGTCGACTCGCTTCGGTCGACTTCAGGGGTTGCCTCACCCTGTTCCTCATCGGCTTCATCAAGAAGGCCTGCATCTCTGACAATCTGGCCATGGTGGCCGACCGCTACTTCGAGTCGCCTGAGCTCTACGATCTGGGCTCAGCCATCACGGCAGCGCTGTACTACGCGGTGCAGGTCTACTGCGACTTCTCGGGCTACTCCGACATGGCCATCGCCACGGCGGGGCTGCTGGGCTACACGCTGTGCCTGAACTTCGCCCACCCGTTCTTCAGCAACAACATCGAAGAGTTCTGGAAGCGCTGGCACATCAGCCTGTCCCAATGGCTGCGGGACTACATCTTCGTGAGCCTGCTGCGGCGCGGGCGCAACTCAGCGCTGCTCATCGGCCGCAACCTGATGATCACCTTCGCTCTCTGCGGCCTCTGGCACGGCGCGAGCTGGAACTACGTCATCTTCGGCTTGCTGCACGGCGCCGGATCCACGTTCAACATCCTCAGCCGGCCCTTCATCACCGCACGCCCTCGACTCAGCAAGGTGCTGGGCCGGGTGGGTCCGCTGATCACGTTCTATTACGTGTGCATCACCATCGTCTTCTTCCGGCCCAGCGGCTGGGAGGTCACCGGCACGACGCTCAGGGCCTTCGTGCTCTTCGATGCGCCGGGTGAACTCAGCCTGGGCAACACCGCCCTGTGGCTCTTCCCCTGCTTGGTTGCCGTGCACTGGATCTCCTATAAGCGGTGGTTCGCGGGCCCCTGGCGCCGAGCGCCTCACTGGCTCTGCTACACGCTCTGGGGTGCGGGAGTGGCCCTGGCCTTGCAATGGGCTGCGAAAGATTTCAGACCCTTCGTGTACTTCCAGTTCTGACGACAGCCTCACCTCTACCGTATGGCACTGACAATGCCCCGTGATGACGACCTGATGAGCGCCGCTGCGGCGGGGGTGCCCGGCGCCCTCGACACCTTGACGAACCGGCATCGTCCGCTGCTGCTCAGCTGGTTTCGCAGCAAGGGTCTCCAGGAGCACGACGCCGAGGATTGCGTGCAGGAGACGTTCATCAGGTTGCACAAGGCGCTCGAACGCTATGAAGCCAGAGGCAGCTTCTCTGGCTTTCTGCACCGTCTGGCCCGCAACTCATGGGTCGACTGGGTCCGCCGGCGGCGACCGGACAGCGAGCCTCTGCAGCGCGCGGCCCAGATGCCCTGCGGTCTGGGCGAGACCTCTGCAGAGCGGCTCGACCTCCATGCCGCCTGGGCCACACTCAGCACCCGACACCGCGACGTCCTGGAGCTCACCGTGCGGGCCGGGCTCAGCTATCGAGAGACGGGGGAGCGCCTGGGCATCCCCGAAGGCACGGTGAAGTCGCGGGTCTATCACGCCGTGCGGCGGCTGCGAGCGGAGTTCGGCCTTGGCTCCTGAGACCTGTCCCCACGAACAGCAGGCCGTGGCCTGGATCCAGGCAGAGCTCTCTGCGGACGCAGCGCGACTCTTCGCCGAGCACCTGGTTTCCTGTGAACCGTGTCGGGCCTTCCTGCGCGATGCCGAGGTCTTGCTGCAGGGGCTCACCACCAGCCGAGAGCCGTTCGACGGCCAGCGCGCAGCCCCTGCTCCACGATCTGGCAGGCCCCAACCCACGCGCCTCAGGCCATGGACCACCCGGGCCGCCGTGGCCGCCCTGCTGCTCGTCACCTTGGTCGTGTTCCAGCAGAGCAGCAGCGAGACGCCGCGCCTGACACCGGCGAGTGCACACCCCGACCTGGCCTGGATCGAGCAGCAGCTCACCGGCGCAGGCACCTGGCCCGCAGAGACGACCCACGGTCTGCGAGCGCAGCAGATCGGGCTGCACTCCCTCTCCCTGATCGCCCTGACCCGCGGTGCGGCCGAGGCGCCCAGCGACGAGCGGACGGCCCGCGTCTCCCGGGCCGCAGACTGGCTGGTCGAGCAGCAGAACAGCGACGGCAGCCTGGGCAGCTCGTTGTCCTCTGCCAACTTCGACCATGTCGTAGGCACGCGAGCCCTGCTGGATGCCTGGGCTCTCCTGGGAGGCGACTCCCTCCGTGAGAGTGCCGCTGCTGCCCTCCGGCAGCTCTCTGCGCCCACATCGCCAAGGCGACGAGGCGCTGCGGACGCCCGGGAGGTCTGGCGCCAGGCGACCTTGGCTCGCGCCAGCGAGCTGAGCCTGCTGCCCCAGGGCGTCTCCATCCCGTCCGCTCCCACCGAGGGCTGGGACGAGCTCGCGCTCCGTTCCATCGAGGCCCCGCTGAGCATGGGCGCCGATCTCAGCCCCGCGCCGCTGATCAGCGCCGCCCTGGGCGTCCTTCGCGGCCACGCACTCCGGAATAAATCGAGCCTGCATTGAACCTCTTGCCCACTTCGCTCGGTCTCTCCTGAGACTTGCCCCTCAAGAAGCCGACCGACGCGACCATGACGCCCCGACCCTCACGCCGCACCAGCCTGCTGTTCGCCGCACTCGCCCTGCTCTCCGGCCCTGTTCTGGCCCAGGTACGCGACGCTCCCCTCATCGACGCACAGGATGACGTGGTCGTCACGGCGTCGCGCCACGAGACCGTCGCGCTTGACCTGCCCTACGCGGTCACCCAGATCGACGGCGAGGCGGCGCGCACAGGGCCCGACGGCCGCAGCCTGCCCAACGCCCTCTCCCGCGAGCCCTCGGTGATGGTGCAGAAGACCGGGCCGGGCCAGTCGTCGCCATACATCAGAGGCTTCAGCGGCTATCGCACGCTCTTCTTGATCGATGGCATCCGGCTCAACAACTCGGTCTGGCGGGACGGTCCCAACCAGTACGCCGGCACCGTCGACCTCTGGGGCATCGACGAGGTCGAGCTGGTGCGAGGCCCGGGCTCCGTGCTCTGGGGCAGCGACGCCATCGGCGGCACGGTCAACGCCCGCACCACGCCAGCCGCCGCCGACGGGACCTGGGGCGGCAGCTTCGCCACCCGCTGGTCCAGCGCCGAGCGGTCTCTCGTCAACCGGCTGTCCTTCGAGGGCGGCGCAGAGGACGGCGTGGCCATCAAGGGCGGCATCACCGACAAGAACTTCGGCACCCTTCATGCAGGTCGGGGCAGCGGTGATCTGCGGGGTACGGCCTACGACGAGACCGACCTCGATGTCAGGGTCGATGTGCCCGCCGGGCTCGATGACAGCTTCACCTTCGTCGCTCAGCGGGTGCGCCAGCTCGACGTGCCGCGCACGCACAAGACCGTCAAGGCCGTGCCCTTTCACGGCACCACCGTGGGCAAAGAGCTCTCCCGCGACCTCGACCAGGGCCGCGATCTGTTCTATGGCCGCTACAGCTTCGTCGGTGATGCAGGGTCTGTGTATGACGAGGGCTCTGTCACTCTCTCGTGGCAACGGCAGCAAGAGGACCAGCTGCGGGTGCGCACGGGCGGGCGCCTCGACGCCAGGGGCTTCGATGTGTCCACCACCGGAGTGGCCGCCGAGTTCGCCAGCGAAGCCGGGGGCGCCCTGTGGACCTGGGGCGGCGACTGGTACCACGACACCGTGGACAGCTTCCGACGGGACGTGACCCTCGGCGTTCCAGGGGCCCCGAACATCCAGGGCCCTGTGGGTGACGACGCGAGCTATGACTTGCTCGGCGTCTTCGCCCAGGGCGAGTTCATCCACGGCGACACGGAGACCACCGCCGGTGTGCGCTTCAGCCAGGCCCACGCCCAGGCCCACCAGATCGACAACCCGTCCGTGCCCGGCGGCTCTCCGTTCACCCCGGGCAACATCCTCCGCATCGACGAGCGCTGGAACGACCTCACGGCGTCCGTGCGGGTGGCCCACCACGTGGCCGACGGCACGATGATCTATGCAGGCGTCTCACAGGGCTTCCGCGCGCCCAACCTCTCTGACCTCACTTCAGATCTCGAGGACAGCGGCATCGAGTCCCCCACGCCCAACCTCGAGCCGGAGAAGTTTCTGTCCCTCGAAGTGGGCGCCAAGGCCAAGCACGACGGCTGGAACGGCGAGGTCTCGGCGTACTACACCTTCATCGACGACATGATCGTGCGCTCCCCTACCGGCGGCTTCATCGGCGGCGTACCCATCATTCGCAAGGACAACGTGGGCGACGGACAGGTCTTCGGCATCGAGCTGCGAGGCGAGCGCGACCTGGGCGCCGGCTGGACGGCCTTCGCCAGCGCCAGCTGGGTCGACGGCGAGATCAGCCAGTTCAACGGGGCGGGCATGGAGGTGGACAAGCCCCTCAGCCGCCTCATGCCCCTGACCGTGGTGGGCGGCGCGACCTACGAATCAGAGGACGGCAGCTGGTGGGCCCAGGCCGACACCGTGCTGGCAGACGCCGCGGACAAGCTCTCCCTGCGGGACCAGACCGACACCTCGCGCATCCCCCCCGGAGGCACGCCAGGCTACGGCATCCTGGGTGTTCGGGGCGCCTTGCAGCTCGACACGGCCTCGACCCTGTTCCTGGGCGTGGAGAACCTGCTAGACAAGGACTACCGCATTCACGGATCGGGCCAGAACGAGCCGGGCCGGAGCCTGGTCGCCCAGTATCGTCAACGATTCTGAGCGACGAGCCGGGCTCCGATTCAGCAACATGTCCCGGCAGACCAGCCCACGCCCCGCCTTTCGCCGCCCCACTGCGAGCCGTCCTTGGTGACAGACAGCGCCGACACGAGAGTGGCGAAAGCCACGCAGCCGAGCTCCGGCCACCGTGGCCACCGAGCTGGTCTGTGCAGGCGGCCGTTGCACCGCAAGGTCAACGTGGCTGGCGCCGCGGCGCTCTCGCTCGTGTCGCACATCGTGCTGCTCAGCTCCTGGTGGACCGGGATCCACGCCCCCGTCGTGCGGCTGACCTCGCAAGCCCTGGCGCCCACCCACTCGGCCGTAAAGGTCGAGCACACCGTCGTGCGCATCGCCCAGCTGCCGCCGCCCAGCCAGCACACGGTGATCGACGATCCACCAGCTGACCCGGACCTCGACCCCGTGGTGTCGCTCACTCCTGAGCCCATGCCCGCCGAGCCGATCCCTGATCTGGTCTGGTTCGACACCTTCGAAGACGACATGGCGGCGTTCACCATTCGTGCGCGGCGCCCGCAGCCCGAAGCCGTCGCAGAGACGCCGCCACCCGCGTTCGCTGCTGCAGCCACCACAGCACCCCGGGCCCCCGCCGCAGCCCAGGACCCACCGCCCCGGCCAGCAGCGTCTGCTGAAGCACCCGTCGAAGCACCGGCGGACACCACAGCCAGCCCATCCAGCGCAGAGGTGGTCGAGCCACGCCCCGCGTCCGACAACCGCCCCCCCCGCTACCCCGGAGCAGCCCGTCGACGAGGCTGGGAAGGCCGAGTGGTCCTGCACGTCCGCGTCGACGCCACAGGCACCCCCCTCTCCGTAGAGATCACCCAGTCCTCAGGCCGAGACCTCCTGGACCAAGCCGCCGTCGAAGCCGTCCAAGGCTGGACCTTCGAACCCGCCAGAGACAAGGGCCGCCCCGTCCCCGGCGAAACAGACGTCTCCGTCCGCTTCGAACTCGGCACCTAACCCAGCCCCCGCAGTTCGCCCACCAATCGTCGCGTCACCCACGCCCTTCGGCAAAACAATCGTCGCGTCAGGCGCGTTGTGGCAAGGCGCAGTGGTCCGGCCGACCGGAGGCGTGGCGCAAGCCACGTTGAGGATCGGCCGTGGCCGCTGCAACGCAGCCACAGCGCGCCTGCCGCAACAGAGCCAGTCCCGCCACCAAGCCTACGCGTCGCGAAGGCGGGTCACTGTCGTCACCTCTCCCTTGGGCACCATGGCCTGGGGCTGGTCCACGGGGACGCCGAACTTCTTCAGCCGCGCCACCCAGTCATCCCGAGATTCTTCGACCGCAGCGCCGTCATGTACGGCCACGTCGATCATGCGAATCGCTTCGCCCATGTCGACATCCCAGCGGCCGATGAAGGTGCGCGAAGCGCTCGTGTCGACGACCACGGTCTGCCCGTGCCACTCGTCGTGCCCTGGATGAAAAACGCCTGGATTGCTCATGGCGGGCATCCTAGCAGACGGGGGGAGAAGGGCCGCGAGGACGAACTCGCGCCGTGTATCCTGCGGCCCATGCCAAACACACCTACCAGCACCTGGCTCTCGTGGAGCAGCGGCAAGGACAGCGCCTGGGCGCTCCATGAGCTGCGCCGCGACGACGCCCACCGCGTCACAGGCCTGTTCACCACGGTCAACGCCGCCGCCGATCGCGTGGCCATGCACGCGGTGCGCCGTGAGCTGCTGGCTGCCCAGGCTGACGCCGCGGGGTTGCCCCTGCACGTGGTCGAGATCCCCTCTTTGTGCAGCAATGAGCAGTACGCAGAGGCCATGCATGGGCTGCTGGGTCAGGCCGTGGAGGCCGAGGTCACGGTCATGGCCTTCGGCGATCTCTACCTGGAGGACATCCGGGCCTACCGCGAAGAGATGCTCGCCAGCACGGCCATGGAGCCCCTGTTTCCCCTCTGGAAGCAGGACACAGCGGTCCTGGCCCGGCGCATGATCGATGCAGGTGTCGTGGCCCACCTCACCTGCGTTGACCCCAAGGTGCTGCCCGCCCGGTTTGCTGGCCGACGTTACGATCATCAGCTGCTGGACGAGCTGCCCAAGGGCGTCGACCCCTGCGGGGAGAACGGCGAGTTTCACACGTTTGTGAGCGCCGGGCCCATGTTGTCGACGCCCCTGCAGGTCGAGCCGGGAGAGGTCGTGGAACGAGGCGGTTTTGTGTTCGCCGACCTCATCCCCCTGCCAGGATCGACGACGGCAGCGGGGCAAGACTCAGCCTGAGCTTGGGCTGGAGATCGTATTGCCACCCTGGTCGGCACTGCCCATGATGGCCGGTCTGCCTATCGGGAGTTGAACCAGAGTGTCCATCCCAGATCAGATCCCTACCATCCCAGCCACTCCAGCGCGTCAGTGGCGCACCTTTGTCTTTGACGACGACGAGGGCGTCCGGTCACTGGTGGAGCGCATTCTCCTGCGCAGAGGCCATGCGGTGAGCACCTTTCCGCAAGCGTCCCCCTGCACGCACTGTCGTTGCGACGAGAGCAGCCGCTGCGCAGACATCATCCTCTCGGACATGGCCATGCCGGGCATGAATGGCCTGGAGTTCCTGGCCAGCCAGCGCGAGCTCGATTGCCACGTCGCGCACCTCGGCCTCATGTCCGGGAGCTGGACGGCGGACACCTGGGAGCGGGCGCAAGAGCTGAACATCCAACCGTTTCACAAGCCCCTCGACCTGGACATGCTGCGGTTCTGGCTGGCCATCTGCGAAGAGCCCGGCCAGACCGAACGGAAGCTGGCGCCTTGGTACGAGCGGGACGCGCAGGGCGCCGAGCCCGCCGAGCAGGACACAGACCACGACCGTCGCTGACAGCTCACCCACCGGCGAAAAGGTGAGGACCGGAGCGCCCCCCCGAGCGCTCCGGCCACTCGACCGTTCTTCACTCTTCCTGCAGTGTCGACGGCCCCGCAGGTCCGCCGACGTCGTCAGACGCACAGAGCAGCTGCCCCCGCGTCATCCGTACAAACACTCAGGTGGTTCAGCAGGCCGACCAGTTTCAGTGACGCGCGAGCCGGCGCGGAGAGCTGGCTCAGCACCAGCCGACCTCCGGCGCCTCTGAGCAACTTGTCCGCGGCGATCAGGGCGCCGATAGCGGAGCTGGTCATGTAGGTCACGCGGCGCAGGTTCAAGACGATGCGGGTCTGTCCCTTCTCGGCCCGGTCGCTCATTTCGCGCAGGAATGCCTCTCGGACGAGGAAGTCGAAGTCACCTCGCAGGGCGTAGACGGCGACCCCGTTCTGCATGGAGAGCGTGGCTTTCATGGTGATTCCTCCGGCAGGGTCTGGCGAGTGCGCAGGCGTTGGCGCATGGCATACAGCGGCATTGGACGACCGAGCGATGGCCCTCACTGTTGGCGGAACCGTGGCGGGACTTCGCCGGTTGCATCGCGGTGTGAGCAGTGATCATGATCCGGCCATGAACATCCCCGACTACGAACGGATCGTCTGCCTCACCGAGGAGCCCACCGAGATCCTCTACCTGTTGGGTGAGCAGGACCGCATCGTCGGCATCAGCGCCTACACCGAACGCCCACCCCAGGCGAAGGCCGAGAAGCCCGTGGTCAGCGCCTTCGTTGACGGCAGCGTGCCCAAGATCCAGGCCCTCAAGCCCGACCTGGTCATTGGCTTCTCCGACATCCAGGCCAAGCTGGCCTCAGAGCTCATCGCCGTGGGCCTGACCGTGATCATCTTCAACCAGCGCACCTTGGCGGAAATCCTCGGGGTGGTGCAGACCATCGGCCGCCTGGTGGGCGCGGGAGACGACGCAGCAGACCTGGCAGCCGACCTCGGCCGGCGCATCGATGAGGCCAGCGCCCGCAACGGTCGCCTCGGCCGCCGGCCCCGGGTCTACTTCGAAGAGTGGCCCGACCCCATGATCAGCGCCATCAGCTGGGTCTCCGAGTTGATCGCCGTGGCCGGGGGCGAGGACATCTTCGCCGACCGGTCGAAAGGCGGCCTGGCCATCGAACGCTTCGTGAACAGCGAGGCCGTCCTCTCGGCCAACCCGGAGGTCATGCTGGCCAGCTGGTGCGGCAAGCCCTTCGACGAGACCGCCGTGAGAGCCCGAGAAGGGTGGAACGACATGGCCGCCCTGCGAGACGAACGGGTCCACGAGATCGACCCTTCGATCATCTTGCAGCCCGGGCCCGCCGCCATCCTCGCCGGATTGCCCGAGCTGGAGCGCTGCATTCAGGGCCGCTGAGCCCTCGAGTCAGGCACCGCTGGCCTCGACGTGGCGCTTCAGCCCTTCGGTGAACAGCTGAACCCAGCCCTCTCGCTGGCTCGCGGCGTGCTTCTCGGTGACCTGGCCAAAGAGGGCATCGCGCACAGTCAGCAGGGAGCCTCCCTCGTGCTCGCTCAGCGTCAACTCGAGCATGGAGGTCGCAGGGCCACCCCAACCGGGAGCGATATGGCCCACAAGGTGCAGTGAATGGCCCACAAGGCACATTTGCACCGTGTACCAGAGCAGGCTGGAACCCTCTGGCTGGGTCTCGATGAGCTGGCCCCCTGCCCGGGCATCCAAGGTCACCACGGAC
Source organism: uncultured Phycisphaerales bacterium (assembly GCA_964537035.1). Classification (GTDB taxonomy): domain Bacteria; phylum Planctomycetota; class B15-G4; order B15-G4; family B15-G4; genus CAZIAK01. Next base: position 13,350 of record CAZIAK010000055.1, on the reverse strand, counting down.
TGCTCCCCCACCATGTGGAAATCGGGCAGCCACCAGGCGTCGGTCTCGTGGGTCAGGGCCTTCCAGACTGCTGCGGGACCGGCATCGATGGGCACTTCGACGGTGTACTGCAGAGCACCGGTGGGCTGGAGGTTCATGGTCATGACGAGGGTTCTCTCGATGAGATGGAGGGGCGAGGGCGGCGACCGAGGCGATGCGATGCGAGCGAAGCGCTCAGGGGCCTCTCTCCAGATGGTTTTTGAGGCGCGACAGGGCCGACGCCGTGCCCTGCAGGTGCAGACTCACCCAGCGCTCATAGATGCGCTGGATCGGCATGGGGTTGAGGTGGTTCCAGCGCACCCGGCCCTCCCGGCGCACCACCAGCAAGCCCGCCCCCTCCAGGACGTCGAGATGCTTCATCACCCCGGTGCGGGACAGGGGCTCGAAGGCCTGGGCGATGGAGCCGGTGGTCATGGCCCCAGCGGACAGCAGATCGAGAACCCCGCGGCGGGTCGGATCGGCCAAGGCCTTCCAGATTTCGTCCGACTGCAGGCAGTTTGCTGACATGTCACCCATAAGCGACATATTGCACCAAATGGCAGCTCAGCGCAAGAACGGGCGAGAAAGCCCCTCCATGACCTCCCGCAGGCCCGCAAGTCTGGCAGGCCCGCAAGTCTGGCAGGCCCGCAAGCCCGGCGGGCAGCTCAGGCGAAGCGCGACAGGGCGAAGGGGGCGGGGTCGACCGTGGGCTCCTTGCCCAGGATCAAATCGGCCACCAGACGACCGGTCCCGGGGGCCATGCTGACCCCCAGACGGCCGTGCCCGGTGGCGATCAGGGCGTTGTCCCAGCGGGGGAGCCTGTCGATCACGGGCAGGTCGTCCGGGGTCATGGCCCGCAGGCCGCACCACTCTTCTGCCCCTTCCACTGCAGGCAGCTCACGAAGATAACCCCGGGCTGCGTCCCGGAGCAGCTGCAGCCGCTCGGGACGCAGGGTCTCGTCGAAGCCAGCGAACTCGAGGGTGCCTCCCAGGCGCAGGCCGCTGGCCCAGGGCGTGACCCCCATGGCCACCTCCTCGAGGATCATGGGCTGGCTCGGGCAGACCTCGGGCCGCTGGCAGGTGAGCGAGTAGCCCTTGCCCGGCTGCATGGGCAGGGAGACGCCCAGCTGGCGCGCCATGGACTCCGACCAGGCCCCAGCCGCCACCACGACCTGATCGGCCACGAAGGCTCCGATCGAGGTGGTCACCGCTGCCAGCCGGGTCCCCCTGAACTCGAAACCCGTGACCTCGGCGCCCAGGGTGATCTGCGCCCCCCGCGCTGCGACATCTCGGGCCAGGGCGGCCACCATGCGATCGGGGCGCACGTGGGCGTCCTGGCTGTACCAGGCCCCCCCGGCGAGCTCATCCTTGAGGGCGGGCTCCTTGGCCAGCAGCTCGTCTCGAGTCAGCATCTGAGCCTTGACGCCGTGGGCGGCCAGCAGCTCGTGGTGCGCCTCTTCTGCGACGCAGCTCTTCGGGTCGGCAAAGACCAACAGCAGGCCCTGGGTGTCCCACTCACTGGCCTCACCTAGATCGGTCATCCACTCGTCGTAGAGGCGGCGGGACAGGTGCAGCAGCTCGGCACGACCGGCCACCGAACGCTTCATGCCCTCGCGTCGTGAGCTGCGCAGGAATCGCAGCGCCCAGCTGATCATGCCCAGGTCAAGACGCGGGCGAATCGCCACCGGCGAGCCGGGGCGCAACGACCAACCAATCACGCGCTTCAAGGCGCCCGGCTGATTGAGCGGCAGGGCGTGGCTCGGAGTGACCAGGCCGCAGTTGCCGGAGGAGGCTCCCGCGCCGAAGTCCTGTCGTTCGATCAGCTGCACGGAGCGGCCTTCATCCAGCAGCTGTCGCGCACAGGCCAGACCGATGACCCCGCCACCGATGATCAGCACGTCTGCCTTGTTCCTGCCCATGAAAACCCTCGAACGCCGTAGCTCATCACCGTTGCGGAGAGCGCCTCTCGCCCACCGATTCGATCAGTGACCATAGCAATGGTGGTGGTCTGCACGGTGGCGCCGTGATCGTGACCCGCAGGAGCTTGTCTGTGAGCGCTGATCTGCCGAAAGAGAACAGCGCACCGGACCATCCGTTTTCTTTGACAGAATTGCAGACCCCGCATAACTTCGCCCGACTGCGGTCTCTCTGTAGGCGCGCGCCTTCCCTATTGCTCTCTCCACCCCGAACCCCACCTGGAAACACTATGAACACAACCATGACCAGCGCGTCGCTCTGCGCTGAGGCTTGCCCTCGCCAGAGTCGAACGCCTCTCGGCTGGCTCACCGCCATGCGCAGTGCAGCCATGGTTCTTGCTGGTCTGGCGCTCGGCGCTGCTGACGCAGCGGCAGGCACAGGTGGTCCGGACTTCGCGGTGGCGAAGGTCGAGGTCAACCAGGCCGTGCAGATCAATGGCACGACGACGGTCATCGGTGACCGCTCCACCATGGTGCGCACCTACATCCGCCTGCTCGGAACCAGCGGTGGGTCGCTGCCCGTGGACGGCTTGATGCGCGTGTTCGTTGACGGTGTCGAGGCGTCCTTCTCGCCCGTCTACTCGGACAACGGCCCGGTGCTCACCGCGCCCACGCCCAACGCCTCCATGGAAGACGGCACGCTGAACTTCATCTTCCTCCCGCCGGTCTCTGACGACATCGTGATCACGGTCGAAGTGAACCCCGCGGGCCCGAACCAAATCCCCGAGGCCAACACGGCCAACAACATCGGCACCACGCCCCAGCTCGACTTCATCGCGCAGTCCGTGGCCGACTTCGTGTACAGCCCCATCGATTATCGCCCCAGCGGCGGCGGCACGCCGAACCTGCCCCCGGAGAACCTGATCAAGCCCGGCGTGGGCGACAACTTCATCCAGGGCAGCTACCCCGGTGGCGAGCTGCTCTACCGTCGCACGGACGCCCCCAGCAAGTTGTGGACCTCGTCGGTGAACGGCAGCGGCTCGGCGCTCAACAGCTCGTTGGCTGCAGACCTGAACCTGATGGTGCCCAAGCCCGACCGCATCTACGGCTGGATCCCTGGCGCCATCCCCTACAACGGTCAGGCGCAGCTGCCCGGTGTCTCCGCCATGGGCAACACCCAGAACATTCGCCATCAGCGCACCTACGCCCACGAGATGGGCCACACGTTCGGCTTCTTCCACACCAACCAGAAGACCAACCACTACGGCGTGGACGTCGAGAACCAGCTGAACATCACCGAGGGCCTGCCGGTCATCAAGGACAGCACGCTCAACGACATCATGGTGCCCGGCCTGCTCACGCCCCAGGCTTGGATCGGCCTGACCAACTACAACAACCTGATCAACTCGTCCGTGTTCCAGGCGACCAACACAGATGCCGCGGCTCCCTCCGGGCCGACGATCTTCGTGGGCGGTTCGGTGCACAACCAGTCTGGTGCGGTCGAGCTCTACGACATGTTTGCCTTCGAGGGCGGCGAGCTGACCCAGCCCGCTGCTGCCGCCGAAGCCAACCTGTTCGTGAAGGCCTGGGCCAACGGTGAGATGGTCATCGACATGCCGATCCTGTCGCGCACCTCGAACGACGAGGACGAGCACGGCGACTGCAGCGGCGAGAGCAACAGCGACAGCAGCTTCGTCGACCCGCTCGTGGGCTTCACCTTCATCCTTCCCGCTACGGGACCGAACGGCGCGGCCATTGATCGCATCACGATTGACACCTCGGCCTACGCCGCCGGTGCGCCCTTCGAGGTGGGCGTCAGCTCCAACGCACCTGAAGCTGCCTTCACTTCGCCCAGCAACTCGATCTTGGCCGCTGGCCAGCTGACAGTGGCCTGGGATGCCTCCGACGCGGATGGGGACGCGCTGCAGTACTACCTGCGCTACAGCCCTGATGGCGGCGAGCGCATGGTGCCCATCGTGTCGAGCCTCTCGGTGAACAGTGTCGAGGTCGACATGTCACAGTTGCCCCGCCTGACCCCCGGCGAAGGCTTCTTCGAGCTGATGGCCAGCGACGGTCTGCACACCACCACCGTGCGCACCGAACCCCTGTCGTGGCAGCCGTCATTCAACGGCGTGGGAGGCCAGAATCCCCACGTGAACGTGATGACCCCTGACTCCGGCAAGTCGTTCGCCCAGGGAGCCACCGTGATCCTCCACGCTGGCGCCTGGGACATCGACGACTTGCTCCTCCTGGACGGCGGCGACGTCACCTGGACGTCCGACGTGGACGGATTGGTCGGGACCGGTCGGCACACCAGCACGGCCAACCTGACCGTGGGCACGCACACGCTCACGGTGACGGGCACCGATTCCAGTGGCGCCTTCACCTCGGACACGACCACGATCACCATCACCAGCCGTGGCCTGCCCATGGGCGACTTCTGCCAGCCCGACCTGGGCTTTGGTGGCCCGGGCTCGTCTGTGCTGAGTGTCTGCGGTGGCGATCTGTCGACCGGCACCACTGCTGACGTGCTGCTCACCGGTGCGCCGGCGAGCACGACGGCGTTCCTGGTCCTGGGTCTTGCTGCCGCGCCCGCTCCGTTCAAGGGTGGACAGCTGGTTCCGCTGCCGTCATTCGGCATCGCGGCCCTGGCCACAGGCCCTGGCGGTCAGCTGCTGATCAACGACATCCCCGGTGGTAGCGGCCCCGCGACCATCGTGGCTCAGTTCGTCCTGGTCGATGGCGCCCAGACCTTGGGCTTCGGTCTGTCCAACGCCGTGCAGCTCAACTACCTGCCGTAGTTGCCGCTCTGAGCAATCAGCACTGCTCCTGCCGGGGCGCCCAGGGTCCTCCTGGGCGCCCCGGTTTTCGTTTTGGCGAGCTGTCCTACAATGTCGGGCATGCCATACCTCCTCAGCGCGACCACCGTTGTGTCCCTTGCCCTGCTCACTGCCTGCGCGGGCACTCACGACGCTCCCGTGGCGCCGGTGCAAGACCCGGCCCACACACCCGCGACAGCCATGCAGCCCCCGTCTGCAGTCGCCGGCCTGCCCACGTCGCCGCAACTGAAGCTCGCCGAGTTGCCGCGATGGGTCGAGCACCTGCAGCCTCAAGGAGACGAGCTGTCCTACCAGGCCATCGACTGGATCGCTGACTTCTCCGAGGGCCTCTCTGCAGCGGACGCCCGGCAGCTACCCATGTTCTTCTGGGCCATGAACGGGCACCCCCTCGGCTGTACATGAGCCAATGGCCTGGCGGACCGTCGGTCCGTCATCAGCGACCCGAGGGTGATCGCCCTCTCTGATCGTTTCGTCTGCGTGGCCGACGAGGTCTGGCGCCTGCAACGAGGCTCGGAGGCCGACTGCGTCTTCTTTCAACGCACGGTGAACAACGGCGAGCGCATCACCGATCGGGGGACAAGACAAGGCGTCTGGGTGATCGCACCGGGAGGCGTACTCCTGGCCCACGCCAACACGCGCAACACAGACAAGATCGTCCAGGTCTTGGAGCAAGGCCTGGCGGCTTGGGCCCAGCTGCCAGACGAGTCGCGTCACCTCGCCGCCGGTGTCGACGTCTCCCCCGATCATCGCTGGGAGCACAGCTGGCCCGAAGGTGGGTTGGTGCTCGAACGCATCGCCCGCGACCTGCCTCCCACGGGTCTGGACGGCGAGCGCAGTTCCCGCTGGAACCTGGACCACATGTGGGTCTCCAGGGGCGAGCTTGCGACCCTGCTGCCTCCCGAGATGTCCCTGGGCGATCAGTTCGAGCTGCCCCTGTTGGCCCGACGCATGGCCCGCTTTCATCTGGTGGACAACGCCGCAGGCCAGTCCTTGCCCTACGCGGACGACGAGCTCACAGAGGCCAGCCTGCGAGCCACGGTGACGGCGCTGCACGACGGCCTGGCCACTCTGAGCCTCGCCGGCACGACCCGCGCCGACGCCGACGGCAAGTGGCGCCTGGCCCCCGGCACCTGGACTCCGGCACAAGAACGCCCCCACGGCATCGAGACCCGGTTGGCAGGCGACGCGCTCTGGAACACTCACACCAGCCGCTTCGATGACTTCGAGCTCGTCGCCGTGGGCACAAGGTGGGGACGCACGGACAACAACGGGCGGGGCCGTGACTCGTCCCCCGGCGCCATCGGCTTCTTGTTGCGCACGGCCCCGGACACGCCCCGCATCGCACCGACCTTCGTCTCACTCTATGACGTCGACTGGATCACTCAACCCGCGGTACAGGTCTGGGTAGACTCCCCGCAAGAATGCGGCCTGGACGACAGCTGACGGAGGGGGGGGCGTGGCGCGAGTGTTGAGGTGCAGCCAATCTGTCTGAGCGCCACGGTCCCCTCCGCAAACTGCCCCGCTCGCAGCACCACCAAGCTGCAGACCTGCAGCACAGCCCCCTACTGCAGTCGGGCGCCCTTCGAGGTGTAGTAGTCGAACAACTCGGGGCGCAGGGGCTTGGCGAACTTGCGCGCCAGCCCCGTGCTCCAACGACGCTCGGGATGGCCCCGCTCCGTGAAGTATTCCGCCGAAGCCTCGTCATGGGCGGCGATGGCTGCGCGGCTGGCGTCATCGTCGAGATAGCGGTCTTTCATCAGTACCGCTGACACCGGTAGGCGCGGACGCAACAGGCCTGGCTCTGCTTCTGGTCTCACCGCTTCCTTGCCCACACAGAGACCGAACAGCGGCCAGACCCCCTCCGGGATCTGCAGCAGCCTGTCTACAGCTGGAAGGTCATTGCGCAGCCCCCCGATGAAGCAGGTGCCGTACCCCTGGGACTCGAACGCCAGCACCAGGTTCTGGGCGAAGAGCGACGCGTCGATGGTGGCCAGCAAGAACGTCTCGAGGTTGCCGTGGTAGGTCTGCTGGTGATCGTCGTAGACCAGCTGGTGCCGACGCACCTCAGCGCAGATCACATAGAAGGCGCCGGCCTCTGCCACCTGGGGTTGCCCGCCGGTGAGCTCTACCAGCCGCTGCCGCTCGGTGGGGTCGCTCACTGCGATCAACGCGTAGGCCTGGATCCAGCTGGAGGTCGCCGCTCTCTGGGCCGCCGCCACCGCGCGCTGCACCACCTCGTCGGGCACGGCCTCGGAACGAAACGCGCGCACAGTGCGATGGGCGGCCATGGTACTCAGCACATGATTCACCGCAGCAGAGCCGCCACGCCGGGATGGTCCACGCCCAGCCGGGTGCCGCGAAACAGGGACAGGGGCGGGGCCTTGCCCGCATGCTCGGGAGGCTCAACGTCACCGCCCAAGGGATTGCGGTAGTCCCACACCACCTTGCCGTCGCGGGTCACTTCGAACAGGCGCCCCGGTGCGCCCGAGCAGATCAAGGTGTTGCCGTTGGGCAGACGTTGAGCACCAGAGATGAAAGCCGAGAAGAAGTCGTCGCCAGCGCTGTAGCTCCACGAGGGCTCGGCTGGACCAAAAGCCTGGCCGGCCTCGCGCACGAAGCCCTGCTCCAGATCGAAGGGCAGCAAGAGCTCGTCGACTGATGAGTAGTCGCCGTCTGCACGACCGCGGCCGTTGTTGAACACCTGCAGACGCAGACCATCGGCCGCGCTGCCCGGCAACCAGGTGGCGTCGTGCTGGTAGAACAGCTGCTGGTCATCGTCGCTCCCGGCGCCATAACGACGGGGATGTCCCCAGCGCCAGAGCAGATCGCCGCCGTGCCCCCAGCGGCCGCCTTCGTGGGAGCTGGCCTCTGCGGTGGTGGTCGAGTGGTCGATCACCCACAGCTCGCTGAAGTGGGGTGTGCTCAGCACGATCAGGTCGAGCTCGGCGTGATAGGCGATGGCGTTGGTGTGCAACCAGTCGCTGTCCGGTTCGTCGCCCTCGCCGCCCTCGCCATCGTCATCGTCGCCGCCCCCGACGTAGCCAAGGGCGCGCATCTGCTCCTCGAGAGCGCGCTGCTCGTCGATCTCGGCCAAGGAGAGCGGCGGCGCATCGCGGTGATCGCCGTTGATGTCGATCAGCTCGGGATGCTCTGCGATCAACCCGTAGCCCGGCAGGTGCGTGTCGAAGTCCTGCACCAGGTGGTCGATGGCATGCCACTCCCAGACGATCTCAGCGCCGTCGGGAAGGATCGGCTTGACCTCCAGGATCATGTCGGGCCAGAACCCGCGCCTGGCAACCTCTCGGGGATCGCGGCCCAGGCCAATGGCCTCCAGGCCTGGCAGCTGCTCCCAGGCGATGACGAGCAGGTTGCCGTTCGGCAAGGGTTCGACGTCGTGATGCTGCTGGCGCGACGCGTCGGCCAGGTCCCAGTGCCAGAGCACGGTGCCGTCTGGCGCGAGGGTCTCGATGATGCCGCCGATGCCACCGCCCTTGAAGCGTGGGTTCTCATCCTGGCGACCCAGACGCAGCAAGCGACCGTCGTCGAGCAGGTACACCCACGCACCGGGCGCCGAATCGGTCTGCCAGGTGTGCACCACCTCGCCAGCCATGTCGACAAGATGCACCGCCGTGGAGTTGAGCGGCGCGAAGAGCGTGTAGCCGTCAAACGCCTCGGGCTCGTTGAGCCGCAAGCCGCGGGGCGGCGCCTCTTCGGCTGCAGACCAGAAGCGCGGCCGCTCAGGGTCGTCGGCCTCAGCATCAGGGCCTGTGCCTGGCGAGTCAGGGGCGGCGCCTGGACCTCCGTGGAGCGGTGGGGGCCCTGACCCCGGTGGATGACTCGGCCGGTCAGCATCCTGCGCGAAGGTCGCCTCCGCAGAGAGTGCCAACACGACGCACGAGAACAGGGTCAGTCGCTGTGAGATCGATCGCATGGTCTTCATGACAGAGATGCTCGCAGAGCGACCCGTGCAGGACCAGGGAAGGCCCCCCATGGGCTGATCTGATTCAAGGGTCGCCAGACTGATGACCGCCGCTCATCTGCGGGATCTTCCATCCTGTGGTAGCTTGAAGTGCGCTTGGGTTGGTGATGATCGGAGAGTTCGCGTGCCGAAACGTTGTCTGCTGTGGAGCCTCTTGCTCTGCCTCGGAGCCTCGACCTCAGCCCAGGAGGCCGAGCCCATCGTCGGCAAGGTCCCCCCGGGCGACCCCGGTTTCCCTGGCAACGTGCTGGTCATTCTCGCGGACGATCTGGGCGTCGACCAGCTGAGCGTGTACGGCCTCGGCACCCAGCTGCCCAACACGCCCAACATCGACGCCTTGGCTGCCCAGGGCGTGACCTTCGAGAACGCCTGGGCCAACCCCATCTGCAGTCCCACACGAGCTGCGATTCAGACCGGGCGCTACGGCTTTCGCACGAACATCGGCTCCATCATCGAAGAGAGCCCGAGCGCGCTGGCCCTGTCCGAGATCACCATCCCCGAGATGCTCGAGCTGGGCGCCCCAGGGGTCTGGGACAAGGCGTTGATCGGCAAGTGGCACCTCGATGATGTGGCGACCGGTCACGACAAGCCCAACGAGCAAGGCTACTCCCACTTCTCCGGGACCATGGGCAACATCGAAGAGGGCACTTACGTCAACTGGCCCAAGGTGGTCAACGGAGTCGCGAGCCAGTCGACGGCCTACGCCACGTCTGACCAGGTGGACGACACCCTGTCCTGGGTCGAGAGCGCCCCCGAGCCCTGGTTCGCCTTGCTCGCCTTCAGCGCGCCCCACAAGCCGTTTCATGCGCCGCCCGCAAAGCTGCACACGGTGGATCTCACCGGCCTGGATCCGCTGACCGACCCCAAGCCGTTCTACAACGCCATGGTCGAGGCCATGGACACGGAGATGGGGCGCCTGTTCGCCAGCATGGACCCCACGCTGCTCGAGCGCGCGACGGTTCTCTTCCTGGGCGACAACGGCAGCCATCCCGATGTGGTGCTGCCGCCCTTCGATCCCGACAAGTCCAAGGCCACGCCCTACATCGGCGGAGTGCGGGTGCCTTTCATCGCGAAGGGCTTCCATGTGCAGGACCCGGGGCGCCAGACCACAGCCATGATCCACGCGGTCGACATCCTGGCCACCGTGGCCAACATCGCCCACATCAATCCGGCGGTGACCATGCAAGGCGTGACCCTCGACTCCAGGAGCTTCCTTCCACTCCTCGAGAACACCCCCACGCCCCTGCCTCGCTCTCACCTGTACTCAGAGTTCTTCTGGCCCAATGATTACTCTGTGGCCACTGTCCTCGATCGGACCGTGCGCGACGATCGCTACAAGCTGGTGGTCGGCCCCAATCCCACGGGCGAGTTCTTCGACATGTGGGTCGACCCGTTCGAGACGTTCAATCTGCTCAGCCAACCTCTCACACCAGACGAAACCACCGCCTTGTTCAAGCTGCGAGACGTTCTCTTTGACCTGCTGCCAGCTCCCTGAGGCTGGCCCACGGACGCGACAACGTGACGGCAGATCGTTGCAGAGCTGGCCACTCTTGGAGCGGGCGCGAGAAGAGTAAGCTGCCCCGCTGCCGAGAGAGCCACCCTCGACCAGGAGCGGACAGCTGAACGACGACCAGCCCAAGCCCAGCGCCCAGTACGACGCCCTGCTCCCTCCAGCCATGGCCTCCAAGGCAGAGTCTGTGGGCGTGACCAAGGCCAGGGGCTCTGCTCCCACCGTCCTCGTACTCGGTGTCCTGGCCGGGGCGTTCATCGCCTTGGGAGCGGTCTTCTCCACCAGCGTCGCTCCAGGCGCGGCAGAAGCCTTGGGCTGGGGACCGGCCCGACTGCTCTCCGGCCTGGTGTTCTCCGTGGGCCTGATCCTCGTGGTCGTCGGCGGCGCCGAGTTGTTCACCGGCAACAACCTGATCGTCATGGCCTGGGCCAGCGGGCAGGTGCCCACCCGCAGACTGCTGCGCAACTGGGTGCTGGTCTACGTGGGCAACTTCGTGGGCGCCGTGGGCACTGCGGCGCTCGTGGCGGCCAGCGGCCAACTGACGTTTGGTCAGGGAGCGGTGGGTGCCACAGCCCTGTCCATCGCTCGACACAAGCTCGCTCTCGGCTTCGGCGAGGCGCTGTTGCTGGGCATCCTCTGCAACGCCCTGGTCTGCCTCGCCGTGTGGTTGGCCATGAGCGCGCGGAGCACGACAGATCGCATCCTCGCCGTGGTCCCTCCCGTCGCGGCCTTCGTCGCCGCGGGTTTCGAGCACTGCGTGGCCAACATGTACTTCGTACCGGTGGCCCTCTTTAGCCGCTCCACCGCTCCAGCGTCTTTCTGGACCGACATCGGCTCCGCACCCGGCGCCTGGGGCGACCTGACCTGGAGCGCGTTCCTGCTGGCCAACCTCGTGCCCGTGACCCTGGGCAACATCGTGGGCGGGTCGGGCCTCGTGGGCCTGGTCTATTGGTTCGTGTACCTGCGCAAGAAGAGCTGAAGCAGCTGCACGTTCGTCCGCACGTCATGAGACGAGACCCGAGCATGACACGGCCGTCATGAGCTCGATCAGGCTAGGATGTCGCCGCATCGCGCGGCCCAGACAGGGCAGCTGCGACCCTCTTGCCGGAGCGCCGAGTCATGTTTGTCACTCTCCCCACACTGCTCGTCGGATGCTTGGCGATGACTCTGTCGCCCCAGGACAACGAGACACCCGCCGGATCCTTCAAGGCAGCCTCGCGGCCGATCTACGACTACCGGGCCGAAGGGGTGGGCGACCTCGTCCCTGACTTCGGCTTTGTGGATGCGCTGGGCGAGTCGGGCACGCTGTCCCAGCTCATCGACGGCGGCGCTCTCGTTCTCTCGGTGCGCGATGTGGGCTGCCCCGTGTCCAAGCGCTACGCGCCGCGGCTGGCCGGGCTCGAGCGGCTGTACGGCAAGCTCGGCGTCTCCTTCGCCTATATCGACTGCAGCCCCCAAGACACAGCAGCAGACATTCTCGCGAGCGCCAAGAAGCAGGGTCTCCGCGGCCGCCAACTGATCGACCCCGAAGGCGAAATCGGGCGCCTGCTCGGTTTGCGAACCACCACCGAAGTGCTCGTCATCGACAGCGCGCGCACGTTGCACTACCGGGGCGCGGTCGACGATCAATACGGCATCGGCTTCTCCCGCGACGCCGCCGCCCACGACTGGCTCGCCGCGGCGATCGATGCGGTGCTCACGTCGAGTCAGCCAGCCGTGAGCGCCACCACCGCCGTGGGATGTGTGCTCGACCTGGGCAGCTCAGACGACGCGCTGGCTATCCCCGAGAACCCCACCTGGCACGGAGCCGTCTCTCGCGTGCTGCAAAACAGCTGCGTGACCTGCCACCGAGACGGCGGCGTGGCTCCCTTCGCCCTCGATGACTACGCTCAGGCCAGCGGGCGCAAGGGCATGCTCAACTACGTCATCGAACATGACATCATGCCGCCCTGGGGCGCAGCGATGGGCGGTCCCTGGAGCAACAACCGCAGCCTTGGCGGCCGCGATCGCGAACTGCTCACGCGCTGGCTCGAGGGGGGCTGTCCCGAGGGCGACCCCGCTGAAGCCCCACTGCCTCGCAGCTGGCCAGACAGCTGGGAGCTGGGTGAACCCGATGTGGTCTACACGGGCAAGTCCATCGATGTGCCGGCCGAGGGGACCATCCCCTATCAGTACTACTACGTGAAGACCGACCAGAAGACGGACCGCTGGGTCAACGCCATCGAGATCCTCCCCGGCGCCCAGCAGCAAGTGCACCACGTGCTGGTCTTCATCGAAGCGCCCCCCGCCGGGCAGCAGGACCGCATCACCACCAACGGCGACGGTGGACTCTACGGTTACTTCGCCGGCTACATCCCGGGCCAGGGTGGTCGGGACTTCGGCCCGGACAAAGCCAAGTTGCTCCCTGCCGGGGCCTGGCTGAAGTTTCAGATGCACTACACGTCCAACGGAGAACCAGCACAGGACACCACCCGCATCGGCTTTCACTTCGCAGACGGCGAGCCCACACACGAGCTGCTCACCCACGCCATCGCCAAGCAGTACTTCGAGATCCCACCGCAGGCAGACAACGTCAAGATCCGCGCCTTCGAGACCTTCAGCAACGGCGGCACCCTGTCAGGCCTCTCCCCACACATGCACCTACGGGGCAAAGCCTTCCGCTATGAGCTGGAGGGCCCAGATGGCGAACGCACGGTCCTGCTCGACGTCCCCGCCTACGACTTCAACTGGCAGACCATGTATCAATTCGCCGAGCCCCTGACGATCCCCCCAGGTTCAACGATCTACGCCACCGCCTGGTTCGACAACTCCGAGAACAACCCTGCCAACCCCGACCCCAACGCCACCGTCACCTTCGGCGAACAGACCTGGGAAGAAATGATGATCGGCTACTACGAGTGGTGGGCCGACTGAGAGGCAGTGCTACACGAAGTCGTAGCCCGGCACTGGACGACGCCCCGGGCACAAACCCACAGCCCGCCTACAACGACCCCCCGAAAGGCCACAGTCGCCAGCCCTAACACCGACGAGGGCGTCCCTGTTTTTCACCAGGGGGGTCTGCAGCGAGTGTGGAGGCAAAGCCGACCC
>CAZIAK010000054.1:0-28247 GCA_964537035.1 uncultured Phycisphaerales bacterium | reverse complement strand
GTGGAGGCGCAGCCGACCCTGTCTGAGCGAAACGGCCCCCCTGGTGAGAAACAGGCACGACCGGCGCGACAAAGGCCTGCAGACCTGTAGCGCAGCCCCCTACTCGTTGCCGGGGTTCGCGTTCGCCTCCCGCATGAGCCGGTCGAAATCGCCGTGGCTCAGCCACTCGGTGACCAGATGGGCGGCCCGGTCGAGCATTTCGACGACCGTCCCCTGCTCGCCCCGCTTGAACGGCCGCAGGACGAACTCCTCCGCCGGAGCCCGCCCCGGGTCTCCGATGCCGATCCGCAGCCGGGGCACATCGCCCCCACCGGTGAGCTCGATGATGGAGGAGAGGCCCTTTTGCCCCCCTGCGGAGCCCTTGCGCCGGCAGCGCAGCTTGCCCAGGGGCAGGTGGAAGTCGTCGCAGAGGACGAGCATCTCCGAGGGCCCCTCCAGCTCGGCGAGCAGGTCTCGGGCGGCTCGGCCCGAGCGGTTCATGTAAGTGGTGGGCTTGGCCAGCAGCACGTCGACGTCGTCACCCGCCGGGCTGCCAGGAGTCTCGGGCGCGCAGGGCGGCGACACCGTGGCCCGGGCCACGAGCGCCCGTCCCCTGGTCAGGAACGGGCGCCCGAAGCGCTCGGCCACGCGGTCGAGAACGTCGAAACCGACGTTGTGCCGTGTGCCGTCATACTCGGCGCCGGGGTTGCCGAGACCCAAGACGATCCGGGTCGTCGGTGCAGGCAAGGGCTAGCCGTCGCCCTTGTCGCCAGCGTCGTCCTTGTCGCCTTCGGCCTTGGGCTCGCCATCAGCCTCGTCACCTTCTTCGCCCTCGGCCGGGGTCTCTTCTTCGACCTTCTTGGGCGCAGCGATGCCGAACACCGGCTCGTCCTCAGGCATGTGAACCTTGTCGAGCTTCACGCCCTTCGGCAACTCGATCTCTCCGGCGTGGATGATCTGGCCGATCTCCATGGCTTCGATGTTCACCTCGATCGACTCTGGGATCGAGCCAGCCGGACAGTGGACGGCCAGGGCCGGGTGATGAATGACCCGCATGCCGCCATCGCTCTCGCCAGCAGCGTTGCCCCGGAAGGCCAGCGCCACGGTCACGTCCACGTCTTCGGTGAGGTCGATGCGGGACATGTCCACGTGCAGCACGTCCTGGCCGAAGGTGTCGTACTGCACCTCTTTGACCAGGCAAGACTCCACCGCTCCCTCGACGTCGAGCGAGAAAACCTGGGCGGTGGTGGCCAAGGCCAGCTCGAGATCGTGAGCGTCGATGGTGGCGGAGTAGTTGGGCTTTCCGTGACCAAAGATGTTCACGGGGATGCGACCCTCGCGGCGAGCCTTGCGGGAAGCAAGGGAGCCAACAGAGGTACGGGCTTCGGTCTTCAGAACGGTGTCTTCGGTACTCATGGTCTTCTCAGGGTTCGGCCCGTGATGCTCGACGATCAGTCGACGAACAACGAGCTCACGGAGCGGCAGACGTGGATGCGGTGGATGGCCTCGGCCAGCAACGGCGCCACGGAAAGAACTTCAATGAAATCAGGGTAGTCAGAGCGGGGGCAGACGCTGTCGGTCACGAACACCCTGTCGACCTTCGACTCGACCAGACGCTCAAGGGCCTGGCCAGCGAAGATGCCATGGGTGGCAGCGATGGTGATTTTCTGCGCACCGTGCTCCCGGCACAAGCGCACAGCATCGGTGATCGTACCGCCCGTGGCGATCATGTCGTCGAGCAGGATCACATCCTGGCCTTCTACGGAGCCGATCAGGTTCTCGGCCACGATGGACTCAGGCCCCATGCGACGCTTGTCGATCATGGAGAAACGCATGCCCAGCATGGTGCTGTAGGCCCGGGCCATCTTGATGCCACCGGCATCGGGGGCCACGATCGTGGTCTTGTCCCGGTCGTAGTTCTCGAAGCGGGACTTGAAGACCGGCTTGGCGTAGAGGTGGTCGACCGGCACGTTGAAGAAGCCCTGAATCTGGGGCGCGTGCAGGTCCATGGTGATGACCCGATCGATGCCGGCCGTGACCAGGCAGTCCGCCACCAGCTTGGCGGTGATGGGCACCCGGCCTTCGTCCTTGCGATCTTTTCGGGCGTAGCCGAAGTAGGGCATGACCGCGGTGATGCGGCCCACGGACGACCGCCGGCAGCAGTCGATCAGAGCCAGCAGCTCGACGAGGTTCTCGTTCACCGGAGGGCAGGTGGGCTGAAGGATGTACACGTCCTTGCCACGCACATCCTCTGACAGCTTGATGTTCACCTCGCCGTCAGGGAAGCGGCCCACCATGGCCTGGCAGAGGGGCTGCTCGAGGACCTTCGAGATGGCCAGGGCCAGGGCTGGGTGCCCTGTTCCCGCCAGCAGACCGAGGCCGCTGTAGAGGTTCATCATGAGTCGAGCATCCCGCGTTCGTTGCTGGCCGATTCTCTAGTGGACGACTTCACTTCTCGCGCTGGGACACCCACCCAGACCGAGCCAGGTTCGATGACCTGCCCTTTGGTCACCACGGCGCCAGCTCCGGTCATGGCGCCGTCACCCACTGCGACGGGCGCGACCAGAACCGTGCCACTGCCGACGAACGCGGACTCGCCAATGAGCGTCTTGTGCTTGTGCTCGCCGTCGTAGTTGGCGGTGATCGTGCCAGCGCCGATGTTCGTGCTCGCGCCGACCTCAGCGTCGCCCAGGTAGGTCAAGTGCCCAGCCTTGCAGCCAGGGCCCAGGCGGCTGTTCTTGGTCTCGGTGAAGTTGCCCACCTTGGCCCCAGCCTCCAGGACCGTGCCTTGGCGGAGATGGGCGAACGGGCCCACATCGCAGCCAGACGCGATGGACACGCGCCCCTCGATCATGGTGCAGGGCAAGATGCGCGCACCGGGCTCGATGGTCACGTCGGCGTCGATGTAAGTCGTCTCGGGATCAACGATCTCGACCCCCGCCGCCAGGTGTTGCTCAAGGATGCGCTGGCGCAGCAGCCCGCGCACCTCGGCCAGGTCGCTCTGGTCATTGAAGCCCAGCACGTCCTCGGGAGCAGGCCAGTTCAGGGTCGCGACCTTGTCGCCCGCAGCCACGGTCAGGCCCGCCAGGTCAGTGAGGTAGATCTCACCCTGGGAGTTGTCCGTGGTCACCCCCGCCAGGCGCTCCAGGCCAGGATGGATGTCGAGAATCCAGAGGCCTGCGTTGACCTCGGTCAGCAGACGCTGATCGTCGCTGCAGTCGTTCTCTTCCACGATGCCCAGGACCTGGTCATCGCTCCCGCGCAAGATGCGCCCGTAGCCCGTGGGATCGTCGAGATCGACGGTCAAGATCGTCAGCGGCGCGTCGTTGCTGGCGTGCTCGTCCACCAGGGCCTTGAGCAGCTCGGGGGTCACCAGGGGACCGTCGCCATAGAGCACCAGCAGGGCTCCCTCGGCGCCGGCCAGGGCCTCTCGGCCCGCCAGCACGGCGTGCCCTGTCCCCAGAGGTTCTGCCTGGTGGGCGAAGATCAGCTCGTTGGGCGCTGCGGGGTCGGCTCGATCGGCCAGGGCCTCGCGGACCTCGTCCAGACGGACTCCCCCCACAACCACGGTGCGCTCGGGCGAGAGCGCAGCCGCAGCATCGAGTGGGTAGCTCAGCGAGGGCCGCCCCCACAGGGGCGTCAAGACCTTCGGACAACGACTCCGCAGGCGCTTGCCCTCACCAGCTGCGAGCACGATGACGTGGAGTGCGAGAGCCATGTTTTGACACGATCCGGGCCAGGAAAAAGCCGCGCCAATCTCCCAGAATCCCCTCAACCGGTCAAGGCCAGTGCAGGCAGCAAACAGGCCCGCAAGGCTAGCAGCCTGTGAGCCAAGTCCTGCGCGCTGAACACGCCTCGGTGGCGCCATCACGGCACCTCACGCACGGCCTGTCAGGCTGCCAGCAGGCCTGTTCAGGTGGCCGTGGCCATCAGCTGACGGATCTGGGGCAGTGCCTGCCGGGTCGCCTCCGCCCCCGCGTCGATGACCTCGTCGGGATTGCTTGCATCGAGCCAGTGACGGCCGTCGAGGTCTGGAAAGATCGTCACGTCCGCCAGGTCACCCCAGCGTCGGTTGGCGTGCATGGTACTGATGTCCTGGGCCCGCAGAAGCACGTCCATGCCCACATCAGCGCCTGTGTCGGCTTCCAGGCTGGAGGACAGATCGACGGCCACGATGCGCGTCGCCCCCATGGAACGGGCCGCCCGGGTGGGCAGGTTGTTGACGATACCCGTGTCGACCAGGCGCCGCCCATCTCGCTCGACGGGAGGGAAGAAGCCCGGAACGGAGCTGCTGGCTGCCACGGCGCTGCAAGCTGGCCCCGCAGTCAGCAAGACCTCTTCGCCGGCGCTCAGATCGAGGGCCGCGATGGCCAGAGGCACCACCATGTCCTCCAGGGCCACATTCGGCACCAGACTGCGCACCACGAAACGGAGGGCCGCTCCGCCAAAAGCGCTGGAGCGGCGAAACATCCGTTCGAGGGCCACCTGACGCTTGATGCCAGAGAGCACCCGGGACATGAGCCCGCTCACCCCCGAGTTGGAGTTGGGCGTACCAAAGCTCACGAACCCCTTGCGCTGAAAGGCCTCGCTGCCCACGAACCGATCGACCCGCTCACGGACGTCGCTGGCTCGACCAGAATGGGCGTAGGACGCGCCCATCAAGGCTCCGGCGCTGGTGCCCACAATGCGCTCAATGGGGATGCCAGCCTCTTCAAGTGCGACAAACACGCCGATGTGTGACATGCCCTTGAAGCCTCCCCCGCCCAGAACCAGAGTGACCCCAGGGCCGGTGTGAGGTGTCGCTGGCCCGCTGGTGGACGACTCGATGAACTGGGGGCGATCGAAGTGCAGGCTCACGGTGCGTTGCGGACCAACCGGGGAGAGGGGAAGCCAGGGACAGTCTACTCCGCGCCAGCTACTGACGCCCGGCCTCGACCATCGCCTCCCCCTCCCATCGACCGAAGGGGGAGGCGATCTTGACAACACGTGCCGGCCAGCCTACTCCAGCGAGGCGTTGACCCGGGCCCAGGCCGTGAGGCGGGCCGGGTCCAGCTGACCCAGGGCTACCGCTGCTTGCACCGCACAACCGGGCTCCTGATCGTGATGGCAATCGCTGAACCGGCAGTCCACAGCCAGCGCCGCCAGATCGGGAAACGCGGCGGATAGATCTGCACCGTCTGCGGCCCACAGTCCGAACGCCCGCACTCCTGGAGTGTCCACCAGGCGGGTGCCCTCGGCCAAGGTGACCAGCCGACTGCCCGTGGTGGTGTGCCGACCCTTGCCATCCTTGGCCCGCTCCTCGCCCGTCAGCCGCTGACCGTCCGGATCGATGGCGTTGAGCAGGGATGACTTGCCCACCCCGCTCTGACCCACGAACACGGCGGTGCGTCCTGCGAGGCAGTGACCCAGAGGCCCCAGCCCTTCGCCTGTCAAGGCAGAGACCCAGATCAAGGGCACTCCCGCCGCGCCTTGATGGGCCAGCTGAACCTCGATCGAGGCCCGATCTTGAGCCTCTGGCAGGCGATCGGCCTTGTTGATCGCCACCACCGGTTCGATGCCGCCCCGGCGCAAGGCCACCAGGTAGCGGTCTACCAGGCCCGGCTTGAAGACCGGGGCCACCACCGAGACCACGACCACGGCCTTGTCCACGTTGGCCACGATCATCCGTTCTCGACCAGGGCAGGCCGGGTCAGGGCGGGAGAGCCAGGTTTGCCGGCCCAGCACGTCGAGCAGACGGGCGGCCGATCCCCCCAGGGGCTCGACCAGGACCCGATCACCCACCACCCACTCGGGCAAATCGTTGGTCGGCGGCGGGGCCTCCACGAAGAACAGCTCGTCAGCGCAGAGCACTCTGGCTCCACCTCGCACGACCTCGACCACCAAGCCCTCGGCCGTGGTCTTGCAACCTTCCAGGTCTGGGGGCGGCGCCTTCGCCACCGTGGGCTTGCGCTTGGGACGGCTGCGCCCGCTGCCCATGGTGTCTCGCGAGGGCTCGTCCTGGTCTGAGCCGTCTTCCCAGTCTTTCTTGCGCGCCGGGCGAGCCTTGCGCTCGGTGGCCCGTCGCTTGCTCTCGCTCTTCAGCTCTTTCAGCTCTTGCCAGGTGCGTTGGCGTTTCAGCCCACGGATGTGCTGGCGCCGGGTCTTCCTCTTGTCTGCTGCGTCCAAAGTCTTGGTCTCATCATCGTCCTGTTGGGTCCCGGTCGCTGCTGGCAACCCGGGAAGAGTGGCCACCTCGCGAGCCAGCGAAGCGGTCCCATGAGGCACCAGCCGTCGTCGGTTTGTCCGACGAGCCAGGGGCCGAAAACGGACCTTCAGATCCAGGGTTCGGCGGGGCGCAGTGAGGTCACCGAGGACCTCGACCAGCGGCGGTGCGCGGCACACCTCGGAGCGGCCATGAGCCGACCCGGTCCGTCCTCAAGAAGTCACCAAGGTCAACACCAAGGTCAACAGCGGGGTCAACAGCGGGGTCAACAGCGGGGTCAGCGAGACCTGGCGGGGCGCGAGGCGAGAGCGGAGGTGCGCGTGACGTGAACAGTCGGTGCGTTCATGAGAGACCTCCGAGATCGTGTGGCGCTTCACGGGACAGCCCGTGGCAGCGAATGATCGGCACAGCGTAGCGCAGAGAGCGGCACTGACAAGGCAGGCGCTTTCGATTCCTCGCCCTGGGCCCACCAGCGAAACGGAGGATCTGCCGGGAAACAACGGGGAGGGGAACAAGAGAGGTACAGAACCGACCGTTGCGGAAGAGAACTGGGGAAGAAGGGAAGAGTCCGCTGCGCGCGTCTTCGACGAACGTCGAGAGCGTCACCGTTCGATCCTGTACCTCGTATACTGTGTTCCGTGTGCGACCCCTCTGCATCGGAGGGAAGCCGGGAGAGCTTCGCCCCGAGGGTCGTACACGGAGCATACTCTAGTCTTGGTTCGAAGCGACCAAAAATGACAGTCTAGATAGTCAGGGTGAAAGCCCGAGAAGTCGCGGTCAGTGCCCGGGTCTCTGCCGGGCACACTGAGGGCGGGACCATGAAGATTCTGATCGTGGATGATGACGCCGCCGTTCTGGCGGTCGTAGAGCGAGGTCTCCAGCGCGACAACATGGAGGTCACGGCCGCACACGACGCCCCTGAGGCCCTGTCCCTGCTCAACGAAGCACCCGCAGGCCATTTTGACCTGATCGTCCTCGACGTGAACATGCCCGGCGCCACGGGCCTCGAGCTGCTCGACCAACTGCGCGAGGCTGGCAGTCAGATCCCGGTCATCTTTGTCACGGGATTGGCCACACTGCAGGACAAGGTGGCAGGCCTTGGGCTCGGCGCCGACGACTACATCGTCAAACCATTCCAGATCGCCGAGCTGCGCGCCCGCATCCGCGCCGTGCTTCGTCGGCGCGAATCCCTGGCCCCCATCGAGTACGGCGAACTCTGCCTCGACGTCACCAACCGGCAGGTCCAAAGAGGCGGCGAGAAGCTCGACCTGAGCCCAAGGGAGTTCGACCTGCTCTTCCAACTGGTCCGCGCCAAGGGCGAGGTCGTCCTTCGCGAAGAGCTGCTCAGCAAGATCTGGGAACTCGACTTCGACCCGGGCACCAATGTGCTCGACGTGCACGTGGGCCGGCTACGGCGCAAGCTCGACAAGAAGGGCGAGCCGCTCATCGAAAACGTCAGGGGACAGGGCTACCGCATCTTGGCTCGCCGGGTCTTGCCGGGCTGACCCCGAGCTCGCAGAGCTGCACCCTGGCTCGTCGCAGCCGTTGCGCCACTCAGACTCCCGGCATGGGCGCCCCGGCCTCGATCCAGCGCCTGATGGCGTCGATCTCTTCGGCACTGAGCGGGTCCCCCTTGGCTGGCATGATGTCCAGGTCATCAGCAGGCAGGGAGATGGCCTGCACCAACACCGAGTCGTCCGGCGCACCTGGCACGATCAAGCCAGCGTCGCCGTAGAGGCCACCGTCGGCGCGATCGAGCCGCAGCCCCCCCTTCTGCTTCTCCTCGCCGTGACACTCGTAGCAGCGGGCCACGAACACAGGCAGGACGTGGTCAGCGAACAGTGCCTCGGCCTCGGCCACCAGAGCCAGCTGAGCCGCCGCCGCGGCGTCAGCTCCCTGACCGGCGAGCCCGTCAGCGGCCAGGCTCTCCTCGGCTTCTCCAACAACACCGGAAACCGGGTCAGACTCTGAACCCGTGGGCTCGCCAGCGGAGTCATCGAACAGGGCCAGCACCCCTTGCCAGGGCTCGGCGAGAAAATCTGCGCCGTAGACCATCTCGCCGCCCAGATGCCCGCCGATCGAGGTCACCACAAGACAGGCAAACAGGCTCACTCTCGACGCCCGGCGAGGGCCCGACCGCTCGCCACCGCGACTCATCAGGTAGAGCAGCCAGGACATCGCCGCCGTACCCGTGGCAGCCACGCCGAGCCAGCGGTGGTAGAAGAGCGTCTCTTCGAGCAGGCGCCCCGGGGGATTCGTCTCGGCGTAGAGCCAGCCCGATCCCGAGGCGGCAGCGGCCCCGAGCAAACCGAGCCAGAGACAGGTCTTCGCTGCGGGCGACCGCTGGGTGCGACCGAAGGTGGCCGCGGTGAGGTCGAGCAGGCCAGCCACCATCAGCAGGCCAATGGGGAAGTGCACCAGGGCAGGGTGAAGACGGGCCAGAAGCGGGGCCAGCGCCTCCCAGAGGGGTTCCCAGGCCAGGGGAACGGCGCCCATGCCCACCAGCGCCAGAATGCCTCCCCACACGGCGAGCCGCTGCGTGAAACGGGAACAAGGTGGACTCATGGACCGATCCTCCAGCTGTCGATAGGGCTCACCCACCAGGGCATCGGGTGTGGCGGCACAGTCTAGTCATCACGCCGCCCTGGAATCCTGACGCATTCATGAGGATGTGCCAGACTGGACGTCGGGCCCAGCACGGGGCCGGGATCCACGGCCCCCATCCCCGCACCCGGCTTTCCCAATCATGAGCCAGCGCACTCAGCCTGATCATTGGACCGAGGTCACCCTGGCGGTTCCGGAGGGTTGGGGCGAGCTGGTCACCGACGAGCTCGCGGCCTGGGCTGGCAGCGGCCGGGTGAGCCTGGAGCGCCTGGGCGACGTGGTCACCGCCCGAGCCTGGCGCCCCTGCAGCGCAGCGAACGACGCGCCCCACTTCGCCGAGCCTGGATCCCTCCGGGCAGCCGACACAGCGAGCGCAACCGAGGACGCAGACGGCGCCAGCCAGGAGCTGCGGCGCCGCTTCGCCGACCTGGCCCTGCGCTCGGGCTGCCCCGAACTGGCAGAGATCTCCCCCACCGTGCGCTGCATCCCTGATTGCGATTGGGCCGCCACCTGGCGCACGGGCTGGCGCCCTTTCCGGGTGGGCAGGGTGGTCATTCTTCCTGCGGGACGAGAGGCCCCCCTGCGCAGCGACGATGTGGTGCTCAAGCTCAACCCCGGCCGCGCTTTCGGCACGGGCCGCCACGGCAGCACCCGAGGCTGCTTGAAGGCTCTCCAACGACAGCTGGTGCCGGGACAGCGACTCATCGACGCGGGCTGCGGCTCTGGCATCCTGGCCGTGGCCGCCGCCCTGCTCGGCGCCGAGGAGGTGACCGCCTTCGATGTGGACATCGATGCCGTGCGCCACACCGAACGCCTGGCCCGTGAACATGGAGTGAGTGACCGGGTGGTTCTGGCCCATGCTGACCTTGATCTGCTCCAGTGCCTCGACCGTCCCACGGATGGTCTGCTGGCCAATATCGACGAGGACGTCCTGGTCGCCAACGCCGCCAAGCTGAGGCACTGCCTGCGAGCCGGCTCCTGGTTCGCTTTGGGAGGGACTCGTGCCGACGTCCGTGATCAGCTCTCCCCGGCCCTCACCGCAGCAGGGCTCGACGTCGAGCGGGTTGACGCCTCTGCCCGTTGGCGGACCCATATCGGCCGACGGCCCCGAGTCGGGCAGCTCACACCGAGCTGACCGCCGCCAGTAACGCTTCGCGGTGACTGTCGTCGTGATGCCTCCAGGCCAGCCTCCAGGCCAGGGTCCAGGCCAGGGTCCAGGCCAGGGTCCAGGCCAGCCTCCTGGCCACGGCCCGTTGCCTCGCCCGTCGCCAATGGGCACCATGCGAGGTCCGCGCCACATCTCCAGGCGCGGTGTCCCGGAGAAGACCCAAGCATGGCAACCGACCAGAACCGCGAGTGGCCCAGCGATCTCGACATCGCCCGCGAAGCGAAGATGCAGCCCATCCAGACCGTGGCCCAGGGCCTCGGCCTGAGTGGCGACGACCTCGAGCCCTTTGGCCACCACAAGGCCAAGGTCAGACTGGGCGGCCCCGCTCTCACCAAGGAGCACAAGGCCGGGAAGCTCGTGCTGGTCACGGCCATCAACCCCACCGCTGCGGGTGAGGGCAAGACCACGACCACCGTGGGCCTGGGCGATGCCCTGAACCACATCGGCCGTCAGACGACGATCTGCCTGCGCGAGCCGTCCCTCGGCCCCTGCTTCGGCATGAAGGGTGGAGCGGCAGGTGGTGGACGGGCCCAGGTCGTGCCCATGGAGGACATCAACCTCCACTTCACCGGCGACTTTCACGCCATCACCATGGCCCACAACCTGCTGGCCGCGCTGCTCGACAACCACATGCAGCACGGCAACAAGCTGAACATCGACCCGCGGCGCATCACCTGGAAGCGGGTGATGGACGTGAACGAGCGGGCCCTGCGAGACATCGTCATCGGCCTGGGCGGACCCACCCACTCGATCCCCCGCGAGACGGGCTTCGAGATCACGGCGGCCAGCGAAGTCATGGCCATCCTCTGCCTCGCTGACTCGCTCACCAACCTTCGTGAGCGGCTGGGCGCCATCCTCGTGGGCCAGACCTACGACAAGACCTGGGTCACCGCGGCTGACCTCAACGCGCACGGGGCCATGACGGCCCTGCTGCGGGATGCGTTCAACCCCAACCTGGTGCAGACCCTCGAGAACAACCCGGCCTTCATCCATGGCGGGCCCTTCGGCAACATCGCCCACGGTTGCAACAGCGTGGTGGCCACGCGCTCCGCCTTGAAGCTCTCAGACGTCGTCGTCACCGAAGCAGGTTTTGGCGCCGACCTCGGGGCAGAGAAGTTTCTCAACATCAAGTGCCGCAGCTCCGGGTTGTCCCCCGACGTGGTGGTCATCGTGGCCACCGTGCGGGCGCTCAAGCTGCAGGGCGGCTCCTCGAAGCAAGAGCTGGGCCATCGCCAGGACAAGACCCTGGCCCGCGGCGTGACCAACCTGTCCAAGCACATCGAGTCGATCCAGCTGTTCGGCTTGCCCGTGATCGTGGCCATCAACGCCTTCGTCACTGACCACGACGAAGAGATCGAACTGGTCGCTGAGGCCACACGCGAACTGGGTGCGCAGGTTGTGCGCAGCGACCACTGGGCCAAGGGCGGCGAGGGCGCGGTCGAGCTGGCCCAGGCCGTGGCGGCTGAACTCGACAAGGGCTCGGCAGACTTCACGCTGCTCTACCCGGACGACATTCCGCTCATCGACAAGGTGCGCACCGTGGCCCAGAAGATCTACGGCGCCGTGGACATCACCGCGGACACCAAGCTGCGGGCGCGTTTTCGCAAGCTCGACGCGGAGGGCTGGCAGCACTTGCCCATCTGCATGGCCAAGACCCAGTATAGCCTCTCCACCGACCCCAAGCTCATGGGTCGACCCACCGACTTCCACGTCCAGCTGCGCGACGTGAAGGTCTGCGCAGGAGCGGGCTTCCTGCTGGTGCTCACCGGCTCCATCCTGACCATGCCTGGCTTGCCCAGGGTTCCTGCCGCTGAAGCCATCGACGTCGACGCCCAGGGGCGGATCACCGGGCTGTTCTAGGCGAGACAGCTGGCCAAACATCGGCCCGCCGACGGGCCCAGACCCCGGGCGCTCGGGCGGGCAGTCAACGCCCGCCTGGCGAAGCGGCCTGCGAGGCCAGATCAGCCGTCCCACACCTCGATGGTGCCTGCGGTGGCGTCCATGATCGCGGCTTCGAAGGCTGCTCGGCACTCTTCCGGCAAGCGCACGTGGTGCGAGACGTCAGCGCTGAAGACCTCGTCGAGAAGCTCGACCTCGTGGGCGGAGTAGCGATGCTGGACGGCGGAGACCTGGGCGTAGGTCATGCGCAGCATGAGGGTGGACCAGTCGGTTCGCCGAGCAGTCTCCGCATCTGCCAGGGCCAGGTTCACCGTTCCCCCGTAGGCCCGCACCAGGCCACCCTTGCCCAGCTTGGTGCCGCCGTACCAGCGGGTCACCACGGCCGCCACGTCCCCCAGGCCACAATGCTGGAGGACGTCGAGCATGGGACGACCGGCGGTGCCGTGAGGCTCGCCGTCGTCACTCATCCCCACCTGAGCCGTGCTGCCGGGCGGCCCGACCAGGTAGGCCCAGCAGTGGTGCGTCGCCTCGGGAAACTCGGCTCGCAGCGCCTGCACCAGCTCCTGGGCTTCGGTGACTGTCGCCGCAGGGCGCAGGGTGGCCAGAAAACGGCTACGGTCGATGGACTGCTCGACGCGTACGTCTCCGGCGAGGATGGGGTAGCGGTGGCCTGGGGGCACGGGGGGCTCTCGAGGGGTTGCCCATGAACGGGGCTGCGCGGCCTGAGGATACCCGGGTGCCACGGCCGCAAGGAGCCACCTCAAGAGACCGCTGCGGGCCATCGCTGCGCCTGCCAGAGGACCACCCCGGCGAGGCATGCACGCATACTCAACATTCAATCTGCATATTTTCATCTCTTGGTCTGCATGAGTTTCGGAACCCCCGGTCGCCCGGCGGCCATGGCCCGGATCGAGAAGGCCCTCGGGTCACAGGTGCTCTGCAACCGATGGGACAAGGGCCAACGGCCGAATTACCTGATAAGCTGTCCACCGCTGCGGCCCCGGTGGACGCACTCTGCGCCTCTCACCCCGGGCACAGCTCTCGACGGGCAGCCCGAGACGGTTCTTCATGAATAAAAAAGTCGTCATGTACCTCCCCCACCGGGGAGACCCCCACAAGGGCGAGCTCATCTCCGCCGATCTGCTGCCGCTGGAGCTGGTACAGCTCGTGGCCCCAGCCCGTGAGCGAGGATGGACGGTCGAGCTGCTCGACGCCATGATCGAAGAGCGGCCCCTCGAGCGGGTGCTTGAGGCCTGCGCCGATGCCGACATCTTCTGCAGCTCGTGCATCCTGGGCTACCAGGTCTTCGACGGGGTCGAGACTGCTGCGGCCGTGCGCGAGAAGTACCCCCAGCTGCCCATCTGGTGGGGTGGCTGGTTCCCCTCTGCCGTACCCGAGCTGTTCCTCTCTGGCGGCAAGGCCGATGCGGTCTGCATGGGTCAGGGTGAGCTCACCTTCGGCAACATGCTCGACGCCCATGAGGCTGGCGAACCCCTCGACGGCATCGCCGGGCTGGCCCTGCTCCGTGACGACCACATCGTGCGCACCGGCATGAGCAAGGTCGTAGGTTTCGACGCCTATCCCAGGGCCGACTTCGGCAGCATGGATCTGCAGCGTTACTACGCCGAGCAGCTGCGCCAGACCCAGATCGAATCGAGCCCCAACGGCCGAGGTATTCGCCACCGCTTTCCCGACCCGCCGGGTCGCTCCGCCTACCCGGCCATCAGCTACCACTCGTCGTTCGGTTGCCCCGAGCCCTGCGCCTTCTGCAACTCGCCGGGCGTCACCAACCGAGCCTGGAAGATGATGCCCGGGCTCGACCTGCTCGACCACGTCCAGGAGATCCACGAGAGAGATCCGTTCGTGGGCCTGCGCTTCCAGGACGCCAACTTCGGGGTGAGCGAGAAGCGCACCGCCGAGTTCTCCCGGGGTCTGCTCGAGCGCAACCTCGACGTGGTCTGGCACGCGACCATCGAGATCAAGCAGGTCAATCAGTACAAGGCCGAGACCCTCGATCTCATGGCCGAGTCCGGGCTGTACGTCACCACCGTGGGCGCCGAGACCGCCACCTGGGAGCAGCAGCAGCTGATCGGCAAGCGCATCAAGCCCGGCGAGACCCTCGAAGCGGTACGCCGGCTCGACAAGCGGGGCATCATCGGCGGCATCAGCTACATCATCGGCTTCCCCGATGAGAGCGAGGAGTCAATGATGGCCACGCTCCAGGAAGCCCGAGCGGTCAAGTTGAACTTCGACCACGCCTCCGTCGACGTGTTTCCCTACCGGCCCATTCCCGGTGCGGCCATGTGGCAGCACGCTCTCGACCAGGGCTACGAGCCCCCCACCACCGCCGCCGAGTGGGGCGCCATGTTCGAGTACAAGGTCGACACCTGGAAGGGCGGCATCTCCGATCGGGTCAACCACGACTGGACCGTGTTCAACTTCTTGGCTCCCTGGGTGGACGGGCACGTGAAGTGCAGCCCGGTGATGCGCAAGATGCTCGGCGCCTCCGCTCGCTGGCGCATGCGCTCGGGCAGCTTCGGCTTCCCGGTGGAGTTCAAGATCTACCACCACGCCCGGCGCCTCCTCGACAAGGTCTGGACCGCCAACGTCGCCCCCCGCTGACGCGCTCGGTCGCGGGCCTCGCCTCGTCCCGCGGCCCCTTGGTGGGCTACCATCTCGCCCGTCATGCCCACACAGCCGCTACGCATCGCCATGTGGTCCGGTCCCCGGAACCTGTCCACAGCATTGATGCGTTCGTTTGGCAGCCGGGCGGACACCTGGGTCTGCGACGAGCCCCTGTACGCCCACTACCTGGCCAGCACGGGCATGGCCCACCCCCTGGCCGACGAGATCATCGACCAGGCCGAGACCCGCTGGCCCGTGGTCGTGGACGCACTCACCGGCCCGGTCCCCCAGGGGCGAGCCGTCTTCTATCAAAAGCACATGGCCCACCACCTGCTCCCTGGCCTGGAGCGGAGCTGGCTCTCGGCGCTCAGCCACGCGTTCCTTCTGCGCCGACCTCGACAGATGCTGGCCTCTCTCGCCGCGGCCCTCCCTGACCCACAGCTTGCGGACACAGGATTGCCTCAGCAGGTCGAGCTGTTCGAGCAGCTCAGGGCCGGTGGTAGCGCCCCTCCCCCGGTGATCGACAGCGACGATCTGCTCGCCGACCCCGAGGGCGTGCTCAGGGCGCTCTGCCGTTCGTTGGGATTGGCCTTCGACCCAGCCATGTTGTCCTGGGCCCCAGGCCCTCGCAGCACCGACGGCTGCTGGGCTCCCCACTGGTACGCCTCGGTCGAACGGTCCACCGGCTTCGGGCCACCGCGCACAAAGTCAGCAGAGCTCCCTGGCGAGCTCGAGCCCTTGTGCCATGCTTGCGACCTTCTCTACGACCAACTGGCCGCCCATCGCCTGGGCGCCGCCTGAACCGAGGCAAGTCATGCAGCAGGTCTTCGACGAACGGAACCGCGACCTGATCGTCAGCGTGGGCGGCACTCTCAGTCATCGGGATCAGGCCAGGGTCTCCCCCTTTGACGCCTCCGTGCAAGGAGGCGACGCCGTGTGGGAGGGGCTGCGGCTCTACGACGGCCGGATCTTCAAGCTGCACGAGCACCTGACCCGGCTGCGTCACTCTGCCCTGGCCCTGGCCTTCACACAGATTCCGTCGGCAGAGGACATCATCGCCGAGCTGCGGCGCACCCTGGCCGCCAACTCCATGCGCGACGGCGTGCACATCCGCCTGACCCTCACCCGAGGCGAGAAGCTCACCTCTGGGATGGACCCGCGGCTGAACACCTCCGGCCCCACCCTGATCGTGCTGGCGGAGTTCAAGGAGCCTGTATACGACCGCGGCGGGCTGACCCTGGTGAGCAGCTCCGTGCGCCGTTTTCCTCCCGACTGCCTCGACCCGAAGATCCACTCGGCCAACCTGATCCAGTCGATCCTGGCCAAGATCGAAGCCAACGCCGCAGGGGCGGACGACGCGCTCATGCTCGACCTCCGCGGCTTCGTGGCCGAGACCAACGCCACCCACCTCTTCATGGTCAGCGAGGGACTGCTCTCCACCAGCAGGCTGGTGGCCTGCCCCGAGGGGATCACCCGGGCGACGGTTCTTGAGCTTTGCCAGGCCCACGACATCCCGCACTGCGAGCGAGACATCACCCAGGCCGAGCTGTACCGAGCCGACGAGGTCTTCTGCACGGGTACCATGGGCGAGCTGGCAGCGGTCACCACCATCGACGGACGAACCCTCGGCGACGGCGCCCCGGGAGCCATCACGGGACGACTCAGCAAGCTCTACGGAGAACGCACCGCCGCCGAGGGTGTGGTGGTCGTGTGAACGAAGGCGAGTTGTCCGAAGTCCTCGCGGGGTTCGCGATCGAGGGGCAGCTCGTCGCGGCGCAGCGCCAGGCCGGTGGCCTGATCAACACCAGCCGGCGCATCGAGATCTCCCATGACGACGAGCTGCGGCCGTATCTGCTGCAGAGCCTGAACACCCACGTGTTCCAGGACGTCGAAGGGCTGATGGACAACCTGGCCGCTGTCAGCGCGCACCTGTCCACACGCTTCGCTGCGGCGGGCGTCCAGCAGAGCGAGCGACGCTGCCTGACCCTGGTGCCCAGTCGCCAGAGCCAGAACGGGCTGGTCACCGTGGACGGCGTCCCTTGGCGGCTGTTTCATTTCATCGAGGGCACGGTCAGCCGCACCACGGTGGAGAACTCCCGGCAAGCCGGAGCGGTGGGCCAGGCCTACGGTGCCTTTCAGCGCTACCTGGCCGACTACCCTGGGCCGCCGTTGGTGCTGACCATCCCCCACTTTCACGACACGGCTCTGCGCTTCGACGCCTTGCAAGCCAGCGCCAGGAGGGACAGCTGCGGACGGCTGGAGGGCTGCGCTCCCGAGCTGGCTTTCGCCGCCGAGCAGCGGAGACTGGCCCAGGTGCTGCCAGCCCTGGCCCAGCGCGGGGTGCTGCCTGAACGGGTCGTGCACAACGACGCCAAGCCGGCCAACGTGCTCTTCGACGAGGCCACGGGCGAGGGGATGGCGGTCATCGATCTCGACACGGTCATGCCCGGGTCGGCGCTCCACGACTTCGGCGACATGATCCGCTCGTGCACGTCCACCGCGGGCGAGGACCGCACTGCGACCGAAGTCGATGTGGACCTCGATCTGTTCAGCGGCCTGGTGCAGGGCTACCTGGCCGAGGCGGGCTCGATCTTGACCCTAGCCGAGCGGGAGCACCTGGCCCTCGCCGGCGTCATCATCACCTACGAACAGGGACTGCGCTTTCTCACCGACCATCTCGACGGGGACGTGTACTTCTCGGGTGTGCACCCCGGCCACAACCTGTCCCGCTGTCGCAACCAGTTCGCCCTGGTCAGGGCCCTCATGCACAGGCTGCCCGAGCTGCAAGACATCGCTGCCAAGGCCTGATGCGCACCGAAGCCTGTGGCGCCGTGAAGCCTGTGCCAAACTGAAGCCTCGGTGCGCCAGAGAAGCCGCGCCGTCAGCCGTCCAGAGGGCGGCCGCGAAACACGTCCACCCGGGGTGCGGGGTTGTCCATCTGTCGACGCCAGGCGTTGAGCTGTCCCACATGGGTCAGGAAGTCGGCCAGGGGACCGTTGATGGCGTTCCACAGAGGCCGCAGGTCAGGGCCGCTGGAGGCCAGCAGGCGTACGTCGCCGAGACGCTCATCACCCAGCTGCGCCAGGTCTGTCTGTAGAGTTGCGATGACCTGCAGCACCTGTTCCGAGAGCGCGTCGGGATCGTTCCCCACGTCGGGGAGGTGGGCACAGGCCTCGCTCCAGCGCACGGGCTCGCGGCCCTTTTGACTGGCGCTCACGTTCACGCCCACCCAGCACACCAGCTGGCGCATGTGCAGCAGCAGCTCGCCCAAGGTCATGGCGCCGTGACCGGGCGTGAACGACAGATCGCCCGCGACCAGACCAGCGGCGGCCCAGCGGTAACGAAAGCCGAGACCATCGAGCAGGCGCGACAACACCGTGACCGCTCCGAAGTCGCCGGGCGGGTCGGGCAGCGTGTGATAACGATCAGCGAAGGGCGTGGCCATGGTCTCGGTCTCCAGAAGCAGGGCAGGTGGGCTGGCAGTGAACACGCCGGGCCGCCCAGAGTGGCTCAGGGTGAGGTCGCCACGCGAAACCGCGCAGCGGGAACAGGCACCGGCTCAGCTTGACCCGGCCCGCTCCAGAGCAAGGACAGTTGCTGAGCGCCCCCGGCCTCGAACATGACCAGCCGCAGCTCGTGCAGACCGGCCTCCAGCAGCCGCTGGCCCACCCGGGTGGTGGCCCCATGCAGGCCGTCGTGATCAACGAGTTCTTCACCGCCAAGCCACAGCCGGCTGCCATCGTCAGACGAGAGGTGCAGACTCCACAGCCCGTCTGCGGGCACGTCCAGGTAGCCTTCGAACTCCAGGGCGAAGCCATCGTCCTGACCGGCGAGATCCAGGTCGAGGTCGGGGGTCAGGCCGCTCGCCACGGGCTCCATGCTCTCGAAGTCGGGCAGCTCTGACCAGCGGCCGTGATAGGCCCTGTAGCGCAGACCCGCGGACGTCTGCTCGAGCGCGGTCCCCAGCAGGGGCTCTTGCTTGTCGAACACCCAGCGGGCCAGCTCACCTCGGCGCCCGTCGTCCAGGAACACCGCCGCTTGCACCACCGTATCTCGCCAGAGCACCGGGTGATCGTCGAAGAGCTGGGAGTCTGTGGTGGGTTCGGTGTCGTCCAGGGTGTAGCGCACCACGCCCTTGCCGCTGGGGTTGCCGAGGCGGATCTCCAATGAGTTCAAGAAGACCTGGTCACCAGGGGACACCGTGGGCGGGGCCAGGTAGTAGCGCACGCCGAGAGCATCGAGCCGTTCATGGTGGGAACGCATGCGCCCGTAGAAGTCGTAGAAGCTGCGCTGCTCTGCAGGACTCCAGGTGACCTCTGCCAGGGCGCAGAGGCGAGGCCAGACCATGGTGTCGACGCGCTCCTGGGGCGCCCGTTCGGTCCACATGTTGCCCTCGGCGCCGAGCACGTGGGCAGCTTCTTCGTCGCTCAGCTCAGGGGGCGTGGGCTCGAAGGAGTAGATCTTCTCCAGGCTGATGGTGTCGTGGGAGTAATCGAGGTAGCAGTGGCTGGTGGGCGACGAGATCACATCGTGGCCCATGCGCGCCGCCTCCACGGCGCCGGACATGCCTCGCCACGACTGCACCGTGGCCCCCTCGGCAAGCCCGCCCTCCAGAATCTCGTCCCAACCCACCAGACGGCGGCCCCGCTCGGAGAGCCACTGGCCGACGCGACTCACGAACCAGCTCTGCAGCTCGTCTTCGTCGGCCAGCCCCTCATCGACCATGCGCTGCTGGCAGTCGGGGCACTCTTGCCAGCGGGTCTTGGGCACCTCGTCGCCGCCGATGTGAATGAACTGGGAGGGGAACAGCTCGAGCGTCTCTGTCAGCACGCCGGTCAAGAACTCGAACGTGCTCTCTTTGCCCGCGCAGTACACGTCGGCGTGCACCCCCCAGCGGGTACTCACTGCCAGGGGCTCGGGCATCTCGCCGGCTCCATCGCGACAGCCAAGCTCGGGGTACGCAGCGAGTGCGGCCACGCAGTGACCGGGCAACTCGATCTCCGGCACCACGGTGACGTAGCGCTCGGCAGCGTAGGCGACGATCTCGCGCACTTCGTCCTGGGAGTAGAAGCCGCCGCTCCGCTGCTCGCCTTCGCCACGCCACGAGCCCACGTCAGTGAGCAGGGGATAGCCCTCGATCTCCAGGCGCCAGCCCTGATCTTCGACCAGGTGCCAGTGCAGGACGTTCATGCGGTGATAGGCGAGCAGGTCGATGGTGCGCTTGATGAACTCCACGCTCATGAACTGTCGGCCGCAATCGAGCAGCAGCCCCCGCCAGGGATAGCGAGGCTGATCAGCGATGCTCACCAAGGGCAGGCCCACCAGACTCAGGGGAGCGCCTGTGGCGGCCGCGGCCTCGAAGCCCGTGGGCAGCAGCTGACGCAGGGTCTGGGTGCCTCTGAACAACCCCACGCCGCTCAGAGCCCGGATCACCACGGACGAGCTGCTCACGTCCAGGGTGTAGCCCTCGTCTCCCAGGTCGGGGTCAGCCCCCACCGTGGTGAGCAGGATCGTGTCCCGGGGGGCATCGCGGCCCTCCGCCGGGGTGAGCCCCGGGGCGCGCCCCAGCCCTCTGGCCAATGAGTCTGCCAGCAACTGTCCCACGGCATGGGCCCCCTTGTGAGAGGCCTGGGTGGCGATGGTGGTCGCGCCCGTCAGATCGAAGCGGCCTGCGCTGACCGAGAGGGACGCCGGCTGGGGCACCAACTGAGGCGGGTTGGGCTCGTCAGCGAGAGGCAGCCACGCTACCACGGCGGACAGCAGCGACAGAAGCGAAGTGCACATGGCAAGCTCAAGAACAGGGACGCAGGGCAGACAGCAGGGCCCACCAGCTGGCTCTACCAAGGTGGGCTCAGAGTTCAGCCTACAGACCGGGAAGCCTGACCGCCCACCTCATGCTGCGAGAGAGCGCGCAGCCGTGGGTCGGAGCGCCCCCGAGAACGCAGGCCAAGGTTGCGGGCTGTGACCGGCTGCCCGGGGACAGTAGCCTGCACTCCGTGGCTGCTCTCCGTCGACGATGGCAATGGACCCTGCTCGCAGCTGTGTTTGCTGCCTTGTTCCTGCCCGACCTCCTCGACACGGTGCGGGGCGGGCGGGTGCTGATCCGTTCGCTACAGCCCGTGGACGCCTTCGCCGATCGGGTGACCCAGCGCGAAATCCTGGTGGAGTTGGACGGTCTGGCCGATGTGCCCATGACCCTCTACACGCCCACGGGCAGTGAGCCCGAGACCGCCCTGGTGCTCGTCCACGGCGCCACGCCCCAAGGGCGACACGACAGCCGTCTGCGCTCCCTGGCCTGCGCCCTGGCCCTCTCCGGCGCCACCGTGGCCTGCCCCCAGCTCGACAGCCTGGCGGCGTTCTCCGTGGACGCCAGGGACATCGATCGACTCGTAGCCGCCACGTTGCAGGTGGCCCGGCAGCACGGCGCCGGACCGGTGGGCCTGGTGGGCATCTCCATCGGCGGCAGCTATGCGCTGGTCGCCGCGGGACGCCCAGAACTCGCGGGCCAGCTCAGCGCCCTGCTCACCTTTGGCGCCGCTGCGGACGTGAGCACATCGGTCGTCGACTGGCTGGCAGAGCCGGGAGCGAACCGCGAACCCGCCTTGCAGGGGCGTCGAGATCTGCTCCTGGCCAACCTGTCGATTCTCGTGCCGGCTGACGACGTGCAGGCTCTGCGCCAGGCCCTGCGCGCACCAGGCCCCGCCCTCGCCCAAGACCTCCCCGTTCAAGCTCTGGGTCCCGCCTCCCGCACCGCCCTGGCCATGGGACGAGATCCAGACCTGGCCGATGGCGCCACCGTGCGCGCGGTCTTCGCCCCATTGATCCCCGTGATGGAAGCCGTCTCTCCAGCAGGCGCACTTCTGCCAGGGGACGTCCCCGTCTTCCTCTCCCACGCCATCGCCGACCCCCTCGTGCCCTTGTCCCATCTGAGCCAGCTGGCGTTCCTGCTCGACGAGGCCGGCGCAGATGTGCAGCTCGAGGTCACCGACGTGTTCTCCCACGTCGACGCGGTGAGTGATCCCAGCTGGCTCTCTGCCTTGCCCCTGGCCCGCTTCGTCGGGCACTTTCTCGACGCCGCCGGCGGCTAAGGCCCTCGCCCTCTCGTCGCCCCACCCACCTCTCCAGCGAACACACACATGCCCACGCCCTTGACCGTCCATCTGTCTGGCGAGATCCACACCGACTGGCGCGAGCGCATCATGGCGGGCGCGGCCGAGGCCGGGCTGGCTCTTGAGTTCAGTGCACCGGTGACCGACCACGGCGCCAGTGACGACTGCGGTACCACCTTACTGGGATCAGAAGACGAGCCGTTCTGGCGCGACGCCAAAGGCGCTGGCATCAACACCATTCGCAGCCGCATCGCCCTGGCCGCAGCGGACGTGGTGGTGGTGCGCTTCGGCGACCGCTACAAGCAATGGAACGCTGCCTTCGAAGCGGGCTGGGCGGCCGCACTGGGCAAGCCCCTGATCGTGCTCCACGACAGCGAGCTGACCCACGCGCTCAAGGAAGTCGACGCGGCCGCTCTGGCGGTGGCCAAGACGCCTGAGCAGGTTCTGGGCATTCTGCGCTATGTGCTGAAGGGCGAGCTGCCGCCCCCGGCGCACACCCTGGGCTGAGGCTCCCAGCAATCACCCCTGGCTGCAGCCAGGATGCCCCGGCCCGGCTCCGCCCGCACCGCGACCTCGCCCCCTTGCCAGGACCTCGTGGGGCTGTGACCATGGGGGGATGTCCACACTCCCGAAGAAACGCTTCAGCGGCACCGACAGCTACATCGCCACCGACGACCTGACCGTGGCGGTGAACGCCGCGGTGGCCCTGGGGCGCCCTCTGCTCATCAAGGGCGAGCCCGGCACGGGCAAGACCGTTCTGGCCGAAGAGGTCGCCGCGGCCCTCGAGCTGCCCCTGATCAGCTGGCACATCAAGTCGACCACCAAGGCTCAGCAGGGACTCTACGAGTACGACGCGGTGGCGCGGTTGCGCGACTCCCAGCTGGGCTCGGAGAAGGTCCACGAGATCAGCAACTACATCGTGCGGGGCAAGCTCTGGGAGGCCTTCGAGAACAAGGGCGGCGCCCTGTTGCTCATCGACGAGATCGACAAGGCGGACATCGAGTTTCCGAACGATCTGCTGCTCGAACTCGACCGCATGGAGTTCTTCGTCTACGAGACCCAGCAGAGCATCAAGGCGGCCACCCGGCCCATCGTGCTGATCACGTCGAACAACGAGAAGGAGCTACCGGACGCCTTCTTGCGGCGCTGCTTCTTTCACTACATTCGCTTTCCTGACGCAGAGACCATGGCCGCCATCGTGGCCAGCCACTTCCCGGACCTGAAGCGCAACCTGGTCAACCGGGCCATCGAGATGTTCTATCACCTGCGCCTCACGCCAGGCCTGAAGAAGAAGCCGTCCACTTCAGAGCTGCTCGACTGGATTCGCTTGCTGGTGCTCGAGGACATCGACCCGGCGACGTTGGTCGTCGAAGAGAAGGCCCAGGACGTGCCCCCGCTCACCGGCGCCATGATCAAGAACGAGCAGGACATGCAACGCATCGCCGAACATCTCGCCGCTCGCCGCCCCACACGCAACTGGTAGGGCTGGCCCATGCTGGTCGGCTTCTTCTTTGAACTCAGGCGAGGCGGCGTCCCTGTCAGCATGCGTGAATTTCTCACGTTGCTGCGGGCATTGAACGCCGACCTGGCCGACTATTCTGTCGAGCACTTCTACTACCTCTCCCGCGCCGCCCTGGTCAAAGACGAACGGCACATCGATCGCTTCGACCGCGTATTTGCCTCGGTGTTCGAAGGCATCGAGCGCATCGACGACCCCTTCGCTCACATCCCCGAAGAGTGGTTGACCAACGCTGGCGAGCGCATGCTCAGCGCCGAGGACCGGGCGAAGGTCAAGGCCATGGGCGGTTTCAAGGAGCTGCTCAAGACCCTTCAAGAGCGCATGAAGGAGCAAGACGAGCGCCACGCCGGGGGCTCCAAGTGGATCGGCACCGGCGGCACGTCGCCCTTCGGCGCCTTCGGCTACAACCCCATGGGCGTGCGCATCGGTCAGGGCAAGAGTCGTCATCGCCGGGCCGTGAAGGTCTGGGAGCAGCGGGACTTCGCCGACCTGGATGGCCAGGCCGAACTGGGCACGCGCAACATGAAGGTCGCCCTGCGCAAGCTGCGCCGGCTCACTCGTGACGGTGCAGCCGACGAGTTCGATCTCTCAGGCACCATCAGCGCCACGGCCCGCAAGGGCTGGCTGGACATCCGCCACCAGGCAGCGCGCAGCAACCAGATGAAGCTGCTGCTGCTGCTCGACGTGGGCGGTTCCATGGACGACCACATCGCCCTCGCCGACCAG
This sequence comes from uncultured Phycisphaerales bacterium, assembly GCA_964537035.1. GTDB lineage: Bacteria > Planctomycetota > B15-G4 > B15-G4 > B15-G4 > CAZIAK01. Next base: position 4,416 of record CAZIAK010000054.1, on the reverse strand, counting down.
CTCTTCACCGCCGCCCGCAGCGAGTTCTCCCACCTCGAGCACGTGTACTTTCACAACTGTCTCTACGAGCGAGTCTGGAAGGACAACACTCGCCGCTGGAGTGACCCCACCCCCACCCGAGAGCTGCTGCGCACCTACGGGCCAGACTGGCGGGTGGTCATCGTGGGCGACGGCTCCATGAGCCCCTACGAGATCACCGAGCCCGGCGGCTCCGTCGAGCACTGGAACGAAGAAGCGGGCGCGGTGTGGATGCAGAGGCTGGTCGCCCACTGGGAGCGGGTGGTCTGGCTCAACCCTGTGCCTGAAGAGCAGTGGCACTGGACGCCCTCCATCGGACTCATGAACCAACTCGTGGGCGGGCGCATGGTGCCCTTGACCCTGGACGGCCTGGAGCGAGCGGTACGTTTGCTGCGGCACTGAGAGCTGCCAACCGCCCCACCCGCCGGTTAGGCTGACAGTCCATGGAGCTTCATGGCTGGATCGCCCTCGCTGTGCTCGTCGTCGCGGCGATCCTGTTCTTGACCCGCAGGCTTCCCCTCGAAGCCACGGCCCTGGGCATCCCCGTGGTGCTCTTCGCCACGGGCACCGTGCCCGACGCCAGCGTGGCCCTGCAAGGCTTCGGCAACCAGGCGGTGATCGCCATCGCCGCCGTGTTCGTTCTCGGCGCCGGGCTGCAAGAGTCGGGAGTGGCCGCGCTCCTGGGGCGGGTCATGCAGCGCCTCGGGGGACGGAGCGAAGCGCGGCTGATGCTCGTCATCTGCGTGGCGGTGGCCGGGCTGTCGGCCTTCATGAGCAACGCAGCGACCCTCGCCGTGCTGCTGCCCTCGGTGCTGGCCCTGTCCCGCAGCACGGGCATCTCGCCTTCTCGGCTGCTCATGCCCATGGGCTTCTCGGCCATCCTGGGCGGCACCATGACCGTGATCGGCACCGCGCCCAACCTGCTGATCGCCGACCACCTCGAGCGCATGGGACGACCACCCTCCTTCTTCGACTTCTCAATCGTCGGCGTCCCGCTCTGTCTCGCGGGCATCCTCTACCTCGTGATCCTGGGCCGCCATCTGCTGCCCAAGGAGGGGGACGATCAGCAGGGTGAGAAGAATCTGGCCCGCCGGGCCCTGCCCGAGCAGCTGGCCCGCAACTACGGGCTGGCCCGCAACCTGACCCGCCTGAGGGTAGGCAAGGCGTCGCTGCTGGCGGGCCACAGCCTGGCCGACCTGCGTCTGGCCGAGCGCTACAACGTCAGCGTGGTGATGGTCGCCAGGCACCAGGGGCTGGTGCTGCACTGGCGCGTACCCAATACCGAGCTGGTCCTGCAGCGGGGCGACGACCTCTACCTCGATGGCGACTCGGAGGCCATCTGGCAGCTCGCCGAGGAGAACCAGACGCGCATGGGCCTGGCAGGGCAGCACCACATCGAACACGCCCTCGACCACGGCGTGATCCTGGCCGAGGCCATGATCGGCCCCCGCAGCAAAGCCCAGGGCTCGACGCTGAGGAAGCTGAGGTTTCGTCAGCGCCACAACCTCTCGGTGCTCAACATCTCCCGAGGCGAGAACCGCCACACCCAGCGGCTGGGACAACTGCCGCTGGAGGTCGGCGACACGCTGCTGCTCGCCGGATCCCGCAATGGTCTGCGGCTGCTGCGCAAGAGCGACGAGTTCGTGGTGCTCACCGACGTGGGCGAGTCCCGAGACTTCCGCAAGGCCCCCCTGGCGCTGTGCCTGCTGCTGCTGGCCCTGATCCCCCCCGTGCTGGGCTGGGCGCCCTTGGCCGTGAGTTCTCTGGCGGCGGCGCTGCTCATGGCGCTCACCGGCTGCGTGTCCGCCCAGGAAGCCGGGCGCAACATCGAGTGGAAGGTCCTGGCCTTGATCGTCGGCACCCTGCCTCTGGGCTATGCCCTCGATGTCCACGGCGTGGCTGGGCACGCCGCCACCGGGCTGGGCACCCTGGCCCAGCTCTTCGGACCCGAAGCCCTCCTGGCGGCCCTCTTCGTCGCCGCGGCGGTGGTGAGCACAGCCTCCAGCAACGCCGCAGCCGCCGTCATCCTGGCCCCGGTCGCTGTCCGGGCGGCCCTGGACCTCTCGCTCCCCCCCAGGGCAGCCCTGCTGGCGGTGGCCTACGGTTGCAGCTGCGCCTACGTGGTGCCCTTCGCCAACCAGTGCAACCTGATGGTCGCGGCCCCGGGCTCTTACTCCACCCGAGATTTTCTCCGTGTGGGCAGCGGCCTGAGCCTGGTGGTGGCCGTGGTCGCCGTGAGCGCCCTCTCGCTGCTCGTGCTCTGAGCTCTCCACCCCGCGCTTGAATGAAAGTGCCGCCCGATGGGACCATGAGCCGCTCGCAGACAGGAGACCAGACCGTCATGTACGCCATCCTTTGGGAGTTCGTCCCCCACCCGGGCAAGCAGCGCGACTTCGAAGCGGCCTACGGCCCGGGCGGCCCCTGGGCGGATTTCTTCGGCGGAGCAGACGGTTTCGTCAGCACCGAACTGCTGCGGGACAACGACGAGAGCGGTCCCTACCTGACCCTCGACCGCTGGCGTTCGAAGGCTGACTACGACGCCTTCGTAGAAGCGCGCAAGGCCGAGTACGAACAGCTCGACGACGAGTTCCAGGCGCTCACCGACAGGGAGCAGCTGCGGGGTTCGTTCGAGATCCTCACGTAGTCCGACACGATATGAGCGACAGCGCGCGTGTGATCGCCCCGGGCACCTGGCCATGGGTTCGTTGGGGACACTGGGGAGTCCTGGCCCTGCTGAGCGTCGCGGCCGCCTGCGGTCTGGCGCCTGTAGGCCTGGCTCAAGACGCGGACGAGACGACACTCAACGCCTCAGGTGGTGAGCTGCAGGCCGACCAGGCCTGCTACGACGTGCTCCACTACGACCTGACCCTGGCCATCGACACGGCGGTCCAGACCATCGACGGTCAGCTGATCATGACCGCCGCCGTGGTGGCCGCCAGCGAGCAGCTCGCTCTCGACCTGGACGATCGCCTGGAGGTGTCGGCGGTCACCCTCGATGGCCAGGCCGTCTCCTGGCAGCACAGCGACGGCCGCATCGTGCTGAGCGGGCTGAGCCTCAGACCCGGCGCCTCTCTCGAAGTGGCCGTGAGCTACGGCGGCACACCCCGGGTGGCCCCCAACCCACCCTGGGACGGCGGCTTCACCTGGGAGACGACCGCCGATGGCAGCCCATGGGTGGCCACCTCGTGCCAAGGCGAGGGCGCCGACCTCTGGTGGCCCTGCAAAGACCATCCGTCAGACAAGCCCGAGGGCATGGACCTGCGCTTCGATGTCTCCGCTGACCTGGTGGCGGCGAGCAATGGGGTCCTGGTCTCCGACACGCTCATCGGCGGGGGCAGGCGGCGCTTTCACTGGCGCACCGAGCAACCCATCAGCAACTACTGCGTGGCCTTGAACCTGGGGCCCTACGTCACACTCAGCACCGTGGTCGAGGGCGTGGCTGGAGACGACTTCCCCTTCGTGTTCTATGTGCTGCCCGAGAACGTCGAGAAGGCCCGGGCCGCGCTGCCCGACTTCGTGGATCACCTGCGCTTCTTCGAGCAGACCGTCGGGCCCTATCCCTTTCGGGCCGAGAAGTACGGGCTGGTCGAGACGCCCCACCTGGGCATGGAACACCAGACCGTCATCGCCTATGGCAACCGCTATCGGCAGGGCAGCGAAGACTACGACTGGCTGCACCATCACGAGGCCTCCCACGAGTGGTGGGCCAATCTGGTCACCGCCGCCGACTGGAAGGACATGTGGATCCACGAGGGCTTCGGCACCTACATGCAGGCGCTGTACCTCGAACAGCGCTTCGGCGTCGAGGCGTACCGGGCGAAGATGACATCGACTCGGGCCCGGCTGAACAACCGCCGACCCGTCGCTCCCCGGGAGACCCGGGACAGCAAGCAGATCTACTTCGGCCCGGACGGCGGCTTCGACAACGACATCTACGACAAGGGCGCCTGGGTGCTCCACGACTTGCGCTGGGTGCTGGGTGACGAGGCCTTCTTCGCAGGCCTGAAGCGCGTGGCCTATCCCACCGCAGAGCACCTGCGGGCCACGGACGGCAGCCAGGTCAGGTTGGTCGACACCGAAGAGGTGCGGGCGCTGTTCGAGGAGACGGCGGGCCGTGACCTGGCGCGTTTCTTCGAGGTGTACCTGCGCCAGCCCGAGCTGCCAGAGCTGTTGGTCAGCCAAGACGAGGGCGTGCTCTCCCTGCGCTGGCAGGTGGCTGACGGTGGGCCGCTCGAGGTGCCCGTGCCCGTTGAAATCAACGGTCGCCCGCTGCGGGTCGACATGTCCGGCGGCCAGGGCCAGGTCAACCTCGAGGCTGCCTCCCGACCCGAGGGCTCTGCCCACAGCTCACGGCCAGACACCGTCGAGGTGCTCATCGACCCCCACGGCTGGCTCCTG
>CAZIAK010000053.1:0-28434 GCA_964537035.1 uncultured Phycisphaerales bacterium | reverse complement strand
GCCGACCTCTGCGCCCGCGAGGGCATCGCCTTCGTGCTCGGCCACGCCCTGTACATGAAAGCCATCCACGGCACCAAGTCCAAGAACGACCGCATCGACGCGCTGAAGATCGCCAAGCTGACCGCCAGCGGCATGCTGCCCCAGGCCTACGTCTACCCGCGCGAGATGCGCGCCACCCGTGACCTGATGCGTCGTCGGCTGCACCTGGTGCGCAAGCGCGGTCAGCTGCTGGCCCACATCGAGAACACCTACCACCAGCACAACATCGTCCGTCCCGGCGGACGCATCGCCTACAAGAGCAACCGCGCCGGACTCGGCCTCGGCTTCGCGGACGCCAGCACGGCCAAGAGCGTCGACGTCGACCTGACCCTGCTCGACGGCTACGACGAGATCATCCGCGACACGGAGCTGTTTCTCGCCAACCGCGCCAAGCATCACGACGCCAACGCCTTCCATCTGCTGCGCACCGTCCCGGGCATCGGCAAGATCCTGGCCATGACGATTCTCTACGAGATCCACGACATCAAGCGCTTCGAGCGAGTGCAGGACTTCGCGTCCTACTCGCGGCTGGTGCGGGGAACCAAGTCGTCCGCCGGCAAGAAGACCGGCTCGTCCGGCGGCAAGATGGGCAAAGTGCATCTCAAGTGGGCCTTCTCGGAAGCGGCCGTACTCTTCCTTGCCAAGTGCGAGAAGGGCAAGACCCTGCGAGCGCGACTGGCCCGCAAGCACGGCAAGGCCAAGTCGCTGAGCATCCTGGCCCACAAGATCGGGCGCGCCGTCTACTACATGCTGTCCAGAGAACAGGCCTTCGATCTGAGCGCTTCTTGGCCACCACCTGACCCAGAGAAGCGGGTGAGCCCGAAAGCAAACTCGAGCAACGTGGGCCGAACTCGATGCCGACTCGCCGAATGAACTGTGCCACCGAGCACATCAGGCGGGCGTGAGCCAGACAGCCCGGCAGCCCTACGTCGTGATTGGACGCTCGCTTCTCTCTTCCCACGACCGCTTGTCTTCCCCACATTCAACGACTCTGCCCCTCACCCGAGCCCGCGGATTGGCTCCGATGACCGACCCACCTCTGGTCATTGGGCCCGTCCTCCTCTTGTTGCGGGCCAGCGTACGCTCGGCTTGGTCCCTGGACAAGGCCGGGGCGATCTGCGGGTCTGTAGAGCGTGGTGGTCGGGGGTGTTAGGCCGACGAGGGAGCCGGGGTGGGATCGGTGACGGCCGCGGCCCGGCGGTGCAGCATGCTGGCTGCCCGGCGAGACATGGCTTGGTCCCTCTCTTGTCCCGGATTGCACAGGGTCAGCCAGCACGTGCCCGGTCCTCCCTTCGCCATGGATCGGGCCCGTCTCGGTCCTTGTGCGTATCGCACGGGCACACAGGGCGAAGCCACACTGGGAGGCCTCGTCGCGGCGACATGATCACGCGCGATTGGTCTTGCCGTGTGTGCCGCCGCTTCGGGCCCCCGAACGATCGGGGGAACGCCTGACACGCCCCTTCCTCGGTGAGTGAGATCTGTCTCATGACGCGCACCAAGACCCTGGTCATGGGAGCCGCCGGCCGCGACTTCCACAACTTCAACTGCTTGTTCCGTGAGGATGACACCGTCGAGGTCGTGGGCTTCACGGCCACGCAGATCCCCAACATCGACGGACGGCTCTACCCTGCCGTGCTGGCTGGCAGGCTGTATCCGGAGGGCATCCCGATCCTCTCCGAGGACGACCTGGAGACCATCATCATCGAGCAGGGCGTGGAGCAGGTCTGGTTCTCGTACTCGGACGTGAGTCATCAAGAGTTGATGGACAAGGGCAGCCGCGTGGTCGCTGCGGGGGCGCACTTCGGCATTCTGTCAGCCGGGCGCACCATGCTGGCTTCGACCAAGCCGGTCATCGCCGTGACGGCGGTGCGCACGGGCGTGGGCAAATCACAGACCGCCCGCTACCTGAGCCGCATCCTCAAGGACATGGGCCTGAAGGTCGTGGCCATTCGCCACCCCATGCCCTACGGCGACCTGGCTCACCAGGCCTGCCAGCGCTTCTCCTCCTACTCAGATCTTGACGCCCACGAGTGCACCATCGAAGAGCGCGAAGAGTACGAGCCCCACATCGACAACGGCTTCGTGGTCTACGCAGGCGTGGACTACGAACGCATCCTGCGCGAGGCCGAGAAGGAAGCGGACGTCATCCTCTGGGACGGGGGCAACAACGACAGCGCGTTCTACAAGGCCGATCTCTACATCACCATGGTCGACCCTCACCGCGCGGGGGACGAGCTGCTCTACTACCCCAGCGAGGTCAACATGCTCTTGGCCGACCTGTTCATCGTCAACAAGGTGAAGACCGCCGAGCCCGAAGATGTGGAACTGGTCGTGGCGAACTGCGCGCGGCTCAACCCAGGGGCGAAGGTTGTGCGTTGCGCCTCGACGATCACCGTCGATGAGCCCGAGCTGATCATGGGCAAGCGAGCCCTGGTCGTAGAGGACGGCCCGACCCTGACCCACGGTGGCATGACCTACGGCGCCGGTCTGTTGGCGGCGGAAACCGCTGGTGCGTCCGAGATCGTGGACGCTCGGCCCTACGCCGTGGGTTCGATCAAGGAGACCTACAAGACGTACCCGAACGCGGCCCGCATCCTGCCCGCCATGGGCTACGGCGATGCCCAGGTGCGCGAGCTCGAGGCGACCATCAACGCGGCCGATGCCGACGTGGTGGTGGAGGGCACGCCCATCGACCTGAATCGCATTCTCAAGGTCAACAAGCCCCTGGCGAACGTGCGCTACGAGCTGAAAGAGCTCGAAGAGGGTGTGATCGAGTCCCTGGTGCGCGGTGCCTTGGAGGGCGTGAAGGGGAGCGAGCCCACGGCGACGACCGTCTAGAGCAGGCTCTCCTCACCTGGACGGCCAGCAGACTGTGCGCACGGTCTGCTGGCCCCTCGACACGCGTGGGGCGTCCCGAGGTGATGCCGAGGAAGACACGCGGATCGTGTTGCGCTCAGTCGCCCTCGCCGCCCAGCCCCCAGAGCTGCAACGCCCGTCCGTAGATCACCGGCAGCACGAAGAGCACCAGCAAGGTCGAGAACGCCAGCCCGCTGATCACCGCCGTGGCCAGGGGATGCCACATGGGGCCTCCCGAAGCGTAGAGCACGGCCATGCTGGCCATGGCGCACAGGCTGGTGAGCAGGATCGGGCGCAGGCGATGGGCGGCGCTGTCCATGAGCGCGTCCTGGCTGTAGGCGCCGTCTTCCGAGAGGCGCCTGCGCACGCTGGCCAGGAGCACGATGGCGTTGTTGACCACGATGCCTGCCAGGGCGGTCATGCCCACCAGGGTCATGAAGCTGAACGGCTGCCCGGTGACGTAGAGACCGGCCGCCACGCCGGTGAACGACAGGGGGATGGTCAACAAGATCAGGCTGGTGTCGATGAGCGAGCGCGACTGGGCCAGCAGGCAGAGCAGCACCAGCAGCAGGGCCCAGGGCATCTCGTCCAGCAGGGCCTTGTTGGCCTTGCTTGAGCTGGCGGACAGGCCCGTGACCTCGAGGGTGAGCTCGGGGTGTCGGGCGCGCAGGTCTTGCAGCCAGTGGTCGATCTGGCCCTCTTGCACCAGGGCGTGGTCGGGGTGGTCGCTCTCGGCGCGCACCGTGACCGCAGCCTCTCCCCGATGTCTTGCGCGCACGGGAGGCGCTTGGGCCTCGACGAGTTCGGCCACCTCGTAGAGCAACGCCGGGTCGCCCTTGGCCGGGTAGACATACGCGTCGGTGAGCGCCTCGCGGATGTTGGCCCGGCTGGTCTGGGCACGCAACATGACCGGCGTGCGGGCCTCGCCTTCGAGCAGCTCGAAGAGCGGCAAACCATGGAGCACGGTGTGCATGCCCAGGGTCAGATCAGACACGGTGAGGTCGGCGTCCGACAGGGCCGCACGATCGGGGAGCACCTTGAGCTTGGCCACGGGCTCGCCCCAGTCCGTGTTGATGTTGCGGCAGTCGATCTCACGGAGATGGGCGGCCACCTCGCTGGCCACCGCGGTGATCTCGGCCAGCGGTCCGCTCAGCTCGACCTGGATGGGCCACTCCAGCTGGGCCCCGAGGCGCACCGGGCGCAGGCGCAGCTGGGCGTCGCCTTGCCGTGCGGCCATCCACTCGTGCAGCCGCGTGCGCAGGTTGCTTGGGTCGCGCTGAGGGTCCAGGCGCAGCAGGACCTGAGCGTAATGGGGCGCGAAGCGACGCTGGGGGATGCTGCTCTGCACCGGCGGCGCCGATCGTCCGAGGAAGGTCAGCCAGTGCTCGAGGGCCGAGCCGTCTATGGCACGCTCTTGCACCAGGAGCTTGTCGAGGTCATCGACAAGGGCTGACGTCTTCTCGACCGCCGCGCCGTGATCGAGCTCGATCTCCAGCATCCACAGGGGTCGGGCCGACGCGGGAAAGAAGACCTGGTCTGCGCTGTTGAGCAGCTGGTATCCGCCGAAGCACAGGGCGCCCACGAGCAGGATCAGGGGCACGAAGAGTCGGAAGCTACCGGCCAGCAGGCGCTTGTAGAGTCGCTCCATGCGTTCGCCACGATGCACGGTGCGTACCTCGCCCCCAGGCAAGGCCAGAGGCGTGACCGCGAAGCAGAACACCAACGAGACGGAGAGGGTGATCAGCACCACCCAGAACAGGCTCGACACGTAGTCGCCGATGGCGTTGGCTGTGAGCACCAGGGGCAGGAAGCCCAGGACGGTGGTGGCCGCGGCGGCGAGCAGGGGGCCGAGCAGCTCGCGCCCCGCGCGCACCATGGCGGCGGCGTGGGAGCTGCCCTGCTCTTTCAGCCGCACCATGCGCTCGGCCATGACGATGTGGTTGTCCACCAGCAGACCCAGCACCAGGATGAAGCTGGAGAGGGTCACGATGTCGAGGCTGAAGCCCGCGGCGTAGAGCACGATGAAACTGGTCAGGACGACGAAGGGCAGCACCACGGCCACCGCCACGCCCGTGCGCAGTCCCAGAGCGAGCAGCAACAGGACGAGAATGACGGCGAAGCTCTGGGCCAGGTTGGTGCCGAAGCGCTCGACCTCTTCTGCCACCCCGTCGGGGGAGAAGACGACCAGCTCGCAGCTCAGACCGAGGGCTTCACTGCTGCTCTCCAAGGCTCCGCGCACCTCGTCGGCGAAGGTCTCCAGGGGCGTGCCCAGTACGCGATGCACCGTGAGCGCCGCCGCCGGTTGGCCGAGCGCCTCGACCAGGTCGACGGTGGGGCGTACAGGCTCTCGGGACACGTCGAGCAGGCGGCTGAGGTTGACCGGGTCGCCGTCCGCCGGATCACGAACGGGCAGCTGTTGCAGGGCCTCGTAGCTGGTGATGCGGGACAAGGTCTCGATGGGCACGATCTGACCGTCCGCGTGCAGGTAGGCCCCGGGCGCGGTGATGTGCTGGGCGCGCAGGTACTCGCTGAACTTCAGCGGGGTCAGCCCGGCGCGGGCCAGCTCGCTGTCCTCGTAGGTGAGCACGATCTGGTCCTGAGCCTGCCCGAGCAACTCGACATGATCGACCGAGGGCAGGGCTGACAGGGCGTGAGCGAGGCGCCGGGCCTGCGCAATCGGGGGCGCGATGGGAGGGGCGTTGAGAGCCGTTGCCGCGTCGAGGCCGCCCTCGCTCCCTGGCCCTGAGATTCGGGGCTCTGCGGCCGCCACGCTGATCAAGGCCGCCGCTGTGGACTGCAACGGGCGCTGCAGCTCGGGGCCATGGAGGCCGATGAAGCCGTCAGCCAATCGCTCACGTTGCCGGGCCAGCTGGTCTTCGATGCTGGACCAGGCGCTGCCCGAGGCGACCGCGTCCCCGTCACACTCCACGGCGATGAGCACCACCCCGTCACGGGTCTCGCTGCGGCAGTCGAGCACTTCTGGCAGGCGCAGCAAGGCCTGCTCGATGGGCTCGGTGAGCACCCGCTCCAGCTCAGCTGCAGAGACGCCGGGCAGGCGCGACTCCACGAGGCCGAACTCTGACGGCACCACGGGCTCCAGGCGCCGAGGCAGCAGCTGGTAGGCGTAGGCTCCGGCGAGGGCCAGGGCGAGCACAGCGACAAAGAGCGCGGCGCGGCGCGCCATCAGCGACGAGAGGATCAGTCGTTCTCCGCTGCAACGCGTTGGGGATAGAGCAGCACCCGGTCGTGGCACAGCAGCACCAGATCGCTGTGTCCGTCCGAGTTGAAGTCGCCCACGAGCATCTCACGAGGCTGGATGCTTCCGCCACGGTTGGAGCGGTTGAAGCGGTTCTTCTCGAAGATGGTGAAGAACATCTTGTTCTCGAGAGGTGACGCACAGCTGCCGCTGAGCACCTCCAGCACATGCTCGCTGTTGTCCAGACCGATGATGTCGAGCTGCCCGTCGCTGTTGAGATCGGCCAGGACGAAGTCGGCGTACTTGATGTCCTCCAGGTCGGTGCGATAGCTGCGGCCGCGGCCGTGGGCGTCGCCGCCGATGTGCCGCGGGGGCACGGACCAGAAGCGATCGCGGCCGAAGAACATGAGCCGCTCGCCCGCCTGGCCACCCAGGTCGTGCATGGCCACGTTGAGCAGGGCGATGGGGGCCATGTCGATGGATTCGGCGTAGCTGTAGAGGCCGGTGTCATCCCGCTGAAGCACCTGCAGTCGGGACTCTTCGCCGAAGTAGGTCAGCAGCTCATCGGTGCCGTCGCCGTCGAGGTCGAAGAGCATGGGGCCGCTGAGTTCGTCGAGACTGCTGCGGGCGTTGGCCTGGTCGACGATCTGCAGTGAGCCGTCTGGCTGCACCCGGTAGGCGCGCACGAAGCCCTTGCCCGCCACGAGCATCTCTGACTGTCCATCGCCGGTGAAGTCGCCGATGCCGAAGCGGTCGGGCAGCACGCCTTCGAACTGGCTCGTGCGCAGGGAGTCCTCTTCGGCGATCTCCCGAAACACGTCGTCGCCCTCGGCCAGGAACATGCGCGCGGCTTCTCGGGGGATGAACATGACCAGGTCCTGGTCACCGTCACCGTCGAGGTCGCTGCTGATCAGCGCCGTGGGGCTGCGCTTGATGGAGCCTAGCTTCACCGGCGGCGCGGCGGCCCAGGCGCCGTCGCTGTGGCGCAGGACCTCCAGATCGAACCGTCGCCCGTCCTTGGCTGCGATGATCACCTCTGACGTGCCGTCGCCATCGAGGTCAGATCCCACGGCCACCAGGGGCTCGCCAGGGAGGCTCAGATTGACAGGGAAGCCCAGGCGGCCGCTCTCGCTCACCCGGGAGATGCCCACCATGCCCTCCTTCTCGCTGCACACCAGCAAGGCGGCTCGGGGCTCGGTGGCGAAGTGCACCACCGAGAGGGACGAGATGGTCTGCAGCGAGGGGTACTCGGTGGGCTGCCTGAACTCTCCCTGCTCGCCTTGCAGGTAGAGGTAGATGGCGGCTCCGCCCGTGTCGGCCACGGCCACGTCGCCCTGTCCATCGCCGTTGAAGTCGCCCACAGCATAGAGGGCTGACTCGACCCCCGACTTGGGCACCGGGTAGTTGCGGATGGCCAGGGACTTGGCCGCGGACAGGGCGCCGGGCTCGTCGCTGAGCGGAGTGAACTGCAGCTCGGAGCGGGTGCGTTTGACGGTCAGCAGATCAGACGGGCCATCGGCGCAGGGCAGCACGTCCCAGGCCTCTGTGCCCACGGCGACGGGCACGCCCAGCTCGGGGCCGAAGCCGCCCTGCTGATCCTGGTAGCGCACACGCAGAGCCCGCTCGCTGCTCTCCGCCATGTAGGCCAGGTCGAGCAGCCCGTCCCCGTTGAGGTCGCGGACGCCGAGGCGCTGAGGGTTCTCTTCGCTGACCCTGTACTTGGCCGGCTGGGGGAACACCTGAGCTTGCCCTTCGCAGAGGAACACCAGAAGGGAACCGCTGCTGAGCACCACCAGATCGTCCCGCCCGTCGCCGTTCACATCGGCCACGGCGAGGGAGCCCACGTTGGCGCTGGGCGTGTCCCGGTCGTAGGACCACTCGTCGTCGAAGAGGCCGTCACCGGTCTGCAGCTTCACCGCCAGGCGATCGCGCTTGCCCGTGTACACCAGATCGTTGCGCCCGTCGCCGTCGACGTCGAGGACGGCCAGGTCGTACATGAAGTCGCCGGTGGTCACCGACTCTTTCAAGAAGGGCGCATCTTCGATGATGGGTTCCCAGCGTGGCGTGGAGATCTTGATCCGGGCGGCCGCCTCCATCTCAGCGGGCGTGCGCTGGTAGAGCAGATCGATCTGAGCCAGATCGTTGTTCAGCACGGCGAGATCCTGGCGCCCGTCACCGTCGATGTCACCGACGCAGAGCGCCCGGGTGTTCCAGTTGAGCTTGGCCACCAGGGGCCCGGTCAGCGAGAAGGGCTTGTCTGCTGCGCTGGCGGGGGGCAGGCCGAGGCCCACCATGACCAGGGCCAGGGCGGTGCGCTTGCGAATCTGGATCATGCTTCCGGTTCTCATCAAGATCTCGCCGGAGGTCTGACCGACGATGGGTTCGGGGTCACGTGGGCGTCGCGCGCAGAGCGCAGCAGCTGCTAGAGGTTTGGTCGCAGCACCATGCGTTGGACGAACGCGTCGTAGGACTTGTAGGTCTTGGACACCATGTAGTAGTGGATGCCGTCCGTGTCCGGCAGCTGATCCAGCAGCTCTTGCGCTTCAAGGATCTCTTCCAGGTCATCGTCTGGCATGGGCTCCATTATCTGGAGCTGCAGCGCCTCGTCGCCGGCTCGGCGCATGTTCTCCAGCAGGCTGGCCACGTCGACGAAGCCGATGCCCACGCAGTCGTCTTGGGGCAGAGCGTCAAAGGCGTCCATGAGATCGACGTCTTCGAGCAGGGACTCCCCCGGGTTCTTGAGGTGCGAGATGATGTTCTCGACCATCTCCCGTTGGCCCAGGGAGAGCAGCAGCGAGTTCTCGACCACAGCATAGAAAAGAGACTTGTTGCCGCTGCCGGGTGGAAAACCCGAAGGCAGGGGGATCACGTGAATCTGCTCGTTCATGAACTCGACAGGCTCCTCTTGCGTGAGCTCTTCGCCGATCTTGGCCAGGGCCTCTGAGAGCGACTGGGGGTCTCGCACCTTGATGATGTAGGCCTGGGTGGGTGCGTCGTCGGGCCCGGCGACGGTGGCGTCCGGGTAGCCGAGGACTTCTACGAAGAGGCTGTCGAGATTCTTGAGCAGGCCGTTGGTCAGCTCGAGCCCTTCGCTCTCCAGCTGACTCACCTGGCCCTGGAACATGTTGTGCCCGGTGGGTGAGGCCTTCAGCAACAGCTTGTCAAAGGCCTCGTAGGCCGCGCCGAAGTCAAAGCGACTGATGGACGCCGAGTGGAAGTCCGAGCTGAAGTACTCGGGGATCTCCACGCCGCCGTCGCCGTAGGTCAGCAGGGTGTGCAGGCCCAGCTCGGTGTCTGCATGGGTGAAGCCGAAGACGAAACCCGCCTCGTCGTCCTCGACGAGGAGTCCAGCGAAGAGGCTCTTGATCGCGTCGAGTCGCATGGCGGCCAACAGGTCTTCGGCGCGGACGAACATCTCGATCATGGCGCCTTGTGACTTGATCTGGTGCTCGATGAGCTGATCGACCAGGGGCAGCAGCTCGCCCAGATTGACGTACAGCAGCACATCGTGGGGGCCCACCGTCTCGACAGCTTCGATGTAGCGGGGGTCGTCGCTGAGCCGGTCTTCGCTTGGCGCACCGTTGCGGGCCAGGTCGGCGAAGTCCTTCAGTGTCTCTTCTTCGTTGGAGGCGATGAGCAGATCATCAACCAAGGCCAGCCAGGTGCTGTCGTCGACCTCCATGTCGGTGTCGAGCTCTTCGATGTTGTAGAGCCGGATGTCCTCGTACTCGTAGCTGACCACCTGAGAGGTATGGATCGCCTCGTCATCCTCCCGGTACTTGGTGACGTTCTCCAGCAGGCTCTCGAAGCGATCGCGGGTGGCACCGAAGTCGGCCATGAGCACCATGCCCCGTCCGAGATCCAGGCTGAGTTCAACCCTCGCCGACGAGCTGCCCTGGACGTCTACATCGCTCTCTTCGAGCAGGATCTCAGGGATGGCCAGCATCACGCGCCCGCTGAACAACTGGGCCAGCTCTTCTTCTTCAAGGTCGAGGGCCAGCAAGAACTCCTGATCTTCGAAATCGCCGAAGAACTCGTAGGCGCCCTCGAAGGCCTCCTTGACGGCTTCTTCTTCCAGCAAGGTGCGGAAGGCGCCGTCAGGGTCGAGCAGGAAGGCCTTGTTCAGCTCTTCGATGGAGGCGAAGACCATGGTGCCGCCAGGCAGCAGCTGAGCCAGATCTCCGCTGGGCACTTGAGCCGCCGCGCTGAGCGCAGAACCCAAGAGAAGCAACAGGGTCGCAAGGGGCTTGTTCATCGGAAAACCTTTCAGCCTTCGTCGGTCTTGGGAGGTGCGTAGTAACGGTGCCCGCTGTTGGCGTTCAGAGTGTCGAAGGCGTAGGCCTCCTGGTCATCGATGAAGGCCTTCACTTGATTGATGGGGATGCTGAAGCTGAGCCCCTCCGCGCCCTGGGCCACGACCTTGAGCGAGTTCACGCCGATCACCTCGCCTGCCAGGTTGAACAGCGGGCCGCCGCTGTTGCCCGGGCTGAGGGCCGTGGTGGTCTGCACGTAGGTCTGCCCCCCGAGCAGGCGGGACTTCAGGGCCACGATGCCCTCGCTGAGGCTGCGTTCGAGCCCCATGGGATTGCCCACGGCGAACACCTTCTGCCCCTGGGTCAAGGTGCGCGAGTTGGCCAGCGGCACCGTGACGAACTCCTCTTCGGTCTCGGGCTCGATCTTGAGCAGGGCCAGGTCGAGCAGGGAGCTGCTGGCCACGATGCGGATGTTCTTGTACTCGTCCTTGCGCAGGCCGTCCGTCGATTGTCGGTAGACCACGACGGTGAGTTCGGTCGAGCCTTCGATGACATGATCGTTGGTGATCAGGTAGCCCTCGGCATGAATCACGAAACCCGAGCCCAGGCCCACGGGAGTGCGCACCAGCACCACCGCTTCGCCCACGGTCTTGATGTTGTCGTCGAGTGACTCTTCGTTTCTGGTATCGGCCTCGCGAAAGAGGCGCAAACTGTCGGGTTTCGACCCGGAGTCGATGCGCTCGATCGCATCGTGAGGCACGGTCACCGTGTCGTAGCCCAGGTCGATCTCGAGTCCGGCCTCTGACTCCGTGTAGGCCAGCGCTTCAATGACGCATCCATTGCTGAGCACGATGCGGTCGGCGGCGTGGGCGCTGCCGAGGAGCAGGAGCGAGCAGAGCAGGGTCAGAGCTGATGGTCGTGGCACGGGCAGAGTCCTCACGGGGCGGAGCGGGTCGGGGGCGCATGGTACGGGTTCGGCGCTGACACATGCTCGGACGGAGCTTGCCTGCGATGTGCCGATCTGGCCAGTGTCGGGATGCTGGCGCTCACAGCCCGTCGTCGACGTCACCGGCCCCCGCAGGGTCTGCCTCGAAGCCCATGCCTATGTAGCCCAGGGCCTTCAGCGCCGCCTGCTGGGCCGGGTCGTCGACAGAGGCCTCTTCGCCATCGAAGAGGTCGAACCCTGCGTCAGCCTCTTCTCTGAGGCGGGAGAGCTGGCGGAAGCCGTCGGCGTCGCTGGTGGCCACGTTGATCCGTTCGTCGGGGTCTGTCCCCAGGTGGAAGAGCATGAACGGCATGCCAAAGTAGAAGCCCGTCTCCGTGGGCCAGATCAGCTTCTTCTCGGTGGAGAGCTGGCGCACCACGGTGGCTTCGTGACTGTGCGAGTAGATCACCTCGCGGTAGGCGCCCAGGTCGACGACCTCTTGCAGGGGCAAGCCGTCGAGGCTGCCGTCGTCCGGGAGCCCTGCAGCTCTCAGCAGCGTGGGCACGATGTCCACGTTCTCCACTGGCGTCTCGATGCGCTGTCCACCCTCGAGACCCGGCCCGGCGACGATGAGTGGCGTGAAGATCAGCTCCTCGAACATGTGATAGCTGTGATCGCGAAAGAAGATGTCGCGCAGAGTGGCCGACTCGGGGTCGCGCCCCGCCTGCTCCAGGTCCTGGTTCAGCACTCGCGTGTGCTGGCGCCGGTCCCACAGGCATTCGCCATGGTCGGCAGCCACCACAACCATCTGGGGACGGCCGCTGAGTCGCTCGAGCAGCCGACCGATGACCAGGTCGGTGGCCACGATCTCCCGGTCGTAGGCGTCGATGTCCTTCAGGATCGATTGGCGATCCCGGTTGAAGTGCTCGCGGATCGGGCCCTGCTCTGGGATGGCAGCCACCCAGCGTTCGAGAGTGTCGTTGGCGATGATGGGCGTGCCTTCCAGCTTGATCTCAGCTGGAGGCGTGTAGGGCCAGTGGGGGTCGAGGAAGTGCAGGTAGAGAAAGCGGGGTCGGTCACCCGCCGGGTGCTCGTCGAGCCAGGTGGTCACCGCCGCTTCAAGATCGGGGGCGTCCCAGTTGCTGCCTCCCGTGTCTTCGCGAGTGATGAAGTGATCGAAGCCCCGGTCGTATTCGCCGGAACGCCCCACGGCGAAGTTGCCCACGAAGGCGGCGGTCTCGTAACCCCCGTCTCTCAGCCGCTCGGCCAGACTGGGCACCTGTGACGGCAGGCGTTGCGCGTTCACGAACATGTGTCGCCCGGTGAGCATGGACGCCATGGAGGGCAGGGTCCACGACGACTGGGCGGTCACGTCCTCGAAGACAACGCCTCGTGCGGCGAGGGCATCGAGGTGCGGCGAGGTGGGTCGCGCGTAGCCGTAGGTCGACAGGTGATCGGCACGGAGAGTGTCGATCACGATCAGGATGAGGTCGGGCGCCGTCTCTGCCGTGGGTTTTTCGAGTGGGTTGGCGTTCGCAGGCAGGCGGGTGCCGTCGGCAGCTTCAGGGGTGGGGCCAGGCGCGGTGTCCTCCGCCGCCGGACCGCAGCCCAGGATCAAACCCAGACCAAGCATCAGCGCCCTACCGCTCAGCCTGTTCATCGTGGGTCCTCCGGGGCGGACGGGTCGTTGGCCTCGCCCTGTGCCTCGACGGGAAGTTCGACCGGAGGTTCGGCGGGAGGTTCGACGGCCCCATCGGGTTCTGAGACCGTCTCGCCTTCAGTCGCTGGACCGGTCTCGGGCTGCCCCTGCTTGTTCTGTTGTTGCGCTCGGAAGGCGTCGATACGGCTTCGGAGCTCGCCGCTGCGCCAAGGCTGTTTTTCGATCAGCTTCTCCAGCAACTCCACCGCCTCGTCCCAGCGTCGATTCACGAGGAACACGTCGGAGACCATGCGCAAGACATTGGGGTCGTCAGGGTCCAAGGCCAGGGCGGCCTCGGCGTGGGCCAGGGCGCGACTCGGCTGGAGGACAGGCACCGTCTCACCATTCAGGAGAATGACGAGGTCGGAAGGAATCTCGTTGTTGATGGACATGTGCGCGATGCTGGCGTGCACGAGGGCCTCGTCGATACCGCAGCGCTCTGCTTCGAGCAGGTGTAGCATGGCGGGCTGCCATTGGCTCCAGGTATGGAAGATCAGCCCCGCATCGCGGTGGCTCTCGCCGTGATCGGGATGGACGGCCAGCTCAGACCTGAAGTGAGCCAAGGCCAGGCCCAGATCAGGAGTGACGTCCCCGAGCGACGGGTGATTGGCCACGATATAGGCCAGCTTGCCCAGGCCGTGGTGCGCTCCCACGATGTCCGGATTGAGTGAGAGGGCGATGTTGTAGTGGCGAGTCGACAAGGTGGCGAAGTCTTTCAGGTCGCCGCGCTTGGTGACGTGCACAAGGTCTGCGTAGCCCTGGGCCAAGAGCAGGTGGCGAGCGGCCGTGCGTTCTGGCAGCGCGCTGGCCTGATCGAAGGACTCGAACGCCGTGTGCAGCTGCTCCAGGCGCATGGCCATGATCGGGTCGTCGTCGGCGTCACCAGATCCCAGCGCGTCGAGCAGCATCTTGCGGTACTGATCGGCCTTCTCGAAGTCACCGATCTTGGCCAGCTTGAGCATGATCCCGGTGTACTTGTTCTTCTCGCCGAAGGGGTCAGCGTCGGACCAGGTCCAGGTGGCGAGGCCAGCGAAGACCAGCGCGGCGCACAGCACGGCCACCCGGCGTCTTGCCGCCAGGGCGGTGAGAAACCAGTCGATGGTCAGGCCTGCGAAGACCGCCATCAGGGGCAGCACCTGCAGTCGAAAACGGGCCAGGATGTACAGTGCGATGACCGACCCGGCCACGGCCCCGAACATCAGGTAGGGCACGGCCAGCTTGCGTCGTCGGGGGATGCCCAGGAGCAGGCCCAGTAGGGCCGCGGGGGCCAGGAAGGCGAGGGAAACGAATCCCAGCCGCAAGGTGGTCAGGTGACTGCGATGCAGATAGAAGTCGACGTTGTTCGGTACTTCGTGGCTGTTGAAGAACGCCTCGGTCTTGTTCCAGAGCAGCTCGACGTAGCCCCAGGGTTCGACGCGATGGGTAGCCACCGTGTAGGCCATGGCCTTCGCCAGCGAGAAGTTGCTGTCCTGCAGGATGCGTCGCATGGCCGCCGTGGGCGGATGCCAACCCACGCCGGTTTGCCCTTGCGCATTGCCGGCCACGAAGACCTCGGGCCCTCGGGTACTCAGCCGGAACGGAGACGACCCCACCGCCACGTTGCGAGCGAAGGCGGGGGAGGTGATCAGCAGCCAGCCCAGCAAGATCACCGCGCAGGTCTGGAGCAGCCGCACGGGGCGCCGTCTGCGCCACAGGGCCACTCCCACCAGGGTCAACAACAAGATGGGCAAGCCCGTCTCTTTGGCCAGGGTGAACAGGCCCAGGCTGGCACCTGCGAGACACCACGAGGACAGCTTGTCCCGCTCGACCGCATGAATCAGGGCCAGGGTGCTCAGGGCCACGAAGAAGGCCATGGGGCCATCGCGGAGGATGAAGGCGTCGTAGAAGAAGTACGGCCCACAGAAGGCCAGCAGCAGCCCTGCGAAGAGGCCCGCTCGGGCAGAGACCGTGCGCTGACCGATGAGCACGGTGAGCCAGCAGGCGAGGGCCCCGAGCAGCGCTTGAAAGAGGCCCACGTGCAGGTGCTCGTCCCCGGCGAAGCGATAGACCGCGGCGATCAGGTAGGGATACAGGGGCGTCTGGTGAAACGTCTTGCCGCCGCCGTACCACTCAAGCCAGCGGCCTTCTGGCGCCACGTCTGCCGTCCAGTGGTGAAAGGCGTGGGGTTGTTCGCGGCAGAGCAGATCGCCGTCGGCGATGATCCGTGCCCACCGGGCGAAGACGTAGTTGTCTGTCTGGTCCAGGCGACTCACATCCAGGCCCAGAACGTCGGCGTCCTCGACGACGTACGCGACGCGAATGGCCAGAGCCAGCACGAAGACCACGGCGCCGAGCCAGCGATGGGAACGCATCACGGCAGGGTCTCCAGGCGGCGACGCAAGCTCAGGTTGGACGGGGCCTGTGCGACGGCCTCGGTGAGCAAGGCGCGCACGATCTCGAGAGCGTCATCGGCGCCGGTGAGCAGGGTCGCCCGGGCCTCCATGCCGGCCAGATCAGCGGCCAGTCGTCCCTGGTCTTCAGGCACCTCGTCCCGCGCCCTGGCGAACAGGCCGGCCGACTCGGAGTAGCGCCCTCGGAGCAACTCGATGATGGCCACCTCGCGCCAGGCGTGGGGGTCGTCCATGCGGTCGAGGCCGTTGGATACCGCCTGCTCGTACATGCGGTCCAGGCTGACCGGGTTCGATTCGAAGACGTACTCGCTCAACGCGCGCATGGCCAGGGCCGCCTCGCCGTGTCGCCCCAGCCCCTCGAACGCTTCGACCTTCGACCAGCGGGCCAGCAGGTTATCCGGGTCAGCCAGCAGCTGCAGCTCCGCCTCGCGCAACAAGGCGTCCATCTGCCCTGCCTCGGAGAAGAGCGCCGCCCTGAACAGTGACCAGCTCGTGCGATGAGAGAAGAACTGCTCCAGTGACCAGGCAGCGGTCACCACGCCATCGGGTGACTGGCCTTGCCCTCGCCAGGCGCGGGCCATGGAGCGGGCCAGGCGAGCGGGCTGGGAGGAGTCGAGGGTGGTGGCCAGGCTTGTCAGTGGGAACGGCTTGGCGCCCAGGTGCACCAGCGCCTCTTCGTAGGCGTCGAGGGCGTCGTCGAACTGCTCCGCTGCCAGGTAGAGATCGCCCACGGCTTCCCAGCGATGGGCCCGTTCGATGAGGTCGTCGCGAAACAGCAGCGTGCGTTGAAGCAGCTCCGCGGCCGCCCCCGGGTTGTGTGCCTCGACGTCGATCTCGGACAGCACTTCGAGCAGGCGGTCAAAGACCCACGGCTGGTCGAGGATGTCCACCAGCTGGGCCAGGTCGGTGTCTCGTCTGGAGACCTCGTGTGGTTGTTCGCTGACCAGACCCAGCCGCTGCTGTGCACGAAGGATGTCGGCCTGGTAGCCGCTGTTGCCGGTGCTGGCCAGGGCCTCTTCGAAGCAACGCAAGGCCCGGCCCGGGTCGTCCAGATCCATGAACAGGCGGCCCCGCTCGTGGAGCACGGTATGGGGCTCGACCACGGGGACCTGCGCCTCGAAGTAGTCGAGCAGCCAGAGCGCCCGCTCGTCGGCGCCAGCCCTGCGAAAGGCCATGTACGTATCCAGCCAGTTCTTGCGCCCGATCGGCTCACCGGCCTCGTGGGCCTGGATGCGTCTGCTCAGCAGGATCTCCACCGACTCGAGCAGGTTGATGGCCGCTTGAGGCGCCTGCCCGCCCATGGTGATCCAGCGGTTGCCCGTGCCCCCGTCCCGGGTCCACTGGAGCGCATCGATGACCCCCACGTCGAGGGACAGGGCCTGGATCAGCTGCTCCTGGGCCTCGGCACGGCGGCCGGAGCGACAGAGGGCGAAGATGGTGTCGGCCCGGTCGCGGTTCTGGTGGATGCTGCCATGGGCGTCGTCGAGAGACCGGGTCAGAGCCTCGGCCGCTTCAGGAAACATCATCGCCCGCAGGTACAGGTGTCCGAGCAGGGCGCTGGCGGCCCCGTAGTGTGGTGCCCGGGCGGACATGGCCAGCAGCAGCTCGTGTGCTGCCGGAAAGCCGTCTGCGCTCGACTCGTACCAGCGGGCCAGCAGCTCGTAGGCGTGTTCGAGGTTCGGGTCGAGCGCGAGGGCACGCTCGGCAGAGGCGATGGCCGTGGTCATGGAGGAGTGTCCCCCCTGTGCAGGGGACGACTGCAGGGCCGCAAGACGGGCGCGCTCGAGGTGCCCCCGCGCGGCCACACCGTTGAGCCCCAGGGGCACGAGCACCACGGCGATGGCAGCCAACCAGAGCAGCCCGTAGCCCAGACGAATGGGGGCCCTCGCGGTGCGCGATCCCATGGCCAGCACGAGCCCCGTGAACAAGAAGAGCGGCTCGGGCACCACCGTGTCCAGGGCGAGCCCTACGTCGAGTTGGTTGGCCAGGAGCAAGGCCACCACCGCGGCCAGCAGGGCGTCCCCGAGGCGAGGGGGCAAGGTCGTCTCGTCAGGGCGTGCAGGCCGGTGCCAAAGCGCCTTGCAGAGCAGCAGCACCCAGACCAGGAACAGCACCATGGCCGCGATGCCTGCGGACTGGGCGACGTAGAGCACCACGTTGTGCGGATGGGGCGACGTGGGTTCGTTGAAGAAGCGGCTGCCCGGCTGAAAGCGATACTCCGAGACGAACGTGTGGGGACCGGCGCCGAGCCAGGGCCGTGATCGCACCACCGCGATGGCATTGCGCCAGGCGTCCAGGCGGTAGTCGAGGGACTTCTCGAAGCGATCGATACTGGACGCGGAGAGCTTCTGTCCCTGTTCTGTGGTCGCTGCCCAGAGAACGGCCAGGACGCCCAGGAGCAGCAAGGTAGCGGCGCTGCTGAACACCAGCCGTCCGTGGCGGGCGACCGCCCGTCGCAGCAGGGGCAGAGCGACCATGCCCGACACACCGACGACGAGCAGGGCCTTGCCGGAGCGGGAGTCGGTGTCCCAGGTGGCCACAGCCAGGAGCAGGGCGGAGCCGAGCAGCAGCCTCCTGTGCTTCGCGCTGCTCAGTGCCAGGCCCAGGGCCATGACGGTCTGAAAGGCGAAGAAAGGTGCGAGGAAGTTGGGGTGCTGGCGAAAGAGCGTGAGTCGCGTGTTGAACGCGGGTACCACGTCGATGTTCAGGGCCAGGAAGATCTTGAGGACCAGGCCACAGCCCGCGATGGCGACGGCCGCCGTCAGGGGGGCGCAGAGCAGTCGGCGTACGTCGGCGGCGTCACGGGGGCGGCAAGCCAGAGCCAGCATGATCAGGGCCACCGCCAGGGTCCAGGTCAGGGAGGGCACGGCGTGGAAGCTGTTGAGCCCGAAGAGGGTCGCCAGGGAGAGCAGCCCGACCACGGCGAGGGCCGCGACCAGCAGGGGCTTGAGCGACAGGCGCCCCGGGCCCCTGGCCAGCTGTTCGAGCAGGGCCAGGGCGGCCAGGCAGAGGGCGGTGGGGCCGTCGAGCAGGAGCAGAGCCCCGCTCAGCGGCAGGGCGGCCACGGCCAGCCAGAGAAAAGGCTCGGTCTGCTGGCTCCGTCGCCGGCGCAGAATCAGCGGGGTGAGCCCGGCGAGCAGGGGATAGACAAGGCCCAGCACCGGGGGCACCTGCTGGCGCATGGCGGTGACCGTGTTGTCCACCGGGACGTGGGCCAGAGCGAGGGTGCAGAGAGCCGCCACCACAAGACACAGGCCGTGGCCCGCCAGGTCGAGGGCAGGCCCGGACGTCTCACCACGATCTGCTGCGGGCACGTCGGGACCATCAGGGCTGCGTTGAACACCACCGTCGGTGCTCAGCGGGGTGTCACCCCGCCTCCGCGCCGAAGGCGGCGATTCGCCTTGCCCTGAAGGCCCAGCCGCACCCTCGCGACGATCGTGATGAGAAGTCCGGGATTGCCAATGCTCCTGACGCCGACGGGCGGCCCAGGCGGCCAGCCCATGTCCAAGGATCAGGGAGCCAGCAATCAGGGGCAGACCCCAGGCCAGGCGATCATCGAGACTGCTCGCATTGACACTGGCGACGTATGCTCGGATGCAGAGAACGAGCAAGGTGGCGCAGAGCGCGAGGAAGCTGCCGGCACGAAGCGCAATCATGGAATCCGGGAGCCTACCGTGGCGACACTGATGGGGGAGCCCCCAAAAAAAGTGATAGGGCCGACTCCACGGCTGGAGCCGGCCCTATCCTCCTCCCTACAATCCTATATTGCGGCGCCGGGGCCCGATCCCTGGCTAACCGCAGGATTTTGCATCCGAAAAATCCTCGGCGTCAGTACCTATCTCAAACCCCGTGCCAAACGGTCTGCAAATTTCTGGCAGGCGACTTAAGTCTCTTTTTCTTAGGCACTTACGAAAAGCGAACTGATCGGCTGTCGATCAGGCCATGGCGCTGGCTGCTCCTGCGTATGCCCCTGGGGGCCACCGAACATCAGGCAAACATATGCAAGTCATTTCTAGTGCGGTGTTTATGAGCGCGCCCTGGAGGGCACGGCGTTTTTTCAGGGCTTTGGCCCTGGGGGGCATGGTCTTGGCCTGTGGTGTTCTCCCCATTGCCGAGCCCACCGCGGACGACGCGGCCCTTGATGATCTCTGGCTGGCCCTGCGCCGGGGTGATCTGCAGGGAGCAGACGCTGCTGCGGCTCGCGTCGATGACGTCCTGCTGTCTGATCGCGCCCGCCGGGACGTGCTCGCCGCTCGCTGGGGCCGCTCTGCCGCCCTGGTGGGGGCCTGGGCGGACGACTCCTGGTGGGCGGCCCGTTACCTGGCCAGTAGCGAGGCGGCCCGGGAGACCCTCGACCAGGTGGGCCCTGAGCGACACTCAGCAGCTTGGGCCCTGGAGCGTTCCCGCAGGGCGGGCACGGTGGAGCGGCGTTCTGCCTGGGCACGCAAGGCCCTCGGCGGTCCCAACGGTTCCTTGGAGGCCTGGGCCCTGCTGGCCGAGAGCCAACTGGCCCTGCAAGACTGGCGCGCCTTGGCCGAGCTGTTCGACGAGGCGCCGGGGAGCGCACGGCTCGCCGACCTGGAGAACCGCTTCGCTCTCGGTTCCGGTCGTCGTGTCGCGGCCTTGGCTGGTCTGCTCGACGACCTGGAGGCGGGGCTGGTGACTCCCGAGGGCCTGGAGCTGTTGGGACAGCTGCTGTTGGCCGTCCCTGAAGCTGAAACCGAGGGGCGCGTTCTGGCCGTTCTCGAGGCCGACACCGCCCCGGGGGAATACTGGCGAAGAGCCCGTAGCCGGCTGCTGGCCCAGCTTCGGGCTCGGAGCGGCGATCTGCAAGGTGCTCAGGAGGCCTATGCCCAGCTGCCCTGGCTCGAGCTCACCGAGGCTCGTCAGCTGAATCGTTGGCGTCTTCGCCAGGCGCTGCAGACGGGCCAGCCCAGCGAGGCCGAGCCCACCGTCGGGCGGCTCACAGACATCCAGCCCACGCCCGAAGAGCAGATCGACGGTGACACTGCTCGAATCGGTTCGCCTGCCCTGCAGCGGCTGCGTTGGTTTCACGAATGGGACCTGGCCGCTCACCAGAGCTACCGCGAGGCCTTGCTGGGAGACGACGGCGAACTGGACGACTTCTTGGCCCATCTAGACGCGGCTGCCGTTCCCGCTGGGGGGGCGCCAGCGCTCTCACCGCTGCCCCGCCAGGACTTTGGCCTCTTCGGTGAGCTGCTCGACGTTGACTCCCTCTCGGACACCCTTGGCCAGGTCTTCGTCATGGGGGGCGAGGGCTTTCTGCTGCCCGCCGAGATCACCATGTACGACCGCCTGTCCAGTCGACCAGTTGAGACCGACGCGGGTTCCTACGACGAGGTGTCCGTGCGTCATCTGCGCGTGCCTGGCTTCGTCGCCAGTCAGGGCGCTGCCTTCACGGGCGCAGGCATCGTGCACACCGTGTTCATCGATGAAGAGCGCGTGGACGCAGAGGCAGGTCGCATGGCGGCGCTGACCGTGGGGCCTGAACCCACGGCTCAACGGGCGGTGGATCGCGCAGAGCGGCGGGCCCTGCGCGAACCCCTCGACGTGGTGTTGCGCCTGCGCGCCGCAGTGAGCGCTGATGCAGGAACAGGACTACGAGAGTTGCTGCGGGAGAGCCTGGCCCTGCACGAGGGTCAGCACATCATCGACGTGCAGGAGTTCCTGGTCATGTCCTCCCTGGGCCGTCTGGCTGAACTCATGTCGGCGGGCTTGTTGCCCGGTGCCGTGCGAGCAGAGGTCGAGCGACGAGCCCAGCTGCGAGCTCTGCGGGAGTGCAGTGATCCGCGCCTGCCCCTGGCTGACCTGGTGGCCCAGCTGCCGGTCGAGGGCCCCCGGGCGCAGAGCGAACACGCCAGGGGTTACGCCGCCCTGCTGGCCGAGTTCATCGAGCGGCTCGACACGGGCGACTACGAGGGCGCCCAAAACCTGGCGACCTGGGAGGTCGACCCGGAACGCGTGCTGGTGCAACAGCTGCACAAGCTGCCCAGCTCGGTGGTCCGCGCAGTGGCCCTGGCCATCTCAGACTGACGGGACGTGATCGGCGCGCGGCACTGAACCCACAGGCTGCAGGTGGTTGGTCGGGCCGGCAGCCATCGCTGACTCAGACAGCGCCCTGTTGCAGGGCCACGACCTTGAACGTGCGCAGGATGATGGCGATGTCCAAGGCCAGGCTGCGGTGCTTGATGTAGTAGAGGTCGAACTGCAGCTTGATGAACGCGTCGTCGGTGGTGTTGCCGTAGCTGTAGTTGATCTGCGCCCAGCCAGTGACTCCGGGCTTGATCAGGTGGCGCCGGGCGTAGTGGGGCACCTGCCGCTCGAGCTCGTGGACGAAGAAGGGGCGCTCTGGTCGGGGCCCGACCATGCTCATGTCGTTGCGCAGCACCGCCCAGAGCTGAGGGACCTCGTCGATGCGCAGCTTGCGCAGCCAGCGACCGACTCGGGTGATGCGAGTATCGTTGGTCGAGGCCCACACCGGGCCGCTGGAGGTCTCGGCGTCGGCGCGCATGGACCGAAACTTGGCCAGCTGAAAGCCCCTGCCATTGCTGCCCATGCGCTCTTGCGAATAGAACAGGGGCCCACGGGATTCGAGCTTGACGGCCAGTGCCACCAACAACCCCATGGGCACGAACAGGATCAGCCCAACGGTCGCCAGGGCGATGTCCACCAGACGCTGGGCTGGCCGAAACAGAAAGCTCGTCGATCCACCATCGAGGAACAGCTCGTCATCGGAGAGGCTGGCCGGTGAGATGCGCCCGGTGAGCCGCTCGTAGAACGACGAGGCGTCGGAGATGCGCAGGTCAGCGAGGCGCAGGCGGAGCAAGTCGGCGCTGCTCAGACTGGTACCAGAGTCGATGACCAGACGTTGCAGCTCGTGTTGCTTGGCGAGGGCTTCCAGCTCGTCGAGTCCTCCCAGGATGACTCGCTCTTCGCCAGGCCGGGGAGCGTCGTCGAAGAAGCCCACAAGGTCGATGCCAGGATCAGCGCGGAGGCGCACCTCTTCGAAGACCAGGTCGATCATGGGCCCTGAACCCACCAAGGCCACCCGCTCGGCCAGGCCTGCCGTGCGAATCCAGCGGGGCCAGCGGGTGCGCAGGCCGTAGCCCACCAGGAACGCTGCACCGGCGCCAGCGACGATGATGAACGGGCTGATCTGCAGGCGCAGCAGTGAGTTGCCCAGCTGCAGTTGGTCGTCGAGCAGTCCCAGGCCGTAGTAGAGCAGGGGCAGGACCACCAACACGGTGATGGAGCTCTCGACCAGGCGCACGAGCACCTGTTGAGGCCGGACGATGATGCTCCAGCGATAGAGGTCGCGCAGCCCGAAGATGGTCTGCAGGACCAGGGCCATGAGCAGGGATCGAGCCAGAATGAAGAAAGGCTCGTCGGGCGCCCAGGCCTCGGCGCCCAGACCCCAGGCGGCCTCGACCACGGCCCGCATGTGGATCACCGGGAGCAGGACCGCCAGGAGGACGACCATCTCGGAGACGATGAAGACGATGATGGAGGTGCTGCGGGCTTTCACGTCAGTGCAGGCGGGCCAGGAGGGCTTCGATCTCGTCGGGGTCGCTGGTGATGGCGCCGGAAAGCTTCACGGCCCCGTTGGCGGTCATCAAGTAGTCATCCTCGATACGGATGCCGATCTGCTCATCGGCAATGTAGATCCCTGGCTCGATAGTGAACACGTAGCCCTCTTGGATGGGCACCCTGCCGCCCACGTCATGAACGTCCAGTCCGAGCCAGTGGCTCAGGCCGTGGAGGAAGTACTGGCCGTAGCCGGCGTCGGTCAGGACCTGATGCCCCACCTGGTGCAGATCGCGCAGGGTCATGCCTGGCCGGGCTGCCTCTGCGGCGGTGGTCTGAGCCAGCAGCACCAACTCGTAGAGTTCGCGCTGCCGATCGCTGAAGCGCCCGTTGATGGGCACGGTGCGGGTCACATCGGCGCAGTAGTAGCGGTACTTGGCGCCCACGTCCATGAGCGCCAGCTCGCCGTCCCGCAGCTCGTCCCGGTTGTCGGCGTAGTGCAGGGTGACCGCGTTGATGCCGGCGGCGCAGATCGAAGAGAAGCCCGGGCGTTCGCTGCCCAGGCGCAGGTAGGTGCCATCGATGGCCGCCTGCAGCTCGTACTCGTGGCTGCCCGGAGTGACCGCGGTGAGGGCCTGGTGGATGGCCGCGGTGGTGATGTCGATGGCCGCCTGCAGGCACTCCATTTCATGGTCAGACTTGGTCAGTCGGGCGGTATGAAGCCGTGCACGCAACGTGCCGTCCTGATCGAGTGTCAGCCCTTCTGGGACGGCGAACTCTGGAGCGTCCAGGGTGAAGAGAGTGCCCGAGGCGCCCATGGCGGCCAGGGCGTCGCCGAGCGCGGCCTCGTCGATTCTGCCCCGGGAGTCGGCGGGCATGGTGGCGGTGCGCATGAAGCGGGTGGCGGCTGCGGCTGCATCACCGGGTTGGAGCCGCGGGCCATTCCAGCGTTCGAAGTCTTCGTTGTACCGGGGCAGGAACAACACCTCGTCGAGCAGCTCCCCTCCCGGACCGAGCTTCATGGCCAGGGCGATGTCGGGAAGGTCGACGTTGCTCAGGTACCAGAAGTCGTCCGACTGAAAGAAGCGGTCTTCGTCGTTGGCCGAGTCAGCCTGGATGAACACCAGGCCTTCGCGCCCCAGGTCGGCGGCCACACGGTGTCGCCGTTGGACACACTCGCCCAGGGCATCCCCCTTGGGGACGGTGATGGGCGGGGCGTTGAACTGCAACCGGGCGCTGAAGCCGTCGGCCTTGCCGTGTCGTCCACCGTGGTGCTGGTGGGCGCAGGCGCTGGCCAAGACCGCGATCGCCAGGGCCGCCGGCAGCGGGGCCCCGCTGAAGGCTCGCCGCCCGGTGCGCTGTCGGGGGAGGCGAGTCAGGCACTCAAGGGTCCGCATGGTGGTACTCCGGCAAGTGGGCGAAGGGATCTTCGATGATCTCGATGGTGGCGGCAGCTCCCTGCTCATCCAGAGCGACGGTGGCCACCACGAAACGCCAGGCAGCGCTCCGTGGCGAGAGACGTCGTTCGATCAGCCAGGACCGGGCGCCCCGTTGCAGACGACGGAGCTTGGCGCTGGTGATGGTGGCCGAGGGTTCGATCGGGCCAGGGCTGCGGGCACGGACTTCGACGAAGACCAGACCGTCGTCATCTCGGCAGACCAGGTCTAGCTCAGCGCCAACCACCCGATAGTTTGTTTGCAGCACCGAGAATCCTCGGCTCTGCAGGTGGACCGCCACAGCCTCTTCAGCGGCGCGGCCCCGACGATGAGGCTCGCCAGGCTTCAGCCCGCTTCCTCACCGTCTTTGTCGAGCACGGCCGAGATGGACGAGCGCAGGATGCGCACCCGGGTGTTGCCATCATCGAACTTGATCGTCAGGTCTTGCTCGCCGAGGGCCGCCACCGTGGCGAACATGCCGCTGGTGGTGAGCACCCGATCGTTCTTCTTCACCGCGTT
The DNA here is from genome assembly GCA_964537035.1 of uncultured Phycisphaerales bacterium. Classification (GTDB taxonomy): domain Bacteria; phylum Planctomycetota; class B15-G4; order B15-G4; family B15-G4; genus CAZIAK01. The sequence continues at coordinate 3,576 of CAZIAK010000053.1, read as the reverse complement.
GAGCATGGCCTCTTTCTTCTTGCGCGCCTTGCGCTCGGGGAGGAAGGCCACGAGATAGAAGATGACCAGGGTGCCCGCCAAAATGACGAACATGTTGGGGCCAGCCGGAGCAGCTCCTTCGCCTTCGGGGAGCAGGGCCAAGAATGGAGCGGAAGTGCTGAGGGCAGACGTCAACATGGCTCGATCGATAGGGGTGTCTGGCGGTGGGTCACCCGTGCTGAGGATCTCTCGGGCACGGCGGTGGTGCGATCGGGCATGATAGAGATCCGGCCCGCGCCGAACCAACGCCCCCTCGCTTCGCCAAGATCTCCACCATGGACATGCCCCCACGCCGCCTCCTGGTCGCCCTCAGCGGGGGCGTCGACTCGGCCACCACTGCGGCCTTGCTGGCCGCCGAGGGCCACGAGCTGGTGACGGTCTTCATGCGCAACGGGGTGGTGGGCTCTGCGGCCTCCCGGTCGTGCTGTTCCCTGTCTGACGCTCGAGACGCCCGGGCCGTGGCCGACGGCCTGGGGGTTCCCTTCTACGTACAGGACATGTCGAAGGGCTTCCATGAGCTGATCGAGTCCTTCGTGAGCGACTACGGGCGGGGGCTGACCCCCAACCCCTGCGTGCTGTGCAACAACGACCTCAAGTTCGGCGAGCTGCTTGAGCTGGCCCATGACCTGGGTTGTGACGGCGTAGCCACAGGACATTACGCGAGATTGGACCAGGGCAGGCTGTTGCGGGCTGTCGACAGCCACAAAGACCAGAGCTACCTGCTCCATGGCCTGACCGCCGAGCAGCGCAGAGGCGCCCTCTTTCCCCTGGGCGAGCTGACAAAAGACAAGGTGCGTGAGCTGGCCACCTCGTTCGGCCTGAAGGTGGCGACCAAGCCCGACTCTGCTGACATCTGCTTTGTGCCCGGGGGCGATTATCGGGCCGTGGTGGCCGAGCGCCTGGGCCATCTGGGACAGACCGGCCAGCTGGTAGACGAGAGCGGCAAGACCCTGGCAGATCACGGCGGTGTGGGGGCCTTCACCGTGGGCCAACGTCGAGGCCTGGGGGTGGCCCTCGGTCACCCGGCCTACGTCACCGAGATCGACCCAGGCACAGGCACCGTGACGGTGGGCCGAGAGGATGATCTGTCACGGACCAGTTGCCGAGTGGGACAGATGCTCTTTCACGAGGCCCTCCGCGACGGCGATGAGGTGCTGGTGCAGATGCGGCATCACCACGACCCGGAGCCGGCCCAGGTGTCGTGCCTCGACGACGAGACCATCGAGCTGACCTTCGCTGCCCCCAGCCGCGCCGTGACCCCCGGTCAGTACGCCGTGTGTTATCGCGATGATCTGGTCCTGGCTGGAGGTCGCATCGAGAAGGAGATCAGCCGATGACTGTCGAGTCTGTCGGCCCCGAAGCCCAAAGGGTTCGAGCTTGCCTGGAGTGTGGAGAGCTGGTGCCCTACGAGCAGCGCTCCTGTCCCCATTGCGGGTACCACGAGCCGCTGCTCACACCTCCGGTGGCCAGCGCCAGCGAGCCCTGCCCCGAGTGCGGAGGCGAGGCCCCCGCGGGCCTGATCTTCTGCCCCCGGTGTGGTGCCGATCGAGGGCCAGAGCCCGGGCCCCTGCCGTCCGCCGCTGCCCTGCCGAGTCAGGCCAGTACGAGAGCCGTCGATACCGGGGCGCTGGTCCTGACCTTGCTGGGGCCGCTGGTCATGGCCGCCGCGGTGTTCGCCGCCTTCGCCTACGCCGCTTGATCAGAGATTGCTGGGCGGGGCTCGGTGCTTGGCTGGCTCCCGATCGGATCGGCGGAGCCCCCCGATCAGCTTCAGGACGTCTGGGGCGAGGTCAGCTCGGCCATGCGGTCGCGGATCAGGCCGAAGCGGTTGTCCCGGCGCAGGGCCACGAGGTCATCGTCGGCCAGCAGGTGCTCGAAGTCGCGATAGCCGAGGGTGATGGCCTGGAGCAGCTCACCGCAGGCACCGTTCAGGTCGCCTGTGAGCGCCAGGGAGCAGGCCAGGTTGTAGCGGAAGGTGGGTTCGTCGGGCTGGCGGGCCACGAGTGTCCGGTCGACCTCTAGACCCCGTTGGTGTCTGCGCAGGCGGGCGTAGGCCTGGCCGAGAGCCACCAGGAAGTCGATGTTGCCGGGGTGGTTGTCGACCAGCCGCTCAAGGACGGAGGTCTCGAAGGCCAGGGCCGAACGGTTCAATCGCCAGCGCAGGCGCCGGTTGGCGTCGATTGTTCGTTCGGAATCTACGGCTGAGTTCGTCATGTGAGGCAAGTGCCCTTCGTCTGGGCGGTGAACGCCCAGGCATGAGGCGCTAAGCTTGTCGATGGACGTGGTGTGGACCTCAGCGGGTCCTGTCCCAAAGAAGAGGCCCATTCTAGCCGAAGCGCTGATTTCGGCAAGCCGGGCCGACCTGGAGATGGCATGAAGATCTACTTCTGTGATGGCTGCAACGAAAGCGTGCCTCTGGTAGAGGTGCAATCGGGGCAGATCACGACCATCAAGGGCAAACTTTTCTGCAAGACCTGCATCCCACCGTCAGCCCTGGCGGCGCCCCTGGCTCCAGCGGCCCCAGCCGCGAAGAGCGCTGGACAGCCTCTGCTGGTGCTGCTGGTGATCGTGCTCCTGGCCTGGACGGGTTGGCGAGATCGCGACCTGCTCCTGGGCGAGGTCGAAGAGCCTGTCCTCGAGCTGGGCCCGTCACCCGTGGTCGAGCTGCGCCACCAGTTCGATTCGCTCGAGTCGCAGATGATCAGGCTCGCCGACGAGTCCAAGGCCTACGAAGAGCAGCTGACCGATCTGGCCGTGGGGCAAGATGGTCTGGCCGCTGGCGACACGGCCCTGTCCAAGCGCATCGAGAGCCAGGCCGATGACATGGTGCGGCTCACTCGCAGCCAGGTGGCCGCGGGCCAGTTGATCGAGAAGGTCCAGCGCAACACCAACGTGCAGGCCACTCTCGAACTGCGCATCGACGCCTTGTCCGCGGCCCTGTCCGCCCAGCAAGACGCCCTCGACTTCGGCGCACCTGTCGCTGGTGACATGTTGGCCGTTGAGGCACCTGCCGCCCAGCCCAGCGCCCCCGCCATCGACCCGGAGCGCCTGGCAGCCATGGACGAGATTCGTCGTCTGCTTCTCGACCCCGAACCCGACCTGCGTTTCGAAGGCGTGGACCGGGTCGAGACGGGCGGCTTTCGAGATCTCGCCTCGGACCTGGTGGCCTTGTTGGCTGACGAAGACATGTTCGTGCGTCTGCACGCCATGAACGTGCTCGGCAACTTCGGTTACGAGGACGCTATCCCCGCGCTGTTCGATGTGCTCGACGACGGCAACGCCTCCGTGCGCAAGACCGCCGCCGAGACGCTGGTGCGGCTCACCGGGTACGACCCGGGCTTCGAGCACAAGGGCAGCTCAGGCGAACGGAACCGCGCCATTCGCAAGTGGCGCGACTGGTACGGCGAACGCGGGGCCTGAACTGCCACAGGTCTGCAGCCCTTTGATGCGCCGGTCGTCCCTGTTTCTCACCAAGGGGGGCCGTTTCGCTCAGACAGGGTCGGCTTTGCCTCCACACTCGCTGCAGACCCCCCTTGG
>CAZIAK010000052.1:11517-29007 GCA_964537035.1 uncultured Phycisphaerales bacterium | reverse complement strand
GCACCGTGACCGAGAACAGCCGCACGTTGAAGTTCTCGACGCACGGCTTCGAGGGTGGGTAGATGAGCGAAGGGCCTGTGGGCGCACTGGCGGCAAGCAGGCCGGGGCGAAGGAGAGCTGAGCATGAGCTGCGCCGCCGAGAGACACGCTCGAACGGCGACGGCGCCTTGGCCCCCCCCCCGGGGGGCCAAGGCAGGGCCTGACGGCCCTGCCACTGCAACCCACCAACCACCTGGCCCGGGGACACCTCCCGCTCGATCCAGGCTCTCAACGCGGGAGGAACCCACCGCTCGGGGCGGGTCAGGTTTGACTGATCAAGTGGGTCAATTTTGGATGGACATCTCCAGCCCAGCATGACCAACTCGGGCAACTCCGCCAGAAGTAGCGACCGCAGCGCCGACCACTGGCGCGCCGGGTCGGTCCACAGGATGGCTGCCGGTCGCGCGGCACCCGCCGAGGCGTGGTCGCAGGCTCGCAGTGCCTTGACCAGGGCCTCGAAGGGGGTCTGGAGAGGGGCGACGCTCATTTGTTCTCTCCAGGGCGTACAAACGGCCCGAGGCTCTCGAAGTCCTGCCTTCGTAAAGGTTTAGGGCATGCGAAGCGGCTCTCGTCGCGAGTTATGTGCGCCCCAACCGAGTTCATAACGCTCATTACCGCATCCGGGCGGGAGTTCGACAGGCCAGCCGGGCACCATGGCCCGAAACGGGCAGCTCTATGCCCTGGCCCTGAAATTGGGCCATTACGGCCTGATTCATGGCCCGATTCCGCCATCTCAAGTCACCGAACGAAGGTCGCCCCCGGCCATCTCCAACCGTAGCCAGGTGGGGGTGAAAACGTTCGTGCTCGAGCTGCTGGCCTGGCTGAGAGTCAGGTCGACTTCTGGCAATGCACTTGAGGACCACGCCGCGACGCTCTGTGTCGAGGACCCCGCGAATCCTGAGGTGGAGCCGTCAGAGACCGAGGTCGCGGCGTCGACCCGTGGAGAGGCTGCCGCTGACTCCGGCTGCCCGCCGTCTTGCCTCGGGCCGTTCGGGGACTGTCACGATTCCGCCTGCTCAATCAGGGTCAGGAACCGATCCACCAGCTCATACGCCCTCCGCGCGTGCATCGCCCGCTCGTCGTCGGTGGGGGCGTCGTAGAACGTGACCACTTGCTGAGGGCCGAACGCGCGTTCCGAGGTGAACTTGTCGCGCAGGAGGGTTATGGCTTCGGCAACGAGCGGGTCATCGCGTCGCTGGCTCCAGTCGTTTGCGAGCTCTTCGATGCCGACTGGGGCGTGGTCGAGGCAGTAGCAGATGTCGTATGCGTCCTTGGGCTTGTCGCGACCGGCCAGGGCGAAGGCCTTCATTACGAGGAAGTCCTCCACGGACGCAACCAGCACGAAGACGCGGTTCTCGTCGCCAGCGATCATGTGTCCCGAGAGGGTGATCTGCTTGGGTTGCTGGAACGCCGCAGCACAGCCTCGGGCGTCGAGTGGGCGGAATCCCTCGATGAGCCGCGCCCTTCGGCGCTTGCGACGTGCCTCGACTGGTTTGAGGAAGTCGACATCGACCGGCAGTGTAGGGCCCCCATCTTTGAGGTCGACGGTAGCCTGCAACTTGAACGGCTGCGCTGTCTGTTCGTACCGACCGGTCGAGAGCAGCGACTTGACGATCTCGACGTAGCGTCCGTCCTGCAGCTTCTGCGCGTCGAGCGCGAGGTCGACATCGATGCTGCCAATATGCGGTTCCTCCGCATCGGGGAGCAGGAGCTCTGGCACCCAGCCGCCGACGATCACGATGCTGTCGGCGAAGAACGACCCGAGAACCTGGCCGAGATCGATGATCACGCGGCGGGCTGCCTCGACCTGACGGTCGCTGTAGTCGACATGTGTGTGCGGTTCGTCCGTCACGCGTGGTCTGCCGACTTCCACATCGGGAGGATGCGTTGCTCGAGCACCGCCTGGGCAGCCTCCTCACCGCGGCCCCCGCAGTGCATTAGGTCAACGTAGGTCTGTACGGGGTTGGTGCAGCTCATGGCCTGCTCGCCGACGAACGCCTGGGATTCGGAGAAGAGGAACACGCCCGGATCGTCAGGTATCAGCACGACGAGGTTTTCGCCCGACTCGACCTCCTTGGCCTGGGTGTGCTTCGCCAGGGTGTCGATGAACTGAGCAGCGACGTAGACCCATGTCTTGGGCTGGCGTACTTGGGGTGCTTGGCGCTCGGCCGCTGAGAACACGGCGTACTTGGCCATCCCTCCGGCCTCGGTTGCGACCTGTGCGAGCGTTCGATCGAGTTCCGCCCGCTTCAGGAGCGTGAAGTAGGAGCGGCGTTCGTGCCGCTTGAAGCGATAGGCTTCGCACCAGGCCTTGAGCAGGCTCTCGGGGTCTTGCATCTTGACGCCGCGTTCCTCGGAATCGGCGCCGGCCATGGTGACGTATCTCTCGTCCCGTAGATGCCGCAGTACCTTGTTGACGAGGCCCAGGCTGATGGGTCGCTCGCCGGGGAGATGCCAGCAGGTCTGGGTCTGGAGGTCGCGCTGAGTCCAGCTGCGGCCGGCGTGCTCGGGACTCAGCAAGACCCGCATCACCCTGGCGGCGGCAGCGGTGCTCAGGTTGGCACCGCGGCGCGGTGGGCGGTGAACGGGCGGGTTGCCGGTTCGTTCGATGTGGAGTCGACCGGGGACATCGAGCCAGCAGTTTCCGGCCAAGTCGAGCCAACTCCAGCCAGCCCGCCGGCAGAGCTCGGCGATCCGAGCCGAAACAAACGGCATGGCGAGGACGGGTGCCGCGTTGTTTCGGGAGCCATCCTCGTGTCGTGCCGCCCAAGCGGAGAAGGCGTTGGGGCGTAGCTCAGACTCGACATGGAGGCTCAGCGTGGCTGGGGTGCCCGATTCGGTCACAAGTCGAATCGTTGCATCAGGTCCGTATTGCGCTGCATTCGGCAGATTGGCCGATCTGGAGGCCCAGGCGATTTCGCCGAGAATCTCATCCAGCGTCTTGAGCAGGGCTTGCTCGAGACGCGCACCTTTTGGAAAGGTCTTGTTCACAGGATCCTTTTGTTCACGTATGCATGAACATAACCCCAATCGTGAACAAATCAAGCCAGTGGCGCGCCGAATCGCCTTTGGATCGCTGCCGGAGACTCAAGTTCCCCATCGGCAGTGGCACAGCAGGACTGCTTGTCGATCGCCAACCCCGAACCGACTTGACGTTGTGCGCCGTTGCAGGGGGATCTCTCCCCATGAACGAGGCGCACCGTAAAGTCACCGGTGCGGAGTTATTCGCTCGCCACCCGACTCTCGAATGACCCTGCCCATACCGACCGCCAAACTGCAGCGCCCCAAGTCGTGTGGCCCACGCAAGTCCATGTTAAGAAAGAGCTTGAGAGGATCTTCCTAACCGCTGGCCGCGCAATGCGTGCGCATATCGAGTTCATATCGCGCAGTTCTCTGTCGCGGCAGAATGCACCGCTCATGGCGCCGCTCACCCTGCCCCCAGCTACTCCTGAAACGCCCGCTGCAAGGCGGGATACCTGCTGAATCGCGCCCGGAGACCCTGCACCCACCGGTTGGTCTCGGGGGACGGGTCGGCCGCCAAGCAGGCGGCGACCAGCTGCGTTGCGTGGCCGTAGAACCGCCGGCGCTTCTTCTTGGTCACGCCCTCGATCCGCTTCTCTGCGGCCTTGCGCATGGCTGCCAGCACCGCAGCTCGGCTGTTCCCGCAGAGCGGTCCCTGCATGGCAGCGATCTGCAGGATCTCGGTGACCTCAGGGGCTGCCAGGCGCGGTTCGTCTGGGCCCGCGACCAGCTCTTCCAACTCGTCCAGGTCCATTCCCCGAGCGGGGAGCGCAAGCCGAGCAGGCGGCCCGTTCGAGTCGCTGCCCTCTAGGAATTCGCCGAAAAGCGGGATGAGCAGGTGGCCCGGGTGCTCCGGGTCTGACCAGCCCAGGCCCGGCGCCCTGGCCAGGAGCTTCGCCGCCAACTCCCAGTCGCCCACGACCAGGTGGAGGATCGCACGCTGGCGCGCGGCTCGCTTCGGGCACGATTCCAGCGCAGTCGCCGCCAGCCTTCGCAGCCGAGCCTTGGTCGGTACCGAGCCGAGCCAGCGACGGAGCCGCAACGAGGTCGGTGCTTCCCTCCAGGCCCGTTCGAGCCTGGTGGGCAGGTTCTTGCGTCCCAGCTCCTGCGCACAGAGGGCCGCACCGTCCAGGAACTCACCGCGCCAGTGCTTGCCGTCGCGGACGCACTCTGCGGCCTCCTCGAAGGCGGATAGGGCGGTCCTCCATCTGCCTGGTGCAACGAGCGAACGGCACCACGCCCGCAGATCCTCGCCGTCGCATGTAGAACGGGCGAGCGCGGCGAGGCCGCCAGTTCCTTCCATGCGCTGGGCGACCTCGCGCAGCCACTGCTCCTCGTCGGAGTGCCAGCCGCTGGGGTTGTTTCGGCTGGCGACCTTCTTCTCGACGAGGGCTCGCCAGCTCACGACGAACTCGTCGATACCCGGCAGGGGCTCGACGGCGTGGCGCTCCAGCTCTTCAAGCGGCTTCAAGAAGAGACCCAGGTCACCAGTCTCCCTGATCGCCGAGTCGACGGCCGTCGCCCGGTGCTTGGGATCTGAGAGCATGTACACCGAGAGCACGTACTGTGTGGCGCAGGCTCCTTCGTCGATGCTCAGGACTTCTCCCACGAGTTCATCCTGTCCGAGGTAGAGGTCGGCGGAACCGATGGGGGGAAGGAGAACCCCGAAGATGCGGCGAGCACTTTCGTAGTCCCGGCGCTGGAACGCGTGCGCGGCGCTGCGCAGCCAGGCGTCGGCGACGTGGGGCTCGGCGTAGCCCTCCCGAATCGCAGCCTCTGCGGCTGAGACGATCTCAGCGACGGCCTCTTGGGCGGGGCCCGTTGGCACCCAGCCTCCGCCCATCCTGGCTGCCCGGGCGACGAGACCGTCGATGAGGCGACCCCGATCGTCATCATCCAGTTCTTGGAGCAGGTCGCGGAGCAACTCACGCAGCTGCTCTGCATCCAGCACGTCGAGTGCGGCGTGGGCATTGGCGGTCTCCGAATTCATGGAGAGCCTTCTCCTTCGCGTCATCATGGTGGTCGTCATCCCAGTAGTCTGTTGGAGCCCCCGCCAGCGCTCATTGTCGGCGAACGCCGCTTGCCCGGGCCAGGATCGAGCGGATAAGTTCTCGACTGTACCGACCACCTTCGGGCCCTGACACGCGGCGGGGCGTGCCCAGAGCCTGCCCGAGAGAGAGACCATGGCCAGCGCACCCACTCACCGCTGGACATTCCGAGCACGGTTTCGTCGCCATGCCTTTGGCTGGAAGTCGCAGCCAGCCATCAAGCGCATCAGAGAAGCCACCTCGGAGATCAAGAAGGTCTCGCGCAAGGACATGGCCCTGGCAGCAGAGGGCGCCGTGCTCTTTCTGGAGCGGCTCTCTCCTGCCATCGAGCAAGTCGACAGCTCATCGGGGTCCATCGGCGCGGCGGTCAGCAAGAGCATCGATGTTCTCGTGCCGATCATCGCCGAGGCTCCGGCGGATGCTGAGACTCGGGGGCGATGGCTCGAGCGGTTGTTTGAGGCACATGCCGACGATGAGATCCCCTACATCGAGAGCCTCACTGAATCTTGGGGGACGCTCTGTGCGTCGACAGAGATGGCCTCGCAGTGGGCCGATCAACTGCTCGACGTCACGCGCAGAGTTCTGGGGGACTACGACGGCGCGCGCGGGTTCTTCCATGGCTCGACGGCTTGCTTGAGCGCCCTTCATGCCGCAGGTCGTCACAACGAACTCATCGAGATCCTGAGCGCAGAGAAGTTCTGGCCCTACAAGCGCTGGATGGTCAAGGCTCTGGCCTCCCTCGGCAGGACGTCCTGGGCGGTCGAACTCGCCGAGAGCTGTCGCGGCCCGTGGTCCAGCAACTGGGACATCGACAGGCTGTGCGAGGGGATCTTGCTGAGCTGCGGGGAGGTCGACGAGGCCTACGAGCGCTACGGACTCAGAGCCAGCACGGCGACCACCTACCTGGCCACGTTTCGCGCGGTGGTCAAGAAGTACACCCACAAGCCACCGGCTGAGATTCTCGACGACCTCATCGCCTCAACGCCGGGGGACAAAGGCAAGTGGTTCGCGACGGCCAAGACAGCGAAGCTCTACGACCTGGCCATCGACCTGGTGAAGACCTCGCCCTGCTCCCCGCAGACACTGACGCGGGCGGCGCGCGACTTCGCAGAGAAGGAGCCTGTGTTCGCCCTGGAGGCTGGCCTGGCCGCGTTGCGGTGGATCGCCGATGGTTACGGCTACGACATCACTGGCTCAGATGTGCTGGCGGCATACGAGCACACCGTGACGGCGGCTACCCATGCGGGTTGCATGGCAGAGACCCGGCAGCGGCTTGTCGGCATGCTCGGCCAGGACGCCCGTGGCGCTCGGTACTTGGCCAGTGTCCTGAGAGGGCGCATCGAGTCACTCTGAAGCAGGGTGAACTTATTGGCTTGGGCAGAGATTCACGACGAGGCAAGACCTCTTGTCAGAGCGATGGTTCATCTGACGGGGGCTGATATGACCGCGTGACGACCCATATCACACCATCGCGGTGATCTTGACGGTCTTCAGATCGCCTCGTAGGCCAGCGCGCCTGCGTCAACCGAGCGGTTGGCCGAGCGACGAGAGTGGTGCAGTTCGGGCAGGAGGGTTCATGGCGGGCGAGTTCCTTGAAGGGCAGCCAGCGCCTGATCGTGGTGACGGCTGGCCCCCTGGCAACAGCCAACCATCGCCCGTTGATGCAAAGGCCCGTGCGCTGCTCACCCGATTCTACCGCGACAACGACGGCAAGGCTTTTGGCGAGTTCACACAGCTCGTGTCGGCTCAGCTCATCGTCATGGCTGAAGCGGCCATCGCCGATCAGGCTGTGCTGACGAGCGCTGATCAGCTCGCCAAAGATTGGCTGGGACGGATCTTCACTGATACGAAACCCGGGCGGCAACTTCCCCGTAGCGTGATGGGGGCCGCAGCCCACTGGCTGCGCGAGCGAGCTCGGGCCTTCTGTGAAAGGACGGCTGGCTGGCCGCTGGTCGGCGAGGATGGCTACTCAAGGCAGCGTGCACTGAAGGCCCTCGACGGGTTTTCGGTTGCTGAAGTTGACGCTGAGACGATGTACACAATTCACGTAGCATTTCATCGATTGCCCATCGACCTGCGTCAGGTCAAACGGGCCTGCGAAGCCGACTTCATGTTGCCCGAGGATGTTGCCGAGCGCTTTGGCCTCACCGAGGCAATGGTCCTAGAGCGGCTGCATCGGGCCCGGCACCTCATAGATGATGCCGTGATCCGACTGGAAGAGGGGCGCCAAGACAATGACTGACCCCCAACGCGAAGCTGGCTGGATGGGTGATGCGACTGCCCAACACCTGACGCCCAGAGAGATGGCGCGTCACCTCGTGTCTTGCCCGGAGTGCCTGCAATCCATGGGCCGGGCCGGTGAAGAGAGCCAACCGGTGCGTCGCCTTGAGAGAGCGCGCCGTGACTCGTCTACGGTTGCTGACGCATTGCTCGGCAAGACGCTCGAATCGGGCACAAGCCGTTTGGCAGTCGTCCTGTACGAGCTGGGCAGGTTGACCCTCGCCGTCGATGAGCAGTGGCGCCGCGCCATGGAGCACCCAGGATTGAACTTCTCCTGGGGCGAGGTTCGAGAAGAAGGCCAGGCCCTGATCGAACGCCTCCCGCACTGCGGTCTTACGGCAGGCGATATTCCCGAATCGCTCCCCGGGCGGCAACACATGAAGGCCGCCACAGAGGCCACCCGGGCCTTGGCCCGACGCATCGCTCCCGAATGGAGCTGGTTGGATTTCGGGGAGGCATTGTCCCTGCAGTTCGAGGGCCGCGCGTCAGAGGCGGGCAAGATCTTCGGCAACCTCATTGACGACGATTCGGATCAGCATCTCTCGTACTGGGCACTCAGAAACCTGGGTGACTCGGCAGTGCAAACAAGCAACTCAGGCTGTCTTGAGCTGGTTGTCAGTCGTTTGGCGGATGGCTGGTCCGAAGACCCGGCGGCACACTGGTTCGTATTGGAGCATGCAGCTCTGAGGGGTGATTTGAAGGCTCTGGATCGCAGCCTGGAGTCCCTCCTGAGCCATCCCGTCGATACTGCAGACGGCTATTGGAAGCGGCATCTTCGCGAACAGCTTTCTCGCATTGGCGTCGCTTCAGGCTTGGACCTCAATCGTGTCTTGGCCAAATGTGCCGCAGCCGGTTGGGAGATTGATCCAAATGCGTAGGCAGAAGATCACTGTTCATCTCGCTTGCATAGCGTTGCTCACCTGCATCGCGATCCAGCCTCCCATGCTCTGGTCGGCGGTGAGCTCGGACCGCAGTGTGTCCATGAGTGGTGGGGGGAGCCCCAGCCCCACCCCGCCCAAGCTCGTGCACAACCTGGGCGCGCCACTCATTCCAGTCGGGCCCGTGCGCCTCGTCTTGCTGACCGCCTCCATAGGCGAGAGACACGAGATCATTGTTCGCGATCACCGAGGGCAAGTGCTCACCAGAGCCGCCTTCGACAGAAATGGCTCGGCAGTGGTCGATGTGCCAGTTGTTGGCGGGGTCATCGACGTGCTGGGCACAGATGCGTTGGGCCTGCCAGCGTTGCCGGGGTCGGTCATCATCATCGTCGAGTAGGCCTGGGCAGCGGCTGCATCTGAGCCCTGATCTTCGACCCCAAGGGCGGCTGGCTGATCGCAGCGCCTTGGGTCCCGCCATGCCGCGCTCGCAACGCTCGAACACCACGGCGTCATCACCATCACTCCAGGCAGCGATGACTGTCACGCTGCCAACCCGAAAGACACCCCCCTGATCACCACAGCCCTCCGCCGCCGACCCGCGCACGCTAGGCCTGGGGCAACTCCATGACCCCTGAGGCTCAGCAAGACCACGATGCGATTCGCCCCGCCGAGTGGGGGGCGATCGTCCTCCTCGTCGGGTTGGCCCTCATGCTGGCCTCCAGCTTCTGGGGGCAGGCGACGGACGACGCGTTCATCACCTACCGCTACGCGCAGAAGTGGATGGAGACGGGGGAGTTTCGCTTCAACGACGACATCTCCTACGGCATCACGGCTCCGGGGTACGCCATGTTGCTGGCGACGGTGGCAAGCCTGGGCGCACCGCTCGGGTTGGATGTCCCCGGCAGCGGTTCGCTGTTGAGCCTCCTATGTCTGCTCTATCTCACGGGCCTGATCTGGAGGTTCACCCGGCGGTCTGCCAGCGGTTCTGTACGACTCTTGCCGCTCGTTGTCGGGGTCGTGCTGCTGACCATGCCGCTGATGCTTGGCATGTGGGGCAGCGAGAACATGGTGGCCGAGTCGCTGGTCACATCCTCCGCGCTGATGCTCTTCGAGAAGGACCGGCCTGCGCTCGCTGGCTTCCTCGCCTTTCTTGGCATCGTCATCCGCATGGATGCCGCTGTGGGCGCATTGATCATTGGCCTGGTCGCGGTGGCGCGAAGTCGACGAGTCCCTTGGGCTTTCGGGCTGGCTGGAGTGTTGCCCCTCGTGGTCTGGTTGCCGTTTCTCCAGAGTCACTTCGGCAGCGTGATTCCGGCGACGCTGGAGGCCAAGCGACTGATCGTCACGCCGACCTATCCGTCGTACACGGCGCAGGAGTGGAGCTACCTGCGTTGGGCTCTCTCTGAGACGGCGTGCTGGAACATCCTGGGGCTTGCGGTGATCGGGTTGGGCACGACCCTTCGTCGTGCAGGGTCCCGTTGGCCGATCGTCCTCTCACTCGGGCTCTGGAGCTTGACCCAAGAGGTCCTCTACCGGCAACTGGGCATCCCCTGCGGCGCCTGGTACCACCTGGTCAGCCTCGTCAGTCTGTTGACCATGGCTGGCATGGGAGCTGTGGCCGTGGGCTTGTTTGTCGAGCGGTTGCTGCCTCAAGGTGTCAAGGGCCGGGGGCCGGGGGCCGGGCGTGCGCGGCCTTGGCTGTGGTCGCAGCCCTGGGCCCGTTCTGGGGGTCTGCCTTCGGGCGTCTGAGTGACAACTGGCAGGTGCCGCTGGACGACCGCCATCGCATCTATCGCGAGCTGGGCGAGTACCTGAATGAGAACAGCGAACCCGACGATGTCATCGCCATGGTCGAGATCGGCATCACCGCCTACTTCGCCGACCGCCCGGTTCTGGACCTCTGCGGCCTGGTGAGCCCCGCAGTGGTCGCGGCCAGTCAGGACGACCGCCTCGCCGAGTACGTCCGGGAGCAACGGCCGGAGTTCATCGTCGACAACCCGAGATTCTACGGCCGGAATGGATACAAGAGTGTGTTGGCCAGGAGCGATCTGAAGATGACCCACGTCGTTGTGCGTGAGTTCGACACACCAGAGTACGAGAAGGGTCCGATTCGACTCTGGAAGCGGGTCCACTGAAGGCTGGCCAGCCTGACGGGTGATCGCTGCGCAGGGTGGATGTGAACTGCAAGACCTGCCGCGCACGTAGCAGAATCTGCCGAGGGCTGCAGGCTACGATGCGCCGATGGACCGGCCACCTCAGCACGCTGACAGCGAAGCCCGCCCAGGGGTGGGCAGCAGCGCTCTCGTCGCCGTGCTCGTGGCCGTGGCCTACACGATCCTCGCGCCGGACTTTCTCTGGGGCGGCGACTCGGTCGCCTTCTTGCGCGCGATCCACGAGGGGGAGACCAACCGAGCCGCGCACTTTCTGTACCTGCCCGTCGTTCGCGTGCTGGCGGAGATGGGTGCTCTCTTTGGCCTGGATGCGTTTCAGTGTCTTCGCGGGGCTTCGATACTCGGCACGGCAGCTGGCATCGGGCTGATGCACCGAGCAGCGCTGCTTCTCGGGGCCTCACGGGGGCGTGCGGCGTCCATCGCGCTGATGCTGGCCACCACACCCGCGGTGGCGTTCTTCGGGATGATCGTGGAGATCCCGGGAGTGCTGATGGGGGCGAGTGGCCTGGTGTTCTTGGCGGTCGCCTGCTTCTTGCGCGGGCCGACCCTGTGGTCCGCGGCCGTGGTGGGCCTGGCCACGGGGGGCGCGTCGTGCTTGCACAGCAGCGCCCACCTGATGCCCCTGACGGTCAGCGTGTTCTGCCTCGCGCGGGGGGCTCGCCCGGACCGTCGCTGGGCACGATTCGCCGTGCTGTGCGGGCTGGCCCATGTGAGCGTTATCGCGGTGGTGGCCCTGGCCACGGACCTCCCCGTGGTGCAGTCCCTGCGCAGCTCCGGGAGCTTCGTCGACACGGCCTTGCAGCTCGGGTCGCCCCTGGGCACGACCAAGTCGTTCCTCTTTCACGAATGGATCATCCCCTACGCTCCCCTGAGTCTGGTGATCTTCAACGCCCTCAGGCATCGAGGCCAGCGCATGGAGCTGGCAGGGTTGGCGTTTCTCGCGGCGCTCTACACGGCCATCACCTGGCCGTTGCTCGCAGCCACCTGGAGCACCCAGCTGGTGGAGCACGGGGGCTACTACATCACCCTCGCGTTTCCTCTCGCCTGGTTGGCCAGCAGCCAGTACGGCGCGAGCGCAGGCAAGTGGCTGTGGACCGGTGGCGCCATCATGAGCGCCGTCATGATCTGGGGTGAGTCGATCAAGATCACCAGCGAGCTGGATGCCGACGAGGTGGCCCTGGCGCTGGGGACAGAGTCGGCGACGGTGCTGACCCACAGCAGCGAGGGCCTGCTCGATCTCTGCAGGCGCCTGCCTGCCATGGAGGCGCATCGCCTCGATCAGGTCACGGGAGTCACGGCCAGGCGAGACGCCATCTTTCGAGCGCTGGACAGCCTGTATCTCGAGACGAAGGATCGGGGGGAGAAGCTCGTGCTGACGGCGACGCTTCGGCGAGAGCTGGCGGAGGCGGCGATCCCCATCGGTTGGTACATGGAGCACAACTTCGACTTCGAGGTCGTGTCGACGGGGAGCTTTCTGGGGTACGTGCTGGTCAGTCGCGCTCAGTAGATGAGGGCGAGGGTGCCTGCATACGCAGCGCTCAGCGTCGAGCACGCACCGGGAACGGCGGCTGCACAGTCTCTTGCGCCGGGTTCGCCTCCAACTCAGCCAGCACCTCTGCGATGGCCCGCTCCAGCTGAGGGTCCAGGCCGGCTGCGAAGGCGCTGGGCAGCTGCTCGACCTCGATGTCGGGGGCCACGCCTTCGTTCTCCACGCCGAAGCCATCTTCTTCGGTCCAGAAGCCGATGTTGGGTGAGGTGACGTAGCCGCCGTCCATCAGTTCGGGGAAGCCCAAGATGCCCACCAGGCCACCCCAGGTGCGGCGGCCGATGAGCTTGCCCAGGCCGAACTCCCTGAACATCCAGGGCAACAGGTCGCCGCCGGAGCCGGCGGTCTCGTCGATGAGCATGACCTTGGGGCCGAAGATGGCGGCCTGGGGGGTGACGAAGCTGTCGCCGTAGCGGGTGGCCCAGTGACTCACGTAGGGCCGACGCAGGATGTCGATGTAGTAGTCGGCCACCGATCCTCCGCCGTTGTGGCGCTCGTCGATGATGATCCCCTCGCGATCAGACTGGGGGAAGAAGTAGCGCTTGAAGTAGGTGAAGCCCCGGTCGGCGGTGTCGGGCACATGCACGTAGGCGACCCGGCCGTCCGTAGCCTCTGTCACCCGGCGGATGTTGCCCTCGACCCAGTCGCGATTGCGCAGTGCACCCTCACTGCCCACGGGGACGACCTTCACCGTGCGGGAGTCGCTGCCATCGGCGTTCGGTCCCACGGTGAGTTCGACTTGCTTGCCCACTGTGTTCTCGAAGCTGGCGAAGAGATTGTCGGTGGCTTGCAGGTCGTGGCCGTCGACGGCCAGCAGGAAGTCGCCCGCGTTCACGTCGACGCCGGGCTCGGTAAGCGGTGCGCGCAGGTCTGGTGTCCAGTTCAGGCCGCCGAGCACCTTGGTAAAACGATAGCGTCCGTCGACGATCTCGTAGTCCGCGCCCAGCAGGCCCACGGCGATGCGCTCGGCCTCCAGCAGGGTGTCGCCACCGCCGGAGTAGCTGTGGCCCACGGTGAGTTCTGAGCAGAGCGAGCGAATGACCCGATTCAGGTCGCCTCGGGTGGACAGATGCGGCAAGAACTGGGCGTACTTGATCTTGAGTGCGGGCCAGTCTGCGCCGTGCATGTCCGGGTCGTAGAAGTAGTCCCGGTTGATGCGCCAGACCTCGTCGAAGATCTGGCGCCACTCGGCGCGCGGGTCGATCTTGACCTGCATGGCTTCAACAGCGAGGCGGCCCTTGATCTTGTCGATGGGGGCAGCGACGGGTGCGATCCAGTAGCCCGCCTGCGTGGCGACGAGCGCTTTCTCGCCATGGGCAGAGAGATCGAATCCCTGCACGTCCGCGAGCAGGGTGGTCTCTTCTCGCTCGGTCAGGTCGAAGCGGGCCATGTCACTGGAGCCGGGTGCGCCGGAGAACGACTGGCGCTCGGCTTTCAGATACAGCAGCTGTCCCTCGGCGCCTGGCACCAGGTTGGTGTAAGCGGCGGGGGGCAGGGGCAGGGCGACGATGCGCTGGGAGAGGCCCTCGAAGTCGATCTGCACGGGGGTGACGTCGGAGTCGTCGGCTGCGTCGCCGCCTGCAGCGCTGTCTTCGCTCTGGCTTTCTGGCGTGTTGCCGTCAGGCTCTCCGCCTTCATCGGTGTCAGCCTGCGCGCTTTCGTCTTCGACGGGCTCTTCGTCGCTCTCTTTGGCGAAGGGCGAGGGTGTGTCCTTGTCGAGGACCATCAGGTACAGCGAGTTGGTCTGATCGACGTCGGCGCTAGCTTGGGAGAACCAGGTCAAAAAGGGGCCCGCGTCGGTGGAGGCCGCCAGGTACAGGTACTTGCCGCCCGCGTCGAAAACCGGCTCGGACGCATCGGAGAGTCCGTCGGTGATGGCGTGGGATTCGCCAGCGTCCGCGTCGTACAACTCGACGTGCTTGAAGCCCGTGGTGTTCACCAGTGTGTAGGCGAGCCATCGAGAGTCAGGCGACCAGTTGTGCACCAGGCTGGGGAAGACGCCGTAGATGGGTTCTTGGGCGACCTTGGTGCACACTCCGCTCTTCACGTCGAGCACGTAGAGGGCCCTGGCGTTGTCCACGTAGCTGATGCGCTTGCCGTCTGGTGACCATGACGGGCTCTGGTAGAAGCCAGCGCCTTCCAGTGCGATATACCGCCGCTCGCCTTGGCCGTTCTGAGGTGCGAGCACGAGCTGGTTCTCGCCGCTTTCGTCAGAGTAATAGGCGATGGTCTTTCCGTCTGGTGACCAGGCTGGATAGCGCTCGTTGGCGTCTGTGGTGCCGGTGAGATTGCGCGGGTCGCCTTTCTTCTCTGGCACGGTGATGATCTCGCCGCGAAAGCCGAAGGCTACTCGTGCGCCGGACGGGGAGATGCTTGCGCTGCGCACGTAACGGTCGCCCTTGACGAAGCGTGGGCGCGTCTCGATCAGGTCGGCCGCCACACCGATGACAAGGCGCGTGGTCGTGGTGTGGCTCGGATCAAAGCGGTGCAGCCAGCCGGCCTGTTCGTAAACGATGGCCTCTGCGCCGCTCGACGCATTCATGATCGGGAAGTCCTCGTGGCGCGTGTGCTGGGTGACCGCCTCTGAGCCGAAGTCGTAGGAGAACAGGTTGAACTCGCCAGCCCGGTCGGAGCGGAAGTACAGCGCGTCGTCGGCCCACATCGGGTCGGTGTCGTTGCATCGACCCACAGGCTGGGGCACCTGCTCGATGGATCCGTCTGCGATGTCATATACCCAGATGCGCGAGGTGCGGCCGCCGCGGTAGTTCTTCCATTGCAAGAAGGCCTCGCCCAGGGGCAGGTAGGCGATCTTGGTGCCGTCGGGGGAGAGCGCAGCCTTCGAGCAGGACGGCAGGTCGAACGAGCTGGGGAAGCCGCCGCCCACACTCACCCGAAACAGGCGCTCGAGGCTCCCGCTGTGCACATCGCGCTGGGACGTGAACAGCACCTCGCTTCCGTCGGGGGTGAAGCCCTGGACCACGTCGGCCCCTGGGTGCCAGGTCAGCCGCTGGGGCTCGCCACCGTGGACAGAGATGCGGTACACGTCCAGGTTGCCGTCGTACTGACCGGAGAAAGCGATGGTCGTGCCGTCGGGGGAGAAGCGCGGCCGCCCTTCGGTGCCCGAGTGCGTGGTTAGTCGACGCACGCCTGACCCGTCGAGGTTTGCCACCCAGAGATCACCGGCGTAGACGAAGGCGACGTGGTGGGCGCTGATCGCAGGTTGGGTGAGCATGCGCGTGTCGCTCATGCTGACGCCGCCTCCCTCGGGAGCTGGAATCGCCGCGGGCGGGAGCCGTGTGGCTGACGTGGCGGGTTCGCCCAAAGCCACCGGCGCGCAGGCGAAACACAAGCTCAACATCAGGCTGACGGTGCCAGGTCGGTTTCGGGACGTCATCGAGTGGATCCTCGCCAGGCAGGGTGTTGATGGGGGCGAGTGATGATAGCCATTGTGGATTGTGGAGCGCTGTGGCGGGCCTGGGGCTCAGGGTTGTGCTGTTCATGCGTCCAGGCTGTCGCGCTCATGTCGACACGGTGTGACAGCTCAGCATGGTCCATCGAAGACGTGGTAGCTTCGGCAGGGGGCCGGCCGCACTGGTGCGGCTCTGCATGACCTGACCGGCTTGCGGGCAGAGCCGATGTCAGCACCACCCCGCAAGGACATTGGGAGTCGCCATGAACGACGCTAAGGCTTTCTCGAGACGTCATCTGCTGCTGGGAACGGCGGCGGCCCTGTCGCTTCAGGCTTGTGGAGCCACGGCCGTGAAGCCGACTCCGGTCGCATCTGGCGGTCCACCAGTTCACACGCCGCCGTCACTGCAGCCCTTCATCGCTGATTGCGTCGCGGCCAATCGAGAGAGCGATCGCCAAGCGGCAGTCAAGGAGGTCTTGGCTCGCGGCGTCGCCGACCCACGGGCCATGCTGCAGGCGGTGGGCGAACCCAAGCGGGCTGGCATCACCGTGTTTCATCGCGCCGACGATCTGACGATTTTCTCCGCGGCCTGGACGCCGCAGATGAACCTCATGCCGCACAACCACAAGATGTGGGCGCTGATCGGCATCTACACCGGGCGCGAAGACAACATCTTCTGGAAGCGTTCCGAGAATGGCGTCACGGCTCATGCTGTAGATGTCCTGTTCGAGGGTGACGTCGGGACCCTCTCCGACACGGCGATCCACTCGGTCACCAACCCTTTGGAGCGTTTCACCGGGGGCATCCACATCTATGGCGGCGACTTCTTCGCCACGACCCGCAGCCAGTGGGACCCGGATACGCGGCAGGAGTCGCCGTCCGACGGAGCTGTGATCCGCGCGATCTTCGAGCGGGCCAACGAGCGGTTCATGCGCACTGAAGCGAGCTAGCAGATCCGTCCCCAGCGGATCACCGATGTGCATGACTTCCTCGATCGCATCGACGCCCAGTGGGACGCGGCGCTGGATCGACTGCGGACCTTGGTGGAGGAGGAGTGAGGTGTGGTGCTGCTCGCTCTTGCCCCCATCTACAGTTCGCCAGGTGTCGTGCAGCCAGAAAACGCTGAAATTCCCGGATACTTTTTCACTTGCCCGTGATCGAGGCACGTCCGACGTTGACAGCCAGTGAGCACTCCCATAGATTCAAACCGCAAAGTCTACGGGCAAACGGATCGTCTCAAGCCGATTGATGGCCTGGGAAGGGCGCTGCCGGGTTGGAACCAGGGTTCATTATTGGGAGGCAGTCGGTGGCCGACGGAGGGTTGGAACGCATCCGCGAGATGCTGGGCGCCGACGCCCTGTCCGACCTGTCTGCCCTCGATCTCTCCGTCGATCTTCAGGTCGATCGGGCCGCCGCTGCGTTGTTGAAGCGTTTTCGCGAAGAAGACGATGCGGCGGCCTTTCGCCTGCTCGTCGACTTCACCTCAGATCGTCTGGCCACGATCGCTCAAGACATCGCCGCAGACCTGGGCATGGGCACGAACTCATACGATCTGGTGACGAACTTCTTCTCGCGACTGTTCATCGATCTGAGCCCAAGAGAAAAGGTGCCGCTTCACTTCTTGGCCTCCGCGGCCGAGAAGCTGGAGGAAGACGCCGAGACGATCATTCGCGACCTGGCCCTGTCAGAGGTCCCGGACCCCGAAGAACCGACGGTGTGGCAAGATGGTTCGCAGCAAGAGAAGCAGAACCACACCGAAGCCATGGTGGCCCATGCTGCGCGCATCGGCTTCCATCGCCTCGATCAGACCTACCGCAGAGTGTTGCGCGCCAAGGACATCTCCGGCCTCAGCACCTCAGACATCGCCACCCAACAGGGAACCTCCTACGCCGAAATGGAAGCGCTGCTGCAAACAGCCCGCGAGCGCCTGGCTCGAGCCATCGACGACGTACTGAAAGGACCCTCCTCATGAGCCCCACCGAAGCCATGGTCCAGGAGATCCTGGAACGCAGCGCCCACGCCGGCCGCGACAAGCTGGGGCACCTGGCGTACCAGATGGCCCGGACGTGCTTGTCGAAGGCGGAGAAAACTGCGGTCA
>CAZIAK010000052.1:9888-11417 GCA_964537035.1 uncultured Phycisphaerales bacterium | reverse complement strand
CCGCTCCCCCTGTAGACCTCATCAGCCTCCCGCTGCACGTGGCCGTTCTTGGCCAGGCATCGTCCTACACGGTTGTCGTCACCAGCCCATCCGGCGCCATCGTCGCCACTGGCACGACGAACGCTCAGGGCATGACCCAGCTGATGGTTCCGGCGATGATCGGCCTGGAACTCGACGTGCTCGACACGACCGTGGTGGGTCTGCCTGTGGCTGGCGGGCAGGCGATTCTCATCACCATCCCGTAGGTCGCCTGACACGCCCCCGTCCTATCCCCCAGCTTGCACCCCGGCGAACTTCTCGCCGAAGCGCTTCTCGAAGAACTCCACCCGCAGTCTTCCTGCGGCGGTCTGGGTGGCGGCCCATTCGATGTGCTGAAACGCTGTAGGTGAGTCGACGCGCAGGCGCTCGATGAATGCTCGCATCTTCATGTAGAGCAAGATGCCCTCGCCGTTGTTCTCCACCAAGAACTCGGGCTCGGCGATGCCGCGGTGGGCGAAGCCGAAGACCATTTCCCAGTAGCTGACGACCTGGCGCCACGCGGCGTTGTCCTCGTGGGCGAAGTCCATGATGGCGGTGACGTCGTCGAAGGTCTGGGGCCAGAAGGCGAAGCTGATGGCGTCGCGGGACTTGCGCATCACGTCTTCACGGCGCATCTCGTAGAGCCTGAGCACCAGGTTGGCGTCGTCGAATCCGGGGTTGCGGTCTGGGGACATGGGTTTGGCTCCGTGGTTCGCGAGAGGGGAGCGGCGATCATTTCAGGACGGCGCTTCCTGCGCCAGTATTCAGCTTCGAACCACGGTTCGGGGGACACCCCCTCGCCAGGGGCTCCAGCCCGTGCGGCTGGTCAACCAGAGTGCCCAGGCCTCCTGGGTTCTTCAGGGGGGGCGAGGCGGCGGCTACGCACTCGTCATGCAGGATCTACGACCCAAGAAGGGCGGCACCCACCGTCAGCGACTCTATTCTTGTAGTGGGCGCGTGCATCGCCAGGCGGCGACCTCCTCCTGGGCCCGCGCCCGGCCTCCCGAACCCTGGGAGTTCCGCACCATGGCCACGACTCAAGAGCACCGCCCACGGACTCTCTCCCGAGCGGAACTGTTCGCGGGGTTTCGGGAGCCCTCGGCCTACGCGCCGGAGGTTCGCGCCACGCTGCGTCCGGCCAACCACCCCATCACGGTGCGTGAGACCCACGGCTCGCTGCTCTTCTTCGTGGGCGACCGTGTCTACAAGGTCAAGAAGGCCGTGGACCTGGGCTTCTTCGACTTCTCGACCCTGGCCAGGCGCGAGCACTTCTGTCACGAAGAGCTGCGGCTCAACCGTCGCCTGGCGGGGGACATGTACCTCGGCGTGGTGCCTATCACACGTCGCGACGATGGGGGCCTTCGCATGGGCGGCGACGGCCCGGCTTTGGAGTACGCCGTGGAGATGGTACGCCTGCCCGCCGAGCGCATGCTGGACAAGTTGCTCGCCGCCGGTGAGATCGACAACGCCCTGCTCCGCGACCTGGTCGATGTGCTGACGGCCTTTCACCG
>CAZIAK010000052.1:0-9788 GCA_964537035.1 uncultured Phycisphaerales bacterium | reverse complement strand
GACCTGCACGCAGCCAACATCTGCTGTACCGACGCTGGCCTGGTCATCTACGACAGCCTCGAGTTCAGCGCGGCCCTGCGCTGCAGCGACGTGGCCAACGACCTGGCCTTCCTGGCCATGGATCTCGACCACCACGGATTTCGCGCCTTCTCCAAGTATCTCGTTCAGTACTACGCCCGAACCTCTGGCGACAGCGCCCTGGCCTGGTTGATGGATTTCTACAAGGGCTATCGCGCCTTGGTGCGGGCGAAGGTTGCCGCGATCGTTGCCAGCGACAGCCGGGCCACTGCCGAGGACCGGGCCGCTGCGCGACAGAACGTCGCCACCTACACACAGCTGGCAGCATCCTACGAGCTGCCCCCGTGCCTGGTCTTGACCTGCGGTCTGCCCGCGTCGGGCAAGAGCTGGCTGGCTCAACGCATCGGGAAGACCTTCGACGCCCGCGTGTTGCGCAGTGACATGGAACGCAAGCTGGCGGCGGGGATGGCCCCTGGCGATCGTCTTGAAGGGGCGGCTGCGGCAGCCCTCTACAGCGCAGAGAACACCGACGCGGTGTACAGCTCCCTGTGTCGTCGTGGCTTCAACACCCTGGCTCGGGGCCGCTGGGCCGTGATCGACGCGACGTTCACCACCAGCGTCCAGCGCCGCCGCTTCATCGACGGGGCGACCCGCCTGGGCCATCCCGTGGTGGTGGTCGAGGTGACCTGTGCGCCAGAGATCATCCGCGAACGCATGACCCGGCGCAGCGTCGACCGGGGCGAGGTCTCTGACGCCGATCACGCCGTGTACGAGGCCATGCGCCAGCGCTTCGAGCCCCTCGACGAGTTGCCCTGCACCCACCGAGTGCACTACGCCAGCGGCGAAGACCCCACGGCTGTGATCAGTGCGCTGGTGGAACGGCTGGTGATGCAGGCGACTGACTCGCCGCCGCCTCCATGATCTTGGTGATGTCCTCGCGGTCAGCAAGGGCTGGTCGTCCCCAGCCGGCCTCGTAGCTGAAGACCTGGCGGGCCCCACGCCCGTGAAGTCCGCCGTCCAGGATCTCGATGTCATCGAGATCGACCAGGGCAGGGTGCACGGACCCCGCGGCGCGGGAGAGGGCGAGCAACTCCGCCCGCAAGGCAGCGACGTAGTTCGCAAAACGTGGCGCCTTGTCCTGGGCATCCAGGCCGCGCATGAGCCAGGGGTTCTGGGTGGCGACGCCCGCGGGGCAGTGGCCCGTGTGACAGCGTTGGGCCTGGATGCAGCCGATGGAGATCATGGCCTCTCGGGCCACGTTGATCATGTCGCAGCCCATGGCGCAGGCGGTGAGCGCGCTGACGGGAAGCCCGAGTCGCCCGGAGCCGATGAACAACACCTGCTCGTGCAGTCCCGCCTCGGCAAAGGTGCGGTAGACCCTGGAGAAACCCAGCTTGAACGGCAGGGCCACGTGATCACTGAACACGAGGGGCGCCGCGCCCGTGCCCCCTTCGCCGCCGTCGATGGTGATGAAGTCGACGCCTCTGTCCCCATCGTTCATCAGCTTGGCCAGGTCCGCCCAGAAGGCGCTCTCGCCTACCGCCGACTTGATGCCCACCGGCAGGCCCGTGACCTCGGCCATGGCCTCCACGAAGTCGAGCAGCTCGTCTGCGTCCCGGAAGGCGCTGTGCGACGGTGGACTGTGGCAGGCCTTGCCCACGGGGATGCCTCGGTTGGCTGCGATCTCTTCGGTGACCTTGGCTCCCGGGAGCAGCCCCCCCTTGCCGGGCTTGGCGCCCTGGCTGATCTTGATCTCCAGCGCCTTCACGGGGTGACGGGCCACGGTGTCCGTGACCTGTGCCAGGTCGAAGCGGCCGTGCTCGTCTCGGCAGCCGAAGTAGCCCGTGCCGATCTGCCAGATGAGTGAGCCGCCGTGCTGATGGTGCCTGCTGATGCCCCCTTCGCCGGTGTTGTGCAGGCAGCTGGCCAGGGCGGCGCCGCGGTTGAGCGCTTCGATGGCGGGGCCGCTCAGAGAGCCGAAGCTCATGGCCGAGATGTTCACCACGCTCTGGGGACGGAACGCCTTCGCTCGCCTGCGCGGCCCACCCATCACCTTCGCGCAGGGGAGTCCGTGCTGGCTGTCGAACTCCCGAGCACCCTGCCGCGGTTCGGGCGCGGGGAAAGTCCGCTGCTTGACGATGACGTAGTTGGCCTGGCCCTCGAGGTCATTGTCCGTGCCGAATCCAAAGGTGTTGTTGAGCCCCTTGGCCGAGGTGTAGATCCAGGTGCGCTGGTCTCGGGAGAAGGGCCGCTCTTCGTCATTGTTGGTGACGATGTACTGGCGCAGCTCGGGGCCTACTCTCTCGAGCAGATAGCGCAGGTGCCCGATGAGCGGAAAGTTGCGCAGGATCGCGTGCTTGCGCTGGACGAGGTCGTAGATCACGACGATCAACAACACGGCGAACAAGAGCTTGATCACGAGCTCGTACCTCTCAGCCGAGAGCCTCTAGACGTTCGTCGAACGCAGCCCGGGCCACGTCGAGCGCTTCCATGAGCTTCTCGAGTCTCTCAAACTGCTGGTCGATCTGGTGCCGCTTCTGTTTGGCCTTCGAGTTGATCTCGCCGATGTCG
The DNA here is from genome assembly GCA_964537035.1 of uncultured Phycisphaerales bacterium. Taxonomy (GTDB): domain Bacteria; phylum Planctomycetota; class B15-G4; order B15-G4; family B15-G4; genus CAZIAK01. Next base: position 7,199 of record CAZIAK010000052.1, on the reverse strand, counting down.
TCGTTGCGACCCTTCTCCGCCGCCACCAACATGGCCGCGTCGAGCTCGGCCACCTGCGCCTCTAGCTGCTCGATCTTCTTCTCGGCCTTCTCCACCGCCTTCTTCTGCGGGCTGGTCACCCGGCTCCGTTCGGCGAAGATCTCGGCCCGGAGCTTGCGCAGCTCTTTCGGGTTCTTCTTCGCGGTGGGCTTGGCCGCCGGCCGTGTGCCCACCTCGCTCTGCCAGCCGATGCGATCCATGAAGTCCCGGTAGCCCCCTTCGAAGAGGGTGACCTTGCCGCCATCGAAGATGATCAGTCGGGTGGCCAGGCGCTCCAGCACCATCTCACTGTGAGTCACCAGCAGCACAGAACCCGCGAAGGCCTCCACGGCGTCGAGCAGCCCTTCGACAGACTCGATGTCGAGGTGGTTGGTGGGCTCGTCGAGCATGAGCATGTTGGCCGGACTGGCCAGCAGCTTGCCCAGCAGCACTCGGCTACGCTCGCCGCCTGAGAGCACCTTGATCTTCTTCAGGGCCGTGTCGCCGGAGAACATGAGCAGCCCACACAGCCCACGCACGGCGCTGCGGCTGCTGTCCGGCTGCACGGCGAGCAGCTCCTCTTCGACGGTGTTCCGTTCGTCGAGCCGGGCGATGTTCGTCTGCCCGAAGTAGGCCACGTTCGTGTTCGGGTTGGACTTGATCACGCCGTGGGTGGGCTTCAGCTCGTTGGCCAGCAGATTGAGCAAGGTGGTCTTGCCCTTGCCGTTGGGGCCGATGATGGCGATGCGGTCACCTTTGTCGATGGTGAGCGAGAGGCGCTCCAACAACGTGGGTCCATCGGGATAGCCGAAGGCCAGGTCTTCGACGGTCATCATGGTCGACGAGTGAAACGGCGCCTCGCGGAACTTGAAGACCAGATCTTGTTCGTTGCCCAGGGCCTCCATCTGCCCTCGTTTGGCCAGGGCCTTGATCCGTGACTGCACCAGCGTGGCCTTGCTGGCCTTGGAACGAAATCGCTCGATGAAGCGCTCCTCTTGCTTGCGCTTCTTCGCCTCGTTGAGTCGGGTGCTCTCGTAGATCTCCTCTTCGCTGCCGATCTGGCTGAAGAGCTTCTCGACCGTACCAGCCATGCGCCGCAGCTTCTTGCGATGGATGGCCATGGTGTGGGTGGTGACGCTGTTCATGAACTGTCGATCGTGAGAGATGATGATCAGTTCGTTGCGCCACTCCCGCAGAAAGCGCCGCAGCCAACGCAGCGAGAGGATGTCGAGATAGTTGGTGGGCTCATCGAGCAGGAGCAGGTTCGGTTGCTCCACCAACACCCGGGCCAGGTTGATCCTGATCTGGTAGCCGCCAGAGAACTCGGAGGCCGGGCGGGACAGGTCTTCGAGGGAGAAGCCCAGACCCATGAGCGCGGCCTCGGCCCGGTAGCCCTCTTCGGCGACCCGATCGCCAAGCACCGCCGTGACCTCATCGAGGATGTTGGCCTGCTCGAAGTGCAGGTGCTGGGACAGGTGCCCGATGGTGTAGTCGCGGGGCATGACCAGGCCGCCGCTGTCCGGCTGCTCCTCGCCCATGAGCATGCGAAAGAGGGTGGTCTTGCCGTGGCCATTGCGTCCCACGAAGCCGAGCCGTTCGCCCTGGCTCATGACCATGTTGCACTCATCGAAGACGAGTTGAGAGCCGTAGGCCTTGGAGAGGTTCTGAACAGTGAGCATCGGTGGAGGCAGGGCGTGGCGGGGATGGCGGGCGAGTGGCGCAGCTGGGCCGGGCAGCGGGCCTGAAGCGTGGGGCCCGCGCCAGCCGTCAGCTGAGCGTGGAGATCATCGTGCCGGCGCGGCGGGTTGGCAAGCCGTCTTGGGCAGCCGGGCGATCTTCGGCCCCATGGCGAGCAGGTGCTGGGCCACCGCGGCGGCCTGGGAGAGGCGCATGGCAGCCCGTCCCTTCACGGGAGCGGGCACGGCGGCGAGGCCGAGCGCCGCCACGAGCTCGTCGAGGCTACCGCTCTTCTTCTGGGTCGTATTGCACCACAGGGCCTTGAGTTGCAGGGCCTGCCCGGCGGTCGAGTCGAGACTGCGCAGCATGCGCAGGCGCCCGGCGTTCCAGGCGCAGAGCAGGTCATCGGGGCGTCTGAAGCGGGCCCAGTCCTGTGCCACGGCGTCGAGAGGACGGGCAGCGGCCAGGTCGTCGTCCGTGAGTCCCATGTGCTGCAGCTGGCAGGGTCCGGCGGGGCTGCCCTGGGGGAGCACGAAGCGCTCGAAGGTCTCGCCGGTGGCCACTCGCAGAGCCGTCCAGGAGATGAGCTGGCGGCCAGCGCCCGGTGTGTGGGCCAGCAGCGGGGCGGTCTCGCCGTAGACCAGGAGCAGACGCTCGCTCTGCTCGAAGAAGCTCGATGGCACCGCGCGAGACGGGCGGGCTCGCCGGCGTTGGCGTCGGGGCTCGCCGTCCGGGTTGAGCATGAACGCCTCCTGGTCGGTGACCATGGAGTCGAAGACGTCCAGCAACTGGCCCACGCCGGGCGTGTCCGGTTCGAGGATGTTCAGTGCAGCCACGATCGACTCGATGGTCGAGATGTGGTGGCGCTGAGCCTGGCGGCGAATGCGGTAGCGGCTCGGCGCGTCGGGGGACAGGCGCACGGCGGGCAAGCGACGGAGCCAGGGTGTGTCCAGATACATCCTGCGAGCGTGGTGCCAGGTGCCGTCGAGGACCACCAGACACGAGGGGTGCTCCTGCGGCGACAGCTCGGCAAGATCGGGCGCGCCGTCTGCGGGGTAGAGCACGGCGGCGCCGGCCGGCAGCGGGGCCTGTGCGATCGGGCGCGACACCTCGCGGACCTGGCAGCGACTCAAGGCCAGGCGGGCGATGCGCGCCGTCCCCACCGAATGAAAGCGCTCCCGCTTGTGCTGCAGGATGACCAGAGGCGTGCGGTTGTCCACCTGGGGCATGCGCGCGCAGAGGCACAGGGCCTGAGGCTTGCGGCAGCGATGGCACGTGGCCCGGCTCATGAGGAGAGAGTGCACAGTCGAGCGAGAAGAGGGGCGCGCCTGCACGGCGATCGCCACATGATCGGGCAGCATATCCCAGACCGGCCTTCGGGGCGGCCTCGGTTGGGACGGGATCTGTGTCTATGATGGCTGGCGCTCGCCGTGCGGGCACGGGCAACACGCGCTTCAGAGAGGGTCTCGGCGCGCGTCGCCACCGTCCCCGAGCAACTGAGTCGAGAGAGCGCCATGTCTTCACCTCACTACGCGCCCCTCAAGATGGGCGGCCTCTGTTGGTGGATGCTGCTCCTTTTCGGTGCCTGCGGGTCCGCCGCTTGCGTGGCTCCGCCCAGCGATCGCGACTGGGGCGTGGCAGCCTGGGATGCCTTGTCTGATGCGGACGTGTGGGCACCCGCTGCAGGTGCCGGGCTGTTCCTGCTCAGCGACTTCGACCAGCGCGCGTCACGGTGGGCGGTGGATGAGCAGCCCCTCTTCGGCTCGATCAAAGCAGCCAAGCGGTTTTCCGATCGCACCGCAGTGGGCCTGGGCATCGTGGCCGGTCTGTCGCTGTTCGCCGTCGATCACGAGGCCCATCCCAGCGCCCTGACAGCAGACGGGCTGATCGCAGCCACGGCCCTGGTGGCGCCCGGCCCGCTGAAGAACATCATTCGCCGTCGCCGCCCGGCCGAGCGGGACAAGGACAGCATGCCGTCCGGTCACGCCGTGAGCAGCTTCGCTTTCGCCAGCGCGATCTCTCATGACCTGGATCGCATGCCAGCTCTGGAGGGGGGCGACGGCACCAAGCTCGCCCTGCGCACCCTGGTCTACTCTTTTGCCGGCGCCTCATCGTGGGCTCGGGTGGAAGCCCGTCGGCACCACCCCGCCGACATCCTGCTGGGCGCCGCCCTGGGCAACTTTCTCACTCGCTTCGTGAACAAGCTCTACGCCGCCGAACCGGGAGGGAGGCTCTCTGGCACCGTCGTCCCCTTCGTGGCGCCCAGGGCCGAGGAGTGGGTTGTGGGGGCCCATTGGCGCTTCTGAGAGGGCCTGTCATGAAGTCGCGACAGCGGGGCTGCGGTTCGGAGGCGAAGGCCGCTCCAAACAGGCCCATGACTGATGACGCAGGTAGGACGTAAACTGCGGCGCGACCACGATCCGAGACCCTCCCGTGACCCACCCCGAACACCGCGACCCGCGCAACGACCCCCTGCTCGATTCGCTGCCCGAGGCCGAGGGCTACAAGGTCCTCGACGGCCGCTTCGTGCTGTACGACGTGCTGGGCAAGGGCGGCATGGGTGTGGTCTATCGCGGCGAGCACCTGGGCCTGGGCATCGACGTCGCCGTGAAGTGCCTCGACCCCGCCTTGGCCCGGCACGACCCGCAGTTCGTGGTGCGCTTCGAGAAGGAGGCCCGGGCGGCGGCGCGCATCGACGACCCGAACGTGGTACGGGTCCACGACGTCTCCCAAGACTCGGGCCTGCACTACATCGTCATGCAGTATGTGGCCGGTGAGAACGGTCGTCAGCGGGTGGAGCGCAAGGGACCGCTGGCCGTCGAAGAAGCGGTGACCGTCGCCATGGGCGCGGCCAGGGGGCTGGCCGCAGCACACTCCGCCGGGTTGGTGCATCGCGATGTGAAGCCGGACAACGTGCTCGTCTCAGCAGATGGCGAAGTAAAGCTGGCCGACCTGGGCCTCTCCAAGATGGAGGGCGATCAGAGCATGACCTACACCGGCGCGGCCATGGGCACGCCCCGCTACATGCCACCAGAGCAGTACAAGGACGCCAAGAACGTGGGGCCCCGGGCGGACGTCTATTCGCTGGGTGCGACCTTGTACTTCTTGTTGGTGGGCAGCGACGCCATCGACGGGAAGACTCCCCCCGAAGTGATGATGCAGGTCTGCTCCGGCGAGTTCCCCCGGGTCATGGCCAAGCGTCCGGGCATTCCCCCGGAGGTGGACGAGCTGGTCGCCCGCTGGACATCCCTCGACCCTGCAGACCGCCCGGCCAGCGGCACCGAGATGGTCGAGCAGCTGAAGGCGCTGGGTGTGTCCGTCGAGAACCTCCGCGAAGACCAGGAGAACATGACCCTGCTGGGGGTGAGCCAGGTCTCGCCGCCGCCCATGCAGACCCTCATGCGCATTCAGGCGGGCATGTCTGAGGCTCGCACCCAAGCTCGCACCCAGGCCAAGAGGAAGGCACAGGAGAGCGAGGCGGCCGGTGCGGCGGGGGCAGCCGGTGCGGCGGCGGCTGGTGTGGCGGGCGCTGCGGTCGGCCCTGACACCCCTGCGGCGGTCGAGCCACAGCAAGACGACCGGTCCAGCTCCCTGGCCTGGGTGCTTGGCATCCTGTTGCTGCTCACCGTGGTCTGGTTGCTATGGCGTGAGTTCGGGCCGTCGCCGTCGGACACGCCGACTCACCAGCCGCTCGACGTGCAGCAGGTCGACGCTCCGGGTTCGAGCGATCCCCCGGCGGAAGGCACCACCACACCGGCACAGGTTCTGCAGGCCGAGGAGGTCGCCGAGCCCGAGCTTCCCGAGGTGGTCCCTCTGCCGCCGGTCGCTCTCAAGCTGACCCGCCCCGAGAGTCCAGGGCAGCTATGGGTGTCGAACCAAGGCGTGATCCAGGTGCAGGGGCAGGTGAGTGGCGCCCGCACCGAGGTGGTCACGCTGACCATCGATGGCGGCGTTCCGTCGGTCTTCAGCCTGGACGACGAGGGGCGCTTTGCCTTCGACCGAGTGGTCCAGAGTGGCACGCCCCAGCGGTTCTCGCTCACCGCTGAAGGCCTGGCCGCCGCTGTGGCGTTCGATGTGGTCAAGGACGACGTGCCGCCCGTGATCACCATCGTGTCGCCAAGACCGGGCGCGAGAGTGACCCGCGCCGAGAGCATGGACATCGAGCTCATGGTCGAGGACGCCCATCTGGATCGGGTCATGGTGGGCTCGCAAGTGCTGCAGTTGCAGAGCGATGGCCGGGGAGTGGCGCGGGGGGTGCCCCTGATGCGCCCGGGCGACAACGTGCTGGTCGTCACCGCCACCGACCTGGCCGGGCTGTCCACCGAAGAGGCGCTGACCATCGTGCGCGATCGCAAGCCACCCACCGTCGTGTCCGTCGACCCCGCACCTGGTGCCCGGGTGTTGGCTGGCTCGACCCTCGAGTTCAAGCTCACCGTCGATGATCGCAACGCTTCGGTGACGGTCGATGGTTCACGGTTGACCGTGGCTGACGGAGCTCCGGGAGGCGCCGTGGCGCGGGGACAGTTCAGCGCGCCCATGACGCCGGGACCATGGAGTCTCGAGCACGTCGTCTGCGACAAGCTGGGCAACTGCAGCACCGACAGCGTTGAGTACCTCGTGTTCGAGGAACCTCCTGTGGTGGTGCAGGACGACGCGGTCCTGGGACCGGCTGCAGACGCGACCCCAGACCCGATAGCAGAGGCCCCGTCTGCGCTCTCTGACATGGTCTACGTCGGTGAGAACGCCCAGGGCCTGGCGGAGTACGACCTCGACCTGGGGGGCGTCAACATGCGCTTCGTGTCGCTCCCCGCAGGGACGTTCACCATGGGCAGCCCGGACCGGGAGTCGTTTCGTCAGGATGACGAAGGCCCGCGACACAGCGTGTCCCTGGGCCCGTTCCTGATCGCCAAGTACGAGTGCACTCAGGCTCAATGGCGGGCGGTCATGGAGTCCAGTCCAGCCCACAACACCGGTGACAACCTGCCGGTGGAGCAGGTCTCCTTGGCCGAGTGCGAGCAGTTCGCTGCGGCCCACGATCTCGCCGTCCCCAGCGAAGCGCAGTGGGAGTACGCGGTCAGGGCCGGGACCGAGGGTCCGAGTTACGTGGGCCTGGCCCGCTGTGCGTGGTACTCGAACCAGAGTGACGGCGTGTCACACCCGGTGGGCGAGCTGGAGGCCAACGCCTTTGGCCTGCACGACATGCTCGGCAACGTGTCAGAGCTCTGCGCCGACAGCCAGCATCGCGACTACAGCGGCGCGCCAACCGATGGCAGCGTCTGGATCGACGCCAAGCCCAAGCGGCGCATGCGCAGGGGCGGCAATTTCACCACCGATCACAAGGGCACTCGGGCGGCTTGCCGCCGGTCGGTGGCCCACGAAAACTTTCGCTCGTACGACCTTGGCTTCCGTCCGGTGAGGGGACTGTAGGGTAGGGCAGCGCTACAGGTCGTAGCCTGGCGGTGCGCCGGGTGTCCCTGTTTTTCACCAGGGGGGCCGTTTCGCTC
>CAZIAK010000051.1:0-30099 GCA_964537035.1 uncultured Phycisphaerales bacterium | reverse complement strand
GGTACAACCGTGAGATGAAGACACCCCTGAAGACCCTCGGTCTCTGTCTGGCCTGCTTGCTCGTCGTGGCAGGCGGAATGTTCGCCTGGCAGGCGGCTCTCCTGTCACCCGATCTCGAGCTGGGCACGACCGTGGCCGACGTCTCTGTGACCACCGCCGACGGCGATTCCCTCGCGCTCTCAAGCCTGCGCGGCCAGGTCGTGCTGCTCGACTTCTGGGGCTCGACCTGAAGCGCCTGCACCGACCTCATGCGTGACATGAGTCCCCGCGAGCAGGAGTACCACGACAAGGGTGTGGAGATCCTGGCCATCAACGCCTTCGAGGATCCTGCCGACGGCAAGGCGTGGATCACGTCGTCGGGCTTCGACTACCGCTGGACGTTTGCCGACGAGTCCGTGACCGAAGCTCTCGCCGTGAAGACGGTGCCGACCCAGATCATCCTCGACCGTGACGGCAAGGTCGTCTGGACATCCAACATGACCAGCCTGCTCGGCGGCGCCGACGCGGTCTACGAGGCCCTCGACGCCGCGCTGTGAGCGCGAACACGTGGCGTGCGATCAGCCCCGCAACCCCGCCTCGGCGATCTCGTCGAGAGCCTCCGCGTCGAGCAAGGTCACCTTCGAGCCGTCCACGGTCACCAGCTGCCGCTCGCGCCACTTGGCCAGCAGGCGCGAGAGGGTCTCTGGAGTGATCGACAGCTCGCTGGCCAGGTCCTTCTTGGAGACGGGCAGGGTCACCACGCTCGACTCCGGGCCGTGCCGCGCGGGTAGGCGCAACAGGTGATGGGCCAGGCGCGCCTCGGCGCTCACGATGGACAGGGTCTGCACTCGGGCCAGGAGCGAGTGCAACCAACCGCACAGTGAACCCACCATCGAGACGGCCAGCTGGGGCTCACTGGCGAAGAGCTTCAAGAAGTCGGGGCCGTTGAGCTTTACAAGCTGTGTGGGCGTCTCCGTGGCCGCGGCCCAGGCCGGGTAGCGCCCGCGCAAGAACAGGGCGCCCTCGGCGAACGTCTGCCCTTCCGCCACGTCGTGGACCACCTGCTCTCGTCCACCTTCTGTGAGCCGGAAGATCTTCACCCGCCCCTTGGCCACCACGAAGAAGCCGTCGCAGGACTCGCCCTCGCGAAAGACGTCGTCGCCAGTCTTCAGATCGAGCACGGCGGCCGTGGCCAGGACCGTGTCGAGCACATCGGGGGGCAGGCGACGAAAGTGCGGCAGGCTCTTGAGCAGCTGGCGAACGCCTGTGGGCTCCATGAACGGTGATCTCCGGGGACGGCCTGAAACGTGAGCCGCCCTGGTCAGCGACAGATGCCGTCGACCAGGGCGGTCTGCCACGGTGTCCGCAGAGAGTCTCCGTTTGCCCGCTGAGCGATCAAGGCTGATCACGGCCGCCTGGAGCGAGCAGGCCCGGGCCCTGAGCGCCATGACCCTCGTGTCAGGGAGCGATGGTGATGTTGAAGCTCTCGCTGGCGTCGAGCACGCCGCCGCCCCAGGCCAGGGTCACCACGCCGAAGTAGAAGGTCATGTCGACGAGGGCCGGGTCGAAGGGAATGGCCACGGAGAGAGACTGGGTTCCCAGAGGCGGCATGGTGTTGTTCACCAGCTGCAGCCAGGGGAAGGTGAGCGGCACGCCCACCGCGCCGAACATGGTGGGGTTGTTGCTCAGGGAGACGGCCAACACGGTGTGGGAACCGGCGGCGGCCGACATGTTCAGGGCGATGGTCTGTCCCAGCGCCGGGTTGCCGGAGACCCAGCCGAGGGGCGAGGGCAGAAAGCCGTTGCCGATCTTGCCGCTGCCGTCGCTGCCCTGGAAGTGCATGGCGCCGTTGACCTGGTAGGTGCCCGGCGGGTTCACCGACTGTGCGCCGGAGAAGCTGGCGTCTGTGAGGCTGCCCAGATCAGGGCCGGTGACCGCGAAGCGGAACACCACCGGGCCGATGACCGCCGCGCCCTTGGGGCCGGCTACCGCGTTGGCGTTGGGGTTGGCGATGCCACCGGGGATGCCGTTGATGTCGAGCTCGGCGCCGAACGCACCGAGGCAGCCAGCCTTCAGCTTGTTCTTGCCGTCCGTGAAGTCGGTGTCGGCCAAGAAGGCGAAGGCGGGCGCCGGGCCCGCGCTGCCGGTCTGGCTGAGCAGGGTGATGCTGTCGATGGCGTTGGCCGGCAAGTTGAACCAGACCGACGTGATCAGCGGGTTCTTCTTGCCCGCGCTCACGTAGGAGGTGTTGTCCACGGTGACGAGCAGCTCGTTGTTCACCCCGTCCCAGTCGAAGTGCAGCTCGGCGCCCACCCGGGTGACCCCGTCGTCGAGCAGGGCGACGTTGCTGTTGCTGGAGCAGCTCGGCGCGTCGCTGGTGCCGATGGTGAGGGTGTCAGTGGCGCTGGCCGTGGCAGCCAGGAGCGAGAGAGCGAGGAGGGACAGCTTGGCCGTGTTCATCATGGTGGGATGGGTTTCAGAGGGGATCTGTCAGGGTGCAGTGCCAGCCTGAACGCGCGGGGCCCGGCACGCAAGATATCGGGAGCCAGGTCGGCCCGGGGAAATACACGCCTTATGGATCCGCGGAGCCGCCCGCCAGCTTCCAGTCGCCCTGCGGCAGCGCAATGCTCGCGGCGGTGGCGCCGCCAGCTCCCTTCTTCGAGCGGGCCTGGGGGCCGGAGTCGTCTCCAGCTCTTGAGAAGTCTCGGGCCGAGTCAGCGCGAGTGGTGAAGCCCTTCAGTTCGTCCGTGTCCATCAGCACGATGTCCTCCCTGATCGAACGGACGTCACGGGGCGCTCAGGCTCCGGGAAACTCCTGTAGCTCGGCGATCAGGCGTTCGACATCAGGGCGATCGACGTTGTCCTTGCCCACGTAGGCCCAGCGCACGATGCCTTGTTCGTCGAGGAGCAGGGTGGAGGGCATGGCCTTGGCAGCTTCGGCCTGGACATCGCCGCCCAGAGTCCTGCTCAGCCGGCGAAGTGCACCTGGCTCACGCCGCCCGCCAGGACCTCGTCGATCACCGCCATGACCTGTCCGTAGGTCACCGACGCTCCCGTGGACAGACGCACGGCGATCTCGGGGACCAGGGCCATGGCGCCCGCGACCAGTCCTGCGATCGTCTCGATGTCGGCCGGACGTCCCCCGACTCGCACTGCGAAGCCCGCGCTGCGGCTGGCGTCGTTTTCGATGTGGATGTTCAAGGGTTCGAGCAGGTCAGCTACTGCACCGCTGTTCTGCCCCTCGTCTTTGGGCAGCTCGGTGTCGACGCGCCCCTCGATGACCCGGAAGCTCATGGTGCAGAGGAAGAAGATCAGCAGCAGGAACACCACATCGATCATGGCGGTGAGTTGCTGGCCGTCTTCGCGCTGAGTGGACTTCGGGCGTCGCATGGCAGATCTCCAGGGTCAGGCATTGCTATGCCCCTTGGGCCGAAGGGTCACGCATGGACTGCTGGTACGCCGGGGCTTCCCGACGGCTGTCTCCATGCCTCCTCCCGCAAATCGGCGCGAGGGGCCTTTGCTGGGCTCCGCGCTCAAGCTCGCGGCAGGGGGCAGTCGATAGACCCCTCGAGGAGTACACCTCGGTGAGCCACCGGTCCATGGACACGGAGGGTCTGGTGATCTCTGGTGCACTCTCAAGATGATTCCACCGAGTTCAGCAACCACTGAGGAGTGCAGATGTCCACATCGGGAAGACGTACCCAGGCCATGAGATGGTTCCGTTCCGTTGGTCTTCTGGTGTGCCTCTGTTCCGTTGTGCCTGGGCAGAGCCTGGATGTGCTGGGACACCAGAAGATCAGTGACGTGCTGGGTGGGTTTGCCGGGATCCTCCAAGACGGTGACCACTTCGGCCGGGCGCTGGCCAACCTGGGTGACGTGGATGGTGATGGTGTGGCTGATCTGGCCGTCTCGGCGGTCTTCGATGACGACGGTGGCATGGATCGGGGTGCGGTCTGGATCCTCTTCATGACACCCGAGGGGCAGGTGCGCGACCTCACCAAGATCAGCCAGACTTCTGGGGGCTTCACGGGCCTCCTGGCCGATGGAGACCAGCTCGGAACGAGCTTGGCGCCCTTGGGTGATCTGGATGGCGATGGCATCCCCGACCTGGCTGCGGGCGCCGTCTTCGACGATGGAGGTGCCCCTGACAGCGGGGCTCTCTGGATCATGTTTCTCCGAGCTGACGGCTCCGTCAAAGGGCAGCGCCGGATCGGCCACGCCGCAGGTGGCTTCGCTGGCCTCCTCGATGAGAGTGACCACTTCGGCTCGTCCTTGGCCTGCGTCGGCGATCTCGACGGCAATGGCACGGCCGAGCTGCTGGTGGGGGCCGAGCTGGACGACGATGGCGGGCAGGACAGCGGCGCGCTGTGGATGCTGTTCTTGCGCACCGACGGGTCCGTCGAATCCCAGGCCAAGATCAGCCTCACTTCTGGTGGCTTCACGGGGCTGCTCTCGAGCAACGACTGGTTCGGTTGCGCCTTGGCTCCTCTCGGCGATCTGAATGGCGACGGCGTGCCCGATGTGGCCGTGGGCGCGATGATGGATGACGACGGGGGTTTCAATCGTGGCGCCGTGTGGATCGTGTTCCTGAAGGCCGATGGCTCCGTGCTCTCGACTCGCAAGGTGAGCCACGGCGATCTGGCCTTCTCGACCGGGCTGTCCAACGACGACCGCTTCGGCCGTTCCATCACTCGGGTGGACGATCTGAACGGCGACGGCATCCATGATCTCATCGTGGGTGCGCACCACGACGACGACAGCGGCCTGGACCGGGGTGCCCTCTGGGTGCTTTACCTCGACAACAGCGGCGGAGTCAGTGCCGTTCGCAAGGTGAGCGGCCTCTTCGGTGGCTTCACGGGAACGCTCAAGGACGGTGACAACCTGGGCAACTCACTGGCCTACTTGGGAGACCTCTCCGGCGATGGCGTTCCCGAGGTGGCCGTGGGTTCTTGGACCGACGACGACGGTGGCCTCAGCCACGGGGCCGTGTGGACGCTCTCCCTCGGCAACGTCCTCTCGCCTTGGGACAACCAGGGCAACGGGCTCGGTGGCTCCTGGGGGGTGCCGCAGCTGACGGCCAGCGGTTCACTCCAGCCAGGCGCTGCGACCGAGGTCTTGATGGTGGGCGGGCCGCCCCTGCGTCCGGCCGTGCTCGCTGTGGGCTGGAGCGAGTTCATCAAGCCCCTGAAAGGGGGCGTGTTGGTGCCCTTCCCGGACGTGCTCGCCCTGAACCTGGCGACGGATGCGACCGGCTCCCTCGCTGCTGCCGAGAGCTGGCCCCTCCTCGTGCCTGCTGGTTTCCGTACCTACATCCAGGTCTGGATCTCAGACTTGGGTATGGAGTCTGGTTGGGTGGCCAGCAACGGGCTGCTGGCCACTGCCCCCTGAGGCCAGCCGCAGGTTGACCCTTTGGCTACATCTTGACGGGCCTTTGGACGATAAGCTGACAACGCGGGAGTTTTATATAGGCCGCCGGAACCAACGGGATGTTCATGAGCAGGCCCCGGCTCGGCAGGCTGCAACCAGGATTCCATCAGAGGTAGCGACACCATGGTCTGGAACCCCATCGTGACGACGAGTATGTGCCTGGCCCTGCTGGCCGGCGGAGCACGAGCAGACGGCCTCGGGCTGGGGATCGCCCAGCCTGGCTCCCCGCACAACTTCACCGACAACATCGGCGAGCAGGAGCTCGGTGCCACCGGCTGGAACAAGCGCGAGGAGATCTGCCGCGTGTGCCATGTGCCCCACGATCACAATCGCGCTGAGCACTATGGAGACGAGGGCCTGCTCTGGAATCACGCCCTCAGCTCGGCGACCTACACCATGTACGCCAGCGTGACTCTCGACGGTGCCATCGCTTCACAGCCCACGGGCATGAGCAAGATGTGCCTCGGTTGCCACGACGGCACGGTGGGCGTGGACACCTTCGACAAGTACGCGGGCGGCGCCATCTTCATCGACGACTACAACAGCAACTTCCAGGTCCCGGGGTCGATCTACCAGACGGGGGGAGTGCTCGACCTCACGGCGACCCATCCGATGTCGATCGTCTATGACGAGTCGGCGGACCCGAACCTGCATCCCAAGACCAATGCCATGGGGGGCTCGGGTTCGATCGCGGACGTCCTCGAGAATGGCGACATGCTGCAGTGCTCGAGCTGCCACGATGTGCACGATCAACCGGGAGAGTCACTCCCCGGGACACACCTGCTGCGGGTCAGCCAGTCAGCCTCTCAGGGAGCGGCCAGCGGGCTCTGCCTGACCTGCCACATCAAGTAGGCGGTCTCGCTCAGTAGTCTTCCTGATCGTGGTCTTCGCCGTGGCATTTGAGGGTGCAGTTGCCGCGCTGGTAGCCCTCGTCGACGAACTCGATGATGCCCAGGCCATCGGAGGGCTGGACCACGCTCAGGTCGAAGTTGATCAGGTGGGTGTTGTTGATGCTGTTGCCCTGTGAGCTTGAGACCCCGTGGGGGTCGTGGCATGCAGAGCAGGCCACGTCTTCGTCTTCGATGTGCATGCTGTGCTCCTTGAAGGAGTCATCGCCCAGGATCGACGAGCGGCTGTGGCACTTGTAGCAGAGGGCGTAGGCGAAGGACGACTCGGGGGTTCCGTCCGTGGTGTCGTAGTTGGCGCCCAGGAGAGGCTGGTAGATCGAGCCGTGGGGACCTTCGCTGCCGTTGCCGCCGAAGGTCGGTGAGTTGTCAGAGGCGTGGCAGTCGATGCAGGAGATGACGCTGGCCTCTGTCCATCCCTGTAGCAGACTGGGGACATCTGGGTTGGCGCCGGGGCCCTCGATGGGATGGAAGGACGGGTTGGAGACGTCGAACTCGAGGCGCACGTTGGTCTGCAAGATCTGCCGAGGCAGGAGGGGGTTGCCCGCGTTGTTGTCGCTGTGGCACTTGTAGCAGAGCTCGTATCCAAAGCTGATCGCATCGATGGGTTGGCCGGAGCCGTTGATGCCGCTGATGTTCGTGAGCGGCCCGGGGACAAGAGGTGCGGGGACGGAGCCGCTGCGCACGGCGTGGGGGTCGTGGCAGTCCTGGCATTCGGCGTGGCGGGGCATGCTCAGCGGATCTTCGGCCGGATCGTGGGTGCTCAGGGTGGCGAAGGGGCTGTGCGTGTAGGCCTTGTACAGATCCTGGCCGATGTTCGATGAAGCCACGGTCCCCTGGTGACAGGCCAGGCAGGTGTCCTCATCCGCGGCGTCTAGCAGCAGCCGTTCAGGCTTGGCTGCGCCGTGGGGCTTGTGGCAGTTGCCGCAGGCATTCTCGGCGACTGTGTCGAAGTCGGAGTTGGGCCAGGGGTCCGGGAGGGTGCCGTCCCAGCCGGCCTGAGAGAGGCTGTGGCTCGACGACATCCAGTCTGTGGGGGAGTGGCACGAGAGGCAGAGCGCCGAGTGGCTGTTGGAGGTGATCAGGAACTGGCCATGCAGGTTGCTGTGGGCGTCGTGGCAGGACGTGCACTGGACCATGCCGGCGCTGTCCACGTGCACCGGCGGGGTGATGGCCGATTCGGGCAGGTAGTCCAGCCCCATACCGCCCTTCGAGTCGGAGTAGTCGAACGAGATGGGGTGATCGTCCATCAGGTTGCTGCCCAGGAAGCCTGGCCCTGTGTCGAGCATGGTGAAGCCGGACTGCATCTCGATGTCTGCGGAGAGACTGACCACCGCACCCAGGGCGATGCTCCCGTCGTGGCAGGAGAGGCAGAGCTTGCTGCCTCCGCTGGGCTGGGTCATGGTGCCGCCGAAGGTGCTGCTGGTGTAGGTGAGATAGGTCTGTCGAGAGTCTTCGCGATTCCAGAGCGGGGCCGTGCTCCGGGCTCGGTGGGGAGCATGGCAGAAGATGCAGATCTGCGACTCGGTGGAGGCCTTGAACGGGCCTGGTCCAGACACAGAGAGGTTGTGTTTGGTGTCGACGATCGACGAGCTTTGGGCCGGCGGCGGCTGTGCCTGCCCCTGATCCTGAGGCATGGCAGCGGGTGCCAGGATGACCAGCAGCGCTGTGAACGGAAGCAGTCTCATGGCGTGTCCCGGAAATACTGGAAGGTCTGGAATCGTGCGTTACCTGTGTCGGCGACGAAGATGCGGTCGGAGTCGTCGATGAAGAGGCCAGTGGGCAGGTAGAGCTGCCCCAGAGCGGAACCGCCGGAGCCGAAGGCGAGCAGCAGGGTGCCGTCCTCATCGAACACCTGGACATTGTCGAACATGCTGTCCACGACGTAGACGTGTCCCTCGGAGTCGAGGGCCACGCCCTTGGGCTTGGTGAACGAACCCGGGCCATTGCCCGCGATGCCGAACTCGGAGACGAAGCTGAAGTCGGCGGCGAGCCGTTGCACCCGGAAGTTCATGCTGTCGACGATGTAGATGTCCCCGCCCGGCCCTGTGGTGACGCCAATGGGGAAGTTGAACTCGCCCGGGCCATCGCCCCGCTGACCTGTGCTGGCCTGCACCTCGCCGGAGAGGCTGAGCGCGTGAACCGAGCAGCCCAACGTGTCGACGACGAGGAGGCGCTCGCCTACCGGGTCGTAGCAGAGGCCCGTAGGTCGTTGCAGCGTGAGCTCTGGGGCGAACGAGGGTTCGGAGACGGTCCCGTCAGGGTCGAAGGCGGTGATCTCCCCGGTGCTCGAGTCGGCGACGAAGAACCTGCCATCGGGCACGGCGGCCACGCCGACCGGTGTCACCAACGGCGAGGCTTCCGAGCCGCTGACCAGGTCGTGGGCGCCGCTGGGCAGGTGGATGCGATGGATGGCCGCCCGGGCCGTGTCGGCCACAAGCAGCGTGTTGTCAGCGGTGAGGGTCATTCCGAAGGGGCTCACCAGCCCCACGTCTGGAGGACCCAAGACCCAGTCGGTGATCCACTCGCCCGTTGGGAGATCCCGGTCGGTGTCCGCAGGACCGTGATACCCGAACAGCAGCTCGATGCGAGCCTGCTCTCCCGGAGGGGGCCAGCGCACGGGCGCCTCGGGGCGCCAGGTATACGTGGCCGGGCCCGTGGCGCAGGAGCACAGGAGCAGCAGAGCCAGCCATCGTAGGTTCTGCATCAGAACCTCCGTAGAAACGAGACTTCAACGTTGAGCCGCTCGGTGTCGCTGGCGACGTCGAACTGGTTGTCAGTGTAGCTGCCGGTGAGGGCCACCTCGGAGGAACGAAAATGCTTGGCGATGGAGATCTCGCCGGACACGCTGCGGCCCGCGTCGGTGCGCAGCCGCACCTTGCGCCACTCGGCCCTGACCAGTCCGGTCAGGCCGCTGCCCAGGCTGAAGACGAGGTTGCTGCTGGCGGTGGTGCCTCGCTCGATCGCGTCGCTGTCACGAAACTGGGTCCTGAATCTGTCGGCGGCGATGCGCCATGAGACCGAGGGCGCGAGCATGGTCTGGTAGGACATGACGTAGGAGGTGCGCTCGAAGGGTGTGTGCAACGAGTCCAGCTGCTCTCGCTCCACGCCGACCATGCCGCCGCCCTCGTAGACGTGGACCCCTGCTGTGGTCCGAGTGGAGTCTTCAAGGGTGCCTTCATCGAAGCCGCTCAGCAGCGTCTGGTTGAGCCTGTGGCGGCCATAGCTCAGTTGCACCATGTCGTGGATACGCAGGCCGAAGCTCGTGCTCTGGGAGAGGCTCTTGTAGCGCAGGTCGGAGGCCGGTGAGAAGTCGTAGTCGACCAACAGGGCGTCGCCCAGGTTGATGAACCCTCCCGCGAGGACGTTGATGCTCGTGGTCAGCCCTTGGACTGAGAGGCTGTAGTCGAGGCCCTCTACATAGACGACGAGCCCGGTGGCGTCCGTGACCACGACCGTTCCTGGCGCGACCTTGGTGTTGTTCAGCAGGATCGGCTGCCCCAACAGGAAGGTGTGGGACTCATCGATGACCGCGATGTTTCCCAGCGACGATTGTTGATCCTGGATGAAATAGTCGACGGCGTGGCGCAGGCGCAAGGGGCCTACTGGCGTGCGTCTGATGTAGTTGAGTTCGCCCAGGACGCCATTGGCGTCGACCTCGCCGCCGTCGAAGTCTGAACGAGAGCTGCGCACGGTGAGCGAGCTGGTCAAGCTCTCGAAGAGCTGGTGGGTGATCCCCGGGGAGGCGGTCCAGGTCTTAGTTGTGGCCCCCGGGCTGCTCGTGCGGGAGTACACCAGCGTGGTGTCGGAGGTCAGGTCGTCTGAGAGCTGGGTGTGGTAGAGGCTGCTGAAGCCCTCGTTCTGGGTCTGTACGTCGCCGGTCTGTTTCTGGAAGCGCACGCTGTTCGTCCAGCGGTCGAGCTTCTCGGCTCCGTACAGATGCATGGTCGAAGCGTTGGCCCTGAGCACGCTGTACGAGCGGGACGTGGTCCCAATGGTTTCGTCATCTACGCCGATGCTGTATTCGTAGCGAGCGTCGTCCTCGATGCGCGTGCCTTGAAGGCTGGCAGAGTCCCGGTCCTGGCCGAAGGTGTTCAACCCTGAGCCCCTGTACTTGTAACGCTCAACGTTGAGTCGACTGGGGATCCACCAGTCTTTCGCGATGACGTTGACGCCGGTGGCACGGACATCCGCCTGAGAGGTGCCGAAGAAGCTCTGTCTCGTGGTGGTGATCGTACGATAGGTATAGAAGTTGCCTGTGTAGGGCAGATCCTTGAACAGGGTGGCGCTGAGGTTGTACGAGTTGCTGTTGGCGTCCACCGAGCGATCAGCGTTCGCGGCTGCGCCGGAGGCTCTGATGGATCGCTGATTCAGGCCCAGCTCGCCCTTGATCGCGAACTCGATGAACTTGGGATGGTAGACGAAGCCCCCGGTGGCGAGCAGCAACGTCTGCTTGAGGATGCTCTCGGACTCCTTGAGCTCGGTGGCGCCGCCGCTGTCGCGGGTCTCCTCCTGGCGCTCGGCGGAGAGGCGCAAGGCGGCGGAAGCTCCGGTGGAATGCACATGCTCACGGGCGGCGGTGCAGGCGCTGAGCAGGCCGAGCGAGAGGACCAGGGTGCGGCCGAGCCAGCGCCGTGTCTTGTCTCTCCAGACTCTGACCAGGCCTCGGTTGAGCCGGGCGGCTGAGTCTGTCGGAGATGGTGGCGACGAGGACACAGGGCTCACGGATCATGGTCAGGGTCGACGGTGGGTGATGGCTGCTGCGCGCTCCCATCCAGAGCTGCTGCGACGGGTTCGTCAGCCGGCTCCGAGGAGGGTTCGGCGTCGTCATCTGGCACGGTCTGGGGTGGCTCTTCGTTGCCAGGCTCGGGCAACTCTGCGGCCACGTCTGGCAGTAGCATGGAGGGCCGGTCTGAGCCGTGAGCGCCGTGGCACTCGGTGCACTGCCTGGAGCCCACGGCCTCATGCTGAGCCCACGAGGTGAAGACCTCGGGGGTGTGGCAGGTGCGGCACAACTCGACCTCTGGCATGGGCAACAGCCCCTTGTGCAGCGACTGGTGCGGCTGGTGGCAGATCAGACAGGAACCGTTGGCTGCGGGACCGTGGACATGGTCGTAGTCAGGCTCGTCGTGGCAGCGCCAGCACAGCCTTGGCGGTTGGTCCAGCAGGGTCGGCACCAGATTGAACGACGCTCCCCCCGTGACCCCGCCGCCCTGGTGGCAGCCCTGGCAGTCTCGCTCCTGGACGGGCTCATGGAAGACCACGACGACCTCGGCGGCCCCGACCTGCCGTCCCAGCATTGCCGCCCGTTGAGCAGATGTGAGGTTGGCCATGTCGATGGCAGGCTGCCTGGGTTCTTCCACCTTCTGGGGGGCGTCGGGGTCCGGGACACCGTCGAAGAAGAAGCTGAGCAGGCGGCGGTTCTTCTCCACAGCGCAGGCCGAGAAAAGAAGGAAGAGGAGGGCCAGTGCGATGGTCGGCCAGCGGTTGAGTGCTCTGAGGGTCATGACAACCCCCGGCGCATGGAGAAGGCCGGAGACGCGGGGCTCCAGTCACCCCCCGGCCCTGCCGACGGTGACCTGCCATGCAACACGTCGGATCTCTTCTCATCGCGGCTCTGCTGTGCCTCTCGTGGAGCACGGCTCAACCCACGTCCCCTGCAGCCTTCTCCAGCGCAGGCTGCATGGCCTGTCACGAAGTCTCGGAGGCTCTGAGCCATCCCATGGGTCAACTCGGCCCCGGAACCTTGGAGAGGGCCGTGGAGGCCGGGCTGCCACTCGAAGGCGGCGCGAGTGTGGGCTGCGCCACTTGCCATGACGAACGAACCCTGAGCCCGGACCACGGTTCGCTCGCCGGCGACGACGGACTCCTGCGCCTGTCTGCGAGACGCCTGTGTGTCACCTGTCATGGCGGAGGAGAACCGTCGGGGAGCGCCTTGGCTCACGGTCTCGTCGCGGGCCGGGCTCACTACGGACGGTTCGGCGGCCTGGCTGGCAGGCAAGCCGTGGGCTGGGATATCGGTCTGGATACCGGCCTTGATGCGGAGACCCGGAGCTGCCTGGGCTGTCACGACGGGTCGGCGGCTGGCGTGGCCTCTGTGGCAGCCGACTCGGTGGTGCAACCTGTGGGTGCTCGGCGGTCCTCCGTCGAGGCGGAACACCCTATTGGCGTGCGCTACGACGGCCTCGGCGTGCGCTCGCCGAGGGCGCGGAGCAGCCTTCGCTCGGCGGCCAGCCTGCCCGCCGAGTTTCGGTTGGTAGAAGGCCGACTGGGCTGCGGAAGCTGCCATTCGGTCTACTCGGGGTCTCCCGGCATGCTGGTGCGGTCGACCCGCCACGGCGGGCTCTGCCTCGGCTGCCACATCAAGTAGGCCTCCGGGGAGGCGCGCAGCGGGGGGGAGTGCGGCGGCGATCGTCCATCCGGTACGGTATTTGCGCAGCAAGTCGTCTGAGAAGCAGGTGCTGTCGCACCTCAGCCCGACATCCGGAGGTCCGTCATGGGAACCACAACCGTCATTGCCGCGATCCTGGTCACACTGGCTCAGGTCGGTCCGGCGAGCGCTCCCGAAGCACAAATGCAGGACCAGATCGTGGCCCGGGTGGGAGACCAGGAGGTCAGCCGCGGCGACTTCATGGCCGAACTCAACCGCCTCATCCCCGAGAGCTTCTTTCACGGCAACGTCTCTGCAGAGGTGCGCCGCGGTCTGCACGGGCAGGCGCTGGAGTCGCTGCTCGAGAAGTGCCTGATCCACCAGGAGGCGTTGGCTCTGGGCAT
Organism: uncultured Phycisphaerales bacterium; assembly: GCA_964537035.1. Lineage (GTDB taxonomy): Bacteria > Planctomycetota > B15-G4 > B15-G4 > B15-G4 > CAZIAK01. Next base: position 17,014 of record CAZIAK010000051.1, on the reverse strand, counting down.
GACCGCGAGTGAGCAGGAGATCGACGAGGAGTTCTCGCGCACGCTCGAGAAGGCCGGTCCCCGCTTTGCTGCGCTCTCCGAAAAGGAGCGGGCTGCCCTGCTCGAATCGTACCGGGGCCTCGTGGTGAGGCGCATCCTGAGGGACAAGAACGAGCGACGCTTCGAAGGGACCACCCCCGAGGTCACCGAGGAGCTGCTGCAGAGCACCTACGCCGAGCGGAAGCCTGACCTGCTGACCGTTGAGGAAGCTCGCTTCCGGCACATCATGGCCAACGTCGATCCGTCGGCGGGACGTGTGGAGGCGGAGGCCATCCAGAAGCGCCTCGAGTCGATTCTCGAGCGCCTGGATGCGGGGGAGTCTTTCGAGGACCTCGCCAAGGAAGGTTCTGACGACATCTACGCTGCGGTGGGGGGCGACATGGGCTTCGTGATTCGCGGTTCGTTCCGGACGCCCACCCTGAATCAGATCGCGTTCGATCTTGAGGATGGGCAGACGTCCCCGATCATCGCCTCGATCTACGGCTACCATCTCGTACGCCGAGTCGAATCCCACCCCCAGCGGCAGCTGACCTATGAAGAGGTCAAGGATCAACTCGCCGATGAGCTGCGGGTGCAGCTGGCCGAGGAGGCTCGCCTGCAGTGGATCGCGGGACTGCGCGAGACGATCGGCGTGGAGATCATTGATGACCCGACGCTCTGGGACATCGCTGAACCGGCGCCCCTCGGGCCGCACGGGCAGGGTCACCCCTAGCAGTCTGCGGGGGCAGCGTGGCGCGCCGAGCACACCTCGGCGGCGCCGCTGAACCCGCGCCCCTCGTTGACGCACTCTCCGGTCGCCAGCGAGGGGCTGCGCTTGACCATCCTTGCCTTGCTCCGCCGTCGACGTTGCTGGCAGGGTGTCCATCTGGCAGGGGCTCCGTCAACTCAGGTCGTGGCCGCGTGACTGTCAAGGGGAGTCATCGTTGTCGTCTCAAGGGCCTTGCGGTAGCGCAAGGTGGCGAAGGCGATGATGGCCAGCTCGATGCCGATGTAGAGCATGACCCACTGGCTGCCTCCAGACGCGAAACCGTACGAGTGCAGCCCGGCACCGAGCACGAAGTTCACTCCGTAGTAGGTCATCAGGACGGACAGGAAGCTGCCGATGGCCGAGACAGAGAGACCGAAGTTGTGGAGCCAGCCTGCGAATCGTCCGTGGACCAGGGCGAGGTAGATGAAGAACGTGATCAGCGACCAGGTCTCCTTGGGATCCCAGCCCCAGTAGCGGCCCCAGCTCTCGTTGGCCCAGACCGCGCCGAAGCAGATGCCAGCCGCCAGGAACAGCAGGCCGACCTGCAGCGTCTTGTAGAGGAGGGATGACACGGAGCGCAGGGACTCTGTCTTGCCAGGGCGATAGAGCTGCATGACCAGGGTCACGTGGGCCATGACCATGGCCAGGGCGAAGGCGGAGTAGGACAGCATGATCGTCATCACGTGAATGGTCAGCCACGACGTGTTGGCCAGCACGGGGACGAGCGGGTTGATCGACGAGTCGAGGGGCAGGTTCTCGGAGAAGGCCAGGACGATGAAGCCCATCAGCCCGGCGCACATGGCGAAGTAGCCCTTGCGGTACACGAACTCGAGCACCAGGCCGATCGCCGCCACTCCCCAGCCCATGAAGACGAGCGACTCGTACATGTCAGAGACGGGCGCTCGTCCCGCGATCATCCAACGCAGCGAGATGCCCACGGTGTGGTAGATGAAGCCGACTGCGATGGCCAAGAGTCCCGCGTAATACGGGCCCTTGGTGCGGGTCGCGCTGGCCACGATCAGGATCACGAAGCTCAACAGGTACAGGCCCCAGGACTTGCCGAAGGCGTTGATGGAGTTGTAGGTGAGCTCGGTGCCGATGGTGTCGGCGGATGGGTAGACACCGGCGAGGTCTGCGGCGCGAAGGGCGCGGGTGAGGCCATCAGCGGCGGCGCCAAACTCGGCCGCCTGGCCTTGCTGGTAGCTGGCTGCGAGCTGGACGAAGCCAGCGAAGATGCGCTGGTGTTCGGGTCGCGTCGCGCCACTCAGGGTGCTGGGTGACGCCCACGCTGCCATGGCGTTGTCCCCGGGGACGAGCGTCAGCGCCCGTCCGTCCATGAGCGACGCGGCCAGGTCGATCTTGCCGTAGAGACCGATGGCATCTTGCTCAAGGGGCGTGAGTTCCTTTCCGTCGCCGTCTCGGGCGATGGCCTGTTCGACAAGGGTCTGGAACGGCATGTTGCGCATGATCGCGTCGAATGAAAACCGGCGCTGCTCCACGGGGACATCCATGCGTTGCTTGAGCAGCTGGCTGTCCACACGGATGTACTCACGTGTCTTGAATTCGTTCGCGGCGAAGTGGTAGCCCCAGAAGATCTGCAGTGAGTCGAGGCCGTCGAACTCATGTCGGCCGGTGAGGGCCAGGACGATCTCTCGCGCGTGGGTCTCCAGGGGTTTGACCCGTCCTTCGGTCAGGAGGGCCCAACCGCCGGTCTTGTCGAGCGGCAGTGAGGGAGCGTCGTCAGCTGCACGCAAGGGGGCCGCGAGGGCACAGGTCATGGCCGCGAGGGCCATGACGCTCACCGCGCCTTTGCTTCGTGCCAGCGATCTGGCGGTGTCTGACGGTGACATGCTGGCCACTCCCACAGTTGATGTTTGAGACGGAGCCGCCCGCTCTGGGCGCTTGCGACCATCGCCCAGGACGTACCAGCCCACACCAACGATCAGCAGCACGAAGGCGATGTAGACCACCGTTTTTCCCGGGTCGTTGGCGATGGAGAGGATCGTCGTATCGCCACGGCCAGCCTGGGCCGGCAGGAAGCCGCTCTGAAACAGCCGGTGGCCCATGAAGTCCACGGGCCGGTTCATGGAGATCACTGCGGAGAGCGGGGCAGGCGTACCTCTCAGGGGGCGTAGCGTGACGTGGCTCTCGTAGGTCGCCGGACTCTCCGAGCCCGGGTGGAAGCTCATGCTGAAGTCGCTGAGCTCGACGGCGAAGGGCAGCGGTCGCGCGAGACGCTGGAAGTCGACGTGCAGCGTGCTGTCGCCGAGAAGGCTGTCACGCCAGGAACCCTGCTCCATCCAGAAGGTCTGGCTCATGCCGCCCAGAAAGGCCTGCAGGCGCACGAAGGGCGAGGCCTCTTCTTCGTCTGGCCCAGCGGCCACGGCGCGATGGGTCACGGTGGCAGTGGGGTACAGCGCTGTCACCGTCAGCTCGGCGCCGAGGGACGGGAGGTCGAGGGGGACGTTCACGACGATCGGGGTGGCGGCAGTGCGGCCGCTCGCAGCGTCGATCTGAACGTGGAGCCCGCCGTCCGGGCCGGCCAGCAGAGCCAGCACAGGATGGTCTGAGAGGCGCACGCCCTCGAGAGTGATGGAGTCAACGAAGCTCTCTTCGTGCTGGTTGCGCACGCTGTTGAACTTCGGATACTCGCTGTAGACGGTGTGTGTCTCGGTGTGGCCACCTGAGCGGATTTCAACGACGGCGGCGGGGTTCGGTGAGCCATCTGCTGTCTCCACCAGCTGCCCGTCGATGACCCGGGAGCGCATCAGCAGTCGAGTGACCTTGGCGGTGACCCCTTCGCCGCAAGGGACCTCTATCCCTTGCTGTGCAGGCAATTCCAGTCGCAGGGGTTCCTGGCCGTCGCCGGTTTCGATCACCACCTGCACGGGCATGGGCGGCTGGGCTGAGATCCTGGAGGCGAACTGCTCAGGGTCGGTGAGGATGAGCAGCTCTACATCCACGGCGCCCAGCTCGCGCCAGCGGTGTTCGGGGTGTGTCGCCACGAGCCAGGTCGACGATTGCCAGCCCGCACCAGCCATGGTGATCTCTACGCCGGGACGGTCCGCGCCCTGTTCGGGTTGCAGCTGAGCTTCGCTGACACCCTTGGGGATGTAGTCCACGATGCGCAGGCCTGATTGCTCTGGGCCGTCTGCGAGCAGGAGCGTGCCCGAAGGGTCTCCGTACGCGGGGACTTCGAACCGCGTCTTCTCGGCAGCGGAGTCGTGGCTGCCTTCGGCGTCGTGGAAGCTGATGACCAGCTCGGACGCATTCTCGTACAGCTGTTGTTCCGCGCCGCCCTCTTGGATGACCACAGAGCCTTCGTAGCCGAGCGTTCGTGACATGAGCGCTCCCACAAGAAGCAGGACGATGGCGAAGTGAGTCAGCACGAACGACCACTGATGCCGTTGGATCGGGATCCGGTTGACCACCGCGACGATGAGATTGAGGGCGATCAGCAGCAGGTACGCGTCGAACCAGAGGGTCTTGTAGACAAGGGCCTGAGCGGCGGCGCGCCCGAGCTTCGACTCGATGACGGTCCCCACGGCCATGATCGCAGCACCGGCGAGCAGCAGCACCATGGCCATCTGCACCGAGCCCGACCATCTGAGCAGGCGAACAACCGGGGAGGGGGAGTTGTTCATGTCAGGGCCTTTCGCTGGAGCGCTCAACTGTGTGCGGCTGGCAGGTGAGCCGTGACACCGTCTTCGTTTGGCGGCCCCCAGCATCGTTCATGCCTGAGCGAACCACCTCTACCCATGATGTGCACGCAAGGACCGTGCCGACGGCCACGCTGGCCTGGGATAAGGAGGCCCTGGCTTGAATCCGGCTGTTCGTGCTCGATGGTCTGAACGCGGCCTGTTCCTCCCTTGTGGCCGTGATTTGAGAGAAAGGTCAGAAGATATGCCGAAGCTTCGGCTGGGATGCCGAGAATTCGGCGCTCAGCTGCCCCTGGCGTAGCTTTCAGAGCGACAGGATGGCCTCTGAAAGGAAACAGTAGACAACTTGATCAAATAATCCTCAACGGCACGGGAGTTGCTTCATCTCCTTCCAGTGTCCGACTCAAGGTCGGAAGTGTTCTTTCCGCATTCAAGTGGTCGATGTGGCTGGCAACCACGCCCGAACGGATTCGTAGCGCTTGCCTGGGACGTCGATTCACCCAAGGAGGTAATCATGTTCGCCGCGAAAACGCTGGCTGTCGCTGGTCTCCTGTCACTGCTGGTGAGCCCCGTTCTTGCGAGTGGTCAAGGGCTGGGCATCGCTCAGCCTGGCTCCCCTCACAACTTCGCCGATGATATCGGAGCCGCTGAGCTCGGTGCGACGGGCTGGAACAAGCGCGAGGAGATCTGCCGCGTCTGCCACGTGCCTCACGATCACAACCGCGCCGAGCATTACGGCGACCAAGGCCTGCTCTGGAACCACGCCCTGAGCTCCGCTACCTACACGATGTACAACAGCGAGACGCTCGACGGCGCCATCGCCTCGCAGCCCACCGGCACCAGCAAGATGTGCCTGGGTTGCCACGACGGCACGGTGGGTGTGGACACCTTCGACAAGTACGCCGGTGGTGTGGTGTTCATCGATGACTACGACGCGGGCTATCAGGTTCCTGGTTCCATCTACCAGACCGGTGGTGTGCTCGACCTGCAGTCGACCCACCCGCTCTCGATCGTCTACGACGAGGCCCTCGACACGGACCTTCAGCCGAAGACCAACGCCATGGGTGGCTCGGGTACGATCGCTGATGTCCTTGAAAATGGCGACACCGTGCAGTGCTCAAGCTGCCACGATGTGCATGACCAACCCGGCGAATCCGTGCCAGGGACGCACCTCCTTCGCGTGAGCCAGAAGGCCTCTCAGGGTGCCCCCAGTGGTCTCTGCCTGACCTGCCACATCAAGTAAGCATGTCCCGCAGTGACCGGTCACCGCTGCCAATGGAGGCAGCCTGTTGAGAGTGATCGGGTTCGACAGCGCTGGTATGATTTGAGAATGCTCCGGCGCTCCTCTACTGGAGGTTGGCAGTCGTCTCGGGGCGCGGTCCTTCAACCGACCGCGCCCCGTCGCCGTCCCTGGGTGTGTGCGCCCCTCTCAAGAGATATGTGAGAACGCCGTGCGGTCATCGATTCGAACTGACGAGAGCCGTGGGGGGCGCTGCTCGCTTCGGCAGACAAGGCTCGCCGCGACGTTGTTCAGCCTGTTTCTGTCAGCGTGCATCTCGGGGGACAAGGCGCCCGACGAGCCCCTCGTGTTCTATCCGCTGCCGCCAGATCCTCCGCGGGTCCAGTTCTTGCGCAGCATCTCGCTCGAGTCGGACATCGGCAAGCCGCCCTCTTCGCTCGACAGCCTGATCTTCGGCGACGTGAAGCAGCATCGCGGTGTGATGGCTCCCTACGGCGTCGCGGTGCGGGACGGCATCATCTACGTCTGCGATATTCAGCAGAGCGTGGTCCTGACCATGGACATCCCAGGAAAAGAAATGGGACATGTCCAGCTGAAGGGTCGGGGGCTCCTGCAGAAGCCGGTGAACCTCGACTTCGCCCCGGACGGCACCATGTACGTGGCTGACGTGGGCCGGCGACAGATCGTCGTGATCAGTCCTGAGAGGGAGTACGTCACCGAGTTCGGCCCCTTCAGCGAGCAGGCACGGCCGACCAGCGTGGTCGTCCACGGGGACGAACTCTACCTGTCAGACGCTGGGGACAGGCTGGTGCGCGTGCTCAATCGAGAGACCGGTGAGGAGCTGCGAACCTACGGCAGTGGCGACAACGGAGGGCCGGTCCCCCGTGCCCCCACGAACGTGGTCGTCGACCAGGATGGCAAGGTCTACGCGGTCGACTCGGTCGATTGCCTGGTCTACGTGTGGGAGCCTGACGGCACCTACTCTGGCACCATCGGGGCTCCCGGCGACATCGTCGGTCAGTTCGCCCGGCCCAAGGGCATCGCTCTCCACGACGACATGGTCTTCGTCGTGGATGCGGCCTTCGAGAACTGCCAGATCTTCGACAAGCAAGGTGAGCCGATGATGTTCTTCGGCGGCACGGGTGTGGGGCCGGGTGACCTGTATCTCCCCGCCGGGGTCTGGGTTGGAGAGAACGGCCTGGATCTCTTTGCTGATCTCATTGACGAGGACTTCGAGGCCCAGAGCCTGATCATCGTGACGAGCCAGTTTGGCCCACGAAAAGTCAACTTCTACGCCTTGGGAGATTCGAGAACTCTTGGCTCCCAAGCAGGAGGCACGCAGCCGGAAGGCCCGTGACCGAAACATGGCCATCGCTCAAGCCGCTCAAGAGGCCACCGGACTCAGCGCCGAAGGGTCTGGCGCGGTCGGCGGCTCGGTTCCGCCGTCGTATGCGCGTCAACTGGTCCCCAACGACCCTGAACGGTGGGTGGCAGGGCGACGATGGCTGGTCAGGCTGCGTTGGGCCGCCATCCTCGGCGTGTCCGTGGTGGTGGGGCTGTGCTCAAGCCTTGGCCTGATCACGAACACCGCGCCGCTCTTCGGGGTCATCGCAGTGATGGCCGCCTACAACGGCCTGTTCCATCTTCAGGCCGTCGGCAGCGCAGGGGGCGAGACTCTTGATCGCCAGGTCGAGCTGAACATCGCTCTGCAGCTGCTCTGCGATCTCGCGGCGCTGACTTTCTTGCTGCACTGGAGCGGGGGCATGGACAACCCCTTCGCCGTGCTCTTCGCCTTTCACATGGCGATCGCCGCCATGCTCGTGTCGAAGCGCTCGGCCTACCTGATCGCCATGGCTGCCTTGATCTTGCACGGCGGCACTGTGGTCGCCGAGTGCTTCGGCTTGATCCACCACAATGCCGTGGCCTTCACCTCTGATGGCAGCTCCCGGGCCATGGACTCTGGCCTCTGGAACGACGGCGTCCTCGTCACAGGCTACCTGGTGGCCATGGCCCTGATGTTTTTCGGCGTGATCTACTTCGTTCGGGTGATCAGCGATCAGCGCAGCGCCTCTGAAGACCGGGCTCACCAGCGTGAGGCCATCGCCATGTCTCGGGAACGCATGGCGCGGATAGGAGAGATCAGTTCGGGGGTCGCCCACACGATCCGCAATCCTCTGCATGGTCTGCAGAACTGCGCAGACCTATTGCGCAGTCAGTCAGACCTGGATGATGAGGAGATGCAGGAGATCCTCGACCTCATGAGCGAGGGGCTGCGGCGCATCGAGATGGTCACCCGTCGTCTGCTCTCGCTCTCCCGTGACACCGGCACCAACATCACGCCGACCGATCTGTCGGACCTTGTGGAGGAGTCCATGACGTTTGTGGGCCGCCTGGCCGCCGGGAAGAGCGTGGACATCGCTCTCGACCTGAGCGAGCTCGACCCTGTGCCCCTCGATCCGGACCGGATGCTTGAGGTGCTGGTCAACCTGCTGGAGAACGCGGTGTTCGCCTGTCGTCAGAGTGGTGATGTGCGCCTGTCCACACAGGAGGTCTTCGCCCCGACCCACGCCGCACGGATCACGGTCGAGGACACAGGCGAGGGTATCTCGGCTGATGAGCTCGAGCAGGTTTTTCACGCCTTCTACACCACCAAACCCCTCGGTGACGGCACCGGATTGGGTCTGGCTATCGCACGCAAAATCGTAGAGGATCACGGCGGCAGCTTGACCGTTGAGAGTCGACCAGGCGACGGCAGCTCCTTTGTCATAGACGTGCCAGTTGCTCAGGTACGGGAGGCCACTGTCGCCGGAGTGGGTTGATGTCCGAGAGATTGAGTGTCCTCGTCGTAGACGATGACAGGCTCAGTCGGGTCAGTACGGTTCGCCAGTTGCAAGCTGCGGGCTATCGATCCGAATCGACCGAGAGCGCCTACACTGCCCTGCAGCGACTGCAGGCTGGTCAGTGGGACGTCGTGTTGACCGACCTGCGCATGCCGCATATGGATGGCATGGAGTTCCTGACGAAAATCAAAGAACTCTACCCCGACATCGACGTGATCCTCATGACCGCCTTCGGCACGGTCGAGACCGCGGTGAAGGCGCTGCAGGCGGGCGCCTCTGACTATCTGCTGAAGCCCTTCCACTTCGAAGAGCTCGACATCCGTCTGCGGCGCTGGCACCGACTGCGCGAGACCAAGGGCGAACTGGACAACCTGCGCGGGCTGCTCGACGACGCGGTCGAGATGCACGGGCTGGTCGGCTGCTCCGAGAAGCAGAAGGAGGTCTGGGCCTGGATCAGCCGCTTCGCCAAGAGCGACGCCCCGATCCTGATCACAGGAGAGACCGGGACAGGCAAGGAGCTTGTGTCCAGGGCCTTGCACAACGAGAGCGATCGCGCCGAGGCTCCGTTTGTCGCCATCGGCTGCGGCACGATCCCCAAGGACCTGGCGGAGACCGAGTTCTTCGGTCACGCGAAGGGGGCGTTCACCGGAGCTGTGCAGTCGCGAAGGGGCAGCTTCGCCCGGGCAGATGGCGGCACGGTCCTGCTGGACGACATCGACGACCTGAGCCTGGACCTGCAGGTCAAGCTCTTGCGCATTCTGCAAGAGGGCACCTTCACCCCCGTGGGAGGTGAGCGGGAGTGCGCTGTGGACGTGCGCATCGTGGCGACGACCAAGATCGATCTCGCCGCCGCGGTCAGCGAGGGGATGTTCCGGGCGGACCTCTTCTACCGCTTGCGAGGCTTGGAGATCCGATTGCCTCCTCTGCGGGAGCGCACCGAGGACATCCTGGTCATCTCGCAGCACTTCCTGAGGAACGCGGCGACGAAGGAGAAGCGGCCACATGTCCCGCAGCTGACCCCGGAGGCCGCGGAGATTCTGACCCGCTATCCGTGGCCGGGAAACGTGCGCGAGCTGCGCAGGGCGGTGGAGTCCGTGCTCGTGATCTGCGCAGGCGACACGGTCGAGCCTCGGCACCTGCCCCAGTTCCTGACCTCCGAGAGTGACCCTGGCAGGCTCTTCTCGCTGCACCTTGAGGGTTGCGACAATCTGAGCTACGCCGAACTGGTGCGCGGCTTCGAGCACGAGCTGCTGACCTGGGCCCTGATGCAGTCGGGGGGCAATCAGGGGGCGGCTGCCAAGCTCTTGGGCCTCCCCCGCACCACCTTCCAGAGCAAGCTGCAGTCCCATTACGACAGCTAGTTGTCATTCTGCTCGACGGGAGCGTCGGGTCTGCGGATTGGCACGAAGTGTGCTGTAAGTACCGTGACCCACATTGGTTTCTGAACTCCCCGCCAGACCTCAATCCCTATGAACATTCGCACCAGGGCCCTGCTCGTCGCTTCGCTCGCCACGATGACCCTGTTGGGCTGGCCACCTGCGCTGGCTCAGAATGCTGCGGCCGAGGAGAACTCGACGGCAGTCGCCGCCTCTGCCCGACAGGACGACGACGATGACGACGAGACGGCGGCGCCTGTCGCTCCAGTGCATCTCGATGGCACCAAGAAGTGCCTGGATTGCCACGGCGATCTGGCTGCGGTTGGCCGGGTGCATGGGCCGGTGAAGGCCGGGCTCTGCACGGCCTGCCACGAACAACTGGGCCTGCTGAACCACGACTTCCGACCGATCCAGAACATCGCCAGTTCATGCGCCGCGTGTCACAAGGCCTACATCGGTGCCGTCACTCATGAGCCGGTGAAAGAAGGCGATTGCATGTCTTGCCATGCTCCCCACCACTCCGAGAACCCATTCCTGCTCCTGGAGCCGAACCAGACGTCCCTCTGTGGCCGCTGCCACGAGGATCAGCTGGGCACTGGCAAGGACTTCATTCACGGCCCGGTGGCGGCGGGGGTGTGCACGCTTTGCCATGAACCCCACGCGGCCAATCAACCGGGCTTGCTGATCAGCTCCAAGCAGCAGCTGTGCCTCGAGTGTCATGTGGATTTTCGTGCAGGGCTCAACGCCGCCGACCTGATCCATGAACCGGTGGGAGAGGACTGCTCGCTGTGCCACGATCCCCACGCGTCTGATCATCAGTTCCAGCTGCGGGAAGGGGGCAAGGCACTCTGCCTGGAGTGTCATCTGGACATGGGCCAACGACTCGATGACGCGGTGGTGTCACACAGCGCCGTCACGACCGGTGCCGAGTGCCTCAATTGTCATCTCGCCCACCATGCACCGTTCCCCAAGCTCCTTGGCGAATCGCCCATGGGCAAGTGCCTGGAGTGTCACCAGCAGTCGACGTTGCGCCCCGACGGCTCAGAGATCATGGCCATCGGGCAGAAGTTGGATGACTCCGATTTCCTTCACGGTCCCATTCGGGATGGCAACTGCACGGCCTGTCACGAGCCTCACGGTACCGCTGAGTTCGCCTTGCTCCGGCACTCGTACCCCCAGAGTTTCTACGCGCCCTACGCATCGGATACCTATTCGCTCTGCACTCAGTGCCATGAAGTCGGGGCCTTTGAGTCCGAAGAGACAGAGACCCTGACGGAGTTTCGAGATGGCTCTCGCAACCTCCACTTCTTGCACGTCAACAAGGACCCGAAGGGCCGTACCTGCCGAGCCTGCCACGACACCCACTCCAGCAACATGCCGCGGCACATGGTCGACGGGGTGCGCTTCGGAAAGTGGACGTTCCCGTTGGTCTTTGAGCAGACCCCTTCGGGCGGGTCCTGCTTCTCAGGCTGTCACGAACAACGCTTCTACAACCGCTGAGCCTGTCTATGAACAGTGCTCGGTGTTCCTCTTCTTGGAGGTCGCCATGTCAGCCCTCTCTCGCCTGGCTCTCGCCGCGGCGCTGCTGCTCCCAGGCTCGTTGAGCGCGAGCGCTCAAGATTCACTGCCTCCGTCAGGACAGCAGGCCAAGCCCTTCGCTCTGGTGGATCACAAGGGCAAGACCGTCTCCCTGGAGGACTGCAGGGGAGACGTGGCGCTGCTGATCTTCCACTCCGAAGGCATGAGCTATTCTCGCCACCTGGTCAAAGAGCTGGCCGACGAGATCCGGCTGTTGCCCGAGGTGCTTGAGCACACCGTGCTGCTCGTCATCGCACGAGGCGAGGAAGACCTGGCCACGCTGGAACAGCAGCTCGACAGGGGCGACCTTCGCTACCGGATCATCCCCGATCGGGCCGGCGCGGGGGTGCCCGGTTACGGGGTGGTGGCCTACCCCACCGTCTTCTGCATCGGGCCAGATCGGCAGCTCACAGATGTGGTCAGGGGTTATGGACCGCACGCTGCCTATCGCGTCGTGGGTGCCGCCCGGTTCGCCCTGGGGAGCATCGATGCAGAGCACTTCGAGCACATCCAGAAGGGCCTGCCAGAGCCGCCTCCCCAGGGCAGCGACCCAGGGCTGGGGCGCACCTTGACCATGGTGAACAAGCTGCTGGTCTCGGGTCAGTTGGACAGCGCCAGCGAGACGCTTCACAGCCTTGGGGCGCGACTGGACGCATCGGCCCGCGGCCTGGCGTTGCTGGCCCGGGTCTTGCTCCTGCAGGGGCACGCCGAAGAGGCCCATGCCTCGCTGGATCGCCTGGCTGCCTTGGAGCCGGAGGGCGAGGTCCGGGTGCTGCGCATCCGGCTGCACATCATGGAAGGGGAGTTCGCTCTGGCTCAAGCTGAGCTCGACCGACTCCCGGGAGATCGGGTCGAGACGCGCCTGCTGAGAGGGATGTTGCTGGAGTCGCAGGAGCGCTGGCAGGAGGCAGCTCTGCTCTATCGCGACCTGCTCGAACGGCTCATCCGGGAGCAGCACTGACGTGGAGGGTCGTCAGGGCGTCCCGCCCGACTCGCCCGCCCGCTTGCGCAACACCTCCGTGATGTCAGGCACCTCGTGCCCCACGATCTCGACGATGGCGTTCAGGTTGTCCGCTTCCATGATCTGGGTCAGCTTGCGCGGTGACCCGGCATGGAGCTGGCCCAGGGTGAGCAGCTGGTTGTCGTCGGTGATGACCCGACCCTGCGCTGCGTAGCGGGCCAGCAGCTCGGGCCCGAGCAACAGGGCCTCCTTGATCTGCGAGTCGGTCAATGTGCGCGGTGCCGAGGGGCGCTTCAGCCCGGGCCATTCGCTGCCGAGCGGGCGATCATCGTCACCGGCCCGGGCCAGCAGGATGCCCGTGCCGCTGGGCGGGTCGATCCACAGGCCCGCGTTGGGGAACACGTCCATGAACGTGGCGGCGATGGAGGGCGAGAGGAAGCTGTCGACAAGATGCACGGGCAGCCACTGGGCGATGATGCCGCCGTCGGCCAGGCGATCTGACGCGAGCTCGTAGAACTCCCGGGAGTAGAGCGCGTTCACGCCGGCGAAGGTGGGCGGCATGGGCTCGAGGGTGATCACGTCGTAGGTCCGCTCGACCCGCCGCAGCCAGGCCCGGCCGTCCATCACCGTGGGGTGCACCCGCTCGTCGTTGAGCACGCCCTCGTTGCTGCGAAACAACGGCGCCAGCTCGAGCACCGCAGGGCTGAGTTCGACCACGTCGAGGGACTCGATGCCTTCGCTGCGCACGGCGTTGGCGGTCTGTCCCGTGCCGAAGCAGATCACCAGGCCTTCAGAGGGGTCGTCGTGGAGCAACGCTGGCAGCCGGCCCATCCACTGCATGTAGTGGGCCTGGCCTTGCTCGCCGGTGGCGCCGAAGCCGTCGACCATGAGCAGGTTCTTGCCGTTGGGCAGTCTCAACACGGTGACCGTGGAGTCGGGCCCTTCTCGCATGGCCAGGACCTCAAAGCGCCGGAAGCCCTTGTGTCCGTGGATGCGATCACGGCCCGGGCTCGACGTCTGCAACACGGCGATGAGCAGGCTCGGCAGGCCCACCATGAACACGATCTGACGGCGGCGTCCCGCGCTGGTGGCCAGACCTACGAGGATGGTCAGCCCTCCCAGAAGCCAGCTGGCCCGTGCGAAGCCCAGCAAGGGGAGCAACCACCAGGCGGTGACCAGCGAGCCGATGACTGCCCCCACGGTGTTGAGGCCGTAGAGCCGGCCGACCTCGCCGGGCCTGGTGAACTGTTCCATGCACCAGGGCAGGGCCATGCCCAGCAAGGTGATGGCGGGGCCAATGATGAGCAGGGACACGCCGAGCCAGCGCCCAAGGATCTCGTAGTACTCGCCGTGAAATGCTGCCAGCAGATCGAGCCGCTCGACCAGGGGTGTGGCCAACAGGATCGCAGCGCCCGCCAGGCCGATGATGAAGCCGGGTGAGAGGCCTCGGCGGCGCATGGTGGGCACGAGGCGCGCGCCCAAGGCGAGGGGGATCAGCACGGAGGCCAGGATCACCGCGAAGCTGCCCGAGGTGCTCCAGAAGGCGGCGCGCATGGCCCGAAACCAGGCGATCTCCAGGCCGAAGGTGACCAGCCCGGTGACGCAGACCATCAGGCCAGCGACGGCGAGCGAGGGTGCGGCGTCAGCGCCCTGGGAAGCTGCGGCGACTCTGCCAGCGTGTGCGTCCGCGCCCGTCTCTGCGCTCGTGCTGGCCGCGGCGCCTTGGGCGCTGGCCGGTGACGGGGCGGTCGTCGTGGATCGTTGTTGGCCAGGGCCTGGCGTCGGCGCTGCGGGTGTGGTCGAGGCTGGCGCGGCAGACGCACTGCGGGCTCGTCGCGACAGGGCCCAGACGGTCCCACCGACGAGCAGGTTGAGCCCGACGACGGTGCCCGTGGTGGCGGCGATGCCGAGCGGAGGCAGCAGGACGAAGGTGAGCAGCAGGACGCCGATGGCCGCGCCCGCCGTATTCAGCCCGTAGAGCCGCGAGATGGATGCGCCGTGGCGATCGGCCACCAACCGGAACACGGGCACCGTGGCACCCATGGCCAGGGTGGGCGGCCCGAGCAGCAGCAGCACACCCAGGATATGGGCGATGGGCGCGAGCTGGGGCGACACCGGGTACAGCGAGGTGTCGAGAGCCTGCAGCAGGCCGAAGCCCGGCAACATGACCATGCCGGACACGCCGATGACCAGCTCAAGCCGCCCGTAGAGCCACAGTGGATCGTTCGAGGGTTGCCGTTGCAGCCGCCGGCCCATGGACAGGGCGCCAATGGTCATGCCCGCCATGGTGGCGGCCAGGGTCAGGGCGGTGCCAAGAGCCGAGATGCCCAGGGCCAGATCGACCTGGGTCTGCCAGAGCACCTCCCACGACAGGGCGGCCATGCCTCCCAGGGTGACCGCGCAGCCGATGGCAGCGGGGTGGACAGGGCGATCGGCGGTGGCGCTGGGGGACGGTCGGGCCATCGGGTTCGGGTCGGCGCTGCTTCGGGAAGGCGGGGCGGCCGGCCTTCAGGGCCGTTCCGAAGCCTGGACGGTAGGCTTCTCCAACGGCTCCCATCAAGTCCGGGTCGCTGAGCCGATCTGTTGTGGGTGCAGGGTGGCGTCGGCCGGGCCAGGACATTCGGCCCGCTCCGTCGGGGAGGCCGCGCCTTAGAATCCCTGGCCATGGCCAGCGACGATTCCCAGAGGCGCGAAGACAGCGACAAGGTTCGGGGTGGCCCGGGCGATCCGTACGCCAGGGTCGACTACCGGCGCATGATCGCCTGGCAGCAGCGCATCGCCCGCGAGGGTCCCCTGCTGCTGGAGCTGCTGGACACTGCGCCGGATCGCTCCCTCCTCGATCTGGGTTGCGGCACCGGAGAACACGTGGCCTTCTTCGCGGAGCAGGGCGCCCGGGCCGTGGGGCTCGATAGCTCTGCATCCATGATCGACGCCGCTCGTGAGCACGAGCTCGCTGGTCACGGGCGTTTCGTCCTGGGTGACGCGCTGAGGGCCGACCACGTGCTGGGGGACGAGGCTCCGTTCGGCATGGCGCTGTGTCTGGGCAACGTCCTGCCGCACCTGACAGACGATGAGCAGCTCGACCAGTGGATCACCGCGCTGCATCAGGTGTTGCTGCCCGGCGGTTTGGCCTTGGTGCAGCTGCTCAACTATTGGCGCCTGCTGGAGGGTGGCCAGCGCTACCTGCCGCTCAATTTTCGCTCCGCGCCAAAGGGTGAGCCTGATTCAGATCGGAGCGAGATCGTCTTCTTGCGGCTCATGCGCGACGAGGGCGACGGCCGGGTGCTGTTCTTCCCGACCACCCTGCAGCTCGACCCGGATGCTGACGAGCCGGTGCGGGTCGTCAGCACGCGCCGGGTGCCCCTGCGTGCCTGGCTCGAAGCCGACCTTCACGAGCGACTGGAAGCGGCGGGCTTCACCGTCGAGTTCTACGGCGACATGACCCGGGGGCCGTTCGAGCCCTCAGCTTCACAAGACCTGGTCTTCGTGGCCAGGCGCGACTGACCGACGGTTCGTGGCGCTGTCGAGCGCGCCCCTCAGCGCAGGCGCCACAGCCCCTGCTTGCGGGCCTGCTGGTAGATGAGCTTTGCCTGGGCCATGAAGCCGTCCGCGTTCATGTGCACGTAGTCGGCGAACAGGCCGGGCTGATCGTCGAGTGACTCGGCCAGCTCGATCAGGGGCAGCGTCTTGTTCGTCGCCATCTGGCGGACCCAGCGGTTCATCACCGCCAGGACGTCGCCGTAGCCCGGGCCCACGAGGTGCTCTTCGCTGGCGGCGAAGGTGGTCAGCACCGGGGCGATGCCATGCTCTTGGGCCACGGCGATGAGGTTGCGCAGGTTGCGCAGGTAGGCTCGCACACCCCTGGTGTTCACGCCCTTCCAGTTCGGCGCGGGGTGGGGGTGTTCTGTGGAGTCGACGTAGACCAGGCGCTCGAGTCGGGCGGGCTGCAGGCTGGGGTAGCTGCCCTTGAAGAGCCGGTAGTACAGCCGACAGTGACGGAGCAGGGCCGACTCGAGCGGTGATGTCTCGGGGAAGCGCCAGCTCGAGCGCATGTGCGAGTAGTCCGCCTGAAAACCGCCGACCTGAATCAGGCGGGCGTCGTTGATGGCGTGGTAGATGATCATCGCGTCGGCGTCGAACTCGAGCAGTCGCAGCGACAGGTTGACCAGGCTCTCGGCGGTGGTGTAGCCGGGGACGCCGCAGTTCAGCACCTCGTAACGCAGAGGCGGCTGCTTGTGCGGGCCCTCGTTGAGAAACTCCTGCAGCCGGGCCGGGTAGGCCTGCTCGGCGGGAGTGTGTGAGCCGTAGGTGGTGGAGCCGCCCACGCAGAGAATGCGATAGACACCCTTGGGCTTCTTCTTCGGCACGGCCTCGCCGCGCAGCCCCATGGGGTTGATGTCCTGGCCGTCGTAGGCCGGGTTGAGCGCGTAGCCCATGAACGGGTGGGGCTTGTAGCGCAGGACCTCTGTGCCTGGCTCAGCGATCTGGGCGCCGAAAGGGCTACGTCCCTGGACCGCATCGACGACCCGAAGCGCCAGCTCGCCTGCCACGAGCAAGGTCAGCACGAACAGCG
>CAZIAK010000050.1:30268-32601 GCA_964537035.1 uncultured Phycisphaerales bacterium | reverse complement strand
GACTACGGCGGCCGGGAATACTCTTGCCGCGATCCCGAAGGGCACGTTTGGAACTTCGGCTCCTACGATCCGTGGGCCTCTGCCTGACAAGCGATTGCTCTGGTCGGCCCGCCAGGCGGCTCGGCGCTGACCGCCACCCAGGAAGGCATGATGACCGGGTTCAACGACATCAACGTTTCTGTCGCCAGCCATCCTGCACTGACTACCATGCTCGATGCCCCACGAGATCCAAGCCATGAGTGACCCACTTGTCCCGCGCGTCGGCGGAACCCTCAGCGCCGACATCGCCGTCCCCGAGCACGAGCGCGTCTTGCGCTTCTACTCACGGGTCCTCACCACGGGCGAGAGCCCGCTTTGGCGTGACGACCTGATGAACAACCTGGGCACGCCGATCATCGGCCTGGGCGCACGCGTCCCCGAATACGATCACCTGCCCCTCCAATGGATGCCGCACATTCAGGTCGCTGATGTGGCGGTCAGCGCGCAGCGTGCGCTCTCCCACGGCGGGAGCGAGCTCATGCATGGCAAAGACGACGAGGGGAAGAGCCAATGGGCGGTGCTGCTCGACCCGAACGGGGCGGCCTTCGGCATCATCCCGGTCGCTCCTGCGGAGGCGGCCCCCCCGGCTGACGGAGCCGCCGCGCATGTGGGGCACATCTCCTGGCTCGACCTGACGGTCTCCGACGCCTCGGCAACGCGCGACTTCTACCGAGCGGTCGTGGGTTGGTCCGCGCAGGACGTCGAGAGAGAGGACGGGAGCGAGCGGTACGCCGACTACGAGATGCTCTGCGATGATGGGAGCCCAGCGGCGGGAGTCTGTCAGGCCCGCGGCGTGAACCTGGCCCTCCCGCCCGTCTGGTTGATCCACCTCCCCGTTGGCGACCTCGCCGAGAGCCTCCGTCGCGCACAGGAGGAAGGGGGAAAGATCATCCAGGCGACGCAGGCAAGTGATGGGCGAGACTCATCCGCGGTGATTCAAGATCCGGTGGGAGCGCACCTCGCGTTGGCGCAGGGCTGAAGACGGTGTCGTAGCCTCACTAGGCTGGCACCTGCCCGCGGCTCGAGGTCGATCAGACAGGACTCACTCTCGGCGCGGGTCGCGAGCGCAGGCTCTGGAGTATGCTGGCCAGTGAGCGGCTGGAGTGGCCAGGTGCCGGGGGCAGGCGATCTCTTTCGGAGCTCGCCTCACCAACCGCCGCAGAGAATCGTCTTTGGCGACCGCTGGGTGCCATCCCCGCCAGGTGAAGCGATACGATTGGACTTGAGCAAATGGTCGTTGTGGTGGACTACGATGAGACCTGGCCAGGTGCGTTCGAGGCGCTTCGCCAACCTGTCAGTGCGGCTCTGCAGGGGCTCGCACTGTCCATTGAGCATGTGGGCAGCACCGCGGTTCCGGGCCTGGCTGCGAAGCCGGTGATCGACATGAACGTCGTTGTGGCCGCGCCGGACCTCTTGCAGGCCATCGAGCGCTTGAGCGCGCTGGGTTACGAACACAGGGGGGACCTTGGCATCCCTCTGCGTGAGGCCTTCCGCGCGCCGCCAGGCTCTCGGCGCCACCACCTCTACCTGTGCCCATCGCACAGTCCGGCCCTGGCCAATCACCTGGCCTTTCGGGACGCCTTGCGTCGGGACATCGCGCTGGCACGGGAGTACGGACAGCTGAAGAGGCGATTGGCAGAGAAGTTCAGCGACGACATGGAGGGATACGTCGAAGGCAAGACTGCGTTCGTGGTGGGTGTCCTGGCGAGGGCTGGTTTCGCGAAGAGCGCGATCGCCGATATCGAGAAGAGGAACCGGCGCATCGTCCGACACCACCGAGACATGGCCAAACCGAGGGACGCAGGCATGGCAAGAGCGAGAGATCCAACCGAGGCCCTGAAGAAGGCCGCTGCGGCTCTGCCGGATGCAGCCGAGGGGACATCCTGCAATCAGACCTCCTACAAGGCAGGCAAGAAGGCGTTCCTCTACGTCGGGCCTGGCGCCAAGGGCGTCGGTTTCAAGGCCATGTTCAAGCTCGACGAGTCGCTGGAACAAGCCAAGGACCTGGCCAAGAGCGAGCCGGATCGTTTCGAACTTGGCACCGGCAACTGGGTCACGGCGCGGTTCTCCAGCGAGTCCCCCCTGCCGCAGAAGATCTGGAGTCGTTGGCTCAAGGAAGCTCACGGGGCAGCTGCGGAGAGTGGCGGGGCCAAGACCAAGCGCGCCCGCCGAAGGAAGGCGTAATCGATGGCCACTGACGGCCCACCACTAAAGCCCAAGCTTGTTGTGCAGCCAGTTCCAGAGAGTGACTCATGACACGTGATCGACCGCCTCGTCGCGTCCCTCTCCCCCTG
>CAZIAK010000050.1:28549-30168 GCA_964537035.1 uncultured Phycisphaerales bacterium | reverse complement strand
CTCCCCCTGGACACCGGTGCGGAGCGACGCTGACAGACCATGACCACAGTGCGCCTCGCCACACCCGCTGACCTCGAAGCCATCGGTGCATGCCACCTCGATGCGTTCGGTGCTCATGACGGTCCCGAGATCGTCGAACTCGTGGGCTTGCTGCTGAAAGATGGTGCGGCGAGACCCCGTCTGTCGCTCGTCGCTGAGTCAGAGGGGCAGCTGGTGGGGCACATTCTGTTCACGGCCGTGCGAGTCCACACATCAGACCGTGAAATCGAGGCAACGATCCTCGCCCCCCTGGGCATCCGGCAGGCTCTTCACGGCCGAGGCATCGGTGGTCTGCTCATCAGGGAGGGGCTCAAGCGACTGAGCGGGACGGGAGCTGAGCTGGTCTTCGTCCTTGGGCACCCTGGCTACTACCCAAGCCATGGTTTCCAGCCAGCCGGGGCGCTTGGTCTGCAGGCGCCTCATCCCATCCCGGCAGAGAACGCCGACGCATGGATGGTGCAGGCGCTGCCGCCCCGTGAACTCGAGAGGCTCGATGGAAGGGTCGTGTGCACATCGGTGTTGAACGAGGCGAAGTACTGGCGAGAGTGAAGACCCCTGACGAGCCCTTGCAGCAGACGGCGTTTTCAGTTCGCGGATCCAAGCGCAAACGGGCTGGCAGCCTGGCCGGGCCATCGGGCGCGGGGGCAGGCCATCGCACCTCTCGGGCGCCCCGTGTTCCGGTGCGATCGACTAGGATGCAGCCCCCCGCCCAGGAGAGCCGCTCATGAACACCGTCGCCAAGGTCATGGCTGCCCTCAAACGAAAGGGCAATCCGCAACGAATCCAGGCCTTCGCAGCACACGGAGGGCCGCCCGACTTGTACGGCGTCAGCGTCGCCGACATGAAGGTGATCGCCAAGCAGATCAAGGCCGAGCATGAGCTGGCCTGCGCCCTCTACGAGACCGGCAACAGCGACGCCATGTACCTGGCAGGCATGGTGGCCGACGGGTCGCTGATGACCAAGCGGCTGCTCAACACCTGGGCCCGCAACGCCAGCTGGTCCATGATCTCCGAGTACACCGTCCCTGGCGTGGCCACCGAGAGCAAGCACGCCCGCGCCCTGGCCATGCAGTGGATCAAGGCGAAGAAGGAGTCGGTCGCTTCGTGCGGCTGGAACACCTACTCCGGACTCGTCGCCGTAACCGCTGACGAAGACCTGGACCTGGCTGAGATCAAGGCTCTGCTCAAGCAGATCGAAAGAGACATCGATTCAGCGCCCAACCGAGTGCGCTACACGATGAACGGATTCGTCATCGCGGTGGGTTCCTACGTCTTGCCCTTGAGCAGCCACGCCAAGGCCACAGCCAAGCGGCTGGGCAAGGTCGAGGTCGACATGAACGGGACCTCGTGCAAGGTGCCCCTCGCCACCGCCTACATCGACAAGGTCGAGAAGAAAGGCAGGGCTGGCAAGAAGCGCAAGACGATCAAGTGCTGACCGGGCTTCAGCCCCCCATCGACATCGATGACATCGCCGACGTGGTGGTCGCCGCCCTCACAGAAGAGGGCCACTCATGCGAAATGTACACCATCACCGTCGAGTTGCTGGCGATGGGTTAGGCTGAGACCCACAGGATGGAACA
>CAZIAK010000050.1:23531-28449 GCA_964537035.1 uncultured Phycisphaerales bacterium | reverse complement strand
CGAGCGCGCACGCCCAGCCAGCGCTCATGGTCTACGACTTCACCCTCACGATGACGCCGCGAGGCAACATCGATTACGTGAAGTCCCTGGGCTACAGCGGGCTGGTCACTCGCCTCAAGTCGTCGGCAGATCTGCTCAAGCTGAAGGAGTACGAGAGCTACGCCTCGAGAATCGACGGCTTTGATCTCATCGCGTATGTGGCCTTTGACTTCAATGACCCGGCCAGCCCGTTGGTGTGGCGCGACGCCCTGCCGGTCTTGGCCAAGGCGGGCTCTCCGCTCTGGGTCGTGGTGAAGAAGGCGCCGTCGGACGCAGCCATTCGCCAGCTGCTCATGCAGATGGCCCGGGAGTCCCAGGCGTTCGGGGTGCAGACCGTGGTCTACCCCCACTGGAACACGAGCATCGAGACGGCCGACGAAGCGGCCACACACATCGCTGCGGTCGGCCATCCCAACCTGCTGAACTCGCTGCACACGGCCCATGAGATCCGGGGCGGCAACCAGTACGACATCGAGGCCGTGGTCGCGGCCCACGTTGCACAGACCGCGCTGGTCGCCATCGCCGGCGCAGATCATCACGCCTATGCCGGGCCGCCCCTGCCCTTTCTCAACTGGAGCGATGTGATCAAGCCGCTCGACGAAGGCGGCTACAGCCTGCTCCCGTTTCTGCAGGCGCTGCAAGACGCTGGCTACGACGGCCCGGTGATCCTGCAGACGTTCGGGATCATCAGCAATCCGGGCCACCTTCAGCGGTCCATCCGCAGGTACGGCGTGTACACCGCGCAGCTCAACAGCGGTGGCCACCAGAGCGAAACCTTGGCAGCCGACCCGGACTGGCCGATTGCGCGTACCGCGCGCTAGCAGCCTCTGCATGAAGTTCCGCGCGCCGAGCACCCCTCGGTGGCGCCACCACGGCACTTTGCGCAATGTCTGCCAGACGGCGCTGACGAGCAGCTCCTCTTCATCAGCAACTCAGCGTAGTGACCTGGGCGGCCGCGCTGGGCTATCCATACTGTGCCGCTGTAGGTCGGGTCATCCCCATGACTGAGGAAAGGTGAACATGATCACGATAGAAGTTCTGAGCGAGTTTTTCGGCTGGTGTGTGGTCATCAACGTGGGCATCTTGCTCCTGTCGTTTCTGATGGTCACCGCGTTTCGCAAGGGTGCCGTGCAGATTCACGCCAGGCTGTTTGGTCTGGAGCCCGACGTGCTCAGCCGCGCCTACTTTCAGTACCTGGCGCAGTTCAAGATCGCTACCTTGGTGCTCAGCGTCACCCCTTACATCGCCTTGAAACTCATGGCCTGACGGGCCGCTGCCCCCGCCGACCACCGCGGACGCCAAGAGGAAGAAGAGCCTTCACATGCACAGAGTGCTCATCTTCGGCAACTCGGGATCTGGCAAGTCGACCCTCGCCCGTGAGCGGGCCCAGCTGCATGCCTGCCCGCACCTCGATCTGGACACGGTGGCCTGGGCAGACGGCTGCACCACGCCAGCGAGAAAGCCACTACCCCAGAGCGCGCAGCTCATCGAGCCCTTCCTTGAGAGCAACGAGAGCTGGGTCGTCGAAGGCTGCTACGCAGACCTGCTGGCACTGGTGATCCCCCAGTGCACCGAGATCGTGTTTCTCAACCCCGGCGTTGCCGTCTGCTCTGCCAACTGCAGGCGTCGCCCCTGGGAGCCGCACAAATACGCGTCAGCCGAGGAGCAGGACGCCAACCTGGACATGTTGCTCGCCTGGGTCGAGCAGTATCCCGAACGATCCGATGAGTTCTCGTTGCAGGCGCACCGAAGACTCTTCGACCAGTTCGCTGGCGAGAAGCGAGAGTTCACGTCAAATGAGCGTGCCTGAAGATCGCTTCGGCGAGCACCTTGACCGGGCGCGAGGCACACCCATGAACATCGACGCCTACCTCCAGCGCATCGACTACCACGGATCGCGAGAGCCCACTGCCGAGACGCTCACACAGCTCCACCGCGCACACATGTTCACCGTGCCGTTCGAGAACCTGGACATCACCCTGGGGCGACCGATTTCGCTTTCGCATGCCGCCTTCTACGACAAGATCGTGGAGCGCGGCCGAGGTGGCTTCTGTTACGAACTCAATGGCCTGTTCGGGTGGCTGCTCGAGCAACTGGGCTTTGCCGTCACGCTCTTGTCCGCGCGCGTGCACGACGGGGCCCACCCTGGCCCAGAGTTTGACCACATGGTGCTGCTGGTCGATCTCGGTGAGCGTCTGATCGCAGACGTAGGCTTCGGCGACTCGTTCATCGAGCCTCTGCGACTTGACCATCCCCATGAGAGCGTTCAACGGGGCAGCGCCTACCGCCTCGTCGAGCAGCACTCCGAGTGGGCACTTCAGCAGAAGCGAAAGGCAAAGTGGGAGACAGACTTCGTCTTCTCGCTGACGCCTCACCGGCTCACAGACTTCGCCGCCATGTGCCAGTACCAGCAGACGTCGCCAGAGTCAGCTTTCACCCGCAAGACCATCTGCTCAAGAGCCACCGGTGACGGCCGGGTCACCCTGTCAAATGACCGCTGGATAGAAACAGCCGACGAGCAGCGCGACGAACGGCACGTGGACACGGCGGAGGAGTACCGAGCACTCCTGCAGTCCCATTTCGGGATCGACCTCGGGAGCGCCACAGCCGTAGAGAGGCTCATGGAAGGCCACTCGTCGCCGTGAGCGGCCGCGTCTTGGGTCGATCCACAGAATGCTGCTGAAGCTGCGTTCAGTTGCTGGGACCGCCTGCCCTGAAGGCTGCTAGGATCTGCTGAGGATCAGCGCCTGCCGGGCATGGGTGCGCGCTGTCGCCAGGCCAAACAACGAGCGAGCGCGATGGACATGACCGAACACACATGGCGACGACGGTTCGCCGCTACCACACTGACCCTCATGTGGCTTCTCCCGGCACCGGGCTGCATGTCTGACGACATCCATGGAGGTTCCCAAGACATGACCGTTCCTGAGCACGGGGTCCACTACCTCGAGATCATCACTGCCGATATCGAAGCCGCTCGTGACCTCTACAGCGAGGCCTACGGCTGGCAGTTCGGACCCACGGTGCCCGAACTGGGCAACGCCTACGTGGCCACCATCCCCGGCGGCTCGATCTGCGGCATCCGCGCGCCCATGCATGACCAGGAACTGCAGGGCGTCCGCACGTACCTGCGCGTCGCAGACATCGCAGCCGCGACCGCACGAGCGGCTGAGCTGGGCGCCATGATCGCGCTCGGACCTACCGAGCTCCCCGGCCACGGCACGATCTCCATCTACATTCACAGCGGAATCGAACAGGGCCTCTGGCAGGTCCCGTGAAGACGCAGCGCCAACCACGGGAAGGCATCTGAACCATGAGCGAGATCGAGCAGCAGCTCTGGTCGGCCCTCTGCATTCGCCCTCGCCCGTGCCCGCCATGACCGAGACCGCCAAGGCCTGGGAGTCTGCCGGCGTGCCCCCTGCCGAAGCCGCCGAACGGCTGACCCCGCTTCTTGGGCGGGGCTTCCGAGCGATCTGGGGCGTGGCCTGGCATCGGCTGCGCAAGCTCGAGGCAGCGCACAAGGAGCAGCGATCGTGCGCACCCTCGCCGTAGCACAGACCGTCCCGGTGAGAGGCGACGTTGCTGCAAACGTCGCTCAACACCTTCGACTTGCCGAGGTCGCGGCGCGGGAGTGGTCCCAGCTCGTCGTGTTCCCCGAGCTGTCCCTCACCGGCTACGAGATCGGGCTCGCCCACAATCTCGCGTTTTCTGCTCACGACCCACGGCTCGCCCCACTCCGCGACGCCGCCCACTCACTCGCGGTCACCCTCATCGTCGGCGCTCCGATTCGGTTGGGATCACAGCTCTTCATCGGCGCGTTCATCCTCTCCCCCGATCGCTCCGTCGACCTCTACACGAAGCACCATCTGGGCGCGTTCCCGGCCAGCGCGAGCTGCGACGGCACGGTGCCCCCTGCAGAGGCCACCGTCTTCTCGCCCGGCGACCGCAACCCTCTGATTGCCATCGATCACACGTTGGCGGCGGTCGCCGTTTGCGCAGACACGAGCCACCCGTCCCACCCCCAAAGAGCCGCGAGCCTGGGCGCCACGGCCTACCTGGCCAGCATGTTCGTCATCCCCTCTGAACTCGAAGCGGCCACCGCTTCTCTCGCCGGCCACGCAGCGGATCACACCATGGTCGTCGCGTTCGCGAACTTCGGCGGCCCCACAGGCGGGCTGGCCGCGGCGGGCAAGAGTGCGCTCTGGTCAGAGACGGGCGAGATCATCGCCCAGCTCCCAAACGCCGGCCCAGGAGTCGCCTTGGCCGAGAAGACCGACGCCGCTTGGCGCGGCGACGTGGTCCTGATCGATCAGGTAGATTCGCGCCCTGCCACACCGCGCTGAACGCCAGCCCCAGCGAAGCCAGGCCCCATGAAACCCATCATCGATCACGTCCAGATCACCGTGAAGGACATGAGCGTCGCCGTGCCGTTCTACGACAAGCTGCTGCCACTGCTGGGCTTCGAGCGCAACCAGCGGGTCCACACGGTCATCAAGAGCCACGAGCTGCATGTGCTGGACTACACCCACCCGCAGTTGGGTTTCACCATCAGCTCGCCAAGAGAGGCCTTCGCAGACGACACGATCTGCCGCCGCAAGCCCGGCGCACTGCATCATCTGGCATTCAGGGCCGACTCCCGAGAAGAGGTCGACCGCTTCTACGCTCAGGTGCAGGCCATTGGCGCGGAGATCGTCGCCGAGCCAAGGCTCTACAATGAATACAGCCCTCAGTACTACGCCGTCTTCTTCAAGGACCTCGAGGGCATCAAGTACGAAGTGGTCTGCGACAAACCCGAAGAGGCCTGAGCCCTGGCACAGCTGCTCACCAAGCGCATCTATGAAGAGCCCAGCGAGGCGGACGGGCGGCGCATCCTGATCGA
>CAZIAK010000050.1:0-23431 GCA_964537035.1 uncultured Phycisphaerales bacterium | reverse complement strand
TCGAAAGAAGAGCAGCTCAACAACGCCTCAGCCCTTCGTGAGTACCTTGAGTGACCGACTCTGGCGACACCAAGCCTCCATCCGACAGCCACTTCACCGACGCGGTGGCGCGGTTCTACGAGTCGACCCTGGTCCCGCTCATCTTCGAGCCCTACGCCGACGACCTCGCCGCACGGGCCCTGGCCCTCAAGCCCGGTGCGGTACTTGAGGTGGCCTGCGGCACCGGCGTTGTCACCCGAGCCCTCGCCGCCGCTCTGCCGACCTCAACCGAGATCACCGCCACCGATCTCAACGAGGCCATGGTCAGCCACGCCGAACATGTAGGCACGGCTCGTGACGTCATCTGGCGCCAAGCCAACGTGATGGAGCTACCCTTCGACGACGACGCCTTCGATGTGGTCGTCTGCCAGTTCGCGGTCATGTTCTTCCCCGATCGAGTGGCCGCGTATCGAGAAATTCGCCGGGTCCTGCGACCTGGGGGGACGTTCCTCTACAACCTCTGGAACAACATCGAGCACAACGAGTTCGCTGCCGTAGTGACCGACGCCATGAGCGCGCTCTACCCGGCAGACCCGCCGGCGTTTCTACCCCGGACTCCCCACGGACATGGCCGTCCTGACGAGATCGAAGCCGAGGCCAAGTCTGCAGGCTTCACGCAAACCCAGCTCACCCAGAGCGATCATCTGAGCAGCGCAGCAACAGCTCACCTGGCAGCCATCGCCTACTGCCAAGGCACGCCCCTGCGCGACGAAATCGAGGCGCGAGATGCGGGCGGTCTCGACCGGGCCACCCAGATTGCCAGCGAAGCGCTGCGGGAGCGCTTCGGCCCCGGGCCCATCGCGGGCCGAATCAGCGCCATCGTTGTCAGCGCGTCCTAGCCTGCCTCTGGCCCTCCACCCACGGCCACCCCCACGTTGAACCTCCCCCCACGGTCGCTCATGCTCCAAGAGCTGGGGACAGCCAGACCATCCACCCCGTAGGGAGTGACCCCATGCGCCACATCGCCATCATCTCGATCGTCTTGCTCGCAGGTTGCGCCAGCCCGGCCCTGCCCCCCGCCCACGATTACACCCTCGCCATTCTCACAGCGGGCCCCCAGGCCGACGCACTCAGCGACGACACCGTGGCCACAGCATCCGCTGGGCACCGAGCGCACATCGAGAGCATGGGGGCTGACGGGACACTGCTCCTGGCCGGACCCTTCGGCGAACCCCGGGCGAGCGACGCCTGGCGCGGCCTCTACGTCTTCGACCTGTCCGACATGGCCGCCGCTCACGATCTGGCCCAGGCAGACCCGGCCGTGGTCGCGGGGCTCTTCGACATCGTGCTCATGCCCTGGAGGTCAGACAGAGACCTGCGCCCCCTGCGCGACGAGATCGAGCGGGGCAAGGCCAAGGGCGAGCCGTTCGTGCCCGCCGCCTACGTGCTGGCCATGGGCGAGCCGACCGGCCAGGCCCGCGCCGCCCTGAAAACGCTGAGCGAGCAACAGCGGGTGATCTGCGCCGGAGGTCTGGGGGGCGAGCGGCAGGGCCAGCAGCTGGCCCTCCTCACGGCCGAGACCGTGGGCGAAGCAGGAGCCTGGCTGGGCGTCGCTGACCCCGGGGTCCAGTGGCAGCTGTCCAGCCTCTGGGCCACCGCCCTCCTGGGCAACCTGGCCAGCCAACCCTCGCCCTGACCCAAGACTCTCCCCGAAACTCGTAGCCCCTTTCGGCGGGACTGGTAGAGTTGCTCGGTTCACAGCCGCGAACTCGAACCAGCTCCCTTCATGCCTGCCCAGGACCTACCCGGCGACGAGACTACCGAGCAGCCCCCGGAGTCCGCCGAGACCGAGAAGTCCCCGCCGACGCTGCGCCAGCGAGGCGCTCTGCTGCGCCTGCAGTCCAGCCCCGACTGGATCGACCGGGTCCACGCCCTGGCGGACCTGCTCGTCGACGAACCCCGCTTCGCCTCCGCCGCCTTCGCCCCGCCGCTCAGCGACATGGCCGAGATCGACGACCCGGACCTGCGCTGCTTCCAGCTGGCCAAGGAGCTCTACCGCCACCTGGGCCCGCGCCTGCCCAAGACCCTGGCCCCCTTTCTCAACCGCACCGATATCGAGCAGCGGGACGAGTCTCGCCACCAGACCACCCTGGCCGATCAGATCTCCGCCTGGGTCGGCACCCGGCGGCCCCGCTCCGTGCGCAGCCTGCGCCTCGTCCTGCAGCTACTGCAGCACCCGGGCGCTGGCGCCACGGTGGTGGTCTCGGCCCACCTGACCTCGCAACGGATCGACGACGCCCCCCGCACGGGCATGCAGCTGCGCCAGCTCCTGGCGGACGCGAACCGCGACCCGGACGTGCTCCCCGTAGAGCAGAAAGAGCTGCTCGGTGTGCTGCTCGAACCCCTGCTCTCCTCGAGCATTCTCGACTTCGAGCACACCTTCGAGTTCAGCGGCTCCGCCCTGCTGCGGCTGATCCTGGCCGTGGCCGACTCGCCCATGGTCACCTGGGCGGACGTCCTGCCAGAGCAGCTCGCCCTCGCCGCCGGGCTCACGGCGCGGCAGCGCCCTCAGCTGGCCACGGGCACCCTCTCCATCGTCCCCGTGCTGAGCCACGCCACGGGCTCACCCCTCGTCGTGCTCGAACACAAGCTCCCCGATGGACACGTCCTTGAGCCGGGGGAGTACGTGGTCCTGCGCAGCAGCGCCACCTCACGGCGAGAGCCCACCCTGGTTCTGTCCCAGGGCGCCTTCTGGATGACCCGGGGCGACCCGCCGCCCATTCTCTCCCAGCTCTTCGAGAGCACGGGCGGCTTCGATCCGACCCCCGGCCCCATGCGCGCCCTGGTCGAACCCCTGGCCCGGGCCTTCCCCGCCTTTCGGGCCTCTCTCGCGGGACACACCCGGGTCCACGCGGTCCACCCCGCGGTGAGCCTTGAGCTGGCGGACGACGACTGGCTGCAGTGCCGGGCCTTCGCCTGCACCCACGCCGAGTGGCGACCGGGCGAGCCCGTGCCCGACGGCGCCACCCTCTTCGAATGGTTGCCGGACGGCCGCTGGGTCGACAGCGCCAGCCAGCCCGAAGCCATCGAGACTGGCGAGGCGACCACGGACGAGAGCAGCGCTGACGGCGACGGAGACCCCACAGAATCCGTCGAGCTGCAACGGGTGACAGAGGCCGACGGGCAAGACGACGACGCCTCCCAGACCGATGCTGCGGTTCTCGACGCACCGCCCCCACCCCTCTCGGGCCCGCTCTTCTTCGAGGAGCCGGACAGCCGGGCCGTGGCCCCGCTCAATGACTGGCTCGAGACCTTCAGGGACGCCGCCGACAAGCAGCGCAGCTCTCGCAGCGTCGCCGCCTCCTCGGCGGGCGCGGGGTTCGCCATTCGTCTCACCGCCCGCTCGGTCGAGAACTTCAGCGACGCCTGGGAGACGCGCCCCGAGGGCGTGGCCTGGTACGGCAACAACACGGTCCTGCGCCTGCTCGAGACGCCCACCGCGCCCAAGCCCAAGCTGCGGGTGGTGTCCAGCGGCGTCGACTGGTTCACCGTGTCGTCTGAATGGGCCGCCGAAGGGTCTGCGCTCACGGAGGCCGACCTGGGCCGCTTGCGAGAAGCCAACGCGCCGTTCGTGCGCCTGCCCTCGGGCTGGGTGCGCAAGGACGAGGCCCAGGTCCACGACGACGTGGCCGCGACCCTGGCCGACCTGGGCATCGAACCCGGGCTCGACGACCAGCGCATCAGCCTGCTGCAGCTCGCTCAAGCCAGCCCGGACGCCCTGACCATCCTGCAGGGGCCGGAGGGCAACCCCGAAGCTGTCCAGCGAGTGAGCGAGCTGCGCGAGAAGGTGGCCGCGTTCGACGGCCTGCCGCGCATTCCCGTGCCTGACGCGGTTCAAGCCACCCTGCGGCCGTACCAGCGCGATGGCCTCGACTTCCTGAGCTACACAACGGGGCTCGGGCTCGGTGCGATCCTGGCCGACGACATGGGACTGGGCAAGACGATCCAGGCCCTGGTCTGGCTGGTGCGTGAGATCAAGCGCGACCCCGACGGCGGCCCGACCCTGGTGGTCTGTCCTGCGTCCGTGCTGCACAACTGGGAGCGTGAGGCCGCCGGCTTCGCGCCAGAGCTCAAGGTGCTCTCGCTCACCGCCGGCGCCGAGCGGCACCAGCTGCGCGAGCAGATCCCCCATCACGATCTGGTGCTGACCAACTATGCCTTGCTGCGCCGGGACAGCGAAGAGCTGGCGCGCATCTCCTGGCGGGCGGTGATCCTCGACGAAGCGCAGAACATCAAGAACCCGGACGCCGCCGTGAGTCGTGCGGCGCGAGGCCTGCAGGCTCAGCACCGCCTGGCCCTCACCGGCACGCCCCTCGAGAACCGGGCCCTCGACCTGTGGAGCATCCAGGCCTTCTTGAACCCGGGCTACCTGGGGACTCGGGCCAGCTTCGCCAGGCATTACGACCACCCGGACGCTCCGCCCCACGCCCGCACCCTGCTCGCGGCCAAGCTGCGCCCGGTGATGGTGCGTCGGCTGAAGGGCGAGGTGGCCCCGGAGCTGCCGCCGCGCATCGAAGAGCAGCTCGACTGCGAACTCACCCCCGGGCAGCGCCAGCTGTACCTGGCCGAGCTGGCCAAAGGCCGCACCCTGCTTGACGAACTCTCTGCCTCGGGAGGCGTGCGCCGCAACAAGATCTCGATCTTGGCGGTGCTCACCCGGCTGCGGCAGATCTGCTGTCACCCCGGCCTGGTGGGCGGCAAAGACGATCTGGGCTCGGGCAAGTTCAAGGCCTTCTTCGAGCTGGTCGAGCCCATTCTGGGCGAGGGGCACAAGGTGCTCGTGTTCTCCCAGTTCGTGCAGTGCCTGAAGCGGGTGGCCAGCGATATGGAGGCCCGGGGCATCCCCTATCACATGCTCACGGGCTCGAGCCGCAACCGGGGCGAGATCGTGGCCGCCTTCGAGGCCGACCCGAACCCGTCGGTGTTCCTGGTCTCGCTGAAGGCGGGCGGCACCGGGCTGAACCTCACCGCTGCCAGCTACGTGGTGCTCTTTGACCCCTGGTGGAACCCGGCGGTCGAAGCCCAGGCCATCGACCGCACCCACCGCATCGGCCAGGACCGCACGGTCATCGCCTACCGCCTCGTGTCTCAGGGGACCATCGAAGAGCGCATCCGCGAGCTGCAAGAGTCCAAGGCCTCCCTGGCCCGTGGCGTGCTGGGCGAAGACGGCTTCGCCAAGGCCCTCACCCGCGACGATCTCGACTACCTGCTCGCTGATCTGTGACGGGCTGCTGAGCGGCACACGTCCGAGGCCGTCATGGCACCGTGATACACTCGCGCCCTGTGTGTTGCGCGGGTGGGCCCTCTGATCGTGTCGATTCTCCTCCTTCAGCTGCTGCTGGTGACGGCGACTGTGGCCGCACAGGCCCAGCCGCAGAGCCTGCTCCAATCGCTCGAGCAATCGTGGCGTTGGCGCGAGCTGCGCAGGACTGACACCGAGCCCACTTTCTCGATCGTCGCGGCGGCAGGGGACAACCAACTCCTGGTGGCGGACGACAGCGGCCTGTGGCGCCACGACGGTCTGCTCTGGGACCGCATCGGTCCCTGGCCCTCTGGGTCCCCCGCGGTCACCGACCTGCTGCACCCCACCGAGGGGGGCCACCTCGCCGTCAGGGATCGCAAGCTGCTCGCCCTGCGCGACGACGACCCTGATGCGCCCATCTTGCTCAGGCCCGCCACCGTCGCCGGGCCCACCTGCCGACCGATCGAGCTCCCGGACGGGCGCCTGCTCACTGCCGACCGCAGCCACCTGATCATCGTGGACAATCAATCGGTCACCCCGTACCTGCCCCTGCCCACGGACGCCGAGTACGCCTCCGCGCTCGCCTTCGACATTCATGGCCAGCTGTGGTGCGCGACGACCCGCGGGATCTTCCGGCTCGAGGGCGAGCGCTGGGAGCCCGTCGTGGTCACGAGCAGCTCGCCGGACAGCGCCGCAGACAACGCCAAGGACATCGCCCTGATCGTCAACGTGGGCGAGCGGCTGGTGTTTCTCCCCCGTGTCTTCGCCTCACGGCAATCAGGCCTGCAGTGGGACGGTTTGCAGCTCACGCCCCTGCCCAGCGCCTTGGCCCAGGGCCAGCTCTCTGACGCCCTGGCCACGCCCGAGGGCGACCTGGTGGTGGCCATCCAGTACTCGGGTCTGCGCAGCCTCTGTTGGAGTGACGTGCGGACCTGCACCTGGCAACCGGTGAACGTCCCCGCTCCCTTCGGCGCCTCGATCAAGTCCATGACCCTGCTGGCCGACGGCCGCATGGCCGTGGTGACCCACGTGGGCAAGCTGCTGCTCAATGACTCTCTCTCTGACCGCTGGGCGACCTACGACCCCACCGCCGTAGGGGTGAGTTCGGTGGTCAACAGCCTGGCCCACTCTCGCAGAGGAGGTCTGTGGCTCGGGACCCACGACGGCGTGGCGAGATTCGACGGCGAGCGCTTCGTGGACGTGTTCTTGGAGGCCGGCAGCCTGGGGATTCGTCTGGCTGAGATCACCGCCGTCCACGAGGACGCCGAGGGACAGCTGTGGGTGGGCTCCGGCTCGGCGTTCCAGGGGCTGCTGCGCTACGACGGTGAACGGTGGCATCGAGAAGAGCTGCCCGAGGTCACGGGCTACGGCGTCCACTCCCTGCACGCCGACGCAGAGGGAGACCTGTGGCTGACCATGATCGCCCTTTCCAGTGGCGACGCGAACTTCTACAGCGGCGCCATCCTCCATCGCAGCGACGACCGCTGGATCGTGCACGACAGGGTGGGCGACAAGCCCATGCCCCGGGTCTACTCGCTCACCTGGCTGAGCGACGGCACCCTGCTGGCCGGCGGCCTGGGGCACATGGTGACTTACGACGGCAGCGAGTGGCGGGAGTTCACTCCCACTGCCCTCGCCCCCGGACGCAGCGCCTTCGCGCTCATCGCCAGAAGCAACGGTGACCTGTGGATGGGCCATGGGCGCAACGATCCTGGCCTCACCTGGCTGCCCGCCAACGCCCCTGACTGGAGCCTCCCCGGCGGCACAGAGGGCGGACCCGTCACCGCCAGCCAGCGACTGTTGCAGAGCGCCGCCGCCGCCAGCTTCGCCGAGACCGAGAACGGCAGCCTCTGGTTCGCCGGCGAGACAGGCCTCTACCACGTGGTCCGCGGCCAGTGTCACAGGGTCACCACTCAGGGCGCCGGTCGGGACCACAGCTTCTGGCCCTTGCTGGCCAGCGCCGACGGCGACTCGCTCTGGCTCGGGTCCCTGGGCGGCGGGCTGCTCCGCCTGCGAGCAGATGACGTCGCGCCGCCCACCACGAACACGCCCTCCCAGTTCGTCCCCGACCTGGACCACACCCGCAACGTGGTACTCAGCTGGAGCGGCAACGACACCTGGAGCGTGACCCCCCCGGAGCGGCTGTTGTTCTCCCACAGCCTCGACGGTGCGCCCTTCTCGGCCTGGTCGAACGAGGCCAACTTGCACTTCTTTGACGCCAGGCCTGGGCCCCACGAGCTGGCTGTGAAGGCCATGGACAGCGCGAGCAATGCTCAGAGTGCACCCACGATCCTCAACTTCGAGGTCGCCGCCGGACCGCCCTCGCTGTGGGCCCGCCCCGAGATGCACGCTGCCTACGCCGTGGCTTTTCTGGCCCTCTGCGGCCTGGGCCTGGTCACCGTGCGCAGGCAGCGAGAGCGACGGCGGGACGCCGCGGCCCGCACCATGCTCAACGAGCGGCTGCGCGAGCTCACCCGGCGGCTGATGACCACCCAGGAGGACGAGCGGCGCTCCCTCGCCCGAGACCTGCACGATGATCTGGGGCAGCTGCTCACGGTGACCACCATGCAGATCGATCTGGCCGCCGGGCTTGACGACCCCGAGCGACGCAGCTCAGCCCTGACCCTGGCCTCCCAGTCGACCCAGCGGGCGATCAGCTCGGTGCGCAACCTGGCCAGCCAGATCCGGCCCACCCTGCTTGACGATCTGGGCCTGGAGACCGCCGTCAACGCCACTCTGGACGATTTCGCGGGGGCCACCGGCATGATCCTCGAGCGGGACGTCCTCTTCGAGCACGACCAGCTCCCGGACGACGTGGCCAGCCACGTCTTTCGCATCATCAAGGAGAGCCTGACCAACATCGTCCGTCACGCCCATGCGGACACGATCTCCCTGTGCCTGGAGGTCACCGCCCACGCCATCGACATTCTGGTGCAAGATGACGGGGATGGATTCGACCCCGAACGTTCCACCAGCGATCATGGCATCGGCCTGCTTGGCATGAGAGAGCGGGCCGAAGCTCTTGGTGGTACCTTCACCATCGACTCGCAGCCTGGTCGGGGGACCAGTCTGCACGTCACGATTCCGCTGCTCGAACCTCAAAAGGACGGGAACCTGCCACCATGGTGAATGATATCCGAGTGCTGCTTGCCGACGACCACGTGATGATGCGCGAAGGGCTGGCCACCATCATCGCCGCCGCCGACGGGATCACCGTCGTGGGCCAGGCCGACGGGGGCGTCGCCACCCTGGCCGGGGTCGAAGAGCACAAACCCGACGTGTTGGTGCTCGACTACTCCATGCCCGATCTCGACGGGCCCGCGGTGATGAGCCAGCTCACGGCGAACGGCACCCAGACCCGGGTGCTGTTCCTGACCACCCACGAGAACATCCACTACGCCCACAAGGCCATGGCAGCGGGCGCCCTGGGCTTCGTGGTCAAGAGCGGCGCCCTGCACGAGCTGGTGGGCGCCATTCGCGTGGTGCACGAGGGCGGACGCTACGTCTCCAGCGCGCTCGACGAGCAGCTCTCCCAGCAGCTGGGACAGGGCGAGCTGACCGAGCCCACCGCCGACCGGCTCAGCCAGCGAGAGTTTCAGCTGCTCGGCCATCTCGGCCAGGGCCACTCGCTGCAAGAGGCTGCCGAGGTCATGAAGGTCTCCGAGTCGACCGCGTCGACCTACCGGGCGCGGCTGATGAAGAAGCTGCAGCTGAAGAACACGGCCCAGATCATCCGCTTCGCCATCGAGAACGGGATCACCGCCTGAGCAGGCCCTCGGCCTGAAACGGCCTCTGGACCTGAGATCTGGATCGGGCACCACAGATGTTCGGTTGCCCACACCACCCATGCTCGGTCATGGATATGTAGCCTTGCCGCCACGAAAAAAGGGCAGCCAGCGCTACAAGCCCGGTGCTTCTCTCACCAACCCGAGCCTCCCATGATGGCGCTGCCGAGATTCGGAGTGCCCTGAGCAGCACCCGGAGCCGCAGTTGCAGGCCCCCGGAGCGCTGCTCGGCGGGAGAGGACTCCGAATCTCGGCGACCCCGAAGCCATCCGGCCGCCGCCTCGAACCGGCCTGCCCCATGCTCACCCGGGCCCCGCTCCGCTGGCCGCAAGCCCTGAGATCGGCAGAGAGATCTCACACTCGGGGACCTGCCCCGTGGGATGATGGCCGCCCCCGCCCCGAGATCGAGGACTCCCAATGACTGACAAGCAGCCCATCAAAGGCCCGAGCCTGCCCGTCAGCCCTCCAGCCAAGGACAAGCGCAAGCTGGCCAAGCCTGGTGCACCTGACCTGCACATGGAGGAGATCGAAGAGAAGCACGTCCCCAAGGACCGCAACATCTTCGACAAGTAGGGCAGGGATCCCGGCGAACGCCCCCTTCGAACTCAGCAGACGCTCGCAGCCGCGGCGACGGCCCTCAGCGGGTCTGACCGGGCTCTGGCCACGCCTGCGGGCTGTGGGTAGCCTGCGGGGCTTGGCCCAGCGCCGCAGAACCCGCCCTCGCAGCAGAGTCCCGTCCCCATGAGCTTCGTCCAGGTGTCGTTGTTGTTCCTGGTGCAGATGGCCTTCGGGTCCATGGCGACGTTTCCGCTCACCGATCGGGAGGCCCTGGGGCCCAAGTACTTCAAGTTCGGGGGCTGGGTGCTGGTGGCCCTGTACGGGCTGGCGCTGACGATCTGCGGCGAGGCCCTGTTCGACGGCGGCGCCGCTCCACTCGACCAGCTCACCGCGCTCTCGGTGGCCCTGGCCACCGTGGGCATGCTGGCCTTCAGCTCGCTCGCCGGCTGGGACCGTCCCAAGCTCGAATCCCTGACCCTGTGGATCTCGTTGCTGGCGGGAGGCACCGCGGTGGTGGCCGGGGCCCTGGCCCAGCTGCCCCCCGAGGTGGTGGGCGAGGTCGCAGGACAGGTCGCGGGCGACGGCACCCCCACTGCGGCGGCCAGCGCAGGGCTCAGCCATTCCGCGGCCATGGCCCTGACCATCGCCGCGGCCCTGCTCTCGTCGCTCGTGCTGGGCTTCGCCACCTGGGGCATGTGCCTCGGGCACTGGTACCTGGTGGCCGCGGGCCTCGAGATCAAGCATCTGGCCCGACTGGTCACGCCCCTGCCCTGGATCTTCGGCGCCAAGCTGGTCCTCTCCACCACCGTGCTCTGGTTGATGTGGGACAGCTTTCTGGGGCCGGGCAACCGCAGCATGGTCGACGTGTTCGAGCGCCACCCCGATCGCATCCTCGATCTGGTGAACGTGTGCTCGCGCATCCCCGTGGGTCTGGCCATCCCCTTCGTGCTGGCCTGCATGGCCCGGGTGACGGTGAGGATGGAGCGCACCCAGCCCGCCACGGGCATCCTCTACGCCATGATGGTGCTGGTCTTCATGGGCGACCTGATGGGCAAGATGATCGAGGGCACCACCGGGATCCCGATGTGAGCGAGCACCGCGCAGAGGTCCCCGAGCGCGACCACAGCGAACAGTCGTTCGCCGTGCAGTGCACCCGCTGCCACGCCTGGACCGAGCGCCGCATCGGTGCGCCGGGCAGCCCCCTGCCCAACGCTGCGACCTGTGGCGAGTGCGGCACGCCCCAGCCCCTCGATTTCGCCGGACACGTGGCCGCCGACGGCAAGCTCGACGGCTGCCCCCGCTGCGACTATCACACGCTGTGCATCCAGAAAGACTTCAACAACAAGCTGGGCGTGCTGGTGGTGGCGGTGACCTACGCCATCCTGTTCTTCTCAGGGCTGCCCATCCCCTGGCTGGTGGCGGCGCTGGTGGTGTTCACCGTGGTCGACGTGTTGCTGCTGCGCTTGTTCATCAAGCGCGTGCTGATCTGCTATCGCTGCAAGGCCCAGTACCGTGGGTTTGTGCCGGGTGACATGTGCCGGACGTTCGATCTGGCGACATGGGAAGTGCACGACGACGTGCCGGGTGGGTGAGCAAGGATGCCCCCTCCGGAAGAGATGTCCCACGCCGTGTGCAGACAGTGGGAACGCGCGATGGCACCGAAAGCGGCTCTCTCCCGTTGCGTAGGTCATCGCGCGCTCAGAGGCGGCCCACGCAGAGACAAGCGCGGTCGCTGCGGGGGCGTCAGCTCGTAAGTTACTGCTCTACGCGACTCGGGACCCAGGTTGCATGTGCAGGTGCAGCTACCAGGGCCATTCTTGTAGAGCTTGTGCGTCGTAAAATCGGCTGGCCCATCGCCAACCGAACTCACGTTGCCACTGATACCAAGGGTTCCCAAGATCGCCGAGTCAGCGCAGCCTGGCCACGACGATCGCCGTCCCTGTAACACCAACACCTGTCTTGTCGGCCAGGGCCAGCCATTCAGAGACACGCTGCACCTCGGGGTGTTGCGGAGGGAGATCAGCCACCGCAGCACGCAAGTCAGCCTCGACGGTCTCTCGGGGCATGCACGCCGGGCGCAGGACCTCGTGCAGGGAGACCTCGACGTCGCCCCGTGTGTCGCCCCCACCGAACAGCGCCGACTCCCGCAGCCAGGCCACCAACTGCGCCGCCGGCACATCCGGGTGGTGCTCGTGGCCCTGACGCCGGTGATGACCCTTGCACCACAGGTCGATGGCCAGGGCGGTGCGTTGCTCGGGACGCTCTTGAGGACGCCAGGGCTCGGCGACCACCACGCCGCGAGATGCCACCCGCGCGAGCTCGCGCACACCACGCTCTGCGCTGGCCAGGTGATGGGCGACGTGGCGCATGACAACCCACGGGACGGCGCCATCCGCGAAGGGCAGCTGCTCGGCGCTGGAGACCGCGACAGCGTCGCCCGCCTCGCGCACAACCGCCGCACGTTCGAACGACGCCTCGACGCCGCAAGCTGCCAGACCTGCGGCCCGGAAGGCAGCCAGCAGATCGCCCTTTCCGCAGCCCACGTCGAGCACCCGAGGGGGCGCCCCGGCAAGCACGCGGTCCGACGACGCTGCGAGCAAGCGCTCCAGTAGTGCCGCTCGCAGGTAGGCGGCGTTGTCTGCGGGTGTGGTCTGATCCATGGCTGGCACAGCATGCCAGCTGCGAGGCGTGAGGCGAACGATCCATCGCCTAGCGCGTCGACCGGCATCGCCCAGCGTCGGCACACGAAGGCACCAGAGTCCTCGCTGCCTCTCAAGCCAGGTATCGCTCCGGGCTGCGCTCTTCATCCACCGGGCCAGCGCGGTACCCTGGGCGCTCCATGACCTCACCCGTGCGCTCACTCCCCGGTCGTCCTGCCCCTCTCGGTGCTCGCTGGGATGGAGCGGGCATCAACTTCGCCGTGCACGCCCCGGACGCCACATCGGTCACGGTCTGCCTCTTCGTCGATCGCCACGACGAGGCGCCCGCCCACGAGCTGCTGCTCATCGAACGGAGCGCGGACGTGTGGCACGGCTACCTGCCCGGCTTCGGCCCGGGGCTCGCCTACGGTCTGCGGGTCGACGGCCCCTGGGACCCAGCCCGGGGTCATCGTTTCAACCGACACAAGCTGCTGGTCGATCCCCACGCCTTGGCTCTGTCTGGCGAGGTGCGCTGGGACGACGCGGTCTTCGGCCATGTGCCCGGCGAGCTCGACACGCTCAACCCTGGGGACAGCGCGCCGTTTGTCCCCCGCAGCCTGGTCATCGACCCTGCCTTCGACTGGCAAGGCGACAAGGCGCCCTGCAAGCCCTGGCACCAGAGCCTGATCTACGAGTGCCACGTGGGACACCTCACCGCGGCGCACCCCGAGCTGCCGCCCCACCTCCGTGGCACCTACCTCGGGCTCTGCTCTGAACCCATCCTCGCCCACCTGCACTCTCTGGGTGTCACTGCCGTCGAGCTGCTCCCGGTGCACGCGCGGGTCTCTGAACACGCGCTCGCGCAACGAGGACTGCAGAACTCCTGGGGCTACAACACCCTGGGCTTCTTCGCGCCCGATGCCCGCTTCGCCAGCGCCGACGACGGGCGGGCGGTGGCCGAGTTTCAACAGATGGTCAAGACCCTGCACGGTGCGGGCATCGAGGTGATCCTCGACGTGGTCTACAACCACACCTGCGAGGCCGACCTGCAGGGGCCGACCCTCTCGTGGCGCGGACTCGACAGCGGCGGCTACTACCACCACGACGCCGACAACCCGGCGCAGATGGTCGACGTCACGGGCTGCGGCAACAGCGTCGACGCCTCGGGCAACCCCGGGCTGCGCATGATCATGGACAGCCTGCGTCACTGGGTCGAGGTCATGCATGTCGACGGGTTTCGCTTCGACCTCGCCGGCACCCTGGGCAGGCCCCGAGGCGCGGGCCCTCCAGACGGCCGCTTCTTCGACATCGTCAGCCAGGACCCCCTGCTCGCGCGCACCAAACTCATCGCCGAGCCCTGGGACTGTCGCGCTGACGGACACATCCAAGGGGGGCTGCCCTCGAAGTGGTCAGAATGGAACGGCCGCTACCGCGATCGGGTGCGACAGTTCTGGCGAGGCGACCACGATCAGCGGTCGGCGCTCGCCAGTCGCCTCTCGGGCAGCGCTGACCTGGTGGCTGGAGCCACCCGGCGCAGCATCAACTTCATCACCTGCCATGATGGCTTCACCCTGGCCGACCTGGTCAGCTACGAGTCCAAGCACAACGAGGCCAACGGCGAAGAGAACCGAGACGGCTCGAACGACAACAAGGCCTGCCACTGGGGCGTCGAAGGCCCCACGGACGACCCTTCCATCCTCACCCTGCGTGAGCGGGCGCGACGCAACATGATCGCCACCCTGCTCGTGTCTGCGGGCGTGCCCATGATCTTGTCCGGCGACGAACTGTCACACTCGCAGCAAGGCAACAACAACAGCTACTGCCAAGCCGGCGATCTGGCCCAGCTCGACTGGGGGCTGAACAGCGAGGGTAGCGACTTTCTGGCCTTCGTCCGTCACGTGTCTGCGGTCGCCCGAGCGCACCCGGTGCTGCGCCGCAAGCAACACTTCACCGGGGAGCACATCCCCGCCCTGAGAGGCCGCGACCTGACCTGGCTGCGGGCGGACGGCGCCGAGCTCAACGACGGAGACTGGGACGACGGCAGCGGGTTGGTCCTGGGCGCGTTGCTCGCGGGGTCGGCGGTGGACAGCAACGGCAACACCGCCTTCTACGACGAGACCGACGAATGGCGGGCCGAGCAAGGCGCCCAGGCGAATCCCCACGCCGAGGCCGACCTGGTCCTGCTGCTCAACGGCGACAGCACCTCGGTCACCTTTCAGCTGCCAGAGCGGGGCCGTCAGCGGGGCTGGACCCGCCTCGTCGACACGGACGTGCCCGCACGCCACGGCGCCAAGGTCGCCCCACCGGCTGAGCACGTCGAGCTCCCCGCCCACACGCTGTTGCTGCTGCGCCTCGACGGACCGAACCCATGACCGTGGTCAGCGATCCCCACCGCTTCGCGCCCACGTTGAGCGACGTCGATCTGCACCTGTTCGCGGAAGGCAACCACCAGGGCGTCCACGAGCTGCTCGGCGCCCACGTACGGGAGGTCGACGGGGTCAGCGGCACGGCCTTCGCCGTGTGGGCTCCCAGCGCCGCCGCCGTCTCGGTGGTCGGTGACTTCTGTCACTGGCAGCCAGGAGAATACCCCCTGCGCCCCTTGGGTCCGTCGGGTGTGCACGAAGGCTTCGTCCCCGGCATGGGCCCGGGCACGTTGTACAAGTTCGCCATCCGCACGGCAGACGGCGAGCTGCTGCAGAAGACCGACCCCTACGGACGCTTCACCGAGCAGCCCCCGGGCCACGCGTCCATCGTCGTCGCGCCATCGACCTACACCTGGGGCGACGGCGACTGGCTCGCCGCCCGGGCCCACCGACACCCGGTGCGCTCACCCTTGTCGATCTACGAGGTGCACCTGGGCTCCTGGCTGCGCCTGGGCAAGAAGTCGCTCTCGTTCAGGCAGATCGCCAAGCCCCTGGCCGAGCGCGTGCGCCAGCTGGGCTTCACCCATGCCGAGTTCATGCCGCTCATGGAGCACCCGTTCGGCGGCTCCTGGGGTTACCAGGTCACGGGCTACTTCGCCCCCACTTCGCGCTGGGGCGACGGCGACGGCCTGCGCTTTCTCGTCGACACGTTTCACGGGGCGGGTCTGGGCGTGATCCTCGACTGGGTGCCGGCCCACTTCCCCCGGGATGACCACGGCCTCCATCGCTTTGACGGCACGGCCCTCTACGAGCACGAAGACCCGCGCCGTGGTCACCACCCTGACTGGGACACGAGCATCTTCAACTACGGGCGGCACGAGGTGGCCAACCTGCTGCTCTGCTCGGCCCTGCACTGGTTCGAGGCCTATCACATCGACGGCCTGCGGGTCGACGCGGTGGCCTCCATGTTGCACCTGAACTACAGCCGTCCCGACGGTGAGTGGCTGCCCAACGCCGAGGGTGGCAGTGAAAACACGGACGCCATCGCTCTGCTGAAGCGCATCAACAGCACCGTCCACGAGCGCTTCCCCGGCAGCCTGATGATGGCCGAAGAGTCGACCACCTGGCCCGGCGTCACGGCCCCCATCGATCAAGGCGGCCTGGGCTTCGACCTCAAGTGGAACCTGGGCTGGATGCACGACACCCTCGACTACTTCGCCGTCGACCCGGTCTTCCGTTGCCACCACAACGAGAAGATCACCTTCGCCATGGCCTACGAACACACCGAGCAGTTCCTGATGCCCCTCTCCCACGACGAGGTGGTGCACGGCAAGGGCAGCCTGCTGAACAAGATGCATGGAGACCACTGGCAGCGCTTCGCCAATCTGCGCTCGTTGCTGACCTACCAGTTCACCAGGCCCGGCAAGAAGCTGCTGTTCATGGGCACGGAGCTGGCCTCGTTCGCCGAGTGGGACCACGACGGCTCCCTCGACTGGCACCTGGCAGACGACCCCATGCGCCAGGGGCTCTCGCACCTGCTCACCCAGCTCAACGCCCTCTACCGCGAGCACCCCTGCCTCTGGCGCGGCGACCCGGACGAGTCAGGCTTCGAGTGGATCTTCTGCGAGGACAGGGCGCGCTCGGTGTTCTCGTACCTGCGCCGCTGGGAAGATCAGCACCTGCTGGTGGTGATGAACCTGACCCCGGTCCCCCGAGAGCAGTACCGGGTGGGCGTGCCCGATCACGGCAGCGACGCTGGGCTCGGCGAGTACCGCTTCCTGCTCGACACCGACCACAGCGACGTCGGCGGCAGCGGCTACCTCACCACGCACAACCCCGCAACCATCGAGCCCGTAGCGATCCACGAGAGAGAGCGCTCCATCGTGCTCGACCTGCCCCCGCTGGCCGTGCTGGTCCTCGCGCCCGGCGCTTGAGCGCTCCAAGTGTGAGGGCGTCCCCTAGGCCAGGCCGTGGAGCCACTCCGCGCCCATGACCAGGAACGGCGTGGAACCGAAGAGCAGCACGAGCTGCCAGCCCCGACTCAACCCCACGTGGTCGAAGAGCTTGTAGGCACCGTAGAACACACCGCCTGCCGCGATCCACAGCCACACGCCGTCGAGGGTCGGGCCGCCGAGCCAGCTGCCGTTCACAGAGAGCAGCACCCGTGATGCAGGGCGTGGCACTGACCAACCCATGGCCCCGGCCACGGCGATCAGCGGCAGGGCCACCACACCGCTGAGCACACCGGTCATGGCCACGTGCACCAGGTGATTGCCCTGCACCGACGCGCGGGTCTCCACCAGGCCCTTGGTCAGCGCCGCCGCGAGGTAGAACACCAGGGGCGGCAAGAGCACGACTTCGGGGGCGGGACGGGCCTGGGTCCACAGGTAGGCGAAGATCCAGCCCGCGCCGAACCAGCTCACGCAGAAGAACGGGGACAGCTTGCGGTAGGCGTGAGCGGCGGCGAACACCGTGGCGGCGGTGAGAAAGGCCTGGTAGTCGTGCAGGCCGATGTCGACGGGCGCGCTCATGAGCGACCGCCCCGGCCAGAGCGCAGGTACAGCGCCAGCACGAGAGCCGCCGGGGCGCCCGCGGCGAGCAGGCCGGACTGGTCCAGCTGCAGCAGGGCCAGGTAGCCGAGCAGCACCAGAATGGCGAGGAGCAGCAGGGCGGGCGCGCGGGAGATCAGGCTTTCGATGGGGACATCCTCGACGACACCGCGAGAGAGGTGGCAGAACAAGGCCCCGACGCGGCGTCTCGCTGGCCAGGGAGCCACGATGGAGCTGCAGACGAGGGTGCCGCTCCCGAGGGCTCGTCGCAAGCCCGGCCAGCAAACCCGTCCTGGCGCGGGCCCTCATCGTGCGGTACGTCTGGGGCCATGAACCTGTCCGCCAAGGACTCTCAGCGCTCGTCGTTCACCCTGGTTCTCGGCCCGGCCCTCGCCCTCGCCGTCCTGGCCCTGTCCCCCGGGGATGACCCCGCCGTGGGGCGCATGGCCGCCATCGCCGTGTGGATGGCCTGCTGGTGGATCACCGAGGCCGTCCCCGTGGCCGTGACCGCCCTGCTGCCCCTGGTGCTGGTGCCCTTCGCCGGCATCGCCCCGGTGAGCGACGTGGCCGAGAACTACAGCCGCTCGACCATCTACCTCTTTCTCGGCGGCTTCCTCATCGCCCTGGGCCTGCAGAACTCGGGCCTGCACGCCCGGGTGGCCCTGGCCATCGTGCAGCGGGTGGGCAGCCGCCCCGCGCGGCTCGTGCTCGGCTTCATGCTGGCCACCTGGGCCCTCTCGATGTGGATCAGCAACACGTCGACCACGCTGCTCATGCTGCCCATCGTGCTCTCGGTGATCACCACCGCCCGGGAGCAGGGCGCCGACGAGGGGCAGCTGGGCAAGGTCTCCATCGCCATCCTGCTCGGCGTGGCCTACGCGGCCAACATGGGCGGCATGGCCACGCTCGTGGGCACGCCGCCAAACCTGGCCTTCTCCCGCCTCTTCGTGCAGCTGTTTCCTGCCGCGCCCGAGGTCACCTTCTTCGAGTGGATGCTCATCGCCCTGCCCTTCTCGGTGGTCTTCCTGGTCAGCGGCTGGTGGCTGCTCACCCGGGTGGTGCTGCGCCTGCCCGGCGAAGAGCTGCTCGGGGGGCGCGCGGTGATCGCTGGTCTGCGCAGAGACCTGGGCCCCCTGCGCCGCGATGAAGCGCTCTGTGGCGCGATCTTCGTGGCCACGGCCCTGCTCTGGATGACCGGCTCCGGGCTCTCGGTCGGAGACACGCAGATCCCTGGTTGGCGAGACCTGCTCGGCGTGCGGGGCTACGTCGACGACGCGGTGGTCGCGGTGGCCATGGCCATCCTTCTGTTCTTGCTGCCCTCGAAGGATCGCCCGGGCAGGGCCCTGCTCGAATGGAGGATGACCAGTGACGTCCCCTGGGGCATCTTGATCCTCTTCGGTGGCGGCTTCGCCCTGGCGGACGGCTTCACCACCTCGGGTCTCTCGG
Source organism: uncultured Phycisphaerales bacterium (assembly GCA_964537035.1). Lineage (GTDB taxonomy): Bacteria > Planctomycetota > B15-G4 > B15-G4 > B15-G4 > CAZIAK01. The sequence continues at coordinate 4,810 of CAZIAK010000050.1, read as the reverse complement.
CCTGGGCCGGCACTCGCTTCGAGGTGCTCGCCGGCAGCTCACCCTGGTTGATCATCGCCCTGGTGGCGACGGGCCTGACCTTCTTGACCGAACTGACCAGCAACATCGCCACCACGGAGATGCTGCTGCCCATTCTCGCCGCGGCTTCGATCACCCTTGAGATCGACCCCCGGGCGCTGATGATCCCCGCCACGCTCTCGGCCAGCTGCGCTTTCATGATGCCCGTGGCCACGCCGCCAGCGGCCATCATCTACGCGTCAGGGCTGGTGCCCATCCGCTCCATGGTGCGCTGCGGGCTGTGGTTCAACCTGCTGGGGATCGTGCTGGTGCTGGCGGCGCTGCAGCTGTTCGCCGTGCCTGTGTTGGGCATCGACGTGGGCAGCCTGCCCGGGTGGGCCACCCTGCCGAAGTAGAGGGCCCACCCGGGGTCCGTTGACGTCAGCCGCTCTCGGACTAGAAGCGGATCATCCAGTCGCCGGTGATGCGGTCGCCGAACAGATCGCTGCGGTTGGTGACGGGCTGCTCGTAGGCGAGACCGAAGCTGCCCATGCCCTCCGTGCGATAGCGGAAACCCACGGCCGCGGTGATGATGTCATTGCCCTCGACCAGGGCCGCGCCCAGGTTGGCGTAGTCGATGCCCTCGAAGTTCACGCCCAGGGCCCGACCACCATCGGTGTAGTGGATGCCGTTGATCTCGACCAGGGGCACGAAGTCGCCCGCGTCGCTGGGCGACAGGTGCAGGTGATAGTCGACCGACTGCGATTCGGCGCCGCCGTCCACCGGCAGGCTCGCGGCCACCGAGGCGATCACGTTGACGTCCTCGCTGGCCCAGAGGCCACTGACGAACGGACGCCACAGGCCCTCACCGTTGCCCTGAAAGATGTCCCGGTCGCCAGCGGTGGCCTCGTAGGTGACGCCTGCGGTGATCAGCGTCCCCTGCTCCTCGTCGTCGACGAGGGCGTACTTCACGCCGCCGGCGATGTCGACCCAGCCTGTCTGATCGCCAGAGAGCGCTCCGCCAGAGCCGAAGTTGGTCTTCACTCGTCCATCCTTGGTGGCGATCACCGCGAAACGGTCCGTGACCGCGTAGCGCGCCTGCAGGGCGAAGGCTCGCAGCTGGCCGCCGCTGATGAGCTGGCCAGCGCCCAGGGGCGAGTTGCTCTTGCCGAACGAGTGGTAGATGGCGACGGGCCGAATGCTGGTGTGGATCAGCGGAGACTCGAACTGGTACGGCGCGGTGATCGGGTCGATCACGTCAGCAGCCCAGTGGGTGTCGAGGTCGCGCAGCGGCGCAGACTCGTGACCCCGGGTCTGGGTTTGTGCGCAGCCCAGACTCAGAAATGGGAGGATCGCCAACAGCGCCCAGCACGGCGCCGCAGAGAGAGAACATCGCATCATCGAAAAACGCCCCGGAGGTGGGTCGCCTTCAGAGTGCCCATGGCGACCAGGGAGCAAAATATAACACGATGATCAAGTCACTTGTTTGGGAATTCAGGCGCTGGCGGCCTTCTGTGAAGAGGCTGCTGATCCAGCGAATGGCCAGCCGTGGTACTGGCCACTCGCACCGGGCCTGGGGTCAGAAGCGCACCCTCAGCCCCCTCCATCGACGCCGTCAGGCCTCGTGGTAGGTGTCCACGCTGTCGTGGGTGGCGGCCGTCTCGGCCCCGGTGACGAAAGTCCCCACCAGATTGGCTCCCACCGAGGCCAGCGAAGCCAGGGCCTCGTCAGCTTGATGACGCATGGTGTCGTGCAAGGCCACCACCAGGATCACGCCGTCCATGAAGGTCGACATGTGGGTGGCGTCAGCGAAGACCGCACAGGGGGGCGAGTCCACGATGATGTAGTGGAAGTCCCGCTTGAGGAAGGCCAGCAGGTCTTGCAGATACTCGGAGCCCAGGACCTCGTTGGGCTTGTCCGTATGGCGGCCGGCGGTGAGGATCGAGAGGTTGGGGACGCCACCCTGCTGCAGGGCCCGTCGGGGGTCGAGGCGATCGAGCAAGACGTCGGACAGGCCGGGGCCCCGGGACAGGTCGAACAGCTCGTGGATCCGCGGGCCGCGCAGGTCCATGTCGACCAGGCAGACCTTCAGCTCTTCGGCTTCAGCCAGGCTCAGGGCGACGTTGCACACGGTGGTCGACTTGCCCTCGTCCGGGGACGACGACGTGAACATCAACGTCCGCGGGTCGTTGCTCGGGTTCATGGCCCGCAAGTTGGTGCGGAAGACCCGATACTGCTCGGCCTGGTAGCAATGGGGGTCGTGGTAGACCACCAGTCGGCTGGACAGAGAACCATCGACCAGGACGACCAGCTCATGGGCACCCTCCTCGGGCTCGTCAGCACGGCGTCGGCGCCGGAAGGGCCATCTCATAGATTCGATTCTTTCGATGTATGAACCAGGCGCCAAGGAAGCGGCCCGAGCCTGTCCTATCGGATCAGGGGCCGCACCCAATTGAGTGATCCTTGAACCACCGAATCCAGAAAAGTCTTCGGTATCTCCCTCGTTCTCTCTTCCTCTTGATGGCTTGAGCCTGTTTCCAACCCGCCTTTGGCCAGCCAGCACAAGCCGGACCAGACCCCTGGCCGACTGGGGGATTCTCGCCGGGCCATTCGGCCACAAAAGGGTCCTGAGCTCGCGAGACGAATCGTTCGCAAAACTTTAGAATGAAGCGCTTTAGATCCAAACCTGCGCTAGCCGATAGGCCTCACAGCCCTCCCCGATCCGTAGTCTGATGAGCCGCAGCCTCGCCCGCAATATCTACCACTTGATGCGCACCGCATCCCGGCGCACGACCGTCGAGTCGCTCAAGAAAGATGGGCGCAAGCACGTCTCCGTGCTGAAGTTTCGCGACATCGAGCAGCTGATCAGCCAGGCGGTCGAGAACACGCTCCGGCGCCGTGGCATGGCCCTCAATGGCCATGAGCTCCACGAGGAGGTCAAGCTCGAGTTCTTGGCCCTGATGCACGAGCGGGACACCCTCCAGGCCACGGTCAACGAGCTGGTCAACGAGAAGCAGGCGCTCGAAGACAACAAGATCCGCCTCGACAAGGCGCTCGTCGCCACCGCCGACCAGTATGAGCAGGAGCGGAGTGTCGAGGTCAGCGAAGGCGGCGCAGAGTTCGACAGCCTCTCTTCCAAGCTCGAGACCAGCCTGCGTGAGCTGCTGAGCAAGGCTGACAGGGGCTCGGCGCTCAGTGACCGGGCCATCGGCCTGGTCACCCAGGCCATCGCCGAACAGCGAGAAATGGCCGTCGAGAAATCCCGGGTCACCCATGAAGCCCGGCTGCAAAAACTGCAGCGGCGCATGCATCGGCTCAAGCGCAAGCTCCAAGAAACCGAGGACATGTTGCAGCGGGCGCAGTTCGAGCCCACCCTGTCCGAAATACCGGGTCAGCCCGTCCGTGCTGGCGTGCGCACGGCAGACCCCGCATACCAGACCAAGAAGGAGCTGCTCAGCGAGATCTTCAAGCTGAACGTAGAGCTCCGCGAAATCCTCAACAAAGACTGATCACGTCGACCCGGAGACTCCTGGCGAGACCTTCCCGGGTGGAGAGCTGGCAATGACCAACGAAGAGAAAGACACCATCTACATCGGGATGGATCTGGGCACGTCCCGGACAGCCATCGCTGCCAGCAACGGCGTGCGCGAATGCGTGCCCTCGCTGATCGGCTACCCGAAAGATGTGGTCTCACACAAGCTGCTGAAGCGCGACGTGCTCTATGGCGACGACGTGATCAAGCACCGCCTCTCGCTGAACGTCTACCGCCCCCTTGAGCATGGTTGCATCAAGGGCACAGGTGACCACGTCGACATCGACGATGCGGCGGTCGAGGCCAACATGGATGCGGCCCACGCTCTGGTGAAGCATGCCATCGAGCTGGCCCGTCCCCCGGCAGATGCCCTGGTCCATTGCGTCATCGGCGCGCCGGCCGAGGCCGAGATGAACAACAAGAAGGCCCTGCTCAAGGCGGCCCAAGAGGTCATCGACTCGGTGATGATCTGCTCCGAGCCCTTCGCCGTGGCCTACGGCATGGACGTGCTCACCGACGCCCTGGTCATCGACATCGGCGCCGGCACCACAGACATGTGCCGCATGCACGGCACCATGCCCGCCGCCGAAGACCAGTCCACCCTCGGCCACGCCGGCGACGCCATCGACATCCTGCTGGCCAAGCTGATCCGCAAGGCCCACCCGGGTATCGACTTCAGCGATCAGATGCTCACCCTGGCCAAGGAGCAGTTCGCCACGGTGCTCGCCAGCGCCGATCCGATCAAGGTCACCTGGCCCAAGAAGGGCAAGCCCACCGAGATCGACATCACCGACCAGATGCGTGAAGCCTGCCATTCGGTGGTGCCCCCCATCGTCGACTCTCTCGCTGGCCTTGTGGCGTCCTTCGACCCCGAGTTCCAGGCCGTGCTCCGAAGCAACGTGCTGCTCGGTGGCGGTGGCAGCCAGATCCGCGGATTGGCTGGGGCCATCTCGGCCTACATGGACGAGCACCTCGGCGGCGGCAACGTCACCCAGGTCGACGAGGTCGTGTACGCGGGCGCGAACGGCGCGCTGAAAATTGCTCAGGACATGCCGCCAGAGTACTGGGAACAACTCTCCTGACGGTGTAGTGCGTTGGGGGTCTGTTGCGTGAGCTGCGCCGTGGCTGCGTTGCAGCGGCCACGGCCGATCCTCAACGTGGCTAGCGCCACGCCTCCGGTCGGCCGGACCACTGCGCCTTGCCACGACACAGCTCACGCAACGATCGGAAGCACCAACTGCGCTGGCTCGCTGTCGCTCAGGCGGACCACTGCGCCTTGCC
>CAZIAK010000049.1:0-32610 GCA_964537035.1 uncultured Phycisphaerales bacterium | reverse complement strand
TCGACCTGGCTCAAGCGCCGTCCGGTGCGTTGTACGCGCTGGTGCGTCTGAGCGCGGGTGCCCTGCCGTCGATCGTGAACGTGACCGCCATCGATGCTGATGTGGACGGCGGCTTCGAGACGGGCGAAGGCCTGTTCAGTGGTGCGTCGGCCGACGTGCTGCTCACGCTGACCGAAGAATACGGCGCCATGGAGTTCGTGGGTGAGCAGACCGTGCTGGCGCTCAACCGCACCACGGACAGCCTGGATCACGTGTCCCTGGAAACCGGCGTGTCGACCCTGGTCACATCCAACGTGGCCGCGTTTGGCAGCAACCTGGCAGGCTTTCCTGATGGACTGAGCCCGGCGACGACCCTGGCCCTGGGTCACCTGGAGATCGACGTGTCGGTGGCGCTGATGTCGAACGGCGCGTCCGGTGCGGTGGTGCAGCTCGACCCGCTGGGGGTGCTGCCCATCGACGCCGAGCTGAAGCTCATGCAGCGCAACACGTTCACGTCGCTGTTCGGCACGAGCGAGCTGAACGCCGACCCGTCGTCACCGAAGAGTCCCCTGGGAGCGGTCGAGCTGCTGCGGGTGACCACGGCCCAGCCCATCGCCGGGAGCGCTGCGCCCATCGCCGATGTCTTCTTCGAGGACTTCCTGACGACGACGTACGAGAACACCCAGCCCCTGTCCACGAGCCCCCTGGCCGAGTGGGCCGAGACGGTGGCCGCGTCCCAGCCGTCCAGTGGTCTACGGGCTTCGGTGGGTGTGCCGGATGCCTTCAGTCTGGGTGACTTCCTGCCCGTAGCCAAGGCGAGTTTTCAGCCCACCAAGGCCTACATCAGTTCGACGGCCTCGAAGGGCGATCCCAGTCCGGACTACACGGCTGCGAACTATCAGGTCGTGCTGTTGGATACAGATGTGCAGACCTTTCCGCTGCCCGATGGAACGACCACGGGGGTGACCGCTCCGGTGACCGTTCTCGGCGGGCATTTCTCGTTCCGTGACTTCATCATCCCCGAGGGTGTGAGGGTCGTGGTCGTGGGCAGCAACCCACTGCGGATCACGGCGACCGGGCGCATTGAGATCCATGGGGTGCTCGACCTGGATGGGACGGACGGCCTCTCCGATGACACCTTCAACTCAGGCTTCCTGTCGGTCCCTGGTGGTCCCGGTGGCCCGGGCGCGGGGCGGGGCGGCGATGGCCACCCCACACGCTTTGACCCCTCGGGGTCAGGAGCCATTGATCAGTACGTCACCCCAGAGACCGGAGAGCAAGGTTTCGGCCCGGTGGTCTCGGCCGCTGGCGGGGTCACCTTCTCAAGCGTTGGCGGAAGGGGCGGGCTGTGCGCGCTGGGTTACAACCCGGCAGCGAGCGGTCTCCCCAAGCTGGACCAGTTCGACAACCGTGAAGAGCATCGGCCCCCGGGAGGTGGCGGTGGCAGCTACTACGGCATGGGCGACCAGGCGCGCAAAGGCTCGGGCACGTACATCGTCCAGAGTGAGAGCAGCTGGTTCCCCTTCAGCAAGTGCCCCACGAACGACAACATCAACGACGCCCTCTATGGCAACGATGAAGCCATCTGTGCGGGCGTGCCCAACTCCCATCCCTTGCAGTGTGTGTACATGCTGGGCACACCCTCGAACCCGGTGCGCGATCTCCCCGGGGGGCTGCCTGGTGACGCTGTCTTCACCGATGGTGATCCCACCAACGACTTCATTGGCGAGGGCGGTGAGCTGGGCGTGCTGTTTGGCGGCCAGGGTGGCGGTGGTGGTGGCTCCCGTGTCGACTCGATGCGCTTCAAGATCTGGTCAATCAACAACTTCGGCGACTGCGATCCCCTCGGCCCGCCCTACTACCCCAACCTCTTCTTCGGCATCTTTCTTTCGCCGACCCTGTACGACGCCAAGGCGGGTGCGGGCGGTGGCGGTGGCGGCGCGGCCTTGCTGCAAGGCTTCGGCGACATCCTGCTGAGCAGCACGGGCCACATCACCGCTCGTGGTGGCCATGGCGGCGGGGGTGAAGTGGTCCAGAACTCAAACTTCGGGGCCGGTGGGGGCGGCGGTAGTGGCGGCGCTGTGATTCTTCAGGCTGCTGGCGACGTGATCCTTGAGGCTGACCAGACCCATCGCCGGGCCAGCTACACCGACTCGACCGGAGATGAGGGCGCTTCGATCGAGGTGTCCGGCGGCTTCGGTCGCGATGCCCGGGGTGATCCGACCAACAAGATCGACTTCATCGCCATGACCTACGACCACACCCGCAGTGACGGTGGGCAGGGCGGTATGGGGCTGGTTCAGCTGCAGGCTGGCGGTTCAGCTGGGATGCCTCAGATCGACGAAGGCGCTTACGTGTTTGCCAAGCGCCGCACGATCCTCAAGCAGGGCAAGTGGACAGGCGACTCGGCCGACCAACTGGCCCACCCCAGCTGGATCGGGAATCCTCCGGCGGGCCTGCCCGATGAGCTGCGCTACATCGACATGCTGCACCATCGCTACTTCGAGGCGGTGCCTGGCGCGAAGGACATCTATTTCGTGCTCAATGGAACTCACCCGCCCGTCATCCCCAGCTCGAATGGGCAGAACGGCAACGACGAGATTCATGAGTACCCCGCAGGCTCTGGACAGCTGTGGCATGACACCCAGATGATGTCCAGCCCGCTTTCCGGCGGGAAGCTCGTGGTGCTGGAGACTCAGCCCGAGAAGGTCATGAAGTCATACCTGGGTCCGACGGCCAACTTCCAGGAACCGTTCTGGCAGCAGGGGCCGCCGCCGGGTGACCTCTACGATGCGGCCGATGTGATCCCCATGAGCATTGCGCTCAATGAGCCAGACGGCACACCGATTCTCGCCGATCCCGACGGTGGTGGGGTCGAGTTCGAGCCTGGCAACCTCATCGATCGGTTGCCACTGATTCACCCTCAAATGACCCCTTCGCCCTTCGGCACCATCAGCCGGGGCACGTCTGAGTGGCTGGACTACTCGGGCGCGAGCTTGCGCACCCGGTCTGTGGTGGACGGTCGGACACCGCCTACGTTCCAGCCCATCAACGGCACCTACAACGCTTCATCAGGGGACACCTATCCTGCTGAGGATGACGGGCGGGTCAAGGTGGGCGCTCCCGTGGCGCCCAGCAGCATCCCCGCGCACTTCGTGGTCGACGCGGGCTTTGATGATCCGGGTCTGTTCCCTGGTGCGGTGGGCTCCGGCACGCCACCGAATCCGCCCTTCAACGACATCGCCGTGAACGCGCCCGACGCCACCGTGAACCTGGACGATGTGCTCACGGACAACGCCCACGTCACCGTTCTGTTTCAGGGTGCTTACGGCGTGCGAGCTGGCTCCCATGTGCCGGACCCGGCGACTCAAACGGGCTGGCTTGCTGATCTGTCCGAGTTGAACGGCTACCCGCTGGTGCGTTTTCAGGTGGTCTTCGACCTGGGTGCCCAGCCGACGGCCTTCCCCTTCGATGCTTCGAGCATGCGGCCCTTGCTGGATTACCTGCGCATCAGGACCAGCCTCTGATCTCGCGTTTCGCCTGCCTTCCCTGCTTGCTCGTTGCAGCCTGCCTCACGGCGAGTTGCCACGAGGTGGAGCGGTTCTCGGTGTCTGGGTCCAGTGAGCCCGTGCCGCTCAATGGGCCACTGCGTCTGGTGGTGCACGGGGCTGATCTGGATCCCCTGAGTGTGACGCCCGCATCCGTTCAGGTGCGGGCGGTCGACGGGCGGCGGCTGGCCCATGTGACGGCGGTGCAGGGCAACGTCATCGAGGTGCTCTTGGTGATTGACCAGTCGCTCTGGGCCCAGCCTCCTGGAGACGTGACGGTGCTCCTGGCGGGGAGCCCATCTCCCCATGGCTTGCGTGGCCGTTCGGGGGTGGTGCTGGGGCGTTCGGAGAGTCTGGGCTTCAAGCTGCAGGGTTCCCTGAGTGCCTCCCACGGGCCTCGGCTGGTGTCGGTCGGCGGTGAGGCGATGCCCGTGGACCATGAGGTGCGCTTCAGCCAGCAGCTGGAGCTGGTCTTCGAGGGAGCCATCGACCCGGCGACGATTCTCCCTCGATCTTGCCCCCTGGCCCCGCGACGTGCGGGCCTGAGCCTGTCTCCGCTCTTGCCCGCCTGCGCATGGCGGCTCGTAGGAGAACGGCTTGAGCTGACCTTGGACGTGGGCGAAGACCGGGGCGGGCTGCGGCTCAACACCCGAGACCTGGGGCTCCGGGGACCTCAGGGAGCAGCACCTTCGCCCCAGGTCCGGGTCGACCTCGTCTCCGGCGGCTGAGGCGAACTGGCCAACGGAGCACTTGTGGCCGACAACCGCCGTCTTCAACCGGCGTCCAGTGAGGCGGTCCGGGCAGTCGATACGATTTGCGTCGGATTGTGTTCTCGTAGTGAGACCGGCAGCCATGCTTCTGTGATGGTTTGACCCTCTGCCCCGGAGACTCCCATGCAACCTGCGCTGATCGTGGCTCTACCAAAGAGCGAGGCTCTGCGGTGCCCGCTGGGCGAAGGCCATTCCCCCGTGGAGAGTGGGCGCCACGGCGCCTGAAGACCCACCATGGAGACCTCGCTCGAAGGCTGGATGGGCGTCTTCGCCGCGCTTTGCCTGGGTCTTGCCGTGGGCAGCTTCGGCAATGTGCTGATTCATCGGCTGCCCCTTGATGGGCTCAGCGTGACCCGGCCGGCTCGCTCCTTCTGTCCGAACTGCCGCACCCAGCTGAGCTGGCTGGACAATCTGCCGGTCCTGGCCTGGCTGCTGCTGCGCGGTCGTTGCCGCTACTGCAAAGTGGCCATCCCCTGGCGCTACCCGGCAGTGGAACTCCTTGTCGGCGCCCTGTTTGCGCTCTTCTGGTGGCTCGAGCCCCCAGCCGATGGAAACGGCGGTATCCGTCTCGCGGTGATCTGGTATCTGATCACGACCTGCGTGGTGATCAGCGCCATCGACCTCGAGCACTTCATCATTCCAGACGCGATCACCCTGCCGGGCATCGCGGTGGGGCTGGCCCTGTCCTTCGCCTTTCCCTGGCTCCATGCCGAGCACCTTCCGTTTGACCCGGAGGCCCCGCGACAGACGGCGCTGTTGGCCAGCGTGGGCGGGCTGCTCATGGGCGGGGGCAGTCTGTGGCTGTTCGGCCAGCTGGGCAATCTGATGCTGCGGCAGAAGATCGAAGCGGCTGGCGTGCAAGACGCCATGGGCCTGGGTGACGTGAAATGGATGGCCTTCGCGGGTTCGCTGCTGGGCCCTCTCGTGGTGGCCGACGCGATTCTGGTCGGCTGTTGCCTGGGAGCCGTGGCAGGCATCCTGCTCAAGGTCATCGCCCGCATCCGCGCTGCTGACGCTCCGCCCGGGATCCCCTTTGGACCCTTCCTGTCCGTGGGCATCCTGGCCGAGCTTGCCCAGCCCGGACTGGCCTGGGACCTCATGCAACTGATCACCAGCCGGGCTGCCTGACCTCCGGGGTCGCCGCAGCCGTCAAGGCAAGCGGAACAACTCGCGAGCGTTGGCGGTCGTCGACCCGGCGAAGTCGGCCAAGGGCAGCCCTCTGTCCCTGGCCAGGTGCTCGGCGATGTGCGCCACGAAGGCAGGCTCATTGCGCCGCCCCCGGCGGGGGACCGGTGCCAGCCAGGGAGCGTCGGTCTCGATCAGCAGCCGCTCGTCGGGCACCTCACGCAAGGCCCCTCTGAGATCGTCCCGGGGCTTGAAGGTGGCGATGCCCCCTGCGCCCACATGGAGGCCAGCGTCGAGCAGCGGGTGGATGTCCCTGGCGTCCCCGGTGAAACAGTGCAGAACACCTCTCAGGGGCGCACCTGCGAAGGGCAGCAGCGCTTCTCGCAGCTCGGCAAACGCCTCTCGGCAGTGGAGGATGACGGGCAGGTCGGCGTCCAGGGCCAGGGCCAGGTGCTTGTGCAGGGAGGCCAGCTGGTCCGCCATCTGAGTGCGCTCGTGGTAGGCATCCAGACCGGTCTCTCCCACGGCAACAAAGTCACCCGAGCGGATCAGCTCGGCCACCTCGTCAAAGGCCCGGGGGTCGTCGATCTCGTCCTCTGTGGGGTGCACACCCGCCGTGGGGAAGACGAAGCCGGGCTCAGCACGGGCCAGAGCGAGGGCTTCCCGGGCCGATTCTGGCCCCACAGAGACGGCCACGCAGGCCACCAGGCCTGCCTCACGGGCCCGCTGGAGCACTTCGGCCCTGTCCTCGGAGAAGGCCGAGAAGGCCAAATGGCAGTGACTGTCGACGAGGGGGGGCAGGTGGGTCACCACGATGGGCAGCTCGCATAGCGGTGGGTGCTGACGGAACGGGCCTCTCAGATGCCCGGCAACCTATCAGATCTACTGGTTGGGTCCGTCCACTGCAGAGCAGCCAGTGGCTCGCCCGTGTCGTGACCTACGCCCATGGAGATGGCATCCTATGCCCCCCGACAAGGGCCCCACGTCCTGCCAGCCGGTACCCGCACACGCTCCAGGAGCGGGGGTGCCGCTTCGCCCCGAACCGACGCCCGCACCAATGCCGACCATGCTTCTACCGAATTGCAGATCCAGCCTGCTCGCCCTGCTGACCCTGACCCTGGTTTTGACCGCGGGTTGCGGAGGCGGCGGTGGGGGAGGTGGCGGCGGCGCCACCGGTCCCACTGGGGTGACGGGTTTTGGAGTCGTCTCCGGGCCGACCGGTGGCCTGATCCAGGGTGTCAACGTGCCGGTGGTGTTGACCTTCAGCGGGCTCATCGACCCGGCGTCTGTCAGCCAGGGCTCCGTGACTCTGGTGACCATCGACGATGCCGCGGGACTGACCTCCACGCCCGCCGGAGTGCTGGCGTCCTTTGATCTCGACGTCCAGGGTGACCGCATCCTGATCACGCCCACGATTCAGTTCACTCCCGCCAACGTGATCTTCGGTTTCGTTGCTGACGCGCTGTACCAGATCTCTTTCGCCGGGCCGAACTCTGGCCTGGGCATCCAGTCCACCGCCGGTGTGGACATGTCGAACCCGTCCTCCACCTTCTTCTTTCGCACGCCGTTCACTTCGGTGGACACGAAGGCAGGCTTTCCCAATGCCCGCGCCTACCTGATCGACGACGCGGACCCGTCGGTGCTGCCCACGGAGTTCGTGGACGGTGACGGCGATGGCGACCTGACCAACGAGGTGTTGGCGGCCTTCGGCATCGATGAGACCGCCAACGTCGATCCGGGCGCGGGCAACCCCCCGGTGGTGGTGCCCTTCGCTCCGGTCCAGGACATCATCTTCCTGCTTGACGACGCCGTGGTGCCGGTGACCGTCGTCAATCCCGCAGATGCTTCGAGCCCAGCGGTCAGGGTCTTGATCAACATTCCTGGCCAGTTCTCCTTTCAGCCGGTGGTGGCGCCCGCAGACCTCGATCTGATCCACCAACAGGGCGACCTCACCATCGTCCGTTGGCGCGCCGATCTGCAGGCCTACCCCCCCGGTGATCTGCTCATCGCCGAGGTCGCCGCGACGGTGACCGATCTGGGCGGCAACAGCAAGGCGTCCGTGACAGGCGATACGTCGCCCCTGCTGTCCGTGCTGTTGAATGTGGCTGGAGGTGATGACACCGCTGATTACCTTGTGACCGAACCGTTCGACGATCAGGCTGGCCTGGACAGCCTGAATACGTCTGGCGATTGGGGCCTCCAGTCGCCATCACACTTCACCCCAGTGCTGGCCGGGGGCCGGGGCCGAGATGGTCCGCTGGTCATCGATATCACGGGCACGTCTACGGACCCGGGCACCTCCGAGGTGCCTCTCCTGGCTCTCGTTGACTTCGATGCGAAGACGGTGCAGCTGCCCGTCGTGGTCCCCCTGGCCGGGGGCACGTTTCTGCCTCGACGCTGGGAGCTCGAGCGCCTGGTGATCCCACCGGGCTGGACCCTGAGCCCGCTCACCGACAAGGACGGCGACGGTATCGACGACCCGGATCAGTTCATGGTGCAGAGCCCGGGACACCCGCTCGATCAGCGGATGGCGCCTTTCGATCTGCTGGTGAGTGGCATCGTCGACATCGCTGGCAAGGTCGAGGTGCTGACCGCCGCGGGTGCAGAGGTCACGGTGCCCACATCTGCTGGTGTGAACGGCTACTCGACGTACTTCGGCCAAGGGAGCGCAGGTGGTTTCGCGCCGGGAGCCTCGGGAGATGGTGGGTCAGGCGGGCACGCCCTGCTTGGCCGGGACACGGACGCCGACGGGCTGTTCGACACCATCGAGCTGACCCTGGTGTCGCCGCCTGTGGCTGCGCCTGGGCTGCCCTTCGATCTGGCCGACCCCAAGCTCGCCGGAGTCATCGGCCGCAGCGCCACCCTCTCCGCCACCACGCTCGTAGATGTGGACAGGGATCTCTCCGCACTCGCCCCAGGGGGAGCGCTGGAACAGCTGGTGCTTGATGGCAAGATCTTGCTGCAGCCGAACCTCGGCGTGGGCAGCACGGCGCCTGTGGCCCAGCCACCGAACAACGGCCCCAACAGCGGCACGGCCAACCAGAACATCGATGAGAATCACCCCACCTTCGTGGTCAAGAGCGTGACTGTCGATGGCTCCGGGTCGACCATCGAGATCGTGAGTGACGCAGGTGAGTCCATGCTGGCCGCCTCCAAGAACATCAGCGTCTTTCCCACGCCGTCGTTCGCGTCTCTCGCCTCCGCAGGCGACAGCTACCTCTTGGGCCAGCTGGCCGGGGAGACGGGAGCAGACTACGCGGGAGTGTCCCGAGGTGGACAGGGAGCCGCACCGTACGTTGTGGTGAACGCTCCCGTGATCCAGACTGCCGGTGGCGGCGGCGGTGGTGGCGGCTCCCTCGAGCCGGGCATGGTGGGGGACTTCAGCGGCCCCGTGTCCGATATCACCTTCAACCAACGCAGCTCGTCGTTCGGCGTGGCGCTTGACGATGCCGCTGGCGCCCTGGGTGGGCTGCCTGCTATGCGCGGTCTAGGCAGGGCCATCACGGATTTGACTTTCGACCTGGTCTCGGCGACAGCGGGTACCGACCCCCTGAGCCTTGCGCCTGGCGCCCTGGTGGGCCACATCCTCGTACCCGACGCGCCGAACAACGGCTGGAGATTCGTGATCACCGCGGTGAGCCCCGATGGGGTGACACTGACCTTGGCTCCCGTGGGGCCCTTCGACGCGCCCATCGGTCTGACCGACGGCAGCGGAGGCGTCAACGGGCCTGGCCTGACAACGGGCGTCGACGTTCCCTATCTCATCTTGCCTCCCTTCGGCGTGGCCGGGGCGGGGGGCGGCGGCAGCGGCGCCTCGGTGACGGGGACCATCAACTCGTCACCAGCCACCCTGCCGCTCATCTCGCCCGGAGCGGGCGGCGGCGCGGGCGGCAGTACGCTGCGCATCGAGACGGCGAAGACACTGACCGTGCGTGCAGCCGGTGAGGTCCTGGCTGAAGGTGGTGCGGGTGGTTTCGTCACCGAGGTGCTGGGCAAGCAGATCGCCGGTGGTGGGGGTGGCGGCGGCGGCAGCATCGAGCTGGGCGCCGGTGAAGGCATGGTCATCTTTCAAGGTGCTCAGGTGTCCGCAGCGGGCGGGCCAGGTGGCGGTGCGGCGGGTCAAGGCCAAGGAGGCCAGGGCGGCGGCGGCTTCGTTCGCCTGGAGACCTTCGATGACGACCTGTTGGTTCCTGCTTTCGCCGGGCTCACCAGTCCGGCGGTGGGCGAAGAGAACCTGGGTCGACTGCTGGGCCAACCCCGGTCCCTGGGCCAGAGTCGCTTCTTCAACACAGGCCTGGCCAATCCCGAGGTGGAGAGCCTGCAGATCTCCTACGCAGCCGACACCGATGGTGATGCGGTCATCGAGACCGGGCTGACCTGGGGCTTCACGGCGGCGGGTCCCGACGGGGGCCCGGGAGGCTTCGACCTCCCTCCGTTCAACGTCTCGTTCAACTGGACCACGGTCGACAGCAACGGCTTCCTCGACCCCAGCCAGGCGTCGACGACGTTCTACCCCGTCTACGACCTGATCTCAGCGCGCACAGGTCTGATCTACGACAGCAACGCAGCGGATGTGCTCTACACGCCGGGCGAAGTGGCGACGCAGATTCACAGCCTCGCCTCGAACCCGCCGGTCTTGATCCCGGCGATTCCCGGTGTGACCGATTCGGCGGTCAACATCGTGTCCATGGCCTACGACATCGGCAACAACGAGCTGTTCCTCTTGGAACGGGCCACAGGCAAGGTGCACGTCATCGATCGGACCAGTGGGGACTTCCTGCGCACGATCACCCTGCCGGTGAAGCTCGAGGGGGCCATGGCCTACGTCGAACGAGGCCAGCAAGAGTGGCTGGTCATCGCAGACAACCGCCAGAATCTGCTGGTCGGTTTCACTGCCCGCAGCCTCAGCGCGGCGGTTCCTGCCACCACAGACTTTGCGCCCCCCACACCCACGGCTGTCTACTCCGTCGTCCGAGATGGTGTGCCCCTCGACATCGAGTTCACGGGCATGGCCTTCGCAGAGGTGGGTTCGGTGATGACCGCCACGGATGCCTTGGCGGGGACGGTGCTCTCCTTCGACTTCAGCCCTGGCAACGAAGGGATCTCGACCACAGGCGCCCATGCGTTGGCGCACTTGACTCACCTGGGCGTGCCTGTGGTGCCGAGTGCGGTGGCCTGGGATCCCGACCAGGTGATCCTGAACATCGTGGTGGCCACGGATCCCAACGTGTCGAAGCTCTGGAAGGTCAGCCCCTTCCTGCTGCCCACAGACGGCGGCACCATGGCTCTCTCGCTGAATCCCCAGGTGCCCATGCTGCCCGAGATCGCCCGACCCATCGCGGCGGGCAAGATCTTCGTGCGCTTCCGGGTCGAAGTGGACGGCCTCTTCGACGACCTCGGCCATGTGCCTCCGGCGACGTTCCGCAACGTGGCCATTGACGAGTTCTCCCTCGACCTGAGAAACGCGGGCTTCTGAACGCCGTGTCCGGCTTCGCCGTCTCTGTGCGGGCTGCTCTGACGGGCGACGGCCAGGTGCTGGCTCCCGCGCACTGGGTCGTGGCCAACGGCCGCACCGTTGCGCTCGGCGTCGCCCAGGGTGAACCCCAGCTGGACGCGCTGCTGCTCCCCGGGCTGGTGAACGCTCACGCCCACCTCGATCTCGCGGGTGCGCCGCCCGTGCCAGATCAGGGTCGCTTCGCCGACTGGCTACTCGCCGTGGGGGCGGCCCGTGGCGAATCAGCGGATGTGCGCGCAGGAGCTGCCTGTCAGGCCGCTGCCCTGGCCCGCCGTGGGGTCGTGGCCATTGGTGACGTGGACGCGTCACGGGGTGTGGCCACGGCAGGGCGCCGATCGGCTGGCCTCGACGGCGTGTCCTACCTGGAGCTCGTGGGTGTGGGTGCGGAGTCGGCCCGAGCTCGACTGGCCGGGGCCCTCGACGTCGTGAACCAGCTGGGAGGCGCGGTGGGCCTGTCCCCTCACGCCCCCTATTCGGTGAACTCAGAGGTCCTGCCGGAGATCGTTCGTGCGGCCCGGCGCCGGGCCCTTCCCCTGGCAATGCACCTCGCGGAATCTGTTGACGAGACCCGCTACTTGACCCACGGCGACGGCCCTTTCGTGAGCTTTTTGGAGACCATCGGTCGGGGTCGCCCCTTCGCCGAGGCACCGGGGGCGCGGCCCATCCCCTGGGCCGACCAACTGGGCCTGTTGCGAGCGGGGTGCGTTGTCATCCATGGCAATGATCTCGATGACGACGACGTCGCCTTGCTCGGCGAGCGGCGGGCACGGGTGGTCTATTGCCACGGCACACACCAGCACTTCTCAAGACCAGCCCATCGCCTGCTCGACCTGGCCGCTGCTGGCGCGCAGTTGGCTCTGGGAACTGACTCCGGAGTCAGCAATGACGGTGTCGATCTGCTGGCAGAGATGGGGCGGCTGGCTGCCGACCGACCGGACGTTGCGCCTCAGAGCATCATCGAATGGGCGACGACGGGTGGCCGGAGGGCCTTGGGGCAAGACCCCGAGGCAGCCAGCTTTGCTCCCGGTTCGGTGGCGGACGGACTGCTGTTAGGGGGGCTGTCTGACGACGCCGAAGAGCTGGCGGCCGAGGGCCTGGCCAGTTGGGCTCTCGAGGGGGGCGCTGCCTGGCACGCCACCGTGCATCAGGGGCGCGCCGTCTTTGATGCAAACCCCGTAGCTGCCCTGCTTGACACCCTCTTCGGCCAGGGCTAGGTTGCCACGGATGGAGGCTCTCCGTCCCCGTTTCGACGCTCTCCGTCAGCTTCTGGACGGCGCAGCCACCGTGGTCATCACTGGTCACGAGAAAGCCGATGGCGATGCCGTCGGCGCTGTGGCGTCACTGCGAAGGCACCTTGAGCTTGAGGGAAAGCAGGCGAGAGCGCTGCTCAACGAGCCGCTCAGCACGCGCTACGGCTTCATGGAGTTCAACCGCACGGTTGAGGTCTACGACCCCGAGGAGCACGGTGAGCTGCTGGCCACCGCCGACGTGGTGATCATGTGCGACCTCTCCTCCATCGGCCGCCTGGGCCCTCTGAGAGGCGCCGTGGAGACGAGCCCGGCCACCAAGGTCTGCTTCGACCATCATCCCTGCGACAACGGCGGCCCCGCGGACATCTTCATTCACGACCCCACGGCCACGGCCACGGGGTGCCTGACCTACGACTACATCAGGCATGTGGGCGGAGAGATCGACCGCGAGATCGCCGAGAGCGTCTTCGTGTCGCTCTGCACCGACACCGGTTGGTTCCGCTATCCGAACACCAACGCCCGGGTCATGGACCTGGTCGCCGAGCTGTCCTCGTTCCGGCTCGACCTGCCGGGCATGTTTCGCGCCATCTACCTGTCGTATTCATCGGCTATGGTGCGCCTCTTGGGTCACGTGGCCCGGACGATGAACGAAGAGTCCGATGGGGCTCTCATCTGGGCAGTGGTGCGCAACGAACTCATGGAGGATCTCGGTGTCGAGCGTTACGAGGTCGATCCCATTCTCGACGTCCTGCGTTCGAGTGAGCGCGTGCGCATCGTGGCCCTGTTCACCGAGCGGGAGGACGGCAGCATGTCCGTGAGCCTCCGTTCGCAAGGCGATCTCGACATGAACTCCGTGGCCAGCCAGTTCGGTGGCGGTGGGCATGTCTACGCCGCCGGTACGACCCTGCCCGCCAGCTCTGCCGTGGCACACCGCAAGTCCATGTTGGCGCACCTGCGCCGGCTGCTGGGAGACCGATGACATGAGTGGGCTGGCCATCATCTCTGACTTGCACAGCAACATCGAAGCGTTGGAGGCCGTGTTCAAGCGCCTCGACGCCGAAGGGGTTGAGCAGGTCATGTGCCTCGGTGACATCGTGGGCTATGGCCCCGACCCGGAGCGCTGCCTCGACCTGGTCATGCAACGGTGCGACCTCGTGCTCTGTGGCAATCACGACGAAGCCGTGATGCAGGGGGCGCAAGACTTCAACCCCGTGGCTCGGGCGGTCATCGAATACAACCGCCGCATGCTCAAGCCTTCCCTGCTCTCGGGGACGCTGCGCCGCTCCCGCTGGAAGTTCATCGAAGGTCTGCCGGCCACGCACAAGTTCGGTGACTACCTGCTCGTACACGGTTCGCCTCGCGATCCGATCCACGAGTACATCATGAAGCCCGACGTGATCTTCATCCCCGACAAGATCCGCGACATCTTCGATCACTTCGAGGGGCTCTGCTTCGTGGGGCACACCCATTTTCCCGGGGTGTTCACCCACGATCTGCAGTTCTTGGAGCCAGCCCAGATCGACAACCGCTTCGAGTGGAAGGGCGACAAGGCGATCGTCAACGTGGGCTCGGTGGGCCAACCCCGGGACGGCGACCCGCGAGCTTCCTGTGTCATCGTCGATGACGACGTGGTGCGCTTCGTGCGCGTCGACTACGACATCGCGCGGGTGCAGCGAAAGATCTTCGACAACCCCAACATCCCTGACTTCTGCGGTCACCGCCTCGAGATCGGGCGCTGATGCTGTTGCTTCGCGCCTTGGTCTCTTCCGGCTGACCGACCCATGGGCTTGTTCGACTCCGTCATTCGATTGACCCTGCCGCTGCTGCCAAAGATGGTCATCTGGGGAGTGGCTCGGCGCTATGTGGCCGGGAGCGAACTCGACGACGCCCTGGCGCGCATTCGCACCCTGGGGGCTTCTGGCTTCGACACGATCATCGACGTGTTGGGCGAGGCCATCACCCGCCCCGAGCAGGCCCACGCTGCGGCTCACGAGTACGGCCTGGCCATGGACGCCTTGGCTGGCGTGGACCCGGGCTGCTCCATCTCGGTCAAGCCCACGCACCTGGGGCTGACCCTCGACCGAGACCTGTGCGAAGAGCTGCTGGGCCAGCTGTGCCACAAGGCCGCGGCGGCCGGGCGTCGGCTGCGCTTCGAAATGGAGGACTCGCCCACGGTCGATGACACCCTGGCGGTGTTTGCGAAACTGCGGGGCGAACACAAGAACCTGAGCATCGTGTTGCAGGCTCGGTTGTTCCGCACAGCCGATGACATCGATCGCCTGTTGGAGGCGGGCCCAGATCTCGACGTACGCCTGGTCAAGGGCATCTACATCGAACCCGCCGAAGTGGCCTACACCGACGCCGACGACATCTCACGCAACTTCGTGGCCCTGAGCCAGCGCCTGGTCGACGGGGGAGCGTTCGTGGCCTTCGCGACCCATGACAGCGAAGTGGCCGACGCCTGCGTCAAGATCGTCGCCGACGCGGGCTTGGCCAAGGGCCCGGCAGCCGAGCGTCACTACGAGTTTCAGCTGCTCATGGGCGTGCGGGCGCAAGAGGCCGAACGGTTGCGTCAAGCAGGCCACCATGTCCGAGTCTATGTGCCTTACGGCAAGGACTGGCACGCTTACTCCATGCGCCGGCTGGCTCGGAATCCAGAAGTGGCGCGTCACGTCATGCGGGCGTTCTTGAGTCGCAGTTGAGGGCGGTGCTCCAGGGCACGGCCTTTGGGCCCACCCTCGTCGGTGGAAGGGCCGGTGACTGTGGCCCTCGGGGGTTCTTGTCTGGCTGACCTGAGCGCGCAGGTCGTGCTTTGGGAACTCGCCGTGCGGTTCCAGACGCGGCGCGGCAGACGCTGATGACGACTGCAGGATCGCAGCGTTCTGTGCGTTGGCCACCGCGTCGAGGTGAGTTCGTTCTCGGCTGTTCACCGAGTCGACGGTGGTGTGTTTTCGGAGGGGCAGCTCGCCTGGTTTGGGCGTTGGTGACGCGCTTGCGCTGGGCTCAGTGCTCTGTGGCTGGTGGGATGTCCCACATCCTGAAGCGGCCCTCGTGCTGGGAGGGGCCGAGCGCTTCGAGCCACGGCGGCACGGTGGCCTCTGTCTCCAGGACAAGGCGACCTGGGAGGGTCAGGGTGCCGAAGCGTTGGTTGTAGTCTGCGGTGGCGGCCTGGGCTGCGCGGAGATCACCCACGGCGCCCGGCCACACGTGTCGCTGGGCTCGGTGAAGAAAGACCAGAGGGACGCCGCCGGGAAACAAGTACACGGCAGAGAGGTCTGAGACCTCTGCCAGGGCGTCGGCTCGCTGGGCTTGAGAGGTGTTGTGTCGTTGAGGCCAGGCGCCGATCACCGCCACGGCCCCGGTGGCCATGATGCCCAGAAGCAGGGCAGAGGGGAGCAGGCGCAGGCGGACGATCTGGTTGGTGCAGGGAAACAATAACGTTGCCGTGGAGAGGGCGACGTACGGCAGGAGCACCAAGGAGAAGTGCTCGTGAGACGTGGCGTGGTGTGCGAACACGACCACGTTGCTCACACCGCAGCCGAGCAGCACCCACAAGGCACGGCGCAGCACGGCAGGCCTGCGCCCGATCAAGAACACCGAGACGGCGGCGGGAACCAAGGCCAGGGAGTACAGGGCCCAGAGGTGGTGGGCCATGCCCCTGGCCCACGCGCCGGGGTCGAACAAGGGGCCGAGAAATGTCGCCGCCAGACCCTGGGCCAAGGTCTCGCCCGCCGAGGCCGGGGTGAGCTGCCGAGCCATGAGAAAGGTCACGGCGATCATGGCGCTGCCCCCGGCGGCAGCGCTGAACCAACGTCCACGGCGTACGGAGCCCACGGTAAAGACCAGGGGCAACAGGGCGAACCAGTCAGCCAGGCCCGCGAGCAGCCCGGCCAGCCAGGGCCGTCCCCGTTGTAGAAGCAGCGAGCGGGTCAGCCAGAGCATGGCCGTGATGGTGATGGTCTCGTAGTTCACCAGCAGGCCGTGGTGCAGCCCCGCAGGCAGGAGCAACATGAGCAGGCCCGTGGCGAAGCCCGCAGGATTGCCGGCCAGGCGCGCGGCCATGTCGGCGGCCAGCCAGCACGAGCAGAGGGTGAGCAGCAGCGCCACGAGCCGTGAGGTGGTCTCGATGGCGAAGGGCAGGCGTCCCGCGAGCATCACCGCCCAGGGCAGGCCGGGGGGGTGGTGAGAGTAGGTCTCCAGGGGCCCGGCGGCGGCCGGGGGGACGGGATTGAGCACCGGCACGCCCAGGGTGGTGGCCCAGCCCAGGGCCCGCTCGTTGCGCTCCATGATCGAGAACATGGCGCCACAGTTGCCCCGCTGCCCGTCCGTGAAGGGCCCGCTCAGCTGGGGCACGAACAGTGCGGCGGCGAGAAGTCCCAAGAGCAGCACGGTGGCCAGGGGAAGGGGTTGTCCCTCGGGGGCTGGCGCGCTGGGGGGCGTTGGGGTTGTTCCCGCTGGCAAGGCGTGGTCCTCAGGAGGGGATGGCTCCATGACAACCCGCCGGGCAGGTGCCAAGCAACCTTGATTCGCTGCCCGGAGCCGAGAGACTGGGCGGGTGAGGCTGCGTGAGTCATGCAGCCGAGGCCCGTGTACATCTTCTCTCTGGAGCGCCTGCGGTGTCCGCCCTTCTCGATACCATCAGAGATGCCTTTGCGCCGTTGGGCTTCGACGAGTCGGCAACCGCTGGCGCCGCCCGCTCCCTGGTGACCTGGCTGGAGCGCCCTGAGTTCGCCAGCTACAGGCCCCAGCTGCAACGGCAGCTGGAGAGAGGGCACCACGCCGCGCTCTTCGACGCCTTCTGGCAGACCATGCCCTTCGGCACGGGCGGTCGTAGAGGGCCCGTGGGTGTGGGCCCGAACCGCTTCAACTTTCATACCTTGCTCACGTCGGTGCAGGGGCACGCCGAGACCTTGCGCGAGTCCTCTCCGGACGACGACGTGCTGGTGGTGGTGGCCTACGATTGCCGGGTCTTCAGGGATCAGCGCAGGGTCTATGACCCCAGCCTGAGCAACCCCCTGCTGGACGTGACCTCCGCAGACTTCGCCCGTCGGGCTGCCTGCGTGTATGCGGCCAACGGCCTGTCCGTGCGCATGGTCGATCCGTCGGGGGATGTCTACATGACCACGCCGGAGCTGAGCTACGCGATCAGGCAGCACCAGGCTCATGGCGGCCTGAACGTCTCCGCCTCTCACAACCCTCCCGATGACAACGGTGGCAAGTTCTACAACCATCATGGTGGCCAGGACATTCCACCCACGGACGAGGTCCTGGCCCAGCGGGTCGAAGGCATCACCACCGTGCGTGAGCTGCCCTTCGAAGAGGCCCTGTCCTCGGGCGCCGTGCAGTTGTTGGGGCCAGAGGAGAACGCACGGTACCTCGATCTGAACCGGCGGTTGTCCATGGCCCCTGAGGCTCGGGGTGGTCGTTTGGTCTATACACCCCTGAGCGGTACGGGCGGCGCCACGGTGGGGCGTCTGTTGCGCAGCGAGGGCTTCGATGTGGTGGGGGTGCCGGAGCAAGACGAGCCCGACGGTGACTTCGGCGCGGTGCGCTTCGCTGCTCCGAACCCCGAGCTGCCCAGTTGCTACGACCTGGCCGAGGGGGTGGGAGACGCCTGCGGGGCCGACATGTTGTTGGCCACCGACCCCGACGCAGATCGCATCGGCGTCGAGGTGCGCAGGCCCGATGGCAGCTGGCGCTTCGTCTCCGGCGACGAGACACTGATGCTGGTCCTGCACTTCTTGCTGGAGAGACACCGTGCCCGGGGGACGCTGCCCAAGAATGGATTTGTGCTGACCACGATGGTGACCACGAGCCGTTTGACGACCATCGCCGAGGCCTTTGGCTGCCAGGTGGTCGACAACTTGTTGGTGGGCTTGAAGTGGCAGGCAGAGATCCTGCATCAGCTCGATGTGCAGGGTCGTTGGGGTGAGCTGAGCTGCTCCGCTGAGAGCTTCGTCATGGGCGGCGAAGAGAGCCACGGCTTCATGTTGACCCACGAGATTCACGACAAGGACGCCGCGCCCCCCGCGCTGCTGCTGGCTGAGTACAACGCCACCTTGGTGGCCGAGGGTCGCTGTCTGTCTGACGAGCTCGACCGGCTCTACGCAACCTATGGCTACATGGCCAAGGTGTTGTTCACCACGGTGATGACGGGCGCGTCTGGTCGGGCGCGCATGGGCGCCATCCAGACCAGCCTGCGGGAGCGGCCTCCCGAGCAGGTCGGCGGTCTCGATGTGGTGAACTTCTCCGATCTGGCCGATGAGACCTGCTGGCTCGGCCCGCTGAGGTCAGGCACAGATGGGGCAGCACGCAACGTCCTGACCCTGACCTTGCAGGGAGGGGCTCGGGTGACGGTGCGCCCCAGTGGCACCGAGCCCAAGACCAAGCTCTACGTCGAAGTGCCGGGGCTCACACCCGATGCACCCATGGAGGAGCCCGCCCTGAACCGGGAGCGCGAGCGCTGTGAGTCCTTGGCGCAACGGCTCGGCAGAGATTTCGAGCGGTTGATGCTGGAGAGGGTCGACATTCACCTCGCACCGGCGGCGGCGGAGCTGTCAGGCATGGTGGGCATCGAGCACAAGCAGCACTTCGGCGACGTGTTCTTGCCCGCACTGCTGGCGCGCCTCCGTGCTGGCCCAGGGGCGGTAGCAGACGGCGGCACAACGGCAGACGGCCGAGCCATGGCAGATATGGACGCCCAGGCTGATCCTCCTGAGCTCGCAGAGTTTGTGGACGAGAGCTTGCGCAGCTACGGCCGAGAGCCGCGCGTGCTCGTGGCAGCGGGAGTGGCCAGCTGGTTGTCTCGGACAGAACTCCCGGACCAGGCCAGAGAGCAGGTCGCACGGCTGTTCGCTCTCTGACGCTTCAGCCCGGCCGCTGCGCCATGCGTTCGAGGATGTCCACCAGGTCGTGCAGGCTGGGGTCAGCGAGAGACATGATTCGCAGCTGATCGATGATGGCCTGCGCCCGCGCGGGGTCTTGATGCTTGTTGTTCGGGTGCCGTCGCAGCGACAGCACCGCCCGAGTGGAGAGCAGGCCCGGGTCGTCCCGGAGGCTGGGTTCGGCTCTGCTGAGGTAGTGGTGGGTCAGGTCAAACTTGTTCAGCCCCAGGGCCAGCTCGGCGGCGAGCATCTGGGCCCGGACGAAACCTCCGTCGTGCTCGAGAGCCGTGGTCACATCTGCCAGCGCCTGCTCCTGACCCGCGATGTCACGAGGGCCGGCCTGAGCCCTGCGCGCCTCTGCAAGAATCGTCCAGCCATTGGCCAGCACTCCCTGGTGATGGCTGTTGGGCAGCCAGGACGCCCAGCCCAGGGCTGCGGCGGCGAGCAGGGCCAGGGCCCCGTGGAGCATGGCGGGGCGTCGATGTCGAACGACATCGACAGCGAGGCCCACGGTCATGGCCAGCAAAGGCGCCAGGGGCAACCTGAAACGGGAGTATTGATAGAAGAGCAACGTGGTCGCCACCACCATGGCTGCCAGGGCCACCATGGGTAGCAGCGGCGGGGAGCCCGTGTCGCTTGCCGACGATGACGGACGCTTCGCGCTGAGCAGCAGGACAGCGGCGGCACCGGCGGCAGCCAGCAGCAGTCCGAAAGGCAGGGCCAGAATGCGCAGAGGAGGGATCAGGTC
This sequence comes from uncultured Phycisphaerales bacterium, assembly GCA_964537035.1. Lineage (GTDB taxonomy): Bacteria > Planctomycetota > B15-G4 > B15-G4 > B15-G4 > CAZIAK01. The sequence continues at coordinate 12,791 of CAZIAK010000049.1, read as the reverse complement.
GCGCTCGACCTCAGGCACCACCACGACGCCCGTCTCAAAGGTCTCGATGAGTGCCCGGGCTCGCAGCCAGAGGCGCCGGGCAAAGAGCCCCGGGTCACCGGCGACCGCGTCCCAAGCCTGGGCTGCATACCAGCGGGAGACTTCTGTGGGCCCCAGGGTTTCGCCAACGGCGGCCTCGGCTCGGCTCGTGGCCACCTGCGCCTGGGTTTCGATGTTGCCGAAGTCGCGATCGAAGGAGAGAAACGTCCCACTGGGCGGCCCCGCGTTGGCCAGCCACAGGTTCACCCCGCCGTTGTCCGAGACCAGCACGAGCTGACCTGAGGCCTGGGCGTTGTGCCAGACCACGGGAACGAAGGGCAGGGCTGCGGCCAAGACCAGGGCTGGCCAGACCCTGGGCCGCAGACGCATCGCCCAGAGCGCCATGACAGCCAGCAACAGCATCACCTGGGGACGGGCCAGGCAGGCCAGCCCCAGCAAAAGGCCCGTGAGGGCACCGCGCCCAGAGGACGGCTTGTGGTGCAGGGCGTCAGCTGCCACCAGGCTGGTGATCAAGAGCACCGTGGCCAGCTGATCCCCGAGCAGTTTGGTCTCGAAGAACGTCAGCGGACCGTAGAGCAGGGTCAGGGCTGTGGCCACGAGGGCGGCCAGGGTCGAGCCTCGTCGCCGTGTCAGAGCGAAGACGCAGACCAAGAGGACCAGCCCACCGAAGGCTTGCAAGGCCATCATGGCGCCGAACGATTCGTCGACGGCGCCGGGCACGATGCTGAGCAGCGCCGGGTACAGAGGCGGGAGGTGATAGACCTCATCGCCCAGGGGATCGTCGCTGATTCCGGCGAGGCCCTGGGCCCGGTCCACGTAGTACCGGGCATCTGACGTGATGTAGGTGCCCAGGGGGTTCTCGTTGAGCGTGACGAGCACCACGAGCAGCTTCACCAGGGTGGCCAGCACCAACAGGGCCGCCAAGGGCCTGCCCCCGTCGCGCAACCGTCGCCAGACGCTGGCAGCGGAGGGGTTGTCGCCGACCTCGTTCGTGCTGGGGGCCATGCTGGCAGCTGCTCTCTCGGGTGAGGCGATCACGTTACCACGGTGCAGGGTGGCAGCGGTTTCGCTGGGTATCGCGGGCGGGACCATTCACGCCGGGTGGCATCAACTTCGCGCCGTCTCCCCGTCGCATCCCCGCCGTGTCCCCGTCGTGTCCCCGTCGTGTCATGGGGGCGCGGGCTCGTGGAAGTTCAGCAATGCCAGGCGCAGCGCGAGCGCCTCGTCAAGATCGTTGAGGGTGAGCACATCTCTGTGATCGAGGGCGGCGATGGACGTGGCTACAGAGAGACAACGGTTCACGGCTCGTCCGGAGAGCGAGAGCAGATCGACAGCCTGGGCCAGACGTCGGCGCACGGCTTCGGGTGGCGCGTTGCCCCGGGCTTGTCTCCACACCGGCCGCGCTGCAGAGACGCGCCGGGCCACCGCCGCCGAGCCTTCGCCCGGTCGCCCCCCGAGCAGCTGGTCGGCATCTGGCGGATCGAGATCGAGGGCGAGATCGAAGCGGTCGAGCAAGGGGCCGGAGAGTCGCTGCCGGTACCGTGCTACCGACAGCGGTGTGCAGCGGCACGGTCGTCTGCGATGACCCAGGTAGCCGCAAGGGCAAGGGTTCATGGCGCCCACAAGCTGCACCCGCGCCGGAAAGTTCGCCACCCGCCCGGCGCGAGACAGACGCACACGCCCCTCTTCGAGCGGTTGTCGCAGAGACTCCAACAAGTTTCTGGAGTACTCGGGCAGCTCGTCGAGGAAGAGCACACCACCATGGGCCAGGCTGATCTCCCCGGGCACCAAGGGCTGACCTCCGCCGATCAACCCGGCACGGGAGACCGTGTGGTGGGGGGCGCGGAAGGGCGGCTGGCGAATGATCGTCGACGCTCCCCCGGCGGCGAGCCCGTGCAACGCGCTGACTTCCAGGACTCCCTGGGCATCGAGCGCTGGCAGCAGGCTGGGCAGCCGACTGGCCAACATGGTCTTGCCGCAACCAGGCGAGCCGCAGAGCAGCAGGTTGTGGCCCGCCACCGCGGCGATCTCAAGGGCGCGGCGGGCTGCCTCTTGCCCACGAATGTCTGACAGGTCGAGCTGGGGCCTGCGACCCTCTTGGCCCAGCTGTGGTGCTGCGGGCCGGGCGCCGTTGAGCACATCGATGGCCTCGCTCAAGGTCGAGACGGCTTCGACCTCGAGCCCGTCCACGAGCACGGCCTCGCTGCCATTGAAGCGGGGCAGCATGATCCGCTCTGCTCCGCAACGTTTGGCGTGCAGGGCCAGGGTCAGCGCGCCTCGCACGGGACGGAGCCGGCCGTCGAGGGCGATCTCGCCCACCACCATGCGACGGCACAAGGCCTCGGCGGGGACCACCTCGCTCAGGGCCAGCAGGCCCAAGGCCAGGGGCAGATCAAAACCGTTGCCTTGCTTGGGCAGATCAGCGGGGGCGAAGTTGACCAGCACGGAGCGGCGGGGCACGGGCAGGCCGAGTTGCTCCAGACAACCACGGATGCGATCACGGCTCTCACGGACAGCGCCCCCGGGCAGGCCGGTGAGGATGATTCGTTGCATCAGCCCGCCGGTGAACTGCAGTTCGATCTCTACGGTCTCGGCTTGGGCGCCAGCCAGGCAGAGGGTGGCGACCCTGACCACCACGTCCTTGGGCGCAGGGGCCGGGCTGGGCCGGGGCGCATCGTTGACGTTGGTGGCCTCGTTCGGTGATGTCATGGTGCGCTGTGCTCTCGCAGGCCGCGGCTGAGCATCAAGAGCGCGCCGATCACGGCCCCGGACACCAGCAACGGCGGCAGGGGCAAGCTGGGAGGCTGAAGGGGTTCGCTGACGAGGGCTGCCAGCCGGACCTGGGCTGCCAGGAACCCATCGCAGAGGCCCTGCAGCGCCGGCCCGGTGAGCGCATCGAGGCTCTGGGTGAGCGGACCGGTGAGGACGCAGCACACACCGAGGGCCAGAATGCCTCCCACAAACGGCATGAGCAGGGGCGTGATCAGGATGCCCATGGGCTGCACCTGCCCGAAGGCGTCCGCTGCCAGCGGCGCTGTGGCCAACACGGCACCCGCTGGCGCCACCAGGGCCAGGGCTGGCCCCCGGGCCAGGGGCATGGCAGCGAGCAGGCCAGCCACGGCGACGAAGGAGAGCTGGGCACCCAGGTCGTAGGCCACGGAGGGCTCGATGATCAACAACGTGGCCGCGATGACGCCGAGTCGGTGCAGGGCCCCGGACTCCCGCCCGCTGTGTCGTCCCCAGGTGAGCAGGAGCCAACCCTGGGCCGCCCGAAGAAGGGGTGGGCGGCCACCTGCCAGACTGACGAAGACCACCATGAGCGCCCCGGTGAGCGGTGCCCCAGGCCACCCGGCCAGGGCCAGGGCACGGGAGAGGATCAGCGCCACGACCCCCACGTGCAGCCCGCTGAGGGCCAGCAAGTGCATGGTGCCCGTCTGTCGGCAATGGCGCTGCACGGGGCGTTCCAGGTCGCTCCTGTCGCCCAGAAGCAGGGCGCTGAGCAGGCCGGAAGCAGGGCCACGGACCAGCTGTCGAATGCGGGCGGCGCAGACCCCTCGCCAGCGGTCGATCCAGGCCCCGCTCGCCGGGCCTGTGATCTGCAGGGAGACGATCAGTGGGGGGCTGTCGTCCCGGTCCCTGGCCAGGGCCTGAACCGGGGTGCCCGGGGCGGGCGCAGCCAGGCCGCTGGCGCGGTCCACAGCGATCAGCCCGCGGTCGGTTTGTAGGGCTTCTGTCCCTCCCGCCAGGCGTCTCCAGCGCCCTGCAAGACGGACTGCTGGGGGGCCGCGGGAGGACACGAAGGGTGAGACGGGGCGATCACGCTGGCGCACCTCGTGAACGAGCGCTGAGGCTGCCAGGCAGGCCAGGCCACGGGCAGCCTCTGGGTTGGCTCCGGCAGCGCGCACCACCAGGGGCACGGCCATGCCCAGGGGCGCCGGGAGCAAGAGGGCAAGGAGGCAGGCGACGAGCAGTTGGGAGGGACTCACGGTGAGGTCGTCGGCCCACCAGCCCGCCCGTTACAGGAATCGCACGCCGTCCGGTGGCTATAGTGGAGCCATGTCACGCGTCGGGTTCTTCGCCGGGTCGTTCGATCCACCAACCAACGGTCACGTCGAACTGGTGCGACGTGCGCTGACCCTGGTCGATTGCCTTGTGGTCGGCATCGGTCAGCACGCCCACAAGCAACCCTGGCTCCCGGTGGAGAGACGGGGCGATCTGTTGCGCGAGGTGCTGCCGGACGGTGTCGAGGTGGTGGTCTTCACGGGCCTCGCTGTGGCCGCTGCGCAACAGGCAGGGGCCACGGTCCTGCTGCGAGGTTTGCGCAGCGCAGACGATGTCCCTGGCGAACTGGCCATGGCCAGGGCCAACGCTCAGCTCGACGGACAGATCGAGACCGTCTTCCTGGCGGCCGCTCCGGATGCAGCGCACATCTCGTCCAGGCTGGTGCGCGAAGTGCATCAATCGGGTGGAGACGCGTCGTTGTTCGTCCCTGCTCCCGTCGCCGCGGCTCTACCCTCTCGGGTGAGCGGCTGACCTCTCCACCTCGCTGCGCATGCACGTTCTCTGCCTTCTTCAACACCCGCTCCTCCCCGGATTGCCGTCATGGCCCATGTCGAGATCGTCTCCACCACAAGGGCGCCAGGGGCCATCGGGCCCTATAGCCAGGCCATCGTCAGCGCGGGGGTGGTCTACACGTCCGGGCAGATCGGAATGATCGCCGACACGGGCGAGATGGTGAGCGGCGGTGTCCCAGAGCAGACCCGTCAGGTGCTGGCCAATCTGGCGGCCGTTCTTGAAGCAGCGGGCAGCTCTCTCGACAGGGTGATCAAGACCACGGTGTTTCTCACCGACATGGCCGACTTCGGTCCCATGAACGAGGTCTACGCCGGGGTCTTCGAGGCGGTCAAGCCGGCTCGGGCCACGGTGGCTGTGGTCGGCCTGCCGAAGGGCGCCCTGGTTGAAATCGAGGCCACGGCAGCCACCCGCTGATGCTGCTGCTCGATGAGCTGATGGCTGTGTTGGCGATGCTGACGGCCGTCCCTGCCATTCAGCGGGGTCTGCAGGGCTCGTCCAGCCAGTTGTCGTGGCGGCGCACGTCGGTGTTGGTGGGTGGCGGGCTGGGGTCATGGGTGGGGGTCACGGGCTTGATGGCCCTGGAGACCCACTTTCTGGGTCGACCCTTCTTTCTGCCCACATGGCTCGGCGGCACCCTGGCCTTCTTCGGTGGCATGTTGGGGACGTCGACGCTCCTGGCTCCCAGGGGGCAGCGAGGCATGTCAGAGCCCCAGGCGCTGCGGGTCGCCACTCAATCCGTGGCCATGACCTTCTACTTGGCCGAGCCCGTGGCGTCCTTGTTGTTCTTGGGCTCGACCCGGCTGCTCCGCGCTGCCATGCCCTGGACCATCGTGCGCACCCGCTGGCGGGGCATTCTCGAAGGTCTGGTGCTGCTCGCGCTGTGTCTGGCGCCCCGCGATGACACCCACGGCGGCCTGCGTCGTCCAGCGGAGTTGGGCGTGGCGGCCGCTGCCCCCTCCGGGTCAGTCCAGGATTGAATCCGGCCGTCGCAAACCCTTGATTTTCAATACTTTGCGGATGATGGCCTGCCGTTGACAGCCGATCCTCCCACCGATACGTTGCCCTTTCTCTGGCCTCGGCTAGGAATGCCCGGTTTGCCCTGCCCAGGGCGACCGCGACGTGCCCTGCTCCTCTGACCTCATCAGGATGATCCCATGCTCCCAGACCGCTGCCGCTTGACTCACCTGATGCCCTGGACCGGGCTGTTGCTGGCCGTCGTGATCTTCGTGGCCGCGGGCCCGAACGATGGTGACAAGGGAGCCAAGCTGACCCCTGAGCAGGCCACCGCGGGAGTGACCCAACAAGACCTCGATGGTCCCTACGATCCCCCGGTTGATGTGGCCCACCCCGACGGCGAGGTCACGCCAGCCCTGGGCGGGCGGGCGATCATGCACATCGCCAGCGAGCCGCCGAACCTGAACTTCCTGATCGAGAACAGCTCGGTCATTCGCTGGGTGCACTACGACATCCACGCGGGGCTGTTGCAGTTCAGCCCGATCACCTGGGAGTACGAGCCTGATCTGGCCACCAGCTACGACATCGAAGACACCTTGGTGCTCAAGGGTGGCGGCGGCGAGGCCTGGGACAACATCGTCTTCGGCAAGATCATCAGCGAGACAGACGACGCCTACGTGCTGCAGTCCGGGAGCAGTAGCCACGAGATGGAGCGCACCACGATACCTCGCGATCAGGTCGAATCGGTGCTGCTCGGTTCGGTGTACACCTTTCACCTGCGTGAGACCACCTGGCACGACGGGCATCCCTTCGACTCAGGCGACGCGCTGTTCTCCTGGGAGGTGTTCAACAACAACGCGGTCGACTGTGACGAGAAGCGCAGCAAGTACCTCAAGATCAGCCGGGCCGAGGTGCTCGATGAGCGCACCGTGCGCTACTTCTGGAACCAACAGTACTTTGGCAGCACGGGCTCGTTCGGCCTCGACCTGTGCATGCTCCCCAGCCACCTCTACAACCTGAACGACCCGGACAACGCCGACTACAACGCGAGCGCTACCGACGACGAGAAGGGCGCCTACATCAACGACAATCCCCACAACATCGACTGGGTGGGGCTGGGGCCTTATCAGTTCGCCAAGTGGGAGCGGGGGCAGTACCTCGAGGCCACCAAGTGGGACGGCTACTGGGAGAAAGACCCGGCCAAGTCGGGCTACCTCGACACGATCCGCTGGCGCCATGTCAACCAGGACGACTCGGCCTGGCAGGCGCTGCTGAACGACGAACTCGACATCTTCTATCGGGTCAAGACCGAAGACTTCGTCGGCGCCCAGACGCGCACCGAGCTGTTCAGGGACAAGGCCTACAAGGTGCTCACCTACGTGGGCAACGTGGGCTACACCTCCTGGAACATGTACCGCCCGAAGCTGGCGGACGTGAACGTGCGCAAGGCTCTCGCACACGCCTTTGATGTGCAAGAGTGGATCCGCACCAACTACGAGGGTCTGGCCCTGTGGTCCACGGGCACGCAGTTCCGTTTTGGCCCGGGCTACAACCAGGACGTGGTGGGCTACGAGTATGACCTCGATGAGGCCGAAGACCTGCTGGCAGAAGCCGGTTGGTACGACCGTGATGGCAACGGCATCATCGACAAGGACGGCGAAGACTTCGTTCTGGAGATGCTCATGCCTTCGGGCAACAAGGCCTCCGAGCGCTTCTTGCAGGCGGTCCAGGACAGCTACCGCAAGGTGGGCATCTCGGTGGAGATCACCCAGTACGAGTGGGCCACGTTCCTCGAGCACATCCTCAACCGCGATTTTGACGCCTGCAATCTGGCCTGGACCCTGCCCACCCCAGAGAGCGATCCGGAGCAGCTCTGGCACAGCATGAACGCCGTGTTCGACAAGCGCACGAGCAACCACGCTGGGCTCGACGATGCCCTGGTCGACGAGCTGATCGAGGCGGGCCAGATCGAACTCGACCCCGACAAGCGCAGCGACATCTGGAAGCGACTGCACACGCGCATCTACGAGCTGCAGCCCTATCTCTTCGGCTGGAACGTGCCCCGCAAGATCGCGGTGAACAAGCGCATCCACGGCATGAAGCTGTACAAGTTCGAGCCCGGCTTCCGCATGCGCGACCTGTACTTCAAGGAGGGAACGGAAGGCACCAGGCCCCTGGGCCAGCTGCGCTGACTTTCGGGTCACCCAAGACCCCGGTGATCGCGTAAGCTCTCGGTCCGACGCCCCGTGTTCCCCTCGACAGGACTCCCTTTGCCGTGCTGACGTACATCGTGCGCAGGGTGCTCTGGATGGTGCCCACCATGCTGGGCATCACGTTCTTGCTGTTGATGGTGATCCAGCTCGCACCGGGTGATCCGGCAGCTGTAGCGACCGCTGGCGCCATGATGAGTGGCGACGGGGCGGTCGCTGGCAGCGGGGACATGCAGAGCCCCTACGAGAAGTTTCGCGAGCGCTTCCACCTCGACGACTCCCTGCCCGAGCAGTACTGGGCCTGGCTGAAGAACGTGGTGGTGCTCGACTTTGGCACCGAGTTCTTCAACCCCAGCCAACAGGTCTACGACGAGCTGAAAGAGCGCTTGAAGGTCACCGTGCCGCTGTCGCTGGTGGCGACGCTGCTGAGCTATCTGATCGCCATCCCCCTGGGCATCTTCTCGGCGGTCAAGCGCGGCTCGGCCATGGACAAGGTGATCACCTTCGGCCTGTTTCTCCTCTACTCCCTGCCCACGTTCTGGGCGGGGCTCATGCTCATGCTGGCCTTTGGCGCTTCGGGCGTTGATCTCTTCCCGGTCATCGGCCTGCACGACAAGGACGCCGACACCTTCACCAACATGCAGTACATGTGGGACGTGCTCTGGCACTCGGTGCTGCCCGTGGCGACCCTGACCTACGGAGGCGTGGCCTATCTGTCCCGGCAGATGCGGGTGGGCATGCTCGAGGTGATCAAGCAGGACTACATCCGCACGGCCATGGCCAAGGGCTTGCCCCGGCGGAAGATCATCTTGAAGCACGCCGTGCGCAACTCGCTGATCCCTGTGATCACCGTGTTCGCCCAGATCCTGCCGATCCTGATCGGCGGTTCGGTGCTGGTCGAGACCATCTTCAGCATTCAGGGCATGGGCATGTACGCGTTTCAGGGCCTGCTGGTCCGGGACTACAACGTGATCATGGCCACGGTGACGTTCTCGTCGTTCCTGACCCTCTGCGGGTTTCTGATGTCTGACGTGCTCTACGCGCTCGTCGACCCTAGGATCGCGTATGAGTGACCCCGGCGACGTACGGGCCATCGAGAGCAAGGACTACTGGGACATCGTCCTGGGCCAGCTCTCGAAACGTCCCTCGGTCATCATCTCGGCGGGGCTGTTGGTCGGCCTCTACGCCATGGCCATCTTCGCGCCGTTGGTGGCCAATGACCGGCCGCTGGTGTTTGAAGGAACGGACTACGGCAGTTACCGCAGCGCCCAGCGACTGATCAAGCTGGCGGCGGCTGATCTGTCCAAGAAGGCGGCGGCAGGTCAGGTCGGTTTCGACGAGTGGTTCGAAGGCGAAGAGGCCAAGGGCGCCACCTACGAGGCCTCTGCCAAGGAGAACTGGATCGAGAAGTGGGCCTCGGCCCCCAAGTCCTTTGCTGAATGGATGGAAGTCGACCGGGGCTCGTTGGATCTGCGATTGCACAAGATGCGCCAGCAGCTGGGTGATGAGCACCATGGGCTGCTCGACAGCACCTCGGCTGCGGCAGGTGATCTGCTGGTTGCCGCGTTGGCGGCTGATGCCGAGGCGGTGGTGGCTCACAGCGAGACCCTGAGCGCTCTGGCTGGAGAGGTTCGCTCGACCCTCAAACCCGCCAAGTACGGGCAATCTGCCGAGGCTGGCAAGACGGTCGAGCTGCAGCCCTTCCGCTCCTACCCGGTGATCGAGTCGCTCAGCTTCTATGAGATCTACTTCATGGTCTTCTGGCTGCTGGTGCTGGGCCTGCCGGTCTGGAACACCCTGATGAACAAGGTGGTGCTCGGCGGTGACAGGATGCGCATCCGGGCCTGGCGTCGACGTAAGTTCGCCGCCGTGGTGCTGCTGCCTGTCCTCGCCGTGCTGGGCTGGCAGCTCGTGCATGGTGACGCCGCGTCGGTCTTGCAGGCCACCAGCCTGAAAGAGGCCCTGACAGAGGCGAAGGCCGAGGCCGTTGACGTCACCTTCACGCCCCTCTCGTTCGGCATGGCCGAGATCAACCAGACCGAGGTGTTCAGGCCGCCGACCTGGGCAGATTCCTCGCGCATCGACGACGAAGGATTCTATGAAGAGGGGGCAGGCTCCGAACGAGTCGATCCCGAGACCGGCATCCCCGTGAACGGCACACCTGTGCTGGTGCGTTTTGGCGAGGCGCAGCGCAACGCACCCGAGCGACATCTGCTGGGCACGGACAGCCTGGGTCGGGACATCTTGACCCGCATGGTCTGGGGAGCTCGCATCAGCTTGTCGGTGGGCCTGATCTCCACCGTGCTGCTGGTGACCATCGGCACGATCCTGGGTTCGATTGCAGGCTACTTTGGTGGCTGGGTCGACCTGATCATCAGCCGGATCATCGAGGTCTTTCAGTGCTTCCCGGTGTTCTTCCTGATCTTGATCGTGGTCAGTTTCATGGGCCCGTCGATCCTGAACATCATGCTGGCCATTGGCATCTTCCGTTGGACGGGCGTGGCTCGCCTGGTTCGCGGCGAGTTCATTCGCCTGCGCGAGCAAGACTTCGTCGTGGCCAGTGAGGCCCTGGGCGCATCCAGCGCACGCACGATCTTCCGACACGTGTTGCCCAACGCCATGGGGCCGGTGTTGGTGGCGGCGACCTTCGCCGTGGCCAGTGGCATCCTGACCGAGTCGGCCCTGTCCTTCCTGGGCTTCGGCGTGCAGCTGCCCATCCCCAGCTGGGGCTCGTTGCTGGTCGAGAGCAGAAACCCCGAGTACTGGTGGATTCAGGTCTTCCCGGGCTGCGCTGTGTTCATCACCGTCATTCTCTACAACATGGTCGGCGAGGGTGTGCGTGACGCACTCGACCCGCGGCTGAACGAAGGGTGAGCGCTCGATGACTGACGATCAGCCAGCCGCCCCAGGCGACCTGCGCGAACCGGGTGAGGTCGAAGACCCTGGTGACGACGTGCTGCTTGAGATCCGCGACCTGCGCACCTGGTTCGACACGGAGCTGGGGCTGGTGAAGGCCGTCGATGGCGTGAACTACCGCATCCACAAGGGAGAGACCCTGGGTGTGGTGGGTGAGTCGGGTTGTGGCAAGTCGGTCACCGCCATGAGCATTCTGCAGCTGATCCCCACACCGCCCGGCCGCTACGCTGGCGGGGAGATCTTCTTCAAGGGGCTCGACCTGCTCAAGCTGCCCGAGGCTGATCTGCGCAAGGTGCGCGGCAACGACATCGCCATGATCTTTCAAGAGCCCATGACCTCGCTCAACCCGGTCTACACCGTGGGCGACCAGATCATGGAAGCCTTGATGTTGCACCGCAAGATGGGCGCTCCTGAGGCCCACGACACGGCCATCGCCATGCTTGAGCGGGTGGGCATCCCCTCTCCAGAAGTGCGGGTCGACGAGTACCCGCACCAGATGTCCGGCGGCATGAAGCAGCGGGTGATGATCGCCATGGCCCTGGCCTGTGATCCGGCCCTGCTCATCGCTGACGAACCGACCACTGCCCTCGACGTGACCATTCAGGCCCAGATCCTCGACCTGCTGCGCGAGATGCAGAAAGAGCTGGGCATGTCGATCTTGCTGATCACGCACGACCTGGGTGTGGTGGCCGAGCTGAGCGACCACGTGGCGGTGATGTACGCCAGCAAGGTCGTCGAGTACGCCGACGTCAAGACCCTCTTCGGCGTGCCACGGCACCCCTACACCTACGGGCTGTTTCAGTCCCTGCCCGAGATGCATGGCGAGGGCGATGACCGCTTGCGCGAGATCCCGGGGACGGTGCCGAACCCGTTGCACTTCCCCTCTGGCTGCAAGTTTCGCACCCGCTGCTTCAAGGTCAGCGCTGAGTGTGAGAGCAACGAACCCGAGCTGATCGATACGGGCGAGGGACACCTGCTGGCCTGCCATCACCCCATGACCGATGCCGAGCTGGCCGCTGGCGGACACGTGGGTGAGCGAGAGTCGACCGTCTGATGTCTTCCCCCAGCCAACCCCTCCTGAGTGTTCGTGGTCTGAAGAAGTACTTCCCCGTGCGCAAGGGCTTGTTCGCTCGGGTGGCGGCTCAGGTGAAGGCCGTCGACGATGTCAGTTTCGATGTGGCCGAGGGTGAGACCCTGGGTCTGGTGGGTGAGTCTGGCTGCGGCAAGACCACGGCTGGGCGTAGCATCTTGCGCTTGATCGAACCCACCGAAGGAGTGGTCGACTTCGACGGTGAGTCGGTCAGCGATGCCTCTGGGGCCACGCTGCGGCGCCTGCGACGGCACATGCAGATCATCTTCCAGGACCCTTACGCCTCCCTGAATCCGCGCATGTCCGTCTCCGAGATCGTGGGGGAGGGCATGGTCATCCACAAGCTGGCCTCGTCCCGCCGCGACCTCGAACTACGGGTGCGCGAGCTACTGGCCCAGACTGGCCTCGACCCGAACTACGTGAACCGTTATCCCCATGAGTTCAGCGGCGGGCAGCGGCAACGCATCGGCATCGCTCGAGCGCTGAGCCTCAACCCCAAGTTCATCGTCTGCGACGAGGCGGTGAGCGCCCTCGACGTGTCGATCCAGGCTCAGGTCATCAACCTGCTCATGAACCTCCGGGACAAGATGGGCCTGAGCTTTCTGTTCGTGGCCCACGACCTGTCGGTGGTGAGGCACATCAGTCACCGGGTCGCGGTCATGTACCTCGGTCGCATCGTCGAGCTGGCGCCCACCCGAGAGGTCTTCCGCAAGCCCCGGCACCCCTACACCAAGGCCCTGCTCTCGGCGGTGCCCCGGGCCGATCCCACGGCGAAGGTCGACCGGGTGGTGCTTCAGGGGGACGTGCCCTCTCCCATGAACCCTCCGCCGGGCTGCGCGTTTCATACCCGCTGCCCCGTGGCCATGGACCACTGCAAGACCGAGGTGCCCCCGCTCCGGGACGCAGGCGGTGGCCACACCTTCACCTGCCACCTCGAGGATTAGGTCAGCGCCACAGATCGCGGTCTCCGCGATGCTCCGGTCGTCCCTGTGTCTCGCCAAGGGGGG
>CAZIAK010000048.1:0-33021 GCA_964537035.1 uncultured Phycisphaerales bacterium | reverse complement strand
TTCGTACTGAAGCTGCACAGGGCCTGAGTCGAGCTGCCCGCTGAGTCCAAGAAGCACACCCACCATCGCCGAGAGGAGACTCATGGGCAATCGATCCCCACGTCGAGTTCTCCACGCGCTCTCATGGATCGAAGCTGATCGTCACCGCGCTGGATGCTGGCCCCGCTTGGAGCGAGTCTGGAGAGGTGAGCACTGCGATGGTGAGTTGGTTGCCAATCAAAGAGGGCCCCAGGCCCGGAGGCCAGACCAGGCCGAACGTGGCTTGGCCGCCCTCGTTGAGCACGCCCGCAAAGCCGGGCAACAGAGGCGTGCCGAGAGCGCCAAGACCCGCCTCGGTGATCGCGTCGGGAACGAGGGGCAGCCAGCTGCCAGGGCCGAGCACCACGCCCTGCCCCGTGCCGCTCACGCTGAGCAAGCCCGCGTACACGTGCCCAGCCTGGGCGGGCAGGCGCACGGTGAGTTGGACTGTGCCGCCTTGCGACACCGACACGCTGTCAGCCGACGCCGTGAGGGTGAGCGAGGACCAAACCAGGACCGAGCCCGCGCTGCCCGGTTCGACCGAGCTGCCCAAGATCTCGGGGATGCCGTCGCCATCGATGTCACCCGTAGCCACGTTCCAGCCCAGGTTGTGATGGGACATCCCGCTGGTGTCGGTGAGCGTCTGCACGATCTTGTAATCAAAGCCATGGAAGACTCGCACGGTGCCTTCGACTCCCGAAGCTGTGACCCCGCCCTGATCGCCCACGATCAGCTCAGCCTCGCCGTCGAGGTCGACATCGACCAAGAATGACTTGGCACCGAATGCTTCGCCGCTGTGTGGCTTCGGGGACCAAACTTCCCATCCGATTGTGGTGTAGTCCGGCCCCAGGAGCATGATCAATGCTCCAGCATCGGAAACAGCATTCAGCGGATTGGGGGGCTTCCAAGTCGATAGTGGTGCAGCAACCAAAACATCGTCAATACCGTCACCTGAGAAGTCCCGCTTAGCACGGAGGTCCGAGAATCTGCTCTTCCCGCCCGGTGAAGGAATCGTCGCCACATGCTCTTGCGTCACGCCATCAAATACATAGATGGTGCCCCACCCGAAGGGAGCGGGCGGCACTCCCAACATGCCAGCACTGACCCAGAGGTCTTCAACGCCGTCAGCGTCGTATTGGGCAGCGCGGATTGCATACCCAAACCAGGCAGGCAGGCTCGGGTTTGGATTGTCCACAGGCAACGCAAGCAGCGTGGGCTGATTGACAACCCCCACTGCGAGGTCTAACCCCCAGTAGATCCAGACTCGCCCCTCGGACGCAATTCCGCTCACGTGCCCTGGCGCCCCGGGGGCACCCACGACCACGTCGAAAAGTCCATCTCCATCCACGTCATGCACCAGCAAGCCCGACCCGAACAGCGCGTTCTCCGTGGGGTTCTCATCCTTCAGGATCAACTCGTCTCTGTAGTTGGGCCCCAGAAAGACGTGCACCCTGCCTACGATATCCAGGTTGCTCTCGTGATCCTCCCACGCGTAAGCCGCGAGAAGAATGTCTGGAAAGCCATCCCCATTCACGTCCTCAAAGTCCGCCGACGGAGGAGCACCGGTTGCCCAACCCAGCTCTTCGTCATCGGTGGCATGACTGCTGGCCACCATCGTGGCGGGGCCGTGAAGGGTAGGGCCGTGGTAGACCCAAGCTATTCCCGCTTGGCTGACCCCAGGCAGGTTGGCCCGGCGCTCGACGGCGATGACATCACCAAACCCATCTGCGTCGACATCAGCCACAAGAACGGTCTCGCCGAACAGCTTGCCCGCGAACGGCACTGGAGCCTTCAGCAACTGCGATTCGTATTGAAGCTGCACGGGGCCTGAGTCGAGCTGCCCGGCCACGCTGGAGAGCAAGCCTATCAGCGCGTACAGGAGACTCATGGGCAGTCCTCTCCCACATCAAGTTCTCCGCCGGCTTCCAGGATTGAGTAGTTGCGAGACCAGGGAACCCCGATGCTATCGAACTCTCCCGCAAACGGCCCTGGGGGACCATCGTTGACCAACAGATTGGGGAGGTTCGTTGGTCCGATGAGGACTGAGGCACTCGTCAGGCATCCTGCTGCATCGGCGCCCTGGTTGCCGGGGATCCAGGTGTTGCCCCAAGCGCTGATCCGGGTCGGCAGGCCCGCGATCGACTTCTGCACGACATGGACGCGATACGTGTCCTCGCTCAAGGGGATGTTGAAGTCGAACGGTTTGAACACGTTCAAACCGTGATCAAGGGAGGTGCCCAGGTTCAGCGTGGACGGCGCGGTGGGATTCAAGTTCCAGAGAATGCTGTAGGCGTTGTTCTCAAACGTGCAGCCCCTCACCATACCGTTGAGTGTGTTCATGCCACGAAGCAGCATGGCTGCTGTGGAGCTGACATTCGGATCGACTCCCTCGGGAAGATTCTTGCACCTGAGAAACGTCGAGTCGGTTGCAGTAAACGTCAAACGGCCCTTGCCAACGACCTCAATGCCATTCTCAATGCCGACAAAGGTTCCACCGATCACATCCAGGTTGGCCTCAGTGGCGAGGCCGGATTCGATCTCACCCCCAGTCTGAATCGCGTCGTGACACTCCTCAAAATCACAGGAGATGATGTCCACATCCAGGATACCTGGGCCCTTCAGCCAAACCGCAGCGTGCCCCTTGTCTTGAGGGAGCAACGGATCAGCAACCGTAGGAAAAAAGTTCTCTAAGTGGCTATTGCGCACGGACCCGGACACCGTGAGCTGAGTCGAGCTGTCGGACGAGAGTCCCGCGTAAAAATAAACTCCGTCATGGAAGTCGACAATGTCGCACTCGTCGATGGAAGCGTTACTAACCTCCTTAACGTAGACAGCTGACAGCGCGTGCGTAGCCCGACTGAGATCGTATTCCTCGCCCGAGAGTCTGAAGCCAAACAACGTCATGTTGCTGGCCATCCACACCCACGTCTTTGGATACCCCGGCTCGTAGCTGCTCCCGGGAAACGCGCCGAAGAGGTTCTCGTCGATCTTGATCTCGGGCTTCGTTTGCGCGCGTGAACTGCCCACAACGTCGACCCCCTTGACCATGCGCAGGGGGAAGGGCTTGTGCGTGACACCCGCTGAAATCTCAGCGGTCGTCTGCCAGCCTGCGGACTCGTGGCCACCATGGGTGGCGGGCGCGATCGGCGTCGCCGAGCGATGCACGGTGATCTGCACCAGTGGCAAGGGCTGCCCCGGCACCACTTGCTTCAACAGCCACGCTTCCCCGAGTGCCTTGTTGAGCGTCTGATAGGGCAGCGCCTGGGTGCCCGGGTTGCTGTCCGAGCCGTTCTCGGCGTGAACGTGCAGGACTGACACTGAAGGCCCGCCCTGCGATGCGGCGTCAGGCGCCACGAGACAAGTGACGACGAGAAGAAGGGCTACCCCCCCCCCAATTCCAACGATGGTTCATGGACTGCATCTTGGTTCCTCCCAGAGAGTTCTCTGCGATGCTAGGCCACGTCTGAAGATCCGACAAGTGCCAAATGAAACTCGCTCTCTTCAGGTTTGACTGCAGTACGCAGTTCTTCTCCAGAGAAAGCACTCAGGGCCTAATCGACTTCCAGGTCTCTTGACGGGCGAACCGACTACGAACCACGGTGCAGCACCGCGCGGGCCAACGTGCGCAACTCGGCGTGCAAGATCTGCGGCCCCACCCAGTCGTAGAACGGCACAGACCAGGCCAACAGCCGGGGCGCAACGAACCGTCCGCTCAGACGATTCTCAACGCGGCACTGCTCATCGTCGACCTTGGTGAGCTTCAGCTGTTGTGCGTGGGGGAAGAAGTCCGGGCCGTCTTCGAAGAGGTCGCTCCAGGAGACCTTGTAGGGCTCCCACGCCTTCACGCGCAGGATGCGTAGCTCGGTCTTGAAGCCCATGCGGTGTAGGACCTTGGCCGAGGTACCCTTGGCCAGCCGCTCGTCCGCGCAGTCGACGTGGGCATGAAGGATGTTCAGGCTGAAGATGTGGGCGGGGGTTTGCAGCCACTCCCAGACCGCGTCCCGTGGCGCGGGCAGGGTGCGTGAGACCGTCCACTCGGCTGACATACGGGCGGCCCCTCTTCGCGGATACGGTGCCTACGGCTCGACCGCGAGTTCGTCCTGGTGGAACGCGCGGCGCCACAGCTCGACACCCTCGACGTCGTAGAGCGAGAAGGTGAGCGTGCGGTCGCCCCACTCTCCGCTCACCTCTGCCAGGCCGAAGTTGCGCTCCCCCACCCAGCTGCCCTCGACCTGACGCTCATGGGTCGAGCGGTACTTCTCGCCCGCGGGGCCTGCGGTGAGCGGGCTGACGGTGAGCTCGTACCACGGGGCCTCCCCCACCCGGGCTTCCAGCATGAGCTCGCTCTGGTGGCGGTCGCCGCTGATGAAGAACACGCCATCGACATCTGCGGCGGCCAGGAACGACAGCAGCTCTTCACGCTCATCGGGGTAGCGGGCCCAGTCTTCATGGTCGGGCAGGGGGTGCAGCATCTGGCCCCCGTTGACGATGAGCTTGAACGTCGCGTGGGAGTCGTGCAGACCGTCCTTCAACCAGCGCATCTGCTCTGCACCGAGCATGACCTTGTCGGGACCGAGCGGCGCGTCGTTGGGCGCCCTGAAGGTGCGGTCGTCGAGCAGAAAGAAGTCGATGTCGCCGTAGGACATGAGCCGAAACGTGCCGGGGACATCGGGCAGGCCCCGGGGACGATCGGGCCAGTAGTCCACGAAGATCTGGCGCGCAGCTCCCTTCAGGCCGAAGCTGCGATCGCTGTTGTCGGGACCGTAGTCGTGATCGTCCCAGAGCGCGACGTGATGGGTCGTTCCCAGCAGCCGCTGCAGCTCGGGCAGGGCTCGGGTGTGGGCGTAGCGTCGGCGCATGGCACCGGCGGACGACGTGTCTGCCTCACGAAAGTACGTGTTGTCCCCGAGCCAGAGCATGAAGTCTGCGTCGTGGTCGGCCATGGCCTCGAAGATCCGGTGCCCGGCGCCGTAGGGTTCGCCCGGACGATCGAAAGGCGCGTCGTTCACGTAGTTGCACGAGCCCAGCAGAAAGCTCATCTGCGGCGGATCGTGAGGCAAGTCTCCGCCGGGGCCGCGCCACTGCCAGAGCGGCGCGGTGTGCACGGCCAGGGGCCAGGGCAGCAAGGCCCGCTCGCCGTTCAGGAACAGCTCGTAGTGAACGGTGGTATCGGGAGCCAGTCCGTCGAGTACGAAGCTGGCGATGTGATCGTTCGAGGCGTCCACGGCCAGGGCCTCGGTGAGCCGGGCCAACTGAGGCTCGCCGTCGGGCCAATAGCGCAGCTGCACCGAGGCGGGCCCGTTGGTCTGCAGCCACACGGCGGCGGCGGTCATGTCCGTCCACGCGGCCATGGGCCCGGAGCGCAGCAACGGGTGACGAGCCACGGGCTCGCGGGGCGGCTCTGTGTGTCCGGCGGGAGAGTAGGCCAACTCGCCGCGGGCCCAGCCGCCGTACATGGGGTTAGGCAGGGCGATCCAGGTCTCGCCCCAGCGATCGGCGAAGCGCGTGGCGGCAGCGACGCGAGCGGCGGCCACATCGCCGGCCAGGTCTTCGTGGAAGTCACCGCCGGCGTCGCCCATGAGCAGCACCACCCGGTGCTCGGCAGCCACCGCGGCGCGACGGGCGGTCTTGTTTGACGTGTCGACGCGCGGCAGGAGCGTGCTGCCGTCGTCTGCCACGGGAAAGCCCAGGGCCTTCAGGTTGGCCAAGGTCGCGGCCGCCACGTTGAGCCGCCGGTTGGTGACGTAGAACACCGTGACGCCGAGCTCATCTGCCAGCTGGCAGAACTCCAAGGCCCCCGGGATCGCCGTGGCCGCCTCTTCGGCGCACCAGCGCGCCCAGCTCTCCGACTCGTAACGCCCCCCGTCCCGCACCAGCCGGGCCTCGTACCAGTGGTTGTCGAGCACGGTCTCATCGACGTCGACGATCACGGCCAGAGGCAAGCCTGCGTCTTGGTCACCTTCGCCACTCACCGCCCGCCACTCCGGGTCACCCAGGGCTCGGGTCAGGTTCGCCAGGGCCAAGCCGTACGCCTGACGACAGAGGGCGTCTCGTTCAACGGAGCTCTGCATCCACAAGGTGCCGTTGAACAGATCGTCGCCTGCGGTGACGGACGACAATGGCGAGAAGGTCAGGCAGAACAAGAGTGCTGCAACGAGTCTGGTCACGGTGGAGATCCCTGGCAAGCGGTACTGAGAGTGCCGTGATGGCGCAGGGCAAATGGTAGCAGCCCGCTCCCATCGACTCGCAGCGGGGCCTGGCCCCAATCCGCCCAGACGAACGACGGCCCCCCCACTGCTCACGCCGTGGGAGGGCCGTCGAATGTGAGTGAGGTCTGACGGTCAGATCAGGGAGCGTCGCTCCTCACGCCGTTGCTGCCGGCGAAGCCCACGGACGCGGAGCTATCCACGACCCACTGCTGGTACCAGAGCTGGGTGCCGCTGGCCACGCCAGCCGGCCAGGTGAAGGACACGTTCGAGGTGCCCACGTTGCTCAAGGCCACGCCCACGATCACGTCGAGGCTGGGCACCATGATGCCGCCCTTGAACGGTGCGTTGAGTGCAGCGCCACCCAGAATGAAGAACGACGAGCCGAAGGGCAGACCGCCGGTCAGGGCCAGGTTGGCCGTGGAGCCCGCCTGCTGGGAGCCGCTGCCGGTGAGGGTCGGCACGCCGAGAATGCCACCGACGCCGCCGCCCAGAGTGGTCCAGGTACCCGAGCCGCCACCGGGGAAGTCAGGGTCGAAGCCGTCGATGAAGACCGGGTTCGTGCCCAGGGGATCGAGGGCGTTCTTCACCCCGGCCCAGGCCTGGTCGAAACGGCCGTAGAAGTCGTTGAAGGGGAAGTTGCACGTGGCCTGTCCACAGCACAGCTGACCGATCAGGCGACCGTTGGGGTCGAGCAGGGGGCTGCCGGACGAGCCACCCTCGGTGACACCGTCATCCCACTGGCTGATCTTCCATTGCACGCCCGACTTGGTCGCCGGGTCGTTGTCAAAGCTGATCTTCTTCACGTCACCGGAGGGGTGGTGAATGGCGATGGTGTTGCTCGGGTTGACCGTGCTGCGGCTGAAGCCCTGGTAGTAGACGTCGTAGCTGTCAGGGATGGTCGGGTTGATGCGGATCAGGCGGTAGTCCACGTTGGAGTTGTTGGCGATCAACGTCGAACCCTGCACCGTCTGATTCGTCGGTGCGCCACCACTGCCGCAACCGGACTTCTCGTAGTTGAAGCGGAAGATGGCGTTGTTCATGCCACCGCAGTGGTTGGCCGTCCAGAAGTACTGGGTGCCGTCGTTGGCGGTGTTGTTCACCAGCGAACCGGAGCACAGAAAGCCGCCCACGATGATCATGGCCGAGGCGCGGATCTCGTTGGCCCAGGGTGCGCCCACCGGGCAGTTCACGTCGTTGTTGCAGGCGCCAGAGCTGCCGGCGTAACCGGCCTTGTCGCCGAAGATGTTGTGGTAGTCGTGCACCACACTGCTGACCACGATCTGGCCAGCGAAGTCGACCGCTGCGGGTTCGACGTACTCGAGCACCAGGGCGTCACCGGCCAGAGGCTGGATGGCAAACTCACGGTTGGCCTTGTTGTTCAGGGCAGAGTAGGCGCCATAGGTCTCCTCGCCGTCATCGGCATGGACCCACAGGCCCGCACCTTCGGGCAGCTCAAAAGCGCTGAAGCCCAGACCCAGTGAGAAGGCCCCGGGGGAGCTGATGCGCAGGCGGTAGACGTGTCCACCGTCCGGCAGCACGTCGACCACGCCCAGCTCTTTGATGTCGATCTCGACGGGCAGCTCTTCGCCGAAGCGAAAAGGCACACCCTTGAGGGGGATGGCGTCCTCGGCCAGCAGTCGATCGACATCGACGGTGGGCATGGTGAAGGTGGGCAGATCAGCGGTGAGACCTGGCAACACGGTCGACGGGCTGTCGGTGTCGATGGTCAGCTGAGCCGCCACCGGCATGGAGAGAACAGCGCCCGCGAGCAAGACGGCGGGACGGAGAGCAAGACGGAGGGTCATCGGAGAACTCCTGGAGACCGATCGGGGAGAGTCAGGGAGAGGGCCGGCCCATCAGTGCGCGGCCGCGCCCAGCCTATCACGGTCTCAAACCCCCGGGGTCGTTGAGGAAGCTCTCAGGTGGTAGCGCAGTGTTGCTCCGCCAGCGTGTTCAGCCAGGTCTCCAGCTGCCCCACCAGATTCGGGTAGCAATACAGTTGTTCTGCCCGCATGCGCCCGGCCAAGGCCATGGCTTCACGGCGCATGGGATCGACCAGCAGATCGCGGATCGCCTCGCCGAGATGCTGGGGATCGCGCTCGCTGAGCACACCCACGGCCGGGGTCACCACCGATCCCACACCGCCTCCGTCGTAGGCCACCGCGGGAGTCCCCGCCGCGAGGGCCTCGGCGTAGATGATGCCGAAGTGTTCCTTCTTGTCTGGCGCGGCCACCAGCAACGTGGCTGCCACGATCAGGTGCGCCTTGTCCTCAGAGGAGACGAAGCCCAAGAAGCGGCCTCGATCGCCCAGCTCTTGTTCGAGCTCGGCGCGCAGCTCGCCGTCACCGATGAACACGGTGGGGCTCTCTTCGCCGTAGACCTTCGAGGCGGCCACCACGTTCTGGGGGCCCTTGGCAGCCATGAGCGCGCCAGGGCAGATGACGAAGTGCTCGGGCAGGCCGTAGCGCTCGATCACGTCGCCGGTATTGCCCGGACGGAACTCCTCCAGGTCGACGCCACAGGGCAGCACGATGAAGCGCTCGACCGGCACGTCGACCACGGCGCGCACCAGCTCGTCGCGCACGTAATCGGTGGTGACGATCAGGCCATCGGCGCCGCGAATGGCGTCGTCGATGTCTGCCCAGATGGCGTCGTCGTAGCCGCCGTGCAGTCGGGGCTCAATGCCGGTGCCGTGCAAGAACAGCACGTAGGGTTTGTTGTGGCGCCGGGCCACGGCGGCGGTGGCGATGGCGGTGAGGTTCGCGTGGTGGCCGTAGAACACGTCCACCGAGTCGGCCACCGCTTCGAGGGCGGCCTCGTAGGCGGGCAGGTAGGCCCGGGCCTCGTCGGCGGCCATCGTCGACACGGCCTTCTGGCCCGCGGAGGCCGAGGGCAGATACTCGTGCACCGGCATCACGTCGGTGTGCAAGGCCACGTCGTGGTTCATCGCTCCGTCGACGCCCTCACCCACCCGAGGATGAATGAAATGGACGTCGTGCCCGCGCTCGATCAAGAAACGGGTGTGGTTGCGAGCGACCTCGCCGCTCCCCCGACCCTGGTTCAGCAGCAACATGGCGATACGCATGGACCTTCTCCGACGTGTCGTAGAGCTGAATCCCGGGATGGGCGCAGCAGCGGCCCACGCTACGCCGCGCGCGCCCCTACCTCCAGCTAGTCGATCTCATCGGTTCTGGCGGGACCTCGCTGAAGCCTTCCCAGGCTGACGCGTCCTGCGCCCTCGACGTGCAGTCCCCCGGGCCACCGATCACTACGCCATACGACCACCCCGCCTACGCCCATCTGCCGATCCGTTCGTCGTGGCCAAAGCGCTTCAATGGACGGCAATTTCCAGCCCCGAGGCACCCGTCGCCCAGCCACTGGTTGAAGACCCTGGCGGGGTGGTTCGGTGACTCACAGGCCGACACCTTGGAGCAAGCCATGGCCCTCGTGGGAGTCCTCGTCTCCGTCCATCCGCACGAAGCGGAGGACGTGACCACGCGCCTGGAGGCCATCTCCGGGGTGAGCACCTTCTCCGTGGACGTGGAGGGCCGGATCGGCGTGATGATCGACGCCGAGACCATTGACGCCGCCCACGCCCTGCTCACCCGAGAGGTCAGCCCCACCCCTGGCGTGCTCACCGCCTGGCCCGTGCATGTGGAGCTTGAACCTGATCTTCAGCCCGCCCCAAGCGAAGAGCCCAACCCCATCCCCTCCTGACAGCTACCCCGAAATCGGTGCCCAGCAAGATGGTCCAAGTCAAACGAAGAGAGTTCATGAAGGCCGCGGTCGCCAGCTCGGTGGTCGCGGCAGCGTCCGGTCCCCTCACTGCGGCGGTGCGGCCGACTTCTGGTGGCGCCGACAAGTGGGTCAAGTCGGTCTGTCGCTTCTGCGGCACGGGCTGCGGCGTCCTGCTCGGCGTGCGGGACAAGCAGCTCGTGGCCCTGCGCGGTGACCACGATCACCCCACCACCAAGGGGCTGGTCTGCGCCAAGGCGCTCTTCCTGCCCAAGATCGTGCACAGCGAGACCCGGCTCACCACGCCCATGATTCGCAAGAACGGCGTGCTGAAGAAGGCCAGCTGGGATGAGGCCATGGAGCTGATCTCGACGAAGTTCGCAGCAGCGATTCGCGAGCACGGCCCGGACTCTGTGGCCTACTACGGATCGGGCCAGGCCCTCTCTGAAGAGAGCTACTTCGCCAACCGCCTGTTCAAGGGCGGCATCGGTACCAACAACGTCGAGGGCAACCCCCGGCTGTGCATGGCCTCTGCGGTCGGTGGCTACGTGAGCACCTTCGGCAAGGACGAGCCCATGGGCTGCTACGACGACATCGCGGCGGCCCACACCTTCTTTCTGATCGGCTCGAACACCGCCGAGTGCCACCCGGTGCTCTTCGACCAGATCATGGCTCGCAAGGCCTCGAGCCTGCGCACCATGGTCATCGTGGTCGACCCCCGCAAGAGCCCGGTGGAGTCCATCGCTGATATCTCCCTGCATCCCAAGCCCGGTTACGACCTGGCCCTGCTGCACTCCATGGCCCACGTGATCATCCGCGAGAACCGTCACGACCCATCGTTCATGCAGCAAAACGTGCAGTTCAAGGTGGTCAAGGAGGGCGAGACCAGCAACGTCGACTTCGAGGACTACGTGAAGTTCTTGGCGGACTTCACGCCCGAGAAGGCCGAGGCCATCTGCGGCATCCCGGCCAGCCAGATCGAGGAGGCGGCGCGTACGTTTTCCATGGGCCCCACCCTGTCGTTCTGGACCATGGGCCTGAACCAGCGCACCACCGGCGTGTGGGCCAACAACCTGGTGCACAACCTGCACCTGCTCACGGGGCAGATCGGCAAGCCCGGAGCCACGCCCTTCTCGCTCACCGGTCAGCCCAACGCCTGCGGCGGCGTGCGGGACACCGGCTCTCTCAGCCACATCCTGCCCTACGGCCGGGTGGTCAAGAAGGCCGAGCACCGAGAGCAGATGGAGCAGCTCTGGGGCGCCGAGCCGGGCAAGATCCAGGCAGCTCCCGGGCTGCACACCATGGCCATGTTCCAGGCCCTGGCGGACGACAAGGTCAAGGCCATGTTGGTGTTGACCACCAACCCTGGTCACTCACTACCCAACGCCAAACCGTACCGGCGGGCCATGGCCAGCGAGTCGTCGTTCGTCGCGGTCATCGACGCCTTCCCCACCCGCACCACCGAGCTGGCCGACGTGGTCCTGCCCGCGGCCATGTGGTCGGAGAAGAGCGGCGTGTTCGGCATGTCCGAACGGCGCTACCAGTACCAGCCCGCGGTGATCAACCCGCCGGGGGAGGCCCGTCCCGACCTGGCCGTACTGATCGACCTGGCCGCCCGCCTTGAAGCACTCGGCGTGGTCAAGAAGGGCTACAGCACCGGCAAGTTCTCCAACTCGGACGATGTCTGGAAGGAGATGATGCTGGCCAGCAAGAACACGGCCTACGATTTCATGGGCATGCCCCGCGAACGGCTCAAGAGAGAGCGGGGTGTGCGCTGGCCCGCGCCCACCGTCGACCATCCGGGCACGGCTCGTCGCTTCGTCAAGGGCGAAGACCCCCTGCTTGACGCCGGGCCCTACGCCGACGACACCCTGTCCCCAGGGCAGGTCAAGTTCTACGCCGCCCCCGACCAGCGGGCCACGATCTGGCTGCGCCCGGTGAAGGGTCCTGCCGAACCGGCAGACGAGCAGTACCCCATGATCTTGACCACGGGGCGCGTGCTCGAGCACTGGCACACGGGCACCATGACCCGGGCCGCCGCCGAGCTCAACCGGGCCCAACCCGAGGCCTTCATCGAGATCAACCCGGTGGACGCCGAACCCCTCGGTGTGCGCTCGGGAGACATGGTCACGATCACGTCTCGCCGAGGGTCCTGCGAGATCAAGGCCAGGGTCGTGGACATGCCCCAGCCCGGCATGTGCTTCGTACCCTTCCATTGGGCTGACGACGACAGCCTGATCAACAAGGTGACCATTGATGCCTTTGATCCCGGGAGCAAGCAGCCCGAGTTCAAGATCTGCGCCGTCAAGCTTAGTCGCGCAGCGAACGCCTGAGCCAGACAAGAAAGGAGCACTCGATGAAACGCACGATCTTTCTCACTCTCACTGCCTTGTGGCTCGGGACCCTCATCACCGCCTGCCAGACCGGGGCTGAGCAGGACTTGGCACCGGATCCTCAACCTGCGGAGGCCACCGCGCCCACCACGGAGGCCATGGCGCCTCCCGCTGTTCCCGAGGAGCCGCTGGTGATCGTCACCGATGACATCCTCACGGACACCGAGGTCGACGTGGCCTTCGCCGACAACGCCTTCCCCCCGCTGCTGCCGCTCGACGATGATCACGCGGGGGCCTGGATGCGCACGGACTGCCTGCTCTGCCACGACAACGAGGACAAGGACGCCCCCCAGATCAAACACGAGGGCATGTCGTCGTGGTTGCTCGAAGCCCGCTGCCGCAGCTGTCATCTGCCCGGTGACGAGGTGCCCGGTGCATCAGGGAGATTCGCTCGACGCTGAGCCGTTCAGAGAGATCTCACCATGCCCGCCCCCACCCGCCGCCAGCTGTTCTTCATCCTCGGCCTGGGGCTGGGGGCGGGCATGGGGCTCAGCGCGCAAGCCAGCGATCGAGACGGGCACCTGCGCCCGCCGGGAGCCATCGACGAGAACGACTTCGCCGGGGCTTGCATACGCTGCGGACAGTGCGTGCAGGCTTGCCCCGTCGATTGCCTGAGCCTGTCCCCCAGCTCCGCAGGGTTGTTGGCCGGGACGCCGTTTCTCACACCCCGCGAGGCGCCCTGCGAGCTCTGCCCGGGGCTCGACGAGCCCGCCTGCATCGCAGCCTGCCCCACCGACGCGCTCCGACCCGTCGACGACTGGAAGGACATCGCCATGGGCACGGCGGTGGTCAACCCCGATCTCTGCCTGGTCTGGCAAGGGGTCATCTGCCGCTCGTGCTGGCACGCCTGTCCCTTCCCCGATGAAGCCATCAGCCTGGGAGAGAAGGGGCGCCCGGGGGTCCATGCCGAGGTGTGCATCGGCTGCGGCCTCTGCGACCGCGCTTGCCTCGCCGAACCCGGCGCCATCCCCATCGTGCCCGCCTCGCAATGGATCGCCGAGCCGGCTGCACCCGCCGAGGCAACACCCAGCACCGCAGCACCCGCCGCAGCGACCGACGCGGCGACCGACGACGAGGCGCCTCGATGAGAGCCTGGCGAGTATGGACGTGGAGCCATCGCGTCACCGCGGCTCTGTTCTTGGCCCTGCTCGTCGTGGGCAGCTCCCCCGACCTGGCCTTTGTCCGGGGCAGCACCACGGCCACCAGCTACTTCTCGTTGATCCCCTTCACCGACCCGCTCGCAGCCCTGGAGTCCGTGCTCGCTGGCGGGCAGCTGACAACCGACATGGTGCTGGGCGTGGGTCTTCTGCTGGCCGTGACCCTGGCCCTCGGCCCCGTGTTCTGCGGCTGGCTCTGCCCCCTGGGGCTGGTGCTCGATCTGAATCAAGAGCTGCGCCGTCTTGGACAACGCCTGCTGCGCGGCAAGCGCAGCCCACCCCCAGCGACCGTGTCCGGGCCAGGCCTTCCCCGGGGCCTGAAGTTCATGGTCCTGGGCTCGCTGCTGGGCGTGGCCATGGTCGGACGGCTCCCCGTGTTCAGCGCGGTGTCGCCCATCCACACCATCACCCGGGCTGCGGTCTTCGGCGCTGACGTCGCCCTGCTCTCGGTGTGGCTGCTCATGGTCGTCGAGTGGTTCCTGCCGCGCACGTGGTGCCGCTCGCTGTGCCCACTGGGCGCCCTCTACTCGGTGATCGGCAGGCGCTCCCTGTTGGCCCTGCGCATTGACCCCCACCGGGCGGGACAGAGCCGCTGCCAGCGCTGCGAGGTCGCCTGTCCCATGGGCATCGCCGTGATGACCGACTTCACGCTCCGTTCGGCGAGCCGCGTCGATCACCCCGACTGCAACCGCTGCGGGACATGCCTGGACGCCTGCCCTCGGTCAGTGTTGCGGCTGGGCTTTGGGCACACTGACATGGCCCACGACTCGCTCGACAAGACCAAGCCTCCCGGGGGTGTCACCATCAACGGTGAGCAATCGTCAGGAGAGGCCTCGCTCCAGGCACCGGCCCGTTCCAGGGCCCCTGCACCCTGAACGACGGGTAGACCCACGCCCCCAGGGTTGCCTTGGGGCGCCGTGCTATCTTGCCCCCCTTCGCAGCCCCTGGGTGAGGGGCCACGCCTCGCCAGGATGGGATCGCCATGAGACGCTTGGCCATGACGAGCTTGGTGCTGGGCTTGGCCCTGGGCTTGGCCCTGGCAATGACCTCTACCAGCGTTTCTCTCCCTACGACTCCCGCGCCAGCGGCCGGCGGGCAACTCGAGCTCGGGCGCCCCCTCGCGGTGGCCCGCCCGTCGGTCGGGCAGGCCGGGACCGCCCGCTGGCAACTCACGGTCCCGCACTCCCAGTGGATCGCGCTCATGTTGATGGCGAAGGGAGAGACCTCCTGGACCGTCAACACGGGCACAGCAGAGGTGATCGAAAGCGGCAGCGGGGAGGGGCGTGAGTGGCTCGTGGTGGCCGCCAGCTCAGGGGAGACGTTGACCGTCGACGTGGCCTGGTCGGCGTCCTTCTCGGGCAGCTACCTGCTTGCAGCGGCCGTGCCACCCAGCGGCATTCGCGGGCCCCACGCCACCGCCATGCGCGAGCTCTACACCCTGGCCGAACTTGAGCACTCCCTGAGCAAGCACGGTGACTCGGCCACTTCGCTCTGGCTCGACCATGTCCTCGACGGGCTGTCCGCGCTGGCTGGAGCCAGCCCACTGGCTGCCGCCGACGTGGCCGCGATCGTCGCTCAACGCCAGCTGCAAGCCGGGCAGACCGCCATCCCCATCGCCCTCTGCCGCCAAGCCCTGTCGTCTCTTTCTGCTGAGGACGAGAGCCAGGTGACTGCCGGGTTGACCCTGCGGGGACTGCTGGCCAACGCCCTCTTGATTCAAGGTGACTACGAACCGGCGCGGCAGGTCTTCCTCCAGATGGACCAGACCGCGGCCCGCATCGGCAGCGGCAAGATCGCCGTCAATATCGCCAAGAGCCTGACCACCCTCGATCTCCTGGCGGCTCGCCCTGAGCGAGCTGTCGCTCACCTCTCCGAGCTTCTCTCGGCGGCCCCCCCGCGAGTCACGCTCCCTGAACAGCAGCTGATCCTGTGGACCTCGCTCGGTATCGCCTGCGAGTCAGCAGGGCGACTTCAACAGGCCGCAGACGCCTTGGAACGAGCACTCACACTCGACCCGACCCCCGCGAGTGAAGCCTCGATCCGAGTCAACCTTGGCCGCGTGTTGAGTCGCCTTGGCGAAACCGAGGCAGCGCTTGAGCAGTACACACGAGCTGCGGATCAGGCCGCTGGTGCTGCCGAGGTCCAAGCCCATGGAGGAGCCCTCAGCGGTTTGGCCGAGTTGCTCATGGCGGCTGGCCAACATGCAGACGCCCGCGCCGCCGCCCAACAGGCCCTCGCTCTCTTTCCGGGCCAGCTCCCGGTGACGGGGAGCTGCCTCTCCGCCCTGCATACACTCACAGCGCTCGCCCTGCAATCAGGCGACGCCGAAGCAGCGACTCAGTCCATGGCGCTGGCCCGCGAGCTGCTCAGGCGAGGCGACGCGCCAGAGCTCGCGGTTCTCGAGAGGACCGGAGCACCCTCGACCAGCGCCCCCTGGGACGCACTCGCTCAATCCGTCGCGAAGCTGAAGAGGACGAGCTTCGAGACGGCTGAAGAGCGCTGAGTCGCGAAGCCCCCGGCTGCAAGACACCCACTGCAAGACACCGGGCCCGTCTCAGCTGGTGTGGTAGCTCAAGCTGTCCTGCAGGTGGGGATGGCTCGATGGGACGGCCTCGACCGAGCCCAGGGCCTTGAACACGATCAGAAAGAACAGGGACACGGACCCGACCAGCGGGCCGATCTCCCACAGCCCCAGCACAGGCTCTGCGCCCATGAGTGGCGGACCCACCTGGATGAACAGGTCGAGACCGTGGGCCACCATGACCACCATGGCCACCCGGGACAGCACGGCCCGGGTGCGGCAGCTCTTGCGGGACATCAAGGCCACGAAGGGCACGGCCCAGCCCAAGAAGAGCGACGCCTGCACCAACAACCACCACGAGCCCTGCTGGCGGCTGGCGTAGTACACCGTCTCTTCGGGCATGTCCGTGTACCAGATCAGCATGTACTGGCAGTACCAGCAGTAGGCCCAGATGAGCGTGACCGAGAAGAGCATCTTGCCCAGGTCGTGCAGCTGGTCGTCCGTGACGGCTCCGGCCAAGGCGCCCTGGCGCTCCATGGCCAGCACCAGCAGGATCACCGCCGCGAGCCCGGCGCTGGCCAGCCCGGCCAGGTGGTACAGCGGGAACATGGTGCTGAACCAATGGGGCTCAAGAGACATGAGCCAGTCGTAGGAGGCCACCGAAAAGGTGATCGCGAACACGATCACGAACTGGCCCGAGCGGGAGGTCAGCAGGGCGCGGTTCTGTCGGTCACCCTCCTGGGCGAAGCGCCGTGATTGTTCGACCAGCCGTCGCGCGGTGACGATCCACAGGGCGAAGCAGAGCACCAGGCGCAGACTGAAGCTCATGTCATTGAGCCAACCTGCCTTGAGCTGCAACAGGGCGTCATGCTCCATGACCCCGGGATGAGCCCACTCGTAGAGACTGTGGATGCCGAAGATCAGGCCCAGACCCATGATGCCCGCGGCAGGCAACGCTGCGGCCATGGCCTCAGGCACACGCTGCATGGACACGGACCAACGGGCGCCGGCGACCTTCAAGAAGGCGAGGAAGATCGGCCCGGCCAGGGCGAGCCCGACAAGGAAAACCAGGCCCATGAGGTAGCCACCCCAGACCCTGCCCGGATCCACGAAGAGACCGATGATGAAGATCAGGCCCCCCAGGCCCACGAGCGAGGACAGGCCCTTGGTGAGCGACTCGGGCGCCTCGAACCTACGCTCGGCGAAGCGACTGTTCGCCCCGTGAGAGGTGCTGGACATCACTGACCCTCCTGCTGCAGACGGCGGACGTGTGCGATGACTGACCAGCGCTCGACGGCGGACAGCTGGGCAGCGTAAGAGGCCATGTTGCCCTGGCCCTTGGTCAGGATGTGAAACATCTCGCCGTCGGCCATGTCCATGGCGCGCCCGGCGTGCAGGGACGGTGGGGGCAACATGCCGCGCAAGACGACGGAGCCCTTGCCGTTGCCCCGGGCGTCGTGACAGACCACGCAGTACACCCGGAAGAGTTCGGCTCCCTGCACCTGCCCTTCGATGCTCTGCTCTGCCAGCGGGCTGGTCAGCTCACGACCGGCGCGCAGGGCTTCTTCGGCCCCGTCCCCATAGAGAAAAGGCAGGCGCCCCACGGGGACCACGCCAGCCACCAAGGGCTGCTGTGTGCGGCCGTTGGCGAAGAACTCGTTGGCCTCGAAGGAGTGGGAGGCCTCGCTGTAGGCCATCTCCGTGAAGATCTCCCAGTTGCGCTGTTGCAGGTCGGGTTGCAGCAGCGCGTCGGCTGCCATGACCACCAGCAGCAGGGCCACGATGGCCCCCAGGAACATGCCGTGTCGAGCGTTCATGAGCGCACCTCCCACCAGGTCTCCAAGGCGCCGTGGCGATCCCACAGCGCGTCGAGCGCGTCCTCAGGGACAGACGCGTCCGCCCGCTCGACCACCAGGACGTAACGATCGCTGCTGGCTCGCTCGTGGACGATCTTCGTCTGCCGCCCTGGGGCCAGCCGCGAACGGACGAACAGGGTCGCCGCCGTGCCCAGGCCTGCGCACAGGATCAGCAGCTCGAAGGCCACGGGCACGAAGGCCGGCAGCGAGTCGAAGGGCTTGCCGCCCACGTCCAGGGGCCAGTCACTGGCGGACGACCAGTACTGGAACCACAGCGCGATGGCCGCACCCACAGAACCACAGAACAAGGTCACCAGGGGCAGGCGGGACCGGCGGATGCCCATCACAGGGTCGAGCCCGTGCACCGGGTTGGGGGTGTGGGCATCGACCAGGCGCAGGCCTCGCTTCCGTCCCTCACGAGCCGCAGCCAACAGGGAGGCTCCGCTCTCGAAGGCCGCGAAGTGGTGCATCGATGACTCGGAGGCCACGGGCATGGCGGGCAGGGGCTCGTCATCGTGTCCCCCATGTCCGTCGTCGCTGGCCTCTTCGCGCTGTGCTTCGGTCACGTGCCGCACCTCGGCCATGGCGATCATGGGCAAGAAACGACAGAAGAGCAGGAACAGGGTGAAGAACAGACCAAAGCTGCCCAGCAGTGTGCCCAGCTCGATCAGCGTGGGCGTGTAGCCGCTCCAGGCCGAGGGCAGGAAGTCCCGGGCCAGCGAACTGACGATGATCACGAAGCGTTCGAACCACATGCCCACGTTGACCAGCAGGGTGATCACGAAGATCAGCCCCAGCGAGTTGCGCACCCGTTGGAACCAGAGCAGCTGGGGCACGACCACGTTGCAGAACACCATGATGCCGTAGGCCCAGCCCATGGGGCCGAAGATGCGGTTGTTGAAGGCGAACTGCTCGTATTGGCTGCCCGAGTACCAGGCGATGAACAGCTCGGTGGCGTAGGCCATGCCCACGATCGAGCCGGTGAAGACGATCACCCGGCACATGGCATGCACGTGCCGCATGGTGATGTAGTCTTCAAGGCTCATCACCTTGCGGGCGATGATCATCAGGGTCAGCACCATGGCGAAACCGCTGAACACGGCGCCGATCACGAAGTAGGGCGGGAAGACAGTGGTGTGCCAGCCGGGGACCAGGGCCGTGGCGAAGTCGGTGCTGACCACGCTGTGCACGCTGACCACCAGGGGCGTGGCCAGGGCGGCCAGCAGCAGGCTGGTCATCTCCCAGCGGGACCAGGTCCGCGCTCCGCCCGTCCAACCGAAGGAGAGGACGCCGAAGATCTTCTTGCGCAGGCCCTTGGCCCGGTCGCGCACGGTGGCCAGGTCAGGGATCAGGCCGATGTACCAGAAGACCGCCGAGATGGTGAAGTACGTGCCGATGGCGAAAACGTCCCAGAGCAGGGGACTTCTGAAGTTCACCCACAGGGGACCGCGCATGTTGGGGTACGGGAAGACCCAGTGGGCCAGCCAGGGGCGGCCCATGTGAATCAGGGGGAACAGGCCCGCGCAGATGACCGCGAAGATGGTCATGGCCTCGGCCGAGCGGTTGATCGACGTGCGCCAGCGTTGGCGCAGCAGCAGCAGCACGGCGGAGATCAGCGTGCCCGCGTGGCCGATGCCCACCCAGAAGACGAAGTTGGTGATGTCGAAGGCCCAACCCACGGTGCGGTTCAGGCCCCAGGTGCCGATGCCCGTGGCCACTTGGTAGGAGACACAGAGGGCGCCGATGAGCAGCGTGATCGCCGCTGAGAGAAAGGCCATCCACCAGAGCCAGGTGGGGCCGCGCTCGATCGGACCACAGACGTCGTCCGACACATCACCGGGGGCCTTGTCCCCGAGAATGAGCGGGGGCTCGATCTCCGAGGCAGGCAGACTCGCGGGCCGGGTGGCCGACGGCGTGGTGACGTCTGCGGAGGCAAAGCCACCGGCGGTGGCTGCCGTCGCGGGCACAGGTGCTTCAGCCATGGGACTTCTCTCCCGTCCTGTCGTCATTGCGCACATCGGCCTGGTAATGCACCACTTGCTGCAGGTTCAGTTCGCCCAGAACGCCATAGGTGCGCGCCACGGCGAGCTTCTTGGACAGCGCGCTCTCGGGATCATTGCGATCGCCGAACACGATGGCCTGGGTCGGGCAGCTCTGCTGGCAAGCCATCTGGATGTCGCCGTCGGCGAGCTCTCGTCCGGCGGCCCGTGCCGCGGCCTTCTCTTCTTGGATGCGCTGGAAGCACATGGAGCACTTCTCCATGACCCCGCGACTCCGCACGGTCACGTCCGGGTTCAGGGCCATGTTCTGCAGGCGGTCTTCCCGGGGGTAGTCGAACCAGTTGAAGCGGCGCACCTTGTAGGGGCAGTTGTTCGCGCAGTAGCGGGTGCCCACGCAGCGGTTGTAGACCTGCTGGTTGAGGCCCTCGGCGCTGTGCATGGTGGCCAGCACGGGACAGACCGTCTCGCAGGGCGCGTGTCCGCAGTGCTGGCACATCATGGGTTGATGCGCCACGGTCACGTCGCCGTCGCCACGATCGTCGTAGTAGCGGTCTATGCGCAGCCAGCTCATCTCACGGTGGCGGCGCACCTCGTCGCGCCCCACCACGGGGACGTTGTTCTCTGCCTGGCAGCTCACCACGCAGGCGGAGCAGCCCGTGCAGGAGGCCAGGTCGACGGCCATGCCCCACTGATGCTCGCCCTTGCCGTGGTCGTCCGCCCAGAGTTCAGAGTGGCCCCCGTGAGCCCCAGCCATGGCTTCGTGAGGGTCGTGCTGCAGATCGGAGAAGCTCAGGAACGCCACCGCGTCTCGCACTTCACCGCCCTTGGGCGCCAGGTGCTCGGGCACCGCGAGGCTGTGGTGGTCCTGGGTGCAGGCCAGCTCTCGCCGACCGCCGGTGGCCGACAAGGTGACCCGTGCGCCATCGCTGCGCAGCTGGCCGTCGTCGAGGTCGAGGAGCATCGCGCCGTTCTCCCCCACCGTCTCTCCCGCGTCGATGGTGTTCTCGCCTTCGAGCCAGGCCGGCCCCACGTTGGTGAATCGATCCGTGCCCAGAGCGCCGTAACCCAGGGCCACGGCCACCACGTCGTCGTGCTGGCCAGGCTGCACGAGCACGGGAAGGGTGATGCTCGCGGCCCCTGCCTGGCCGTCAGCCAGCGACACGGTCACCAGGTCGCCCTGGGACAGCCCCAGCCGCTCGGCTGTGGCCGGTGACAGATCGGCGTGGTTGTCCCAGACCGTCTTCGTCACCGGGTCGGGCAGCTCTTGCAGCCAGGGGTTGTGCGCGCCCCGACCGTCGAGCAAGCCCACGGTGGGAAAGAGCACCAGGCCCAGGTGATCGCCGCTCGGCGAAGCGGCCGGAGCGTCGGCTGCGATCTGGCGCAGGGCGTCACCCACGGGCGCCTGGGTCATGACCGACGGCCCGCTCGGAGTCGCTCCGTACAAGTCAACCCAACCTCGCTCCAGGACCGTGGCGAACCAGGCCTCGAACACAGTGCCCGTCGACGAGCGGCCCGGGGCCAGCTCGCGAGACCAGTAGGCCATGAGCAGAGCCCGGTCGTCGGCCAGCTCGCCCGACCACCGCGCCGCGCTGTGGCGCAGGGTGCGAGTGTCGCGCAACGACGGGATGGTCGGCTGTGTGGTGCAATAGAGCCCTGCCACTGGCTCGGCGTCGTCCCAGCGCTCGAGCTCATGGGGTTGGGGACAAACCACCTCGGCCAGGGCTGCGGTCTCGTCCAGCGACGCGGCGCAGCAGACCACGGTCCCAGCGTTCGCCATGGCCTCGGCGAATCCTGGCAACTCGTAGGCCGGGTTGCCGTCACCGATGACGAGCATGTCGACCTCACCGGCGAGCAGCTCGGTGCGCAGGGCCAGCAGGGCCTTGTCGTCGCCTTGACGCTGCTGGGCGGGTCGGGCCAGATCGAGGGTCGTGCCGTAGCCTTGCAGCAGGTCGTTGATGAAGTTCACCAGCACCTGGGCGTCCCGGTCGTTGTGACCGCAGAGCACCAAGGCTGACTTGCGATGGGACCAGAGATCAGCGGCGATCTCGGCGAGGGTCGCGCGCAACGACGCCGTCAACGCGTCCTTGGCCGGGGGAGACCCGGGCAGCGAGACGCCAGCCTTCTGAGCCAGATCGGCGGCCAGCGCGGCCAGGGCCTGAGGAGCTTCCCAAGGTGCCAGGCGCTGGCGTCGATCGGCGCGGCTGCCGCTGAGCGAGAGTCGCGCTTCGAGCTGCCAGTGCCGGCTCATGTGGGCCGACTCACCGTCGGGCTGGCGAGCCTCGGCGTAGGCCGCGCTGAACTCGGCCGGAGAGATCCAGGTGCCGAGGAAGTCCGCGTCGAAAGAGACCAGCACCTCGGCGCGAGAGAGATCGTAGTGAGGCAGCACCCGGCGCCCGTGGGTCAGCTCATGGGCATCGAGAATGGCCGAGCAGGACAGAGCGTCATAGGTCACCACGCGACCGTTGGGCACGGTGCCTGCAAGCTCGGCGAGCTGGGCCTGCGTGCTGGGGCTGAGCAGGGTCGAGGTCAGAACACGCAGAGAACCGTCCTGACGCCGCAGCTCATCCATCCTGGCGGTCACACGGGCGTCCGCAGCAGCCCATGTCGACTCCTGGCCGTCCACCTGAGGACCGGCGAAACGGCGGCTGTCGTAGAGCGAGAGCAACGACGCCTGAGAGGTGGCCGTGAGCCCGCCCTTGCTGAGGGGATGGGACGGGTTGCCTTCGAGCTTGATCGGCCGGCCGTCCATGCAGCGCACGAGCAGGCCGCTGCCCGAGCCATCCGCCTGACTGGTGGAGGCGATCCAGTAGGCCCTGCCTGCCACCACGTCCTCGGACGTCTCCATGGCGGTCATGGCGTGCTGCACCGGCCCGCGACTGCAACCCACGGCGCCACCAGCAGCGAAGCTGAAGCCCACCAAACGCAGGAACGAGCGGCGGCTCACACCGGCGTCATCGTTCTCTTCTCTCAGGAACACCCGGC
Organism: uncultured Phycisphaerales bacterium; assembly: GCA_964537035.1. Lineage (GTDB taxonomy): Bacteria > Planctomycetota > B15-G4 > B15-G4 > B15-G4 > CAZIAK01. The sequence goes on along the minus strand of CAZIAK010000048.1, from coordinate 10,150 downwards.
GCACTTCGGCCGTGTGGTCGGGTTCGCTCGTCCCTGGCGCCAGGGTCTGCTCAGGCGCGCGGTACCAGCTGCGGTCTTGCGGTGTGCTCATCGCGTCAGGTTCGGCTCGAGGGATTCAGTAGTGGCAGATCGCGCAATCGGTGGAGACATGCTCGCCGCTGGGCAGGCCGTCATGGACCTCCGTCAGCCCTGCGGCAGGGTCAACGGACTGGCTGCGATGGCAGTTGACGCACCAACCCATGGACAGATCTTCTTGCTGGCGCATGCGCTCCATGGCCTGCACGGGCCCGTGGCAGGTCTGGCAAGCCAACCCCCGAGCCACGTGGGGCCTGTGATCGAAGGCCACGAAGTCAGGCAGGTTGTGCACGGAGACCCAGTCGAGGGGAACCGGTCCCCCCGGCAGGGTTTCCAGGTCTTCGTCCAAGCCCACCGCCGCGTACAGCCGGGCGATGGACTCTGAGACGATGCGGTTCGGCTCACGCTCTTCAGCGAGGGCCAGCTCCCGCTCTTGCAGCACCTGGTCGAAACCCGCGCTCACCGTCTTGTGACAGTTCATGCACAGATCAGCTGGCGGGATGCCCGCGTGGCGACTGGTCCGCGCACCGAAGTGACAGTACGTGCAGTCGATGCCCAGCTCACCAGCATGCAGACGATGGCTGTAGGCCAAGGGCTGCTCCGGCGCGTAGCCCGTGTTGGCCGCCGGCACCCGCCAATCGGCGCCAGCGAACACCACGGCCAGGCCAAAGACGGCGATCAGGCCCAGGAGGACAGGCATGTTGCGCGTCACGGACATCAGCAGGGGATCTCCGCGTTGCGCCGGGCGTAGAACCACCAGTTCACGACGAGGCAGGTGAGGTAATACCCGGCAAAGCCATAGAGGGCGTACTCAGGCGTACCGTTCTTGATCTGGGTGGCGAAGATCTTGGGGATCAAAAAGGCGCCGTAGGCCGCGATGGCTGAGGTCCAGCCCAGAACGGGCCCGGCCTGATCCTTGCTGAAGATGATCGGGATCATGCGGAAGGTCGAGCCGTTGCCGATGCCCGTGGTGGCAAAGAGCAGGATGAAGATGAGCAGGAAGGGCATGAAGAACTGCTCGGGGTTTGGCGACTGCGCCGCGAGGGAGACGTAGTAGCCCGCGCCGATGGTGGCGCCGATCATGACGATCGTGTCCCAGTGCGTGACCCGGGCGCCGCCGATCTTGTCGGAGAGCCAACCGCCCACCGGACGAATGAGCGCACCCACACCTGCGCCGATCCAGATGAAGTTGGCGGTGACGGGAGCGTTCGGGTTGAGGATCGCCTCGGGTAGTGCCGAACCGTCGGCAGCGACCCTGACAAAGCCGAACACATCATCGATCAGCTTGGGGAAGGCGTTGGCGTAGCCGATGAACGAACCAAAGGTCATCGTGTACAGCCAGGTCATGACCCAGTTGTGCTTGTTGTGGAAGATCTCGAACTGCTTGTCGAGTTTCTCCTTGGTCTCGGCGGGCGTGGCCTTCTTCATCAAGAAGAGGGTCACCAGCACGGCGACGACCAGGATGACGAAGATCTTGGCCAGCTCAGGGAAGCCGCCCCAGTCGCTGCGCAACAAGAAGACCGCCAGCCCACCACCGAGAAAGCCCAGCAGGCTGAGCCAGAGATACTTGCCCACGGCGCTCATGGTCGAGCCGCACTTGTGCTGAGGCAGGTTGTTCATGAACAAGAAGGCCATGACCATGAACAGGGCCAGGATCGGCACCCACACCAGGGCGGCGTTCTGAATCCAGAGCTGCTTGTCCCCCACCTGGTAGGGCTCGCCACCGATGGCGCCGAAGGCCCCGAAGGTGATGATGTAGGGGATCAGGAACTGCATCACCGAGACACCGGCGTTGCCCAGGCCCGCGTTGAGACCGAGGGCCAGACCCTGCATCTTCTTCGGGTAGAAGAAGCTGATGTTCGACATGGAGGAGGCGAAGGCGCCACCACCCACCCCTGAGAGCGCCGCCAGCATGATGAAGGTCATGAAGCTCGTGTCGGGCTGCTGCAGTGCGAAGCCCGCGCCCAGGGCGGGCAGGAGCAGCATCAAGGTGGTCATGAACTTGACGTTGCGGCCGCCGCAGATGGCGATCATGAACGAGTTGGGGATGCGCAGGGTGGCGCCCATCAAGCCCGCGACTGCGGGCAGGCCGAAGAGCAGGGCCCGGTAGCCGTCCCCGTCGTAGGGCATGCCGTCGCCGTCGAGGAAGTTGAACAGATCGCCGTTGGCGAAGTGGGCCTTCTGGATGTACTTGGCCACCATGCCCCAGTACAGCCAGACCGAGAAGCCACAGAGCAGGTTGGGGATCGAGACCCAGAGGTTGCGCGAGGCGATCTTCTTGCCCGTGCTCTCCCAGAAGCCCTCGTCTTCAACGTCCCAGCGGGGTGGTGTGCGTGCGCCCACTGAGCCCTTGCTGTCGCCTGCATCGGCCATCGTCATCCCTCCTCAGGGGGTGCTAGCTTCTTGAGTTCTTGGGTTTGTTAATGAGTCGTCAATCGACATCACGAACGCGCTTGCGGTCGTAGTTCCAGATCACCACTTGAGTGCGTCGCCACAGGTAGGGGTTGGGCACCACCAGGATGTGCACCAGGCGGGTGAAGGGGAAGAAGCCCACCAACAACCAGGCGTTGATGATGTGCGCCTTGACCAGCCAGGGCAGAGCCGAGACATAGCCCACCTCGGGGGACAGCTTGACCAGGGACCAGAACCACGGCGCGAGCGAGGTGGCGAACCACGAGCTGCCCCAACCATGGAACAGTGCCACGGCGATACCCGTACCCACCTGCACGCCGATCAGGCCGTAGATGATCCAGTCACTCACGGTCGTCACCGTGCGCGACTTGCTGTCGTTGAGCCGCCGCATGATGATGTTCACCAGCCCCACCATGGTGATCACGGCCATGGCCAGGCCCGTGGTCTCGGTGATGAACAGGCGCATGGGCGCCGCGTTCCAGGCCAGGATCAGGTCAGGAATCAGCAGCCCCACCAGGTGCAGGAAGACCACGAAGAGGATGCCGTAGTGAAAGGGCACGGTCCCCCAGAAGTGGCTCTTGTTCTCCAGGAACTGGGAGCTCAAGCTGCTGTAGGTGAAGCTCCGTTGGCGATAGCGCTGGATGGTGACCAGGAAGAAAATGCCCATGGAGACATAGGGCAGCACGCCAAACAGAAGAAAGTCACTCATGAACACATCCCTCCATCGCTGGGCCCATCGCCCCAGCGATCACCTTGTGGATCGGGCAGCGGCGGCAAGGGCTGGGGTGCGTACTCCGGGCCCTCGTCTACCGGCTTGACGTGCAAGGACATCACCGTGAGCACGGCGTCGATCACGCCGGCCCAGGGGTTCTTGATCTTGATCAGTTCTTCGTGCACCCGGCCCAGAGCCAGGGACACGGAGTCGTGGGCCGTGCGTCCGCACCAGTCTGCTTCGGCACGCCCGAGCAGGGGCAGCATGTGACTCAGGTGGTCGGGCAGCTCGCCGTTCTCTTCGACACCGACCTCGCGGAGACGTTGGCGCATGCGCACCATGAACGTGCCCCGGGTGTAGTTCTCGCCGAAGACGTGCCAGCCGATCTCGAGGGCACGCTCAGCCGAGTTGTCGAAGGTGCGGGTGAACCGCTCTTCGAGCTCGCCCAGGGTCTGCCCCCGCGCGTACTCGATGAAGGGTTCGAGCTTCGTCCAGGCCTCCGGGCAATCTCTCGAGACCACCGTTGCGGCCTCTTCGATGAAACCGGGGAAGCCATCACGGGGGTACTCGCAGAGCCGGGCGAGGGCATCATGAACCTCGGTTGACGGTCTCATGGTCAGGCCCTCGCCGGTCCGGTGCGGAATCCAAAGCCCATGGCCTGCTTGTGCTCGAGGGGATCTTCGAGCATCTCGATGGCCATCTCCCGCTGTGAGGGCGGGATCACCACGCGCTCGTCCATGGACGCCAGGGCGGTGAGCTTGTAGATGGCGTCGGCCTCTTCGACGGAGCAGTCCGCCTCGACCAGCGCGGCCGCGGCGGTGTCGTGATCGATGTCACCCACGGTCTTGTAGCGACGCCAGAGTCGCACGGCGTACTGCTTGCGCAGGGCGTACCTGACCTTGCCCTCGTTGCCAGCTGAGAACAGGTTGGCCATGTACTGGATGGGCACCCTGGCCTTCTCGATGTCGGCGAAGAGGTCTTCAGTCTCGTTGCGCACCGGGCCCGACTCGTTGCTGGCGATCACCGGCATGAGCGGGGGCACGTAGAACAGCATGGGGAAGGTGCGAAACTCGACGTGCAGGGGCAGGGCGAGCTTCCATTCCTTCACCCAGCGATAGGCCGGCGAGTTCTGGGCAGACTCGATCACCGAGTCGTGGATACCGTTGGCCTGGGCCGCGGCGATGACCTCTTCATCGTTCGGGTCGAGGATCATGCTGCGCTGGGCGTCGACCAGCTCCAGGTCGGGCTTCTTGGCACACTCCACCAGCTTGTCCGCGTCGTAGAGCACGTTGCCCAGGTAACGGATGCGCCCCACACAAGAGTGGAAGCACGCCGGCGCCTCCCCCGCCTCAAGCCTCGGGAAGCAGAGGATGCACTTCTCGCTCTTGCCCGTGGACCAGTTGTAGTAGGTCTTCTTGTAAGGACAGGCAGAGACGCAGCTACGCCAGGCCCGGCAGCGCTCTTGATTGAGCAGCACCACCCCGTCTTCGCCGCGCTTGTAGAGCGCACCGGACGGGCAGCTGGCCACACAGCTCGGGTTCAGGCAGTGGTTGCAGATTCGGGGCAGGTAGAAGAAGGCCAGTCGTTGAATCTCGAACATCTGCTGACGCACTTCAGGCGAGAGCCCGTCGAGGTTGATGTCGTTCTCGGCGTAGACCGGCGAGCCGCCCAGGTCGTCGTCCCAGTTCGGCCCCGCCTCCACGTCCATGGGCTCACCGGTGACCATGGACACCGGCCGCGCGATGGGTTGATCATCGCCCTCGGGGGCGTTGAACAGGTCTTCATAGCGGTACGTCCAGGGCTCGTAGTAGTCATCCATGCTGGGCATGGAAGGGTTGTGGAAGATGTTGGGGATGATGCGCCCCCGGCCCGTGCTGCGCAGGCGCAGCTTGCCGTCGACCACCTCGAAGCCGCCCTTGTAGCGGTCTTGATCCTCCCACCGCGTCGGATAGCCGGTGCCCGGCTTGGTCTCGACGTTGTTCCACCACATGTACTCGGTGCCTTTGCGATCGGTCCAGACGTTCTTGCAGGCGACGCTGCAAGTGTGGCAACCGATGCACTTGTCCAGATGAAACACCAAGGCGATCTGTGAACGGACATCCATGTTTTCGATCCTCTCTTTCAGATCACCAGACAAGTTCGGGGCACTTGCGGACGAGGATGTGCGTGTCTCTGTTGCACCCCGTCGGACCCCAGTAGTTGAAGTGGTAGGTGAACTGGCCGTAGCCACCCACCATCAGATTGGGCTTGAGCCGTGTGCGCGTCAGGCTGTTGTGACCGCCAGCCCGACGGTGCTTGCGCAGCGGGCTCTTGGGCACGGACAGCGTGCGCTCGGGCGAGTGGTAGATGATGCACAGGCCTCGGGGGAGCCTCGCGCTCACCGCTGCCCTGGTCACCACCACGCCGTGGTCGTTGTGCACCTCGACCCAGTCGTTGTCCGCGATGTCGATGGACGCCGCGTCCTTGTCGTTGATCCAGAACGGCTCCACCCCGCGAGACAACGTGGTCATACGGTGGTTGTCACCGTAGGTCGAGTGCATGTGCCACTTGCCGTGAGGCGTCAAGAAGTTGAGCTTGAGCGTGGGCCCCCTCTCTTCGCTGAAGACCAGGTCGGCGTAGTCTGCAGGCTGGGGCTTGGGCTTGTAGGTGGGCAGATGCTCGCCGAACTGGATGTAGCCGTCGTGGTCGAGGTACAGATGCTGGCGGCCGGTGAGCGTGCGCCAGGGCACCAGCTTCTCTCGGTTGTAGGTGAAGGGTGCGTAGGGCCGCCCGTTCTCCGTGAGCCCTGACCACATGGGACTGTTCAGCAGCCGCCGCGGCTGTGCCTGCAGGTCCTTGTAGCTGGTCCGAGCCCCGCGGTTCTTCTCCGCCAGGTCCGCCAGCTCCAGCCCGGTCTTGACCTCCATGTCCTTGTACGAGCGGTAGGCCAGCTCGCCGTTGGTCACCGTGGCCAGGTTCAGGATCACATCGCAGACCTGCTCGGCGGTCTTGAGCGACGGGTAGGTCACCCCGTCGCACGTCTGGGTCGGCCCGTGCTCGACCAGCTCGTCGTAGAAGTCCTCGACGTCGTAGTGCGTCCCGTGAGCACCCAGGCCGCCTGCGCGGACGTTCGGGCCGTAGCTCACGAACTGATCGTAGAGCTGCGAGTAGTCACGGTCGACGACCTTCAGCCCCGGCATGGTCTTGCCCGGGATGGCCTCGCACTCGCCCTTGTGCCAGTCCTTGATGCGCGGCTGGGCGATCTCTGCCGGTGAGTCATGGGCCAATGGCATGGCCATGATGTCCTTCTGCTTGCCCGGCAGGTGCTTGGGCGCCAGCTTCGAGATCTCCTTCGCCACGCTGCGGAAGATGTCCCAGTCGGAACGGCTCTCCCAGCAGGGCGGCACGGCCTTGCTCAGCGGATGGATGAAGCTGTGCATGTCCGTGCTGTTGAGGTCGGCCTTCTCGTACCAGGTCGCCGCCGGCAGGATGATGTCGGAGTAGAGCGCCGTCGTGTCCATGCGGAAGTTCAGGTCGACGATCAGATCCATCTTGCCCTGAGGCGCCTTGGCCAGCCACTCGACCTCTTCGACATGACCCTCGGCCATGTCTTGCGAGATCGTGTTGGTGTGGGTGCCGAGGTAGTGCTTCAAGAAGTACTCGTGACCCTTGGCCGAACTCATCAGGGCGTTGCCGCGCCAGATGAACCAGACCCGCGGCCAGCACTCTTCGGCGTCAGGCTTCTCGATGGCGAACTTCAGCTGCTTGGCCACCAGCTGGTCTTTCACCCAGGTGGCGATCTCTTCGTCGGACTCGGCCCCGGCGGCCCTCGCGTCGTCACACAGCTCGAGGGAGCTCTTCTCGAACTGCGGGTAGAAGGGAAGCCAACCGTTGCGCACCGCGCGCACGTTGGCGTCCATGGTGTGCCCGTCGGCCAAGCTACCCTCGGGCTGCTTCTCGGGGACGGTGTGATAGTCGCGGAAGCTGCGCTCGTAGCGCCACTGATCGGTGTGCACGTAGTGCCAGCTGGGCGCGTTCTGCAGGCGCGACGGGGCGTACCAGTCTTTGCCCAGGGCGATGGACGACCAGGGCTCCATGGGCGCCAGCTTCTCCTGGCCCACGTAGTGCGCCAGGCCGCCGCCGTTGACCCCGACACAACCGCAGAAGAGCAGCGCATGAATCGCGGCCCGGTACATGAGGTTCGCGTGGTACCAGTGGTTGATGCCCGCGCCGATGATCACCGTGCACTTGCCGCCGGTGTGCTTGGCGGTGCTGGCCCACTCCCGGGCGAAGCGGATGATCGTCTCGCGATCGATGCCGGTGTAGCGCTCGGCCCAGGCTGGCGTGTAGACCGCGTCGTCGTCGTAGCTCGTGGGGTAGGCGCCCGTCAGGCCCTCACGGCCCACGCCGTATTGAGCCATGAGCAGGTCGTAGACCGTGGCCACGGTCACCGGGCCATCAGCGGTCTGCACCGTGCGGGTGGGCACACCGCGGTAGTGCGACTCTCCTCCTGCGAAATCGTCGAAGCGCACCTGCGCCTCCCCGTCGTGCTGCTTCAGGAAGGTCAGCTCCGCATCGATGGGGCTGCCGTCTTTCCCGTCCTCGGGCTTGAGGTTCCACTTGCCCTTCTCTTTGCCCCAGCGATGGCCAGAGCTGCCCATGGGCATCTTGGGCCGGTTGTCGCCACGGTCCCACTGCAAGAACTTCCACTCGCCGTTCTCTTCGTCGGCGTAGTGCTCGAGCCGCCCGGCCCGGAGCAGCCGTCCGGCCTCGTAACCCTCACCGTCAGCGTTCAGTTCGACAAGGAAGCCCGAGTCGGTGAACTGCTTGGTGTACTCGAGGAAGGCCGGCTCCTGCTGCTCGTGGTGGCATTCCTTGAGGATGATGTGGTTGACCGCCATCCACCAGGCGCCGTCCTGGCCTGCGTTCAGGGCGATCCATTCGTCGGCGTACTTGGCCACCTGGTTGAAGTCAGGTGAGAAGACCACCATCTTCGTGCCGTTGGTGCGAGCCTGGGACGCGAAGGGCACGTCGGGGGTGCGGGTCATGTTCAGGTTGCTGCCCATGACCGCCAGGAACTTCGACTGATACCAGTCAGCCGACTCGTTCACGTCGGTCTGCTCGCCCCAGACCTCGGGCGAGGCGTTGGGCAGATCGCAATACCAGTCGTAGAACGAGAGCGAGACGCCGCCCAGCAGCTGCATCAGCCGCGAGCCACCGGCGTAGCTGACCATCGACATGGCCGGGATGGGCGAGAAGCCGGCGATGCGGTCGGGGCCATGCTCCTTGATCGTGTGCACGTTGGCCGCTGCGGTGATCTCGAGGGCCGTGTCCCAGTTGGTGCGACGCAGGCCACCCTTGCCCCGGGCGCGCTGGTAGCGGGCGCGACGGTCCGGGTCGGACTGCAGCCACTTCCAGGCATCGACGGGGTCTTCGTGGATGGCCTTGGCTTCACGCCACAGGTCGAGCAGGGCACCGCGAATGTAGGGGTACTTCACCCGCAGCGGGCTGTAGAGGTACCAGGAGTAGCTGATGCCTCGCTGACAACCCCGGGGCTCGTACTGGGGCATGTCCGCGGCCAGGCGCGGGTAGTCGAGCGCCTGCATCTCCCAGGCGACGATGCCGTCCTTGACGTGGATGTTCCACGAGCAGGAGCCCGTGCAGTTCACGCCATGGGTGCTGCGCACCACTTTGTCGTGCTGCCAGCGGTTGCGGTAGAACTCCTCCCAGGAGCGAGCCTGCGGGTCGACGCTGTCCTGAATCCAGGGGTTGCCCTGGCCGCTACCGTTTTGACCCTTTGTCCCAGACTTGCTCAACGGGACCTCCCTTCAACGAGATTCTTCAGACGGGCACCCTCGACGAGAGGCCTGCGGGTGGCGCTGTACCGGTTGCGCCAGGCGATGTCGAAACCAACGAGAATCAGGGCGGCGAGAGCGCAGCCCACCAACAAGAACGCCGGCACGCCTGACCGTGCCTCTTCCACTCCGCTTTCAGCCGAGTGCTTCAGGTAGGCGGTGAGCGCAAGCACCTCGTCGCTGTCCAGGGGCGTGATCCTGTACACGGGGGCCATCACTGCTGAGGGCGGCGCGCTGAGCCACGCGGAGAGGGCCTTGCGGCCTTCGAGCCTGCCGAAGACGGCGCTGAGATCGGGGCCGAGCCGGCCGCCGCCAAACCCGCCAGCGTCCTGAACGGTGTGGCAGCTGAAGCAGGCGGGCGCGCCGCTGGCGAAGTCGACCTCACCGCGGAACAGCTGCCGCCCCAGGGCCACGTCTTCGGTGGTCAGCGGTCGGTCGGAGATCTGCAGGCCAGCGAAGCGGCTCTTCTCCAGACCCGACTCATGGGCGATCAGGTCGATCAGCTTGCCCGCCAAGGCTGCGGTCATCCCCGGGGGATCGGGCATGTAGACGCCCCGAGCATCCCGCAGCAGCGTCTGACCGTAGGGGTCGCCCCCGTCGATGACCGCCTTCGGCCCGGGGATGAACTTGGTCAGCCAGTCGCGGTCACGCCGCTCCAGCACACCGCTCAAATCGGGTCCCGCCAACCTACCCCCACCAATCGTGTGGCAGCTCTGGCAGTTCAGCTCGAAGTAGGTGTAGGCCTCTTCAGTCGGCGCCTGGGCCCAGGCAGAACCCGCCAGGACCAAGGAGAAGAGGAGGGCCGTAAACGTGGCGACCTTGGGCATGGACAGTCTCTCGCGCGAGGGCATCGGCAGGCAGAGCGCAAGCGCCGTGCCAATACCCCCTCCCCCCGCGACGACGCAACCGGAGCGCCGTAATCCCTACACCTGCCGAACAGCCACAAGCACGTCCCCCGCAGCTCACGTCTCGCCAGGAAGCACGCCCCCACAGAAAGCGCAAACTCCGGTTAGCAGCACTGCCACCCGAGGTTGGCACTTCGCCACAGAAGCCATGCAACCAACCCGCCTCCGCCCCCCCTGCAATCCCCACAAGCCACGAGCACCGAGCACCGAGC
>CAZIAK010000047.1:13957-33744 GCA_964537035.1 uncultured Phycisphaerales bacterium | reverse complement strand
GGCATTGCAGACCAACGAACAGCGCGTTTCAATCCGCGCCCCCGCGTGGGGGGCGACCGATGTGGTCCTGTCCTGGCTGCGGCAAGCCATGGTTTCAATCCGCGCCCCCGCGTGGGGGGCGACCGCTGTCATCGTAACCGCTTCGCAGAGCTGAACTTGAGGGAGCTGTTTCGCGAACCTGGGGCAAAAGAGATCGGCGAAGGCTCGCTCGACCACGCTGCGGCCGCAAGTGCTTGAGTCGCAAGGAGATGCCTCGTCCGCGAACCTCCCGGGGAGGGCATGTGAGCTATGGGTTCGCGCAGGCCGTTCAGAGGATCAGCGGTCCCTGTAGGTCTGGGAGTGACTTGGTGCCGTGGTGCTCGACGCGGTTCTGGAAGTTGTTACCAAGGAAGTAGAACCGCAGGCTGTCTTCGTCAGGGTTGATCTCGTCTAGGAGCTGCAGCCGAAGGGTCGTCCAAGTGTCGTAGCCGAGGACGCATTCGAACACCGAGTTCTGGACTCTCTGCCCGTAGTTCAGGCAGGCCTTGGAGATGCGGCGGAGCCTCTTTCGGCCAGCACCGCTGGTAGTCGAGACATCATAGCTTACGACGACGAGCATCCGCTTTCTCCCAGTAACGAGTCACTTTGAGAGAAAGGGTGGGTAGCCATCAAGATCGCCTCGCAGGTGGCGTGCGAGCAGCAGGGCTTGGAGGTGGGGCAGCATGCCGACGGTCGTTCGTTCGCCGAGGAAAGGGTGGCGAATCTCCTCTTGCTTGCGGTCTTGCAAGGCAGTCAGCACCGCCTTACGTGTGGCTTGGTCCATGCTGACAGCACCGGTCTCATGGACCTCGAAACCTTTCTTTCCAACCTGCTTTCGGTTGACGAGAGAAAGGGCCAGGCGGTCGGCCAGGAACGGCCGGAATTCCTCCATCATGTCCAAGGCCAACCCGGGCCTCCCGGGGCGATCTCGGTGGAGATAGCCCACCTGAGGGTCCAGGCCTACAGCCTCCAAAGCAGACGCTACATCATGGAGGAGCAGGGTGTAGAGAAAGGACAGGATGGCATTCATGGCGTCCATCGGTGGACGCCTGCTTCGACGCTCGAACCGAAAGGTGTCCTTGCTTTTCAAGACCAGGTGGTCGAAGACGCCGAAGTAGTTGCGTGCCGCATCTCCCTCCAAGCCGCGGATCGTGTCGACCGATGAACTGCCCGGAAGGAGCGAGACGGTTCGCGCCATACTCTTCACGGCAACTTCCACCTGGCTGCGCCCGTGGAGTTGTGAGTGATCACGCAAGGTGCGTTGCAGAACGGCTCTGGAGTTCAAGACCTTCGCTGAGACAAATGCTCTGGCGAGTTGAGTGCTGGCGATACCATCGTCGGCTCGCCGGTACTGCTCACGGCGCAGCAGGACGTTGCCTGAGACAGGGCCCTGAACCCGGGCAAGGAACCGCCCTCGCTCCGTCAAGAAAGAGATGCCGATGCCGCGATCGGCACATTTGCCGAGCAGGAATGGACTCGCGGAGACGCGTCCGAAGGTAACGATGCCCTCAAGCAGGTGCAGGGGGACTCGCAGTCTGACTTCGCCCTCCACCTTGGCGACAATTGTCTCACCGTCGGTTGACAGGTAGGTCCCCTGGGTCGTCACGTAGAGAGTGTTCAGGTGTTGCCGCACGGAGGCTCCTCCTCGGACGCCTTGGCATCGCTGATGGCGTTGCGCAGGTAGCTCTCTGCGGACTGTGCCCGCGCGAGGCCCGGTAGGCACAAGTCGAGCAAGGAGCAGCGTTCGCACTTGGCAGTCCGCTCGGCCGTGGGGGTCACTGCACCACGAATTATCTGGCGGAAGCGCTGTGCGGCACCAATGGTGGCTTTGCGGAGAGCCTCATCGAAGCGGACAGTGCTGCGGCGCTGGTTGCGGCCATAGAACAACGCTCCCTCGTGAACCACCAGGGAAAGCCGCTCTTCCAGGCAGAGCGCCTGTGCGCAGAGTTGGACTTCGTCGCAGCGGCCGCTCTTGGGCTTCCCTCGCTTGTATTCCACAGGGAACGGCGTCCATCGCCCGCCGAGGCCCGGGAGGGCTGTGGACTCTTCTGCGGGTAGAGGCGTCTGTGAAGCCCCTGGACACACGCGATGGAACTCTACGACATCTGCACGGCCTACCAGTCCGTGAGCGAGACATCGCAGCGCCAGTCCGCGGACGATCACCACATCTCCGCGAACCTCTCTGCGCTGGGCTGAGCTGTCGACCTTGCGATGGAGGTGGGCCCCCTCCAGCGTCAGGTGGTTGTCCTTCCACTGCTTTTCGACGTGGATGAGAGCTGCTTGGCGCTCGCAGAACAGCAGATGCTGCAAGGCCGAGATGGGTAGCAGGTCGACTTCGTCGTACGCCATGGGATCAATCGGGTGGACCGGAGAGCATGAACTCGCGCCAGGGCAACGTGGTGATAGCCATGCGTTGGGCACGGCGCTGATCCTCTTCTCGGCACAGGAGAAGCGGTCTGTACTCGGGAAACCGCCTGCAGAACTCCATGAGTCCTGCGAGGCTTTGGGCAGAGTAGGCTCCGGTCTTGACCTCGACCCCCCAGTTCCCCCAGTGGCCCCGTGTGACCATGTCGACTTCGTAGGGTTCTGTTCGCCAGTAGCTGACCTCTTGCCCCGCATTCCAGGCGTAAGCGATGCAGGCGTTCTCGACCCACCGCCCCGACATCGCGAAGTCTGTTGGCTGTGCATTCGGAGGCTCGGGTTGCAAGGCCGCGAGGATGCCCTGGTTGAGGGTGATGAGCTTGGGTGGAGAGGCTCTGCGTCTGCTGGCGTTCGTAGCGATCTTGGAGAGCGGGGCGACGAGGTAGGCTTCCTGAAGAAGGCGCAGGTAATGAGAGACCGTCTCCAATGCCCCCGAATCGACGAGGCTGGCGCGCAGCTTCAGGAGGGAGACGATCTCTGCTGGATGTCCGACCGCGATGCTGAAAACTTCACGCAAGAGGGCAGGTTTGCGGACGAGCTCAAGGGCCATGATGTCCCGCCCGACGGCGGGCTCGATGATGGCTTCTCGGACATAGCTCCTCCATCGCTTTGGATCGTCGAGCAAGGACATGGCGCCCGGGTAGGTGCCGAAGCTCAATGCGACGTCGATGGCGCGTTCGGGAGAGATGCCGAACTGGGCGACGAGTTCGCTGGGGGGCCAATGGAGGAGCTGGAGCCGCTCAAAGCGGCCGGCCATGGATTCTCGCGCGCCGTGGCCGAGCTTCAGGCTGGAGGAGCCTGAGACCACGACATGAACCGGCACCTTTCTGGCCACCAGCGCGTCATGCTCAGCCTTGAGTCTCCGGCTCCAGTCTCGCAGGAAGTGGATCTCATCGACGATCAGGACGCCGGGGCCGCCCACTCCTGCGCGACGTTCAGCCTCCTTCCACTGCAGCTCCCACCAACCGCCGAGCGAGGCTTCGGGTGCGTCGGCGGCCGCGTACACGACCCGCTCTCCCAGCTCTTGCTGAAGTCGCCGAAGCAGGTGAGTCTTGCCCACCTGGCGGGGGCCAGCCAAGATCTGGACCCGGCCGGGAGCCGATTCGGAGAGCCTCCGAAGCAGCACGTCAAGAACAGCGCTGTAGGTGGTTTCTGTGGTTAGTTCAGTCATACTCGAATAATCTATCGATTATGACGGGGATTGCCAGCTTTCGGTGATTCAGAGCAAGTCGTGTCGCTTCACCCCGTCCTGCCCGTCATCCCAGCCGACCGCAACCTCGAAGTCGGCGTAGTCTCGCGGCACCGTGCAACCTTCCCGGCGAGAGATGCTCACGCTGTCAAAGAGCCGATGAGAAGGGGCTGATCCCAGCTGAGTCTCGTGCTCGAAGACGATGAGTCTGCGGGCTGCCATGCTACCAGCTGGCCGGGCAGCGGACTGGTCGAACTGGAAGGCGTTCCCCAGTGATTCCCAGAGCAGTTTGAGGTCCTGCTCGTCGAAGCCGGTCTTCTCTGCCAGGAACGGGTTCACGAAGCCGTGAGCGCGATAGAGGCCGTAGGGGATGGTGAACTTCCGGCCCATGGTGCGCTCTTTGTCGACGTCTTTCTCGTTGGTGACGGAGCTGCGCGTGATCGCGTGCTCAAGGGTCACAACAGGCTCGATGGACCGGGCGAAGGAGAGTTGGATCGGGCCGCGAACCTGGCCGCAGTTCACGTCCGTGCTCATGACGGCGCCGAAGGTGCGGATGTCGTAGAAGTTGCTGCACATGAACTCGGTCAGCGCTTGAGCCTTGGCCACATCCTTGGGCAGCTTCTTGGCGGGCTTCTCATCGATGCTCTTGTACGCTTCTTCGTGTGTTCGATTGAGCACCGCACCGTCGGAGAAGTAGATCCTGTACGGAGAGGCGTTTCCTTTGGTCATGCCGACGTAGTTACGGACCTTTCGTTTGAGGCAGACATCGGTCACAAGCCCCATTCCTGTTTCTGGATCGACCCGGGGCAGGTTGCCTGCGTCGGGGTCGCCGTTTGGGTTGGCGTCCTTGACATCGAAGATGTAGACGAAGTCGTAACGGTTCATGTTTTCTCCTGATGACCGGCTTGGTCGGTGGGGCGCGATCCACGCTCCTTCTTTGTGTAGAAGTCCTGGGTCTGGTGGTAGTAGCCGAGGGCGAAGAGCCCCTGGGCTGCCATGCTGAGATGAGCGGGGAACTCGCGAATCTCTCCGAGGATCTCCTGGACGAGCTTTTCGCGATTCACTTTCTTGCCGCCTTCCAGCTTGGAGAGATGGTGCTGGTAGGTCCTTAACAACCGTGGGAAGACCGTCCGGGGCGTCGCCGAGGCGGATCCGTAGAAGCGGTCGCGGATGGTGGCGTTGACATTGCCTAAGCCATCCAGTTGGGTCTTCTCCAGTGCGGCGAACAGTCGCCCGAGCCGGTAGCCAGGGTCGATCTTGGTCGTGTCCAGGCTCACGGGAATCTCCATGTTCTGGTTGCGGCGTAGGGCGCCCGAAATCAGGCAGGCGCGAAGGTAGTTGATGCGATCGCCAGCACGAATGCGGCGCATGGCTGCTGAGTAGAGGGCGTCGGGGTATCGAGCGCCGGTCAGGACCGCACGTAGGAGGGGAGCGCTGAGGTTTGGCGGGAGTCGATCTCGATCGGGCTTCATGCCCTTGAGTGGGCAGGCCTGGTCGAGCAACTGACGCAGTGAAGGAAACTCCGGGTCAGCAGGCCGCTTGCCAGCGGCGGGCGCTGCCAAGACCTCGATGTCTCGACAGTGGGCTCTGAGCCTCTCCAGGAGTTCATTAACGGACCCGCGTTGGAAGAAGCGCACGCTAACGCGAGCCTGATTGGGAGCGAGTCCGAGCAGGAAGAACATCGTCGCACTGCTTGTCTCCTCGAGTGCCCCGGAGGCCTCGGCACCACGCCGTAGGGCGGTTGCGAAGGCCTCAACTTTCTGGAGCTGGCCTTGGTCTTGGGCCTCGTCTTGGATCGGTGATGTTCCGAACGAAGAGAAGCGAGCAAAGACATCCTCGATGAGGGAGGGGCGCTCGGTCCAGAACAGCAGAGTGGTATCTCCGAGCTGAAGCCTGTGCTTTCTGTTCTGGGGGCCCTCGGTCAGGGCGTTCAGCGCCGTGGTGTATCGGAACGCGACAGTTTCGGAGACTGGCGCATTGTAGCTTTGCTCCTTTCCGTAGGACTCGTAGGCAGATTCGTTGAACGTGACCAGGGCGGCGCCAGCTGACTGAGCACCTCGAACGCCCTTTATCCTTGGCTCGTGAATGCGAGCCAGCGCGGAGTCAGCTCCCGTGACGAGGCACTGGCCGTGCGGGGATCCTGTGTCCGCCGCCATGCGAAGTTGCTCGGCATCCCACCAGGAGCGCACACCTCTCCGCTCGTGCACGAACGAGGTTTCTCCAATGAGCTGGAATACCCCCTGACTTGTGGCGAGGTCAATCCACTCAGTGTGCCTGCGGTGCTGAAGAGCCTGTTGCGGGCTCCACGATCGGAGGAACTTGCATACGGCGGCGAAGTGGTCATCGTCGATGGTTTGCTCGATCGCGAGGTGGTGGTCCCGAAAAGCCTCCAGCTGCATGTCGGCCGTGACGAGACTCTTGTCGCCGTCCCCTTGGCCTCCATCCTCGACGCGGCACCCCAGAATGAACGGCAGGTCGTTACGCAGTAGCTGGACCTTCTTCCCGACGGACGCTTGCGTTACTGCACCCGGTGGCTTGGCCCCGCCGGGTACAAGCATCTGCCTTGGCATCTTGTGAGAATCCTGGGACCGAAGATCCTGGACGTCCACAAGTTCGCCTGACCCTGTGATGACCACCTTGAAGCCGATCTTCTGGCGGCTGTATCCCGGCGCAGCGATCTCGTAGGCAGGGTCGTCCGCCAAGCGGCCATATAACGCGTCCAGTGCTTGGATGATCATCCTTCAGGCCCGAGCGCTCTTGAGTGGAGGGACCTCGATGACACCGTTCACAGAAAGGGCACGAAAGAAGCGAGGTTCGGCTGTCAATCGGTTGCCACGATGGGCTTCAACGACTCGCCCGTGCGGATCGGGGACGAACTCGATGTCGTGGAGCATGTAGCCGAAGTCTCGCTCACCTGAGACTTCAGGTGGAGGGGCGGGGAACTGATCGACCAGCTCGAAGTGTGCAGGAAACTCACGGCAGCCCAGGTAGGGATGGTGGAAGTACTGACCTCGTGAGGCGCGGCGACGGAAGGAATCGAGATGCTTGGCCTCGGGGCGTCCAAGGCGAGTACCATTCTGTTCCCTTGGATCGAGCACGTTCACATGCGCCTCGATTCCATACTGGACATCACGCAGGAGCAGCGAGGCGCGTTGTTGCCGATCGGCCGTGATATCGAGTGCCAGGGAGCCCGTGCCTGACTGCCTCGCTTGCTCAACTGACCGGGCTGGCACTCGACTCTTGATCTCGTTGCGGCGCACCGACGTAGATCGAATTGGCGCCAAGACATGGATGCGATCGATGATCCAGCGCATCTGGGGCTTCCAGTAGATTGCCTCCAGGATCCCTCGCGCTGCGCTGGGTGTGATGACGTCATAGGAGACGCGTTCGACCTTCATCTCGGGGCGTGTGAACAGTGCCAGATCACCCCAGACGCGGAGCTTGACTCCGTATGCCATCACCCTCTCCTTCGCAGCCGCTCTCAGACTAGATCACCAAGGATCTGATGGGAGGATCATCCAAGTTCAAACCGGTGCTGTCAACGTAGTGCACCTCTGTGCTGGTCAGGACTGGATAGCGGTCGTGGACGAGTTCGATTCCTCGTCCCAGGTGCTTCTCCCAAGTGCGTAGTGGTACCTGCACGGAGAATCTCTGCAACCGCTGGAGGACATCCCGAGGGGGAAGAGGTCCGGTCGCACGCAGGCTCTCGCACAGTCTCTCGCCCTCACTCTTCCAGGGGACGATCACAGCCCGGCCTGTTTCTTCGATGAGCTGGAAGTCCCTTGCGCACGTAGCAAAGTCGAGAAGGAACGGGAAGTCCATGTTGTGTCCATCCAGATGGAAGCGATCGAGAATCCTCTTCTCGTCCCAGCGGGAGCTTTGATCCCAGTAGTAGAGCTTGAAGTAGTGTTCGATGGCCTTCAGCGAGAGCACGTCATCATGAAGGGCGAGGACTTGGCGAGCCGCGCTCTGGGTGTCCTTGAGAAACCGTTCAGGTCGAGGGTTGGGAGACTGAAAGACAAAGGTGCGGCCACCCTCTTGTAGCCGGCCATTGCGATTGCATCGGCCCGCCGCTTGGGCAATCGAGTCGAGCCCCGCCAGCGCGCGATAGACCACTGGAAAGTCAATGTCCACGCCAGCTTCAATGAGCTGCGTCGTGACAACCCGGCAGCGATCGTTTCGATCGAGTCGAGCACGTAGCTCTCTGAGGACCTCGCTCCGGTGCTCAGGCACCATGAGGGCACTCAAGTGATAGTGCCCCTCCTCGGGTCCAAGACCATCGAAGATCTCCTTTGCGTGATGGCGGGTGCTCACGATGCAGAGCACCTGCTCGGCCTCTCTCATCCGGGCCACGAGCTCGCCGTTCTCCTGTGGCCCAATGTCCTTGACATGGACTCGCTTTAGATTGGTGGAGAGTCTCGTTGGATCCGGGATGATCTCACGCACACCCTTCAAGCCGATTTGGAAGTCACCTCTGTGGAGCAGTGCTGGCTGTGTTGCTGTGCACAGGACAACCGACGAGCCGTACCCCCGCGTGAGCTCGTGCAAAGCACGAAGGCAAGGATGAAGCAGGTGGACGGGCAGGGTCTGAACTTCGTCCAGGATGACAACCGAGCCTGCAATGCGATGGAGCTTCCGGCAGCGAGACGTCTTGTTGTGGAACAATGATTCATAGAACTGCACGGAAGTCGTGACGATCAGAGGGGCGTCCCAGTTCTCCGTAGCCAAGCGGCTTGAGACGGTCTCGTTTCCAGGAGAAGCGAGATTGCTGTGGTGTTCCAGGACGACGTCCGATCCAAGTGTCTTGGAGACCGAGGACATCGCTTTGCGAAAAACATCCACGTTCTGTTCGATGATGCTCGTGAACGGAACGACGTAGATCACCCGATCGAGCCCGTGGGTGATCGCATGACGTATGGCGAACGCCAACGACGAGAGGGTCTTGCCTCCCCCGGTCGGAACGGTGAGGGAGAACAGACCCGGCTCCTCGGTCGCTGCGCTCAGGCAGGCCTCTCGCACGAGACACCTTTCGCGATCGACGAGTGCCTGCGACGGCGAGAAGGCGCCGACGTAGTCGGTGAGTGCAGCCTCCATGCGAGGCAGGATATCTGCGGGCCAGTCGGGCCGTGAATCTGCACGCCGCGCATCCTTGAAGCGCTCAGTGTCAAGGAAGTCAGCGTCGACCAGGCACGAGAAAAGCATCCTGGTAAAGAAGGCTGTGCCGAATCCGTCTCGTTGCCCCAAGGCCTCCCCAAGATGGGCAGGTGGAGTCAAGCCCCGCGTGGCTGGAGTGGCCTTGAAGTCGCTTTGCCAGGGCGGCACCTCCTTGGCGAGTGAACTCTCCAAACAGGTTCCGTCGCTGCGGCCGTCGGGAAGGCCCCCGTGATGGCCGTTGATGGCGTAGGCCAAGAGGTGACCAAGTACGGTGTCTTGACTCACGGCATGCTGGGCGCCAGCGGTCTTATGATCTGGCCCCTTTGGCCTGCTGCCTTTGCCTTGGGCACTCGATGCCCTCAGGTACGCCTGGAACTCATCGGATGACTTCCCCAGGTCATGCCAGAGCCCTGCGAGTCTCCCCCAGTCTCTGGCGCCAAATCGGCTGGCGTAGCCTGCTGCCATCTTTGCCACCTTTGCAAGGTGGGTGCTCAGTCGGTGCCATTCGTGTTGAGCAGTGTCGTCCCTGGTGTGTGCAAACGGACCACTCGAACTCAGTGACTTCGCGCCTTCGGTTTTCACTCGGCATTCTCCAGGTTCCTCGATAACTGTACGCTGCTGGGCTTGGACGGGGGACTGCAAACACCCAACGCCCGGGATCGACAACACCAGCAATGCGCGCTCTGCTCGCCCAGAATGTCTGGTGAGACCCAGCGATTATCGTGAGCGGCCGATCTAGACTGGCCACGTTGAACCCCATGGTTGAAGAGCTGCTCCTTGTCCTTGCCGAGGTTTCCCACGTGCCTGCAGTAGCTTCCCATGGTTGCGCCGGTCGCCTGCGGCCCATGGTCGCGGGCCTCGCCGTGCTCATCGCGGCGGGCGTGGCGTTCACCTGGGAGCTCTGGCGTCCCGAGCCCGGCGAGAGCTTCTCCGGCGCACCGCCCGCTGCCACCGTCGTCGAGAAGTCCCTGGCCGAGCGGCTGCACGACGACGTGACCACCCTGTCGGTTCGCTACGGCGAGCGCAGCATGCAGCGGGTCGAGACGTTGAATGCCAGCGCCGATTGGGTCGCTGAGCAGCTGGAAGACGCGGGCCTCACTGTGCGCCGCCAGCAGCTCGACGTCTCAGGTCAGGTGGTGGAGAACGTGTCTACCACCTTGCCTGGGACGGAGTGGCCCGACGAGCTGGTGGTGATCGGCGCGCACTACGACACCGCGGCAGGTAGCCCTGGCGCCAACGCCAACGGCAGCGGCGTGGCGGCGACGTTGGCCCTGGCGAAGATGTTGAGCGCAGCAGAACACCGACGCAGTGTGGTCCTTGTGTTCTTCGCCTGCTCTGTCGAGCCGTTCATGCAGACCGACTCCATGGGCAGCCTGATCTGGGCCCGCGCCGCAGAGGCCGGGGGACAAGAGGTTGTGGCCATGCTGAGCCTCGACTCGCTGGGCTACTACACAGACGAACCGGCGACCCAGCACTTCCCCCGGGAGATCGCGAGCTTCTATCCCAAGGTGGGAGACTTCGTGTCGGTGGTGGGCAACTTCCCGTCGGCGGGGCTGGCGAACCGGGTCATCGGCTTGTTTCGCGACGTGGCCTCGGTGCCCAGCGAGATGGGCGTGGGCATGCCGTCGTGGGATGGCGTGGGCTGGTCAGACCATTGGTCGTTCTGGCAGTGCGGTTGGCCCGCGCTGATCGTCAGCGACAGCGGGCCCTATCGCGACCCGGCCTACCAGCGCTGGAATGACAGGGCTGGCCGCCTCGACTACGAGACCATGGCGCGCATCGTCGTGGCCCTGGAGAGCGTGGTCACGCACCTGGCCAACGACGACTGAGCGGGCGGCCGAGGAGCTACGAGCGGAGGCGAGGCAGGGTGAACTCCGCTTTCCGTGAATACCTCGAACCTCGGTCAGAGCGCCCCTTGTAGCGCCTGCCAGAAGCGCTCGTTGGTGAACTCGTCCTGCTTGCGCTCCCAGCCGCGCTGAGCCATGGCATGGCGACGTGGTTCGTCTCGCAGCAGCTCGTCGACGCGCTGGGCGAGTTCTTGCTCGGTGTGGATGATGTAACCCGTGCGTCCATCGAGAATCTGCTCGTTGCAGGCGTTGAAGATCGCACCCTCGTCATCGCGTCCGAGCCCGAGGCAGGGGACGCCGCGGGAACAGGCCTCCATCACCGTGAGCGAGTAGTGCTCCTGTCGCGATGCGGTGAGGAACAGGCTCGCTGTCTCGAACCGCGGCGAGAGGTCGGCTTCGTGTCCGCAGAACTCGACTCTCTCCGTCAGCCCGAGCTGCTCGCACTGACGCTCGAGGAGCTGCCGCTCAGGGCCGTCGCCGGCGATGATGAGCTGCCAATCCGTCGACTTCAGCAACGCGACGGATCGCATCAGAAAACCCACGTTCTTGCTGGGGATCAACCGTCCCACCCAGAGCAGTTGGGCGGGGCGCGGGCGATCGAAGCTCGGCGGCGGGAGCGCTTCATATTCTTGGGACACGTAGACCGCTATCAGGCTCTTGTGCTGCAGGGGCAGCTCGTAGGTTCGCTCCAGCACTTCGATGGCGGGCTGGGTGAAGCGCAGCACTCGGTCACAGCGCTGCAAGGCCCAGCGCTCCAGGTCGGGCGCGGTGGCCAGCACATCGAGGGGCGCGTAGAAGAAGCGCGCCGATTGTTCGACCAGGGTGGGCAGCACGGTGAGGTCAGAACCGTAAGCCAGATCGAAGCGCTCGCCGGGCTCCATGGCGTGGAGTCGACGCACGCTCAGCCCGGTGGGGAGCGTTCGGGTGCACTCCTCGCAGAAGACCGTGACCGTGTGGCCGTGCTCGCTGAACAGCAGCGCGACATCGACGATATAGCGACTGCTGCCATCCCATGAGCCGATGAGGCCGTGGGCCAGGGCGACGTTCATGGCCATCTTGCCCAGCTCATGCCGGGTGTGCCGGTCCCGCCGCAGCTGGTGTTCTGGCGCACCCCGTTGCTCATCGGGCGTATTCGTTCGGTCGATAGTCACTCATGTGTTCGGTGATGTAAGCGATGGTGCGGTCCAGGCCGGTGGCCAGGTCTACGGTGGGCGTCCACTGCAACAACTGCCTGGCCAGGGACGGGTCGCAGAGGAGCTGGTCGACTTCAGAGGTGGCGGGTCGCAGGCGCGAGCTGTCGGCTACCACCTCGCACTCGCTGAGACCGCAGCGTTCGAGAATGCGCCGCGCCAGCTCGGCGATGGCAAGGCCCTCGCCGCTGCCCACATGGATCGTCTGGCCGCACACATCGCTGGCCACCGCCGCTGCCATGAACGCCGCCACCGTGTCGTCGACGAAGAGCAGGTCGCGCACGGCGGATGTGTTGCCCAGGCGCACCGAGTCGCCCGCCAACGCCTGGCTGATGATGGTGGGCACGATGGCTCGGGCCGACTGCCTCGGTCCGTAGGTGTTGAAGGGCCGCAAGGTGACCACGGGCACATCGAAGCTGCTGGCGTAGCTGTTGGCGAACATGTCCCCGGCGATCTTGCTCGCGGCGTAGGGGGACTGGGCGCGCAGCGGGTGCTCCTCGGTCATGGGCACGGTGCGCGCCGTGCCGTAGCACTCGGAGGTCGACGTGTGCACCAGCCGTCCCACGCCCTGGGCCCGCACCGCCTCGAGCACGTTGAGCGTGCCGGTGACGTTGGTGGCCAGGTAGCTGCGCGGCGACTGGTACGAGTAGGGGATGCCGATGAGCGCCGCCAGGTGGAACACGACCTGGCAGCCCTGGCAGGCGTCCCTGACCCGCTCGGCATCACGGATGTCCCCGGCGACGTACTCGATCTGTCGCTGCACTTCGGGCGCCGCCTCTTCGAGCAGGCCTCGGCTGCCGTCGGAGCGGTAGTGCAGAAACGCCACCACCTCGCAGCCCTCGCGCGCCAGGGCTTCGGTGAGGTGCGAGCCGATGAAACCGCCGGCGCCGGTGACGAGCACGCGAGCGCCGCGCAGAGAACCAGGCTGCAAGGTCATGGAAGAGCGATCTGTGTGGAGAGGGCTGAGAGCAGTGCGTTGCAGACCTGCTGGATCTGATCGTCGGTGAGCGCGACGTACAGCGGCAGGGTCAGCAGGCGGGTTGCCAGCTCTTCGGTGACAGGCAGGCCGGGGGTGTCGGGACTCCCGGCCGCCGTCTTCGCGAAGAGGCTGAACTGATGGATCGGCGGGTAGTGCACGCTGGTCTGGATGCCCTGGTCAGCCAGGGCGGCGCGGACGCCTTCGCGATCAGAACCTGGGGGCAGCGCGACCACCATGAGATGGCAGGCCGAAACCTGTTCGTCTCCCACCAGGGGGATGGTCACGGCCTCGCCGAGCGCCTTCGCGTAGAGTCGCCGCAGCTCTCGTCGCCGTGCGTTGCCAGCTGTGAGTTTTCGCAGCTGCACCCGGCCCAGGGCCGCAGCCATCTCGGTCATCCGTGCATTTGTACCGTGCATGGCGACGTCGTCCGCTGCCATGTGGCCGACCGCCTTGTCGTGGCTGCTCGCCACTCGCCCGTGGGACCGCAGGGCTCTGCAGGTCTGGGCCATGGACTCGTCGTGGGTGAGCACCATGCCTCCTTCGCCCGTGGCCAGGTTCTTGTTGGCGTAGAAGCTGAAGCAGGCGGCGTCGGCGAGGCGGCCGACCTCCGGCGTTCCCGCGGCGTGGGCGGCGTCGGCGATCAGTGCCAGCCCGTGCTGGTCGGCAAGGGCGCGCAAGCTGACCATGTCGCAGAGCGATCCGCCGTAGTGCACGGGCAGCAGGGCTCGGGTGTGTTCGGTGAGGCGTTGGGCCGCGTCCGCAGGGTCGAGCAGGGGCCGCTGAGCAGAGATCACGTCTGCGAATACCGGGCGTGCGCCGCACTGCAGTACAGCGTGCGCGGTGGCGACAAAAGTGAGCGACGGCACGATGACCTCATGACCGGGCCCTACGCCAGCGGCGCGGAGAGCCACGAACAGCGCCGAGCTGCCTGAACTCACCGCCACGGCGTGAGGCGCATCGTGGGTCACCGCGAACTCCCGCTCAAAGGCCTCGGTCTCCGGCCCCGTGGACAGCCAGCGCGAGGCGATGACCGCTGCCACAGCGGCGGCTTCCTGCTCGTCGTAGTCGAGAGCGCTGAGGGGGAGGGTCCACATGATCAGGGTGATCGTACCGGGTGGCGCGGTCAGGGGCGCTGCAGCAGCCAGGCCCGGTGAGTGGGCGTGTCCCCGCCGTAGCCGCTGACCACGGCGTCTGCCTGCCAGATCACCGCGAAGCCGTCGAACCACTCGGTCGGGACGAGGGGCTGCCCCCCGGCAAAGTCGAGGGCGTGGGTCCGGTCCCAGAAGAAGAGCTGGCCGGTGGGGGAGGCGATGCGGGTGATCTCGGCCGCCAGGTGTCGGCGATCGGCGGCGCTGGCGATGCTGGAGAACACGGTGCAGAGCGAGACCCAGGACACGGAGCCAGCTTCCATGGGCCAGGGTGCGTGGTCGACCTCACGCCAGGTGATGGCAGGGTTCAGGGTGGCTGCCAGGGCCAACGCGCCGGCTCGCAGGTCGACCCCTGTGAGCTGGCCGGGCGTGAGGCCAAGGTCGAGGTACACGCGTGTGGACCGCCCGTTGCCGCAACCCACGTCGACCACCGCGAGCTCGTCGTGAGGCCGTCCCGACGCTCGCAGCGCATAGGCAAGACAGCGCAGGAGTTCGACGCGGTGCTCGAGTTCGACGTCCCGCACCAAGGGGTTCCAGGTGTCCGACTGGCCAGGCTCGAGGGCGGCGTAGTCGTCGCGCACTTGCTGAAAGCGGGGCTGGTCTTCGGCGGTCACGGGCTGCCCTCGTCAGGGGACGGGGCCAGGTCGGGGCAGAGGCTCAGGTCGTAGACCGAGAGGCGGGTGAAGCGCACGGCGCTGTCCCAGGTGCCCAGGCCCAGGCGATCCCGGGGCACCGCAGCCGTGGCGTGGGGATCGTCGCGCTCGAGCAGGACCTCGCCGTCTTTCCAGAGAAACACCACGCCGTTGCGGTAGCCCGCCGCGACCTTGACGGTCTGCTCGGGCACGAGGGGCTGGCCTGGCACGCGCCAGGTGGGCCCGGTGGGATGGTGTTCGAGCCCATGGTCGTGCGCGTACCACCCGGCGGTGCCGACGATCCAGGCTTCGCAGAGTCCGTCACCGTAGATGGATCCGGCGGCGCGAAAGAACCCGTTGGCGTCGCTGTGGTGACCGGGCATGGACGTAGCCTCGAAGACCATGGCCACGTCGTCGGGATAGCTGTCCCCGCTCCAGAGCACCGCCGCGCTGTCGCCCTCGATCGAGCCCACCAACCCGTCGACGGTGGGTGTCCAGGAGCCGGTCTCGATGTGCCAACCCTGCGGCAAGGTGGCACTGTCGAAGCGGTGGTCGCAGATGAGCGCGCCGGGAGTGAGGCGCAGGGCACCTCGGGCCAGGTCGAGCAGCAGCGCTGCCGGCGCTGAACTGTGTGACGCACTCAAGCCCTGGCGCTCAGCTGCTCAGCCCGTGATGGACCATGTCTTCCATGGCGTCGAGGAAGCGATCGAGCTCGGGCAGGCTGGTGTACACGCTGGGGGAGACCCGCAGCCCTTCGAACTCGTCGTGCTTGATCACCGTGGTGTAGATGCGGTGCTTCTTCCACAGCTGGGCGTGCACGGCGCCCGAGTCGAGGCCCTTGATCTGCACGTTGGCGATGCCGCAGGCCTTGCCGGCCGCCAGGCTGGTGTTGAGCTGGATGCGCTCGTGCTTCGCCAGGGGCACGGCCCAGTGATCACGGAGCTTGAGCATGCGCGCCAGCTTGTGGGCACTACCCAGCCCCTGGTGAAACGACAGCGCCTCGGCGATGGCCAGCACGTTGGCCACAGGGTAGGTGCCGATCTCCTCGTACTTGCGGATGTTGTCCCGCCTGGATTCGGCGGCGGCCATGAGCGGCCAGAGATCGCCGATGAGCGGCTTGCGCACGTAGAGGAGCCCGGTGCCGATGGGGGCGAAGAGCCACTTGTGCAGGCTGGTGGCGTAGTAGTCGCAGTCGAGCTCGGCCAGGTTGAAGTCAAGATGGGCGAAGGCGTGGGCGCCGTCGATGATCACCGGCACGCCGTGCTTGCGGGCCATGGCCACCACACGCTTCACGGGCAGCACCTGCCCGGTGAGGTTGATCACGTGGCAGATCAGGATCAGCTTCGTGCGCGGGGTGATGTTCTGCTCGAACAGCCGCACGATCTCGTCGTCGTCTTCTGCAGGGGTGGGGATCGAAAATTGCTTCAGCACGATGCCCTCACGGGCCGCCCGCTGCTGAAAGGTGGTGATCATCCGCGGGTAGTCCTGGTTCGTGGTCAGGACCTCGTCGCCCGCCTTCAGGTCGAACCCGAACTGGCAGATCTGCAGCCCCTCAGAAGCGTTGCGGGTGATGGCCAGCTCTTCGGGGTCGACCTTCCACTCACGAGCCAGCGACTGGCGCACCGCTTCTTTGTGGGGTTCGAGCAGGCGCCACATGGTGTAGGCCGGCGCCTGGTTCATCACGGCCAGATGCCGGGCCATGGCGTCCTGCACCGAGCCCGGCGCCGGGCTCACGCCCCCGTTGTTCAGGTTGATCATGGACCGATCGACAGTGAACGCCCGCCCCACGTCCCACCAGAAGTCCTCGTCGTCAGCGACCTCAAGCGCCGAGCGGCCCTGAGCCCGAGGCAAGGCCGCCAACCCAGGCCCAGCGAGGCGCGGATCAAAGCCGATCCCTGCGGCAACAGCAGGCAACCCCAAAGCCCCCAAGAACCCACGCCGATTCATCATCACTCCAACTCCAAGACCACCGTGCCCGAGGCGCCTTCGCGCGAGCGGGATTCGATAGACAACCCTCCCCCCTCAGGAAGGCCGAGCCGACCCTAGCCCCCGAAAGACAGCAGCTCGACCTCGAACACCAAGGTCGCGCGAGCGGGGATGACCGGGGGGCTGCCACGCTCGCCGTAGCCGAGCTGGTGGGGGATGACCAGGTAGCGGGTGCCGCCGGCCTTCATGCCGCCCACGCCTTCGGTCCAGCCCGCGATCACGCCCTGCAGGTTGAACTCGATGGGCTGGCCGCGGTCACGGGAGGAGTCGAACTTGGTGCCGTTGGGCAGCCAGCCGGTGTAGTGCACCTTGACCTTCTGGGTGGGCGCGGGCGTGGGGCCTTCGCCCTCGGTGACGTCGAGGGTCCATAGGCCGGTGTCGCTGATCTGGCCGTTGCTCACGTCCAGGCCCTTGCTGGCCACGTACTCGATCCCGGCCTGGAGGGCGGCCATGGATTCGGCGAGCTGCTTCTCGGCCCATGCGGCACGAGCCCTCTCGCCCGCGGCGATGGCCTTGTCAGCCACCTTCTTGTCGACGATGACCATCTCGCTGATGGTGATGGGTTCGAGGGCAGCGGCAGGGCTCGAACCATCGGCCCGGCGGTCGTACTTGACCTCGGCGTTGATGATCTTCTCGAAGGTGTCCACGCCGCCAACGACCTTGCCGAAGACGCAGTAGCCCCACGACCGGTCGTCAGCGGTGCTGACATGGTCGAGCATGGCGTTGGCCTTGTCGTTGATGAAGAACTGGCTGGAGGCCGTGTGGGCGCCGGGCGTGCGGGCCATGGCCAGGGTCAGGCGTTCGTTCTTCAGCCCGTTGTCCGCCTCGTTCAGGATCTGGCCCATGGTCTCCTTGGGGATGTAGCCCTCGGACAGGCCACCGCCCTGGGCCATGAAGCCCTTGATGATGCGGTGAAACATGGTGCCGGTGTAGAAGCCGTTCTTCGCGTAGGTCAGGAAGTTGGCCGTGGTGATGGGCGCCTTGTCGAGATAGAGCTCGATGGTCATGTCGCCCAGGCTGGTCTTCATGATCACCTGGGTGGTGGCGCCCATTGAGGGTGTGGCCTCATCGCCAGCCATGCCGTCCTGGCTGGTGGCGGGGGAGGCGAGGAGGCAGCAGGCGAGAACGCTGAGAGCGATGGCGATGGGGGCGCGCATGGGCGGTCCTAGGGTCGGGTGCAGGGGAGGATCATCGACGGGTCGGGCTGCCCACAATAGTCAATGGGGTGCGATGGGCGCCAATGCTGGTGATCCTTGGCTGGAAGGACCAGGCAGGCCCTACGCCGTCTTGTCGCCGCCACTGGCAAGGGTGCCTCCCATGGGGTGCAATGGACCCGCACAGAGCCGCAAGCGCGATGTCTGGCCGTCAGGCCCATTTCGACACGGTCGGCCGACGGGAGGTCCACATGTTCTTGTTCAGACAGCTGGCAGAGATCCTGAGGGGGTCGGCAGCTCCGATCCAGATGGTGATGGCCTGCGTGATGGGTTGCCTGATCGGCTTCGTGCCAGGGGGCTTCGACCACGCCGGCTTGATGGTCGCCTGGATTCTCTTGCTCATCGTCCTCAACGCGAACCTGGGCGTGGCCCTGGCGATGGCTGCGGGGGCCAAGGTGCTCTCCCTGGCGCTGATGTCGGTGTCCTTTGGTGTGGGCCGTTGGCTGTTGGAGGGCCCTGCAGAGGCAGCCGTGGCCTGGGCCAACGACGCACCCCTCCTGGCCCTGCTCGACCTGGAGTACTACGCAGTCACCGGGGGCATCGTGATGGCGGCAGCCATCGGGTTGGTCACAGGCATCGTCATGGTCGTGGTGATCTCGGGCTTCAGGAAGAAGTTCGCCGGCCTCGAAGAGGGCAGCGAGCGTTACCAGAAGCTGAACTCCAAACGCTCCGTGCGTTTCTTGCTCTGGTTGATCGTGGGCAAGGGCCACGGCAAGAAGACCTACGGTGAGTTGCTCACCCACCGCGACTGGAACCCCGTGCGCAAGTCGGGCGCGGTGGTGGTCGCGGTCCTGATCGCTCTCTTCCTCTTCGTCCCCGACCTGCTGTCCGGGCCGTTTCTGACCTCTGCCGCACGGGACGGTCTCGCCTCCGGTAATGGGGCCACCGTTGACCTGGCGGGCTTGACCCTCGACACAAAGGCCGGGCGCCTGGTGCTGGAGGGGCTGGCCATGGCAGACAGTGCGCTGCTGGAGAACGACGTCCTGCGAGCGGTGAACATCGAAGCGGACGGCAGCATGGACGACCTGTTGCGGGGCCGTCTGGCCCTCGATCGGGTGGTGGTGATCCAGGGCAAGAACAACGTGCTCCGTTCGTCGCCGGGCATTCTCGTGGGAGCCCAGCCCGGGCCAGTCGACGAGCCCGACGATGCGCCGACGCAGACAGGGGCGGGCGGCTCTCTCGACGACTACCTCAGCGACGCCGAAGAATGGAAGGAACGTCTGGACCAGGTGCGGGAGTGGCTCGACAAGCTGTCCTCTGACGAGGACGGCGACGGTGGACACGAGGGCGAGACGCTTGAGGAGCGCCTGGCTCGCGAGGTGGCCGAGGGAGGCTACGCCAACGTCTTCGCCGAGCATCTGACCCAGGTGGCGCCAGCGTTCATGGTGCACGAGATCATCGCCGACGGCCTGGACAGCACCTACCTGCCCGGCGATCTGCTCGACGTTCGGGTGACCAACTTCTCCACGGCGCCCGCGCTCAGCGACGACCCTCTGCGCATGACCATGCAGTCGCAGAGCGGCGCCTTTGACGCCGAGTTCGCCCTGGGCGGTAGCGCCGCCGCACCCGGCGACAACGTGGTGCGTTTCTCGCTGGCCGGGCTGGCGGTCGACTCCATCGCCAGCAGCCTGGCCAAGGACGGCAAGGCGCCGCTACAGGGCGGCACCCTCGACCTCTCCATGGACGGCAGCTGGGCAGAGCAAGGCGTGGGCTTCCTCGACCTGCCCCTGGCCGTCACCCTGCGTGGCGTCACGGTCGATCTGCCCGGCGGCTCGCGGGTGGTCGACGGCGTGACGCTCATGTTTCAGATCTCCGGGCCCATCGACGACCCGTCGATCTCCTTCGACGACGGCGCCTTCACCGAGCTGCTGTTGGCCGGTGCTCGCGCTCAAGTCGATGAGGAGATCGACCGACGCAAAGACGAGCTGCAGGGCGAACTCGACGCCAAGCAGGCCGAGCTGCAGGGCGAACTCGACGCCAAGCAGGCCGAGGCCGAGGACGAGCTGAAG
>CAZIAK010000047.1:8741-13857 GCA_964537035.1 uncultured Phycisphaerales bacterium | reverse complement strand
CGAGCTGCAGGGCGAACTCGACGCCAAGCAGGCCGAGGCCGAGGACGAGCTGAAGTCCAAGGCCAAGGGGCTGCTCGGGGGCTTGTTTGGTGACGACGATGACGGGGGCGACGACTGAATCCCGCGCGATGACACCCGCGGTCTGACCCGGTGGCAGCGCACGACCTGGCCCACGTGGCCCAGGGCACAACCCAGCCCAGGAGGACAACGGACATGATCGGCTCGCTCAACACCGCCGCACGGACGGCTGTCCTGGCTGGTTTTCTTGCTCTGGCGGCCCTGGCCTGGTTTCAGGTCTCCGATGTGATCGACGGCCAGCGCGCCCGGGAGCAAGTGGCCCGGGAGAAGATCGAAGAACTCTCTGCCGACCTGGCCAGCTCGGCTGCTGCCCTGGCCGAACGAGAGGTTGAGATCGAGGTGCTCGACACGGCCCTGCGCTACCTCAAGGTCGATCGCCGTCGGGCGCGGCTCACCGTGCTCGACCAATCGCCGATCGCCGGACAGGCCGACGGCCAGATCGAGACGCGCGTGCGCTTCACGGAGCTGGCCCCCGATGGCACGCCTCTTGGCCCTGGCCTCGAGACGGTCATCCCCGGTCGTTTCGCCTACATCGAGTCGCTGGTGATCAAGTTCGGCGACGACTACGTCGAGCAGGGGGGCACCTGGCGTGGCGCGTCCCTGTGCCTGTTTCGGCGGCTGTTCACCGAGCAGCAACGGCCTGAAGACGGACTGATCCTCGACCCTGTGGGCGTCGAGCCCCTGGCCTACGGCGGTGACGGCGACGGCACCCCGGTCACCGATCTCTGGCGTGGCTTCTGGGACTACGCCAACGACCCCGCGGCCGCGCGAGAGGCAGGGGTGCGGGCCATCCACGGCGAGGCGCCGTTCATCGAGCTGCGCCCCGACGGCAGCTACCTGGTCGAGCTGCGGGCCAGTGGCGGGCTGAGCCTGCGCCGCGAAGAGCCTGATCGCCCATGAGTCTGTCGGAGATGTTCTCCGAGCTGCCCACCTGGGAGCAATCGGGCCTGGTGATCCTGCTTGGCCTCGTGGTCTACGTGGTGGGACGTTTCGGCGTCCTGCGCCTGCTCGATCGCATGGCCGACTCCACCGAGAACGACCTGGACGATCGGCTGGTGCTCTTCGCCCGGCGCTTCTTCGGCATGGCTCTGGTCTTCGGCGTGATCCTGGGCGTGCTCAAGGTCCACGAGATCGAGATCTCGCCCTTGCTGGCCAGCGCGGGCATCTTCGGCATCGCCCTGGGCCTCGCGGCAAAAGAGACCCTGGCGGACATCCTCGCCGGCGTGTTTCTCATCGCCGACCGGCCCATGCGCATCGGCGATCGGGTCAAGATCGAAGCCATCGGTAGAGACTGGGGCGCCTGGGGTGACGTGCTCGACATCGGTCTGCGTCGCACCAAGGTGCGCAACACGGACGGGGTGGTGGTGAACTATCCCAACAGCATCTTGGCCAACTCGGTGATCACCAACTTCTCTGATGAGCAGGGGCCGACCCGGGTGCGCCTGCGCTTGCAGCTCGACTACAGCGCCGATGTGTCTGCGGCCCGTGCGCTCACGACGGCGACCCTGGCTCGCATCGAGGGCATTGACGGAGACTCGGTCGAGCTGCTGGTGAGAGCCCTCTGGGACCAGACCGGCGGGCACATGCACGCCGGGGTGCTCGTCGAGATCCGCTACCTGATCGCCGAGGTCCGGCACCGCACCCGCATTCGCAGCCAGGCCCTTGAGAGCCTGCTCAGCGCCTACCGCGAGGCAGGGGTCCCCCTGGCCAGGCCTCACCTTGGGGTGGCTGCAGAGGGCTTCGGCCAGAGCTGACCTGCAAGCAGCCCCTGCGGCCCCGCCAGGCCCCACGATCGCCCCGGGCGGAAAGGGGTGGTGGTCTGCTAATCTGGCTCGCACCGTGCCGGGAGACGACCTTCGACTCCCCGCTGGCACGGCTCGCCTTGGCAGAGAGAATCCCATGCTTGCTGCGTCTGTTCGCCCCGTTTCCCTGGCTCTGAGCCTTGCCCTCTTCGCCCTGCTCGCCCTCCCAGGGTGCAGCTCGATGGAGGCCGTCGGCGAGGGGCCAGCCATGCCCGTCGAGGTGCCCGCCTGGAGCCTGGCCTCCACGCCTCTCGACCGCAGCGCCGAAGAGCTTGAGCTGTCCACGGCAGCGCACCTGGCCGAGATCGACCTGCTCTACGACCAGATCATGGCGGTGCCTGGCACGCGCACTCCAGAGAACACCCTGTCCCTGCTCAACGAGCTGTACATGCACTTCGACGCGGCGTCCAGCGAGGCCCAGCTCTTCGCGGCCGTGCACACCGACGTGACCGTGCGCGACGCGGCGGCAGCGGCCCGCTCGGCCCTCTCGGCTCGGGGCACCGAGTTGAGCCTCGACCGCGATCTGTACGACGCCATCGCGGCCATCGACCTCTCGAACGCCGACCGGGCCACCGCCTTCGCCGTGGAGAAAGAACTGGATGACTACCGGCGCGCAGGCATCGACCTGCCCGCAGACGTCCAGGCGCAGCTGAAGGCGCTTGACGCCGAACTCGTGGAGATCGGCCAGGCCTTCGACCGCAACAACGCCGAGGCCAAGCTGGAGATCACCCTCGACTCGGTGGATCAGCTGGCCGGGTTGCCCGCAGACTTCATCGCGGCCCATGCGCCCGGGGACGACGGCAAGATCGTGCTCAACACCACCTACCCCGACTACCGCCCGGTGCTGAAGTACGCCGAGGACGGCGACGTGCGCCGGCGGTTGTTCATGCAGTACACCAACCGCGCCTGGCCAGACAATGGCGACGTGCTCGATCAGCTGATCGCCAGGCGTCACGAGAAGGCGCTGCTGCTGGGCTACGCCAGCTGGGCCGACTACGTCACCGAAGACAAGATGATCGCCACCGCACAGAACGCGGGCAACTTCATCGACCGCATCGCCACCGCCGCCCGGGATGCCTCTGCGGTCGAGGTCGAACGACTGCTGGCACGCAAGCGCCAGGACGACCCTGAGGCCACCCGGGTCGAGGCCTGGGAGTCCGGCTACTACGCCAATCTTGTGCGCAAGGAGCAGTTCGACTTCGATAGCCAGACGTTGCGTCCGTACTTCGAGTTCGAGCGGGTGCGCCAGGGCATCTTCGACATCAACAGTCGGCTCTACGGCGTGCAGTTCGTGCAGGTCCATGGCCTGAACCTCTGGCACGACAGCGTCACCGCCTGGGACCTGTTCGACGGCGAGCGGCAGATCGGCCGCTTCTACCTCGATCTCTTTCCCCGGGACAACAAGTACGGCCACGCGGCGTGCTTCGGTTACCGGGACGGCGTTGAGGGGTTGCGCCTGCCCCAGGCCACCCTGGTCTGCAACTTCCCCGATCCGTCGACCGCCGCCGATGGCATGGCGCTGATGGAGTTTGGCGAGGTCAGCACGTTCTTCCACGAGTTCGGCCACCTCATGCACAGCATGTTCGGCGGGCATCGCCCCTGGCTGATGAACACGGGCATCAGCACCGAGTGGGACTTCGTGGAGGCGCCCTCGCAGATGCTCGAAGAATGGATGCTCGACACGGAGACCCTGCAGCTGTTCGCCCGGCACTACGAGACCGACGAGCCCATCCCCGCCGAGCTGGTGGAGAAGCTGCGCAACTCTTCTGAGTTCGGCAAGGCCATGGGCACGGCTCAGCAGATGTTCTACGCGGCCCTGTCCTTCAACTGCTACAGCCGCGACCCCGCTGGCCTCGACACGACCTTGCTGGTGAAGGAGCTGCAGGCCAAGTACAGCCCCTTGCCCTTCGTCCGCGGCTCGCACATGCAGGCCAGCTTCGGGCACCTGAATGGCTACTCGGCCATCTACTACACGTACATGTGGTCGCAGGTCATCGCCAAGGACATGTTCACCCGCTTCGCCGACGAGGGCGTGCTCAACCCGCGCACCGCCGACGACTACCGGCGCGAGGTGCTCGAGGCGGGGGGCAGCCGCCCGGCGGCCGAGCTGGTCGAAGGCTTCCTGGGACGGCCGTACGACTTCGCCGCTTTCGAAGCGTGGCTGGCCCGCCCGGCCGTGCCCACGTCCTGAGTCCTTGGCTGCATGGGGTCCTGGGCGTAGCGCGACACGCCCAGGGCCCGTATGAGACCCTGAGCACCCATGCCAGACACCGATCATCCCGCCGACGGCCTCTCAGAGGCAGCCCTGCTCGAGGGGCTGGTGCAGGGGGACGGTGCGGCCTACGAGCAGCTGGTGCGCCAGCAGGGTGGGCGCATGCTGGCCGTGGCTCGGCGCTTTCTGCGCAGGGATGATCTGGCCGAAGACGCGGTCCAGGAGGCCTTTCTCCAGGCCTTCAAGAACATCGCTCGCTTCGAGGGGGGCTCCAAGCTATCGACCTGGTTGCATCGCATCGTGGTCAACGCCTGCCTGATGCGCCTGCGCAAGGCCTCTCGAAGCCGAGAGACGTCCATTGAAGACCTGCTGCCTCGCTACGGCGCCGACTCCCATCGGCTCGAGCCGGCGGGTGAGTGGGTCGAGACGGGCGAGGCTGCGGCCGAACTCCGAGAGCAACAAGAGCTGGTGCGAGCCAGCATTGACAAGTTGCCAGAGTCTTACCGAAACGTCCTCCTGCTGCGGGACATCGAACAGCTCAACACGGCAGAGACGGCCAAACTGATGGATCTCTCGATCAACGCCACCAAGATCCGCTTGCACAGGGCCCGCCAGGCCCTGCGTCAAATCCTCGACCCCCACCTCCGTGCCGATGCCCGCTGACGTGCCCCCCAATTTGCCCCCCGATCAGTCCATGACCTGTCACGAGTTCACCGACTTCATCATGGCCTGGCTAGACGGCGAGCTGCCCCCGGCGCAGAAGGCCGTCTTTGACGAGCACATGGACATCTGCGGCGACTGCGTGCGCTATCTCGAGAACTACCGCAAGACGGTGGCCCTGGGGCAGGCGGCCTATGCGCCCGTGACCGAAAAGGCCCTGCGCGAAGAGGTCCCCGAAGAGCTGGTGCAGGCCGTGCTGGCGGCCCGCCGTCTGGGCCGCGACTGAGGGCGAGGCTCGGCCCGTTGCCCGTTCCGGCAGGCCCGGCCCGGCCTCCCTCTGAGCCCTGGTCTCCCATGCACCCTG
>CAZIAK010000047.1:0-8641 GCA_964537035.1 uncultured Phycisphaerales bacterium | reverse complement strand
GGGGTGAGGCCCCTTCCGATCCCGTGGTAGGCTGTGCCGCTGCTTTCGCGTTTGGCGGAGGCCGGATCGGGAACCGGAGGGATGGCCATGCAGGGCTGGCAAAGTGGGATGCGGATCTTGGTACTGCTGGCCTGTTGCCCGGCGTTGACCTGGGGCCAGTCCGGCGAAGAGGCCTTGCGTGCAGGATTGGCCGCGGCCCGTCAACTCGTCGACGATGGTGAGCTGGAGCAGGGGCATGACGCGGTCCTCGCTCTCGTCGACGAGCACGGCGACCAGGACTACATGCTGCTGCAGATCCACCGCATCAAGGAGATCTTGAAGCTGTCTGCGTTCTGGGCGACTCACGAGCGTCCCCAAGCAGAGGACCTCATCTCGGGGGACCTGGAGAGCTACAACGAGCGCTCGGGCAAGATCAAGGTGAGCTACGAGCGGGACCCGGACGCCGCGCCCGCTGACGGCGAAGGCGGTGACGGGGACACGCAGACGTTTCGAGAGCTGCTTGAGCTCTTGGGAGTGGGCACATCCCTGGAGGCCTCGGACTTCCAGTGGTTCGGCGGCGCTCCCATGCATCCCATCGTCTTCGATGGGGGTTACAGCGTGGAGGTCTCCGGGCGCATCACCGACCGAGACGATCTTCTGGGGTCCTTGTATTCCAACCCCATGGTGGTGATCAACGCGGGCGGCGAGGGGGTCTATTACATCTACTTCGGCTATCCCCGAGAGCAGTACGGTTTCTACAAGACGGCCCGCATCGTGCATGTCCTGGGCGACAAGGTCGAAGAACTCGACGACAACCCCAAGACGCCCCTGGAGATCGGTGAGAAGTACACCATCAAGGTCAACGTGAGCTCGTCGACCATCACCGCCAGCGCCAACGGGCGCACGTTTCTGAAGGCCAAGAAGAGGGGCAAGTCGTTCGGCCAGTTCGGCTTTCGTGGCTGTCCCAAGATCTCTGGCCTGGTGCTCAACGGTCAGGCAAACACGGCCTGGCTCGAGGGCCTCGCCGATGCCTGGGTGCAAACAGCGTGGGATGACTTCGACGAGACCTACGACCCCCTCGATGAGCTGTCCACCGATCTCGCGGATCGGGTGGGGCGCGCGAAGGAGCGGCCCAGAGGGCTGCTACCCGAGTACCCAGGTGTGCAGTTTCCGGGCAACAAGGAGTATCTCGAGCTGTTCGAGGGCTTCGCCGCCAAGGGCAGCTTCAAGAAGATCCTGACCTACATGGAGGACCTGTCCTCCAAGAAGGTCTCTGACGGGTTCCGGCTGTTCATGACGGCGGAGGTTCAGGCCCGCCTGGGTCAACAGGCAGAGTGCCTGGCGACCTG
Source organism: uncultured Phycisphaerales bacterium (assembly GCA_964537035.1). Lineage (GTDB taxonomy): Bacteria > Planctomycetota > B15-G4 > B15-G4 > B15-G4 > CAZIAK01. The sequence goes on along the minus strand of CAZIAK010000047.1, from coordinate 7,313 downwards.
CGACAAGGTCATCGAGGCCTACCCCGGTTTCGCGCCGGCCTACCTGTTGCGACTGAACATGTTGACCGCCCTCGACCGCCGGGAGGAAGCCCTGGCCGAGCTGCGGGCCTTGGTCTCTGCCGGTGAGACCGACGACAAGTCGGTGTCCGCGCTCGACGACCGTCTCTGCGTCTCCCTGGCCGGGGCGTTGGTGCAGGCGGGTGACTACGAAGGGGCCAGGGAGGCCATGCGCAGGGCCATCGCCGACGGTGTCCCCCCTGCTGAGCTCGAAGGCGTGGCCTTCATGATGACCCGGGCCCGCTTCGGCCCCGAGTGGTCCACGGCCTACGAGTTCAAGTCGAAGAGCTACGAGGTGCGCTCGGACCTGAGCCAGAAGACCTGCTCTGAAGCCACCAAGAGCCTCGAGCAGGCGCTCTCCATGTACGAGCGCATGTTCGGTCGAGGGGAGGAGAGCGACGACGACCCGGACCGCTACCTCGTCTACATCTTCTCAGGTGCCTCGGGCTACATGAACTACGCCGGCGATCTGTTCGGCTCAGCGCCGGTGAACACCGCAGGCGTCTACACGCCCGTGCTCAAGCAGCTGCTCATCTGGAACCTTCCCGATCACGAGGGGATGATGCGCACCATTCGCCACGAGGGCTTTCATCAGTACCTCGATCGCCATGTGTCCGACGCGCCGATCTGGTTCAACGAAGGTACTGCCGAGTACTTCGAGACGGCGACGTTGAAGCGGGGCAAGATGACCCCCGGTGCGCCGCTGATGAATCACGTGGCGAGTCTCACCGCCAAGGGCACCCGCTGGACCAAGCTGAGTGAGCTGGTGCAGATGAGTCAGTCAGAGTTCTACGCCGACGCGGGCCTGCACTACGCCCAGGGCTGGGCGCTCGTGCACTACCTGCTGCACTCAGGTCGGGACGAGAAGAAGATGTACGAGACCTATCGCCAGGCTCTGGTCGACGGCGCTGACCAGAAGGGCGCGGCAGAGGTGGCCTTTGGTGGGGTCGACTGGAACGGGTTGGAGCGAGCGGTGAAGGCTCATGTGAAGGGGCTGCTCTAGCACACTCGCTCGGCTTTTTTCTGCGAGGTTCCGGGCTGCCCTGTTTTTCGCCAAGGGGGGCCGTTTCGCTCAGACAGGGTCGGCAGAGCCTCCACACTCGCTTCAGACCCCCCTTGGCGAAAAACAGGGCAGCCCTGCCCGGTGGAATGCTCGGCTTGTGTGGCCGATTGGGTGGTCGTTTTGGGGAGGCTTGGTGCGCTTGCTTGGTGCGCTTGCTTGGTGCGCTTGCTTGGTGCGCTTGCTTGGTGCGCTTGGCCTCGCACTCGCGCCTGCTCTTGCGCCTGCACTCGCGCCTGCACTCGCGCTCGCGCTGGCGCTGGGTTGGGGGGCTGGGGCCTGGCTACTGGCCGAACTGGCAGTTTTCTGGGGCGCCGCCGCAGAGGGGCCTGAGGGGACTCCGGGGCAGCCGCTGGTGCCCGTGCAGGCATCGGGCAGGGCCGTGGTGTGGCTCACGGCGAAGGCGGAGAGTTGCTTGACCACCTTGGCGCTGTCGCAATCGGGACAGCTCACCACTTCGTCGCCGTAGACGAGTTCTTCGAAGGGGTGGTGGCACTGGCTGCACAGGTATTCGTAGAGAGGCATGGGGGGCAGTCTAGCAGGCGCGGCAGGCCTCGTCCGCGTCGATGTGACGCCATCGCAGCGCTCGACATCAGGGCGCATGACGCACAGCTTGCGAGCTTGCCCCCTGCTGGCTGCGGCGGCTCCTCGCTTCGGGCTGGCGATGGGGGTGCGGGGTCTGGAGACTGGCTCTCATGAAACCTTCTGCCCTTCTGCTGCTCTCTCTCGCCTCGGCGCTGTTGCTCATGACCACCTCTTGCTCACCAGCCCAGCCCGCCACCGGGATCTGGGGTGCCTGGCTCGACAGCCCCGGCGCAGAGCTGGCGTTTGGCCTCGATCTGGCCCAGGACGCAGACGGCTGGACCGCGCACCTGGTCAACGGCGTCGAGCGCATCCCCGTGCCCACCGCGAGCTGGGAGGGCGATGAGCTCACCCTAGACATCGATCACTACGACGCGGTGATCACGGCCACGCTCTCGGGCGACGGCCGCTCTCTCGACGGCGAGTGGGTCAAACGGCGGGGGCCTGATCTGTGGACACGCATGGGCTTTCACGCCCGGGCCGGTGCTGCCGAGCGGGCGACGTTCGACGAGAACTCGGGCCAGGGCGCCGCGCTGGCAGGTCGCTGGAAGGTCCAGTTCGAGAGCGACGACCAACCGGCGGCGGCGGTCTTCTCCCTCGATGACGCGGGCCACCTGTCCGGCACCTTCATGACCACCACCGGCGACTACCGCTACCTGGCCGGCGATCTCGACGGCGACGATCTGACCCTCTCATGCTTCGACGGAGCTCACGCCTTCCTGTTCAGGATGCAGCTGTCGGATACAGGCACCTTGGCCGGCGAGTTCTGGTCCCGAGAGTCGTGGCACGAGACCTTCACCGCCGAGCGGGACGGCGACTTCGTCATGCCCGACGGCTTCGCCCTGACCCGGTTCATCGAGTCGGCGGACTTCGCCAGCCTGTCCTTCCCCGACCTGACCGGCGAGCTGCGCACCCTGGACGACCCGGCCTTCGCGGGCAAGGCGAGGGTGATCCAGATCTTCGGCAGCTGGTGCCCCAACTGTCACGACGCCAGCGACCTCATGGCCGACTTCTCCAACATCTACGGCGAGCAAGGCCTCTCGATCTTGGGCCTGGCCTTCGAGGTCACCGGAGATCTGGAGCGAGACGCCGAGCAGGTGCGCCGCTACGCCGCCCGCCACGGCGTGACCTACCCCTTGCTGGTCGCCGGCCTGTCCGACAAGGACGCCGCCAGCGAGGCCCTGCCCTTCCTGGACAAGGTGCGCAGCTACCCCACGACCGTCTTCCTTCATGGCGACGGCCGGGTGCGCGCGGTCTACCAGGGCTTCAGCGGTCCGGCGACAGGCGCGGAGTTTCAGGCGCTGCGCGCCGCCTTCTCGGGTATCGTCGAGGAACTGCTGGCGGAGTGATGCTGCGGCGCGAGCCCCCCTGAGGGGGGCTGTCGCTGGGGCGATTCTGCGCCAGCGGGCAGTTCGGCTTGGGAGACAGGGATGCGTCTGGGTCTGATCGCCGCGGCAACGCTTGGAGTGGGGGCGGTGCTCTCATTCTCGCTGCTGTTGCTCGACTCGGAAGACGCGGCACCGTCGGTGCAGTTCGTGGGTAGGGCCGACGTCGAATCACCGCTGGGCCCTGCTGTCTTGTCTGCGGCAGGTGCAGAAAAGGGTGTCCTTGCAGCGCCGGCGCTGGCGGAGCCGATTGCCGCTGGGGAGTTGGCGCTGATCGAGGATCTGTCTAAGCCAGCTCCTGATCCACCCAATCTCATCGGTCAGATTGTCGACCAAGACGGCCGGCCCGTAGTGGGTGCGCGAGTGGGACTGCTGCCCGACCGCAGGGCATTGGATCTGCAGCGCCAGCGACACCGGGCCGATCACCCGGACGAACCCTTGCCTCTGCCGCGCCTTGCCGCCGAGGTGAGATCGGAGAAGGAAGGTCGCTTCTCGATGCACACGGAGGGGCTGCGCATCAACCCTTGGTCCAGCAACGGTGAGGCGGTGGTATTGCAGCTTGTGGTGAGCGCTGAACATCACGGCACGGTCTTGGAGTTTGTCGAGTGGGTCGGCGATCAGCTCACGGTGGTGCCACCCATCGTTCTGGATCGGGAGCTGCTTATCACCGGAAGAGTGTTGGACGCTTCGGGTCGTCCGCTCTCCGGCGTCTCCGTGCGCCCCTTGCTCTGGGAACCCATGCGGGGCCTGCCTTGGAGAGGGTTGGGCGATACAGAGAGGCAGTTCTTGCCGAGCCTCCTGTCGGTCCTTTCCGATGAGCGGGGGGGCTTCACGCTGACCGGCTTGTCCCCTGGCGCGGGTTGGCTGGGGCTGTGGCTTGATGGCGCTTTGCCCTGGGTGTCCGATCGATTGGACTTCACCGGTGAACTCAATACCGTGGAGGTGGGTGAGTTGATCCTGCCCCTCGGTTCGATCATCAGCGGGCATGTGCTCAACGGTGATGGTGCGGCCCTGGCTGGCGTGCGAGTGGTGGCCTCGGCGAGCCCCTATCGCCGTTCAGATGATGGCAGCGTTCACGGAGAGTTCCTCTCGCTGGTCAACAGGCGGCAGGAGTCTGTGGTGATGACAGACAGGGCGGGCGCTTTCGTCCTGGACGGCTTGGCCCATCCCCTGTATCGCGTCTACGTAGGGGCGGCGGGCTGGATGGCAGCACTGGCTGACCGAGTGCAGCCCGGGACCACAGACCTGGAGTTCACCTGCACCGAGCTCGCGGCTGTCCGGCTCCGTGTTGTCGACGGGGGTGAGATCGAAGTGACCTGGAACGACCTGCCCAGCCTGCCGCTGATTGACGGCCCTGCTCCCACAGCATCGGTGAGGTCTGAGGCTGCTCTCTTGCTGCAGGGACCTTCGCTGTCATCCCAACTGAGAGTGAGAACCGGTCCTCGCGCAGGTGAGTGGTCTGTGAGTGGTCTTGCTGCGGAAGATCTGCTGCTCGATGTGACCGCGCCGGGCTTCACGTCGTGGGCCGGTGGGCCCCTGGACCTGCCCGCGGGTCGTGATGGCTATCGCTACGTGGTCGTGCGTCGCGAGGGCATCTTGCAGGGGCTGGTTCACTCCAGCGCCGACGGCCGACCTGTTGTGGGCGCTGCAGTCTCACTGCGTTCACGCACGGCAGGCACGATCCCGCAGGAGACCTTCACTGATCGCCACGGGGCCTTTCAGTTCTCAGGAATCTCGGTGGGCAGCTACTTCGTGGCCGTCAATCGTCGTGGCTTTGTGCCCGCTGCGAGCGAGACGTTGCGTTTCGACCTGCCTGGGCAATGGCGCGAGATCATGGTGCCCATGGCGGTGGGCGGAGACGTTCAGGGGAGCCTTCGGTCACGGGCAGGTGTGCCGGCCCCCGGGCGTCTTGTCACGGCGACATTGGCCGGTCAGCCAGACGGGGCGTCTGGACGTTCGGCGCGGTCAGACCAGCTTGGGCGATTTCACTTCGCCGATCTCCCCGCCGCTGAACACATGCTGCGGGTCGAACAGGGCGCAGGTGTGCTGGTGACCATCCGCCCGGGGGAGACTACAGAGGCGATCCTCGAACTGATGAGCGACGGCGTGCTGCGGGGGCGAGTGCTGAGCCAGGGCCGGGGGCTGCCCGGCTGTGTTGTTGAGCTGACCTCGATGGCGGGCAAGTCGATTCAATCCGACACGAGCGACGGTGACGGCGAGTTCACCCTGCGGACGTTGGCTCAGGGCCCCATGACCTTGTCAGCGAGTTCACCCGCCGGCGTGGCCAGTGACAGGATAGCGGTTGACCTGGCTCCCGGAATCGAGCTGTATGTGGACCTCTACCTCTCGGCGGCCAGCGTCTCGGGGCGGGTTGATGATCGGAGCAGTGGTCGCGGCATCGCCGGTGCGGTTGTCACTGCCAGTTCATCAGCGGGAGAAGTGGAGGGGCGTACCGACTCCCTGGGTCGCTTTCACTTGGACCTGCTGCCTCCGGGCGATCTGCTCTTGCGCTGCGAACACCCCGAGTACGAGACCAGCTTGCAGGACATCGCAGGCCTTGGCCCCGAAGAGAAGCGGCAGCAGTTGCTGCTCTCCCTTGTGCGCAAGCCCCTGCCAGCGACCCTGTGGGGAGAGGCACTCTTTGAAGATGGTCTCCCGTGCTTCGACGGTACGGTGCTGTTCGCCTTGCCTCCAGAATCACAGTGGAAGCTCTCGCCCTGGCGGTACCACCTGCACGAAGACGAGGACCCCAGCCTGGATTCAGAGGCTCGCACCACCACCAAGAAGGGTCGCTACCTCTTCGAGGGACTGGATCCTGGGGACTACAAGATCGTGCAGGAGCACTGGGAGATGCAGACTCAGGCACGGGGCTGGCTGCGCCAGACCTACGTCGTCAAGACCGTCGAACTCGTCGTTGGCGACGACCTTCAAGTGGACATCGTGGTGGAAGACGGCTAGCCGTCCAGTAGCTCCAGGATGGCCACGACCCGCTCGCAGATCGGCGCGAACGTCTTGTCGAGCCTTTCGGTCGGTGACTGGCAGGTCACTCTGCTCAGCCGCCGGTGTTGCCCGCCAGCTGCAGTGGAGCGACGGCTGGCCCATCGGAAAATCTCCGCTTCAGGGCCAGTACCGGGTTCTCCAACAGGCGCCAGCTCACGTGGCCCAAGGCGAACGACACGGCGAACATCAGCAGAGTGTAGATCGTGGTGGCGGGAACGTTGGAGCCCATGATGCGCCCTGCCGTGGCCGGGTCATAGAAGCGCTGAATGACGCTGCCCACAGGTCCGTGAAACAGGTAGACGGCGTAGGAGACCTTGCCCAGGCTGCGCAGGGGGGCAGCGCTCAGGAGCGTGACCAGGCGGTTGTCTCTGGGCATGGTGATCAACCCGGCGATGCCTCCGGCGAAGAGCATGGCCATGCCGGTAAACCCGAGGGTTGCCACCATGGGCTCGTTCCAGTCGAGGGCGCCGGTGGTCACCGCCGAGAGGGCCACACCGGCTCCGCCCAGCAGGGCCGCCGGGCGCCACCAGCGGGCGAGGGTGTGGCCAGCAGCGGGGCTGCGCAGCACCAAGGCCACCAGGGACCCGAGCAGCAGGGCGTCGAGGCGAGCAGGGGTCAGCACAAACGTGGCCACCGCCGGACTGCCCATGGACAGCAGACCCGCGCGAAAGAGCAGCGCGCAAACCGAGCCGATGACGCAGAGCTTGACCAGCGCGCGTTCGCCGCACTTCCAGACCACCAGGGGCCAGGCCAGGTAGAACTGCTCTTCGACCGCGAGGGACCAGAACACGTTGGGCACCAGGTAGTCGTAGAAGCCGCCACGGGCCACGATGCTGATGTTGGTGAGATGAGCCCAGAACCAGCCCTGGTCGCCCACCGAGTCGGCCACATAGTCACCGAGCATTGCGATCTGCAGGCTGGGAGCGACCACGAACACGCCAAAGAGCACCGCGAAGTAGAGCGGGAAGATGCGCAGGGTGCGCCGCGCGTAGAAGTTCTTGAAGAAGTTCTGGCTGCCTCGTGAGTCGAGCAGCACGCCAGTGATCAGAAAGCCTGACAGGACGAAGAACAGGTCCACGCCGCACCAGCCGGCGCCAGCGATGCGAAAGGCCGCCGAGTCAAACCCCGTCAGGGCTGGCGCTCCTGCCATGAAGGCGTGGTGGACCACCACCAAGGCGATGGCCAGGCCCCGCACGCCATCGAGAACGGGCAGGTGCCGTCGGCGCTCC
>CAZIAK010000046.1:0-33746 GCA_964537035.1 uncultured Phycisphaerales bacterium | reverse complement strand
TGCCCAGGTCGACCACAGCGCCATCGGGCAGGTCCACCATGGCGAGTTGACTAGCAGCTTCGATCAAGAGGGTGTCGCCCCCGGGGAGATAGGTCGGGCTGCGGTGATACATGGAGTCACCGACCTCGGTGAGCTGCCGAGTCTCGCCGCTCTTCTCGTCCACAAGAAACAGGGCGCTGACGGTCTTGCTCACCACGATCTGATCGTCTGGCCCCCAGACCGCATCATTGACCTGGCCGATCTCTGCGACCCTTATGGCGCGACCGCCGGCGCAAGGAGCCTTGTGCAACCAGCCGGACGACCAGAAGGCGATGTAGTCGCTGTCAGGAGAGAAGAAGGGGCTGCTGGCCCCCTCGCTTCCGGGGATGGGCGTGGCTTCGAAGGCATCGATGGGGCGCAGGAACAACCGGGTGTCGTCCGGAACACCGGTGAAGGCGATGGCGCTGCCATCTGGAGCGACGGCCAGTCTCCTGCCGAGCCAGATCATCTTGGGCCCGAGCTTCTCGGGCAGGACGAACCGGGTGGGGTGGCGAGGTGGCGCCGTGGATTCGCCTGGCCAGCCGTCGCGCAGCCCAAGAGACAGAGCCAGCGCTCCGAGAAGAACCGCGACGACCCAACCCGCGCGGCCTCTGGCAGCTGGCGGGTTCGCTGTGGGCGGCGGTGAACTGCCCCCAGCATCCGAGCCAGCAGCCTCGAGTTCGAGCCGCGCATCACCCATGTCGCGCAGGCGTTGGCGAGGGTCCTTGATGACCGCACGATGCAGCAGCTCGCGTACTCGCGCAGGCGTCGTCGCCGGTAGCCGCTCCCAGTCGGGCTCGCTGCTGAGGATTGCAGCCATCAGATCGGAGAAGGATCCCCCCGCGAACGCGCGCTGACCGGTGAGGCACTCGAAGAGCACGCAGCCGAAGGCCCAGATGTCGGTACGTCGGTCCACCGGCTTGCCCCGGGCTCATGTAGACGGGCGTGCCGAGGATGACGCCCTCGTCGGTCATCAGCGCGCTGTCGGGTTCGGCGCCGGTGCTGCCCCCGCCCATGGCCACCGGCCCCGTGGGCTTGGCCAGCCCGAAGTCGAGAACCTTGGCCACGCCTTCGGGAGTGATGCGAATGTTCGCAGGCTTCAAGTCGCGATGGATGACGCCAGCTTCGTGGGCGGCTTCGAGCCCTTCTGCGATCTGGCGGCACACATCGAGCGCTTCGTCGATCGGCAGGGCGCCGCGCTTCAACCGTTGGCTCAGGTCTTCTCCGGGCACCAGCTCCAACGCCAGGAAGCACACGTCGTCAACTTGGTCCACACCATGGATGCCGGCGATGTTCGGGTGGTTGAACGAGGCCAGCGTCCTGGCTTCGCGTTCGAACCGTCGCAGGCGACCTTCGTCATCGGTGAAGTGTGCGGGCAGCACCTTGATCGCCACCTCGCGGTCGAGCCGGGTGTCCCGTGCGCGGTAGACCTCGCCCATGCCCCCGGCACCGAGAGGGCCGAGGATCTCGTAGAAGCTCAGGGTCTGGCCGGCGGTCAGGGACACGCTGCTTAGCCCCCAGGGTTCCGCGGCAGGGTCTGCTCCAGGTCGGCCACGATCCAGATCAAGGCGGCGATCACGCCGGCGCCCAGATTGATCTCGCGCTCGTTCACGGCGGCCAGGGTGTCCCGGGCCGAGTGGTGCAGATCGAAATAGCGGTGGGGGTCCGGGTCGTAGCCCACGAGCACCGTGCCCGACGCGGCCAGGGGGCCGACGTCCGCGCCGCCGTGTCCCGTGGTCATGCGCCCGGCGCCTGCATGGGCGAGCAGCTCGGCGATGGCATCGAGGATGGCTCGCGCCGCCGGGTTGGCGTCGGTGGTGAATCCTCGGGGCGTGAACACGCCGCTGTCTGATTCGAGGGCGAGCACGTGCTTGTCCAGCTCGTCCTCGTGATGGGCGACGTAGGCTCTGCCGCCCGCCAGCCCGTTCTCCTCGTTGGCGAAGAGCACGACGCGCAGGGTGCGTCGGGGGTGCAGGCCCAGGGTCTTGAGCAGGCGCACCGCTTCGAGGGCCTGGCAGCAGCCGCCGCCGTCGTCGTGCGCGCCCTGGCCCACGTCCCAGCAATCGAGATGGCCGCCCACCACGATGATCTCGTCGGGACGCTCGTGCCCGAGCCAATCACCCACCACGTTGGGGTTCGGGGCGTCGGGCATGGTGCGGCAGTTCTGGTTGAAGTGCAGCACGACCTTCTCGCCCGCGGCGATCAGGGCGGCGATCTTCTCGGCGGCCAGGGTCGAGATGGCGGCGGTGGGGATCTTGGGCACATCGGCGGCGTAGCGCATGCCCCCAGTGTGGGGGACGTCGTCGATGCGAGTGGTCATGGAGCGCACCAGCGCTGCCACGGCGCCCACCTTGGCGGCCGCCTGGGCGCCCCCGACCCGCTGCCCCACGGCGCCGCCGTAGGCAGAGAACGTATCCACGCGAGCCCGGTCGAGGGGGCCGTTGAAGAGCACGATCTTGCCCCTGGCGCTCACGCCGAGCTCGGCGGCCTCGGCCAGGGAGTCGACCACCACCACTTCGGCGGTGAGGCCGTGCTCTGGCGTGGCGATCGTGCCCCCCAGGGCCAGCATGGGCAGCTCAGCCTGGTGGGAGGCGGGCTCGACCAGGGCCACCCGACCTACGGACCCTCGCTCCCAGCGAGGCGCGTCAGTCCATTCGAAGCGCACGTTGTCGAAGCCGTCCTCCTCCATGATCTGGCGGCCCCATTCAGCTGCGGCCATATATCCCGGGGAGCCCGCCAGGCGGTGGGGCGCGCGGGTGCAGAGGTCGGTGAGTCGCTCCATGGCTCGGCCCCGTTGCAGGGCTTCGGCGATGATCTGGTGGACCTGCTCAGCTCGGGAGCGGACATCCGCGACGGCCTGGTCTGTATCGGTGACGGCTGCCACGGGAAGGAGGGTCAGAATCAAGGCGGCGAAGAGGGCCATGGGGCGAAGTCTCCCTTGCATGGTGAACGGGCATGAACGATCCTGCCGGGGCAGAAGGTACCTCAAGAAGGGGCCGCTCTTCCCCCAACTTGCGATCATCGCTCGGGCTGGGTGTGCGGTTTTATGGGGAGCAAGGCCAACGGCATCATTTGGTATTCTTTCGCGCCCATCAGAGGCTCGTGGCGAGTCCTCGGGGGCTCGGCGTGGTACCGCCCCTTCCCGAAGGACGGGCGGCTCGAGGAGGGCTTGATGACATCTCGGACAGACCTTGGCGTGCGTCTGTCGTGGATCATCGTGTCTCACCAGAGCTCGTCCGATCTGGCTCAGTTTCTGCCCAGCCTGCGCCCGGTCCTTGAGGGCTGGCAGCGCGCGGGTGTGTTCTGCGAGCTGATCATCGTCGACAACGCATCGACCGATGACTCGGTGGCGGTGGCCCGGCGCTTGGCGCCAGACGCCCTGCTCATCGAGAGCTCTGACAACGTGGGCTACGGCCCGGCGATCAACACGGCGATCCGTCGCGCAGAGGGCAAGTGGCTGATCATCGGCAACGCCGATCTGATCGTGCCGTCGGGCGGGCTCGACGGCCTGCCCGAGGTGCTGGCGGCCTTGCCTCGCGACGTGGCCCTGGCCGGCCCCACCCTGCTCGATCGCGAGGGCAGGCCGACCTTGTCCGCGGGCTTCTTCCCCACCTTGGCCACGCTGGTCCGGGGGCTGGTGCGCCAGTGTCGTGACCGCAAGTACCTGCCCCGGCGGCGCCATGTGGCCGGCGCTGTCGACTGGGTCACCGGGGCCTGTTTGTTCGCTCGTCGGGCTCCCCTGGTTCGGGCAGGAGGCTTTGACCAGGAGTTCTTCCTCTATTACGAGGACGTCGACCTGGCTCAGCGCTTGTCTCAAGCGGGGCAGCGCTGCATGTACGCGCCCACCATGAGGGTCGTTCATCTCAGCCCCCATCATGTGCGGCCGCCCCAGGCACAGATCGAGGTCATCGTGCGGGCCAGCCGCAAGGCCTACTTCGCCAAGCATCGCCCGCGCTGGGAGCAGTGGTTCCTGTCATTGCTGGGCAAGCTCGAGCCGATCATCAGGAGGCCCAGCGTCGAGCCGGGCGAGAGCACAGCGCCAACGTTGGACGGTGCCGAGGTGGCCATGACTCAACCTGCTCTGGTCTCGGTAGATGAGGGTCGCGTTCCGACCGCCGCCGCGCAGCCTGACGCCGGACCGACCAGCCTGGACAGCCCGGCAAAGGTCAACGGCAAGGGCCGCTCAGCAGAACAGCTGGCCGTCCTGAAAGACCGAGAGCTTGCTCTGGCTGAGGCCTTGGGCCAGACCAACGGTCACGACAGCGCCGACCGGTGACGGCTGCAGCCCTCGCGGTCGCCTCGTTGCGACGCCACTGGCTGCGGCACAAAGAGCTGGTGCTGGGGCTCACCCGCCGTGAGCTGTTCAGCCAGTTCGCCGGGTCAGGCTTCGGGGTGGGCTGGGCCCTGCTTCATCCCCTGTTGCAGATGTTCGTCTACCTGCTGGTGTTCACCTTCATCTTCAGGGTGCGCTGGCCAGACGCTGGCGGAGGCATGGAGAGCTACCAGGCCTACATCCTCTCGGGCATGGTCTCGTGGATGCTCTGGGCCAGCCTGCTGCCGGCGGCCTGCACGACCGTGGTCTACAGCGCCAGCCTGGTGAAGCAGGCTGATTTTCCGGCGCACATCCTGCCTGTGCGGACGTTGCTCGTGAACCTGGTGCCCCATGGGGTGAACCTGGCGGTCCTCGGTCTGTACATCCTGATCAGCCACGGGGGCCTGCCCTGGACGGTGGTGCTGCTACCCGCGGCGGTCCTGCTCCAAGCGGTGGCCATGCTGGGCATGACCTTCATCCTCAGCGCCCTGTGCGTGTTCGCCCGGGACGTCAAGGAGCTGATCACGGTCTTCACCGCTCTGGGCATCTTCTTGACGCCGGTCTTCTACACCCCGGACATGGTGGCGGGGCTGCCCAACCTGGTGCGCTGGGCCATGGAGATCAACCCCTTCACCCACTTCTTGAACATCTACCGCGACACCCTGTTCTGGGGCGAGCTGCGCCACCCGGCGTCCTGGTGGGTGTGCGCGATCCTGGCGCCGCTCTTGTTGCTGGGCGGCTACCGCGCCTTCGCCCGGCTCAGGTTGTTCTTCGGCAACTTCCTCTGAGTCGTCGTTGTGGTGGTCGCTGTCGCTGTCGCTGTGGCTGTGGCTGTGGCTGTGATTGCGGGTGGGGGCGCTACCGTCTTTGACCCCGGGCCGTTAGAATCCTCTGCATTCCCTGGTCGTCCGGGTGGGTCGGGTCGACGAAACGCAACACTGCTGGAGAGCTTGTCCCCATGTGCGGCATTGCTGGATTCGTTGACACCACCGGGCGTTATTCCCCCGAAGAGATGTCTGCCATCGCCACGGCGATGCGCGACACCTTCACCCACCGCGGTCCGGACGATGCGGGGGTGTGGGTCGACCCCACCGGCACCTGCGCCCTGGCTCACCGGCGGCTGTCCATTGTCGACCTGAGCTCGCTCGGCCACCAGCCCATGGTGACCGCCGACGGGCAGGTGGGCCTGACCTTCAACGGCGAGATCTACAACTATCAGGGTCTGCGTCAAGAGCTGCGCCTGCGGGGCTACACCTTCGCCTCGGAGACCGACTCTGAAGTGTTGCTGTACATGTTCGCCAGCTCGAAAGAAGACCAGCTGAAAGAGCTCGAGGGCATGTACGCCTTCGCCACCTGGAACGCCTGTACGCGCACATTGATGCTGGCCCGGGACGCCTTCGGCAAGAAGCCGCTCTACGTCGCGCAGGGTGAGGGCTGGCTGGCCTTCGCGTCGGAGCTGCAGGCCTTTCACGAGGTGCCTGGCTTCGAGGGCAACATCTCTCGGGAGGCCGTGTCCGAGTATCTGTTGCTGCAGTACATCCACGCGCCGCGCACGATCTACGAGGGCGTTGAGAAGCTGCTGCCTGGTGCGTGGCAGCGCTACAAGTTCGAGGGGCGGGGCGCGCCGTCCCGCGAAGAGGGCCGCCACTTCGCCTTCGAGACCTCGGGGGACCATGTCACCTCGACGCCCTACAAGCCCCTGGCGCAAGCCGACCTCGAAGCGGCGGCTGACCGCCTGCAGCCGATTCTGCTCGACGCCGTCGACCGGCGCTTGATGAGCGACGTGCCTCTCGGTGCCTTCCTCAGCGGGGGCATCGACTCGGCGTTGGTGGTGGCCATGATGACCCGCGAGCTGGGCATCCCGGTGCAGAGCTTCTCGATCGGCTTCGAGGGCACCGACGAGTCAGAGCATCTGCTGGCTCGCGAGGCGTCCGGGCTGCTGGGCACCGAGCACCGGGAAAAGATGCTGGCCCCCGACGTGATCGAGATGCTGCCGCGCATCGCCGCTGCTCTCGACGAGCCCTTGGGAGACAGCTCTTGTCTGCCGACGTTCCTGCTCAGTGAGTTCACCCGCGAGCATGTGACCGTCGCCTTGTCTGGCGACGGAGGCGACGAACTCTTCGGTGGCTACGGTCGCTATCGGGACACCCTGCGCGAAGAGGGCGACTGGAAGATGCGCGCCCTCTACATGGCTCGCAACCGTCGCGTCTGGAAGCCCGGCGCCGCCTACTGCGGCCTGCGCTGGCTGATGTTCTTGCCAGAAGACGTGGGCAACCTGGCTGGCCCTGAGGCCGGGGCACACGCCGAGCGCTTCATCAGCGGCTGGATGCGCGAGATCGATGAGCCAGGCAAGCCGCTGATCCATCGCATGCGTCAGATTGACGCGAGAACGTACATGCCCGGAGCGGTGCTGGCCAAGGTCGATCGCATGGCCATGGCCTTCTCGCTCGAGGTGCGCTCGCCCCTGCTCGATCGCAACGTGGCCAACTTCGCCAAGGATCTGGGCGCCGAGTACACCTACTTCGAGGGCATGACCAAGCCCTTGCTGCGCACCCTGGCCGGACGCTACCTGCCGAAAGAGTACATCGAGCGCAAGAAGATGGGCTTCGGCCTGCCGGGCAAGACCTGGACCAAGAACGACGTGCTGTCCCTGTGCGAAGACGCCCTGCTCGACGGCAACGGCAAGCTGGCCGGGCTGCTGGGCGACGAGGGGCTCAACAAGTTCGTCGCCCACCAACGGCAAGACAACTGCTTCTCGATCTTCCAGGTCTGGACCGTGCTCATGCTCGAGCTGTGGTTGCGATCCCACGCGAAGGCGCCTCTCGTGGCGGCCGCCGTCTGATGGGTTGCTACGCCGAGATCGTTCGAGCCGGGTTTCCTGGCGCGGTGGCCGAGCCCGACCTGCCCCGGGGCACCGGTTGGGTGGTGCTCACGGCGTCGAGCCCGACTCCCGAGGCGATCCGGCGACAGTTTCCTTCGCCTTGCCGACTGCTGCTGTTGACCAGCGTCGAGCTTGAGCAACCGCTTGTGCAGGACGTGCAGTCCGCGCGCTTCGTCCCCGGGCCGCCCCCGACGCTCACGGCTGTGGCTCGGCGGGCGTTCGCAGTGGCCAAGGGAGGCGGCAAGGGCGCAGGCTACGGTGCGGCGGTCTTGCTCGACGGCATCGACGGCACCAGCGGGCGCTTGCTGAGCGAGCTCAAGCGGCTGGGCGTGAGCCACGTGGCCTGGCGCCGTGGGGTGGGCTGGTACGTGACGTCGATCTCCCGAGCCATCCTGCGCAAGCCCATGGGGCAGCTCGAGCGCTACTTCGATCGCACCCGTCTGGGCAAGTGGTACCGGGGCAAGATGCTGCGGGCCCAAGCCCATTCGAAGCTGCGCGAGCGCAACTGCCAGGCCTGGTTTGGGCAGCGTGAGTGGGCGGCGCACATCGAACGCATGGGCACCCGGGCGGGCAAGCGCCGGGGCGACAAGTTGAACATCATGCTCTACATCGGGCAGCTCAACTCCGGGGGTGCAGAACGACAGCTGGTCAACCTGGCCTTGGGGCTGAGTCGCCGGGGGCACGACGTGACGGTCTTCACGACCTATCCCATGACCGATGAGAACGCGCACTACTGCGACGACCTGAGGCGTGAGGGTGTGGCCTTCGCTGCTGCGGGAGATCAGCAGGTGTCCGGGGTGCGCGACCCCCTGCGCGAGCTTGACATCAGCTCTGAAATCGTCGGCGCCTTGCCGGAGATCATTCGCGACCCGGTGCTCGACCTGGCCGGCGAGCTGCTGGCCTACAAACCCGACGTGCTCCATTGCTGGCTCGACTACCCGAACATCATCGGCGCGGCGGCGGCGGCGTTGACGGGCACCGAGCACGCCATCCTCTCCTCGAGAAACCTCAACCCCACCTGGTTCCCGGCCTTCTATCAGAGCTGGATGGACGTGTGGTACGAGCGGCTGGTGAACCTGCCCCAGATGCATCTGCTCGCCAACAGCAGCCAGGGGGCCGACGACTACGCCCGCTGGATGGGAGTGCCCCGAGATCGCTTCGAGGTGGTCTACAACGGCGTCGATCTGGCCCGCATGACCGAGCCTCATGCCAAGGCCGTGGCGTCGTTCCGCAGCGAGATGAAGCTGGGCCGGCAGACGGCCCTGTTGGTGGGTGTGTTCCGCCTGGCGCAAGAGAAGCAGCCTGAGCTCTTCCTTGACACGGTCGAGCGGGTCTACAAGCGCCGCCCCGATCTGAAGGTGGCGCTCGTGGGCGTGGGCGACATGAAGGCCGAGATCGTCAAATCGATCGAACGCCGGGGGCTGGGCAAGGTGGTCACGTTGCTCGGTCAGCGCAAGGACGTGCCCGTCATTCTCGCGGCCGCTGACGTGATGCTGCTCACCAGCAAGGTCGAGGGCACCCCCAACGTGGTGCTCGAGGCCCAGTGGTCGAACTGTCCGCCCGTGGCCACCAGCGGCGGCGGCACCGCAGACGCCATGATCCACGAGGTCACGGGCTTCGTGCACGACTGCGACGACGACGAGAGCCTGAGCGAGAGCGTGGTGACCCTGCTCGACAACAAGACGCTGCGGGCCGAGATGAGCCGAGCAGGACGGCGCTTCGTGGCCGACCGTTTCGGGCTCGACCACATGGTCGAGACGACCCTGCAGTACTACGAGTCGTTGTTGGGCCCGGCGTTGCCTGCCCCCGCCAGGCCTGTGGCAGCAGACAAGGCGGTCCTGGCGTGAGCTCACAGGCTGCCCATGATGTCGCCATCGCCGTGTCCCGGCTGAGCAAGACCTACCCGGTCTACAAGTCGCCTCTCGACGCGCTGAAAGAGATCATCCCCGGACGCAAGCACCACGTCGACTTTCCCGCCCTCGAAGAGATCGACTTCGTGGTGCGTCGTGGAGAGCGGGTGGGCGTGGTGGGGGCCAACGGCGCGGGCAAGTCGACCCTGTTGAAGGTGCTCTCGGGCACGGTGGACCACACCGCGGGTAGTTACGAGATCACCGGCGAGCTGCGGGCCATTCTCGAGCTGGGCACGGGCTTCCACGAAGAGTGTACCGGCCGGGACAACATCGTCATGGGCGGGTTGTGCCTGGGCTACTCCCAGCGCGAGCTCGAAGAGCACACCGACTGGATCATCGACTTCAGCGAGCTGGGCCGGGTCATCGACCAGCCCCTGCGCACCTACAGCAGCGGCATGAAGATGCGGCTCATGTACTCGGTGGCTTTCTGCCGCCCCGTCGAAGTGATGATCATCGACGAAGCTCTGGCCACGGGCGACGGCGCCTTCATCCGCAAGTGCACCAACCACATCGTCGAGCTGTGCGGTGGGGGCACCACGGCGCTGATCGTCTCTCACAACCTGTATTTCCTCGAGCGCATCTGCCACCGGGTGATCTACCTGAAAGACGGCAAGATCGTCGCCGACGGCGACCCGCTCACCGTGTGCAAGCTCTACGAGAAAGACCTGGGCCGAGATTTCGTCGCTGGCGGCGAGGGCGAAGGGACCGTGTCGGCCTACGTGCGCGACGACGGCTCAGCCGAGGGCGCTGCCGACGAGCTCACCAGCGCGGCGCCGATCATTCCCGGCGGCGTGCGTGGTGGCGAGGCGTCCTTCGTCGACGATCGCCCCCTGGCCGCAGACATGCTCGAAGCTGGTGGCGGCCTGGGCCGTCCCGATCTGAGCGCTGGCAATGGGCCGGGGGAGATCGTTCACGGTGACGGTCATGTCGAGCCGTTCGACTTCTCGGGCGCGCCGGCGGTGTTGCACCAAGGATGGGTCCAGCTCAAGCAAGCCCTGCTGTTCGACGAGCTGGGCGAGCCTGTCACCGAGGTGATCAGCGGTCACCCTTGCCGCATGCGCTTCGTCTTCGAGAGCCAGGTGCGCAAGCCCGATGTGCATCTGGGCTTCATGATCTGGAACGACCGCAACGAGCACGTGGCCACCACCACCAACGTGTGCTCTCTCGATGGGCAGGGGCGCAGCAACGCCATGCGTGTCGACCTGGTCGACGGCGTCTTCAGCATCGACGTGGTCTTCCCCTCGTTGCGCCTGGGCGCCGGGGCCTACTACCTCAAGTTCGGCATCTCGCCGGGCACCGAACACTTCTCGGACGACGACCTGCTGCTCTCCGAGAATCGCTGCCTGGCCTTCGTCGTGCTCAGGCCCGACCACGTGCAGACCGTCGTTTACGAACCCCACTCCGTCTGGGCGCCCCTGAAGCGCCTGGCGGAAAAACCGATCTCGGCTCCTGGCGAGACGGCTCCCAGCCAGACCTCCGAAGCAGCCTCCTGAAGACCGAGCGATCATGACCGTCACGCCCGTCAACTACCGCAAGCAAGACGCCAGCCCCGAGGCCATCACCCGGGACGTGGACTACGCTCTCCAGATCGCCGACTTCTACGTCGCCAAAATCCCTGGGGGTGCGTCGAGCCTGATCTACAAGCACGTGCTTGAGCTGGGGCCGGGCATCTCTCTGGGCACGGCGGTGCTGCTGAGCTGTCACGGTGCACGGGTCACGGTGGCCGATCGCTACCTGTCGCCCTTCGATCCTGATTACCACGACCCCTTCTTGCGGGCCTTGTTGAAGCGCCTTTCCGCCGAGCGTCCGCACCTCAGCCCCGAGCCGATCCTGGCTTGCCTTGAGGCCCAGACCTTCGTGCCTGAAGGCGTCACCGGGCTGCACCTGGGCATCGAGGATCTGCTCGAAGTCGACGACGACAGCTTCGACATCGTGGTCAGCAACGCGGTCTTCGAACACGTCGAGAACGTGCCCGTGGCCTGGGAGAACCTGGCCCGCATCACCCGGCCCGGTGGCTTCGGCATTCATCAGGTCGACTTCCGCGATCATCGCGACTTCTCCCGGCCCCTTGAGTACATGACCCTCTCGGCCAAGACGTTCCACAAGCTGTTCGCCGATGTGCACGGCGAGTGTGGCAACCGCTGGCGCCCAGGGGCCATGGGAGTCGAGATCGACAAGGCGGGCTTCGACATCCTCGAGTTCGACGACAACATGCACGCCGACGAGGCCTACCTCGACGAGCTGCTGCCGCGCATCGACTCTGACTTCTCCGGCCTCGATCGCGACACCCTGCGGCCCATCAGCGGCTGCTTCGTCAGTCGCCTGCGGGTGTCGGTCAACACCGAGTATCCCCAGGAGACCGACAGCCCACAGACACTGGCCCACAGTCGCTGCCGCTACGCCTTCGTGGGCCCGTCGGTGCTGGGCAAGGACGTCCTCGACGTGGGTTGCGGCGCGGGCCTGGGCACCCGCCAGCTGCTGCGCCTGGGAGCGTCCCACGTGATCGGCATCGACGTGCGCCCGGAGGCCCTCGAAGTGGCCGTGGCCTCCGACCCCCGGGGTGACCCCAACGCGTACCTGCTGCACGACCTGAACCAGGTGTTGCCCCTGCCGGACGACAGCTTCGATGTGGTGGTGGCCCTCGAAGTGCTCGAACATGTCGCCAACCAGGAGACCCTGCTGGCAGAGATCCGGCGCGTGCTCAAGCCCGACGGAGTGGCCTTCATCTCCGTGCCCAACAAGGCCTTCGAGGAGTTCTGGAGCGACATGGCCGGGGAGCCCAACCCCTACCACGTGCACGTGCCCGACCTCGAAGAGTACGTGGGCCTGCTGTCCGACTTCACCTGGGTCGAGTTCTTCGGCCAGCTCGACGTGGTCTCCTCGTTGGTGCTGCCCCTCGACGGCAACGAATCCCAAGTAGCTGAAGGCACCCTCGAAGTGCAAGCCGGCGCGTCCATCAGCGACCGGGGGACGGTGACCATCATCGCCCGCTGCCAGGGCGAGCGCCCGTCAGCAGAGCCCGAGCTGAAGCCAGTGGCGTACGCGTACGGCAACTACCAGGACACCTTCGGCGGTGTGCTGGCGCGGAACCGTTCCCTGGCTGCTGAGGCCGAGGGTTTCTTGCATGGTCACTTCACTGCGGCGAACAAGTTGCGCTGGCAGGAGCTGCAAGACCCGGAGTCATAACGGGTCGGTGGAGGGGGCCAACGGCGGGGGCCCCACGCTTCGCTTGGCTTTCGGAAGGCCTGCTCACCGAGATTGCCATGCCATCGCACCGAAGGGGTTGAGGCATGCCCGACCAATGCGCCAGGTGACTGGGGAGAGCAACGCGCCTCTCACCTGATGGAAGTCAGCCTGCGCTCTGACTCCGCCCCACCTCACTCCCCGAAAGCTCGCCATACAGCGCGTCGTACGCACTACACACCCCATCAATGTTGTACCGCTCCAGCGCCAGCTCCCGCGCCGCGATGGCCAGGGGCACGCGCCGGTTCGGCGACTGCACCAGTCCCGCGAGTCGTGCGGCCAGCGCGGCTTCGTCGCCGGCTCGGTAGGTGAGCGCGGCGGGGCGTCCGTTGAGCATCTCTGTGTGGGCGTCGATGTCCGAGAGCACGACGGCCAGTCCGGAGGCCATGGCTTCGAGGACCACGTTGGGCATGCCTTCGCGGCGGGACGGGTGCACGAAGATGTCGGCGGCGGCGAGGACGGGCTGCACGTGGTCGACCTCGCCGAGAAACGTCACCCGGCGGGAACGCTGGGCGTGGTCGACCAGGGCGCGCAGCTGGGGCAGCTCGTGGCCGTCGCCTGCAATCACCAGGTGAGCTTGCTGGTCACCGCGGGCGAGCAGGCGCAGGTAGGCAGCCACCAGGGTGGGCGTGTCCTTGCGCGGCGCGACTCGGCCCACGTAGGCGATGATCGTGCTGTCTTGGGGCAGGCCCAGGGCGGCTCGCGCGTCTTGGCGGCCCTTGTCATCTGCGGGACGAAAGCGCTCGGTGTCCACGCCGTTGGGCAGGCGCACCGATTGCAGTCCCTGGGAGGAGAGCTGACGAGCGATGGACTCGTTGAGCGCCACGAAGGTGCCCGCACGCCGCAGCCTGCGCCAGGCGGAGGTCATCATCAGGCGCCAGCGCAAGCCTCGCCCTCCCTGGCGGGCCTCGCCGTCGAGCAGGCCTTGCCAGCCCGCGGGATCGCTGAACATGGCCACGTCGTCGCCGGTGGCCACCTTCACGATGGTGGGCACGCCGGCGCTGTGGGCCAGGGCCAGCAGCTGGCCCGAGAGCTTGTGCAGGGCGTGGGCGTGGACCAGCTGCACCGAGGGCCCGCTGCGACGCCACCAGCTGCCCGGATGATGGCGCAGCAAGCCCCGCTCGAGCCGGTGAATCTCGCCGTGCAGGCCTCGCTCGTGGGCTGGCCGCTCGGCGCGCTCCCTGTGGGTCAGTAGAATCGGCGACACCTTGCCCCGCCGCTGCTGGCGCCGGGCAAGCGTGAGCGCCTGGCGTTCGTAGCCGCCCACCCGATCGAGGTGGGGCACCACATGAAGCACCCGGAGAGCACTCACTGGTGGACGACCTCAGAGAGTTCGCCGCGTTGGTTCGCCGAGGCTGGCTCTGGTGTTCGCGCCACGGCGTGCGGTCCTCTCTCGACAGGGTGGCTGACTGGGCCGCGGACGAGCGGTCCCCCGACCTGCAATCCTACGCGATGTGGTCGGCGACGTGCGCCCCTTCGCCCTGCCCGCCATCGAACTTGTGGGTGAGCATCGTCGTCCCCGTGCTCGATCCCGCCCCGGAACACCTGCGAACCCTGGTGGACTCGGTGCGCCGCCAGAGCCACAGGGCCTGGGAGCTGATTCTTGTGGACGACGGATCGGTCCGCGCAGAAGTGCGTAGTCTGCTGAGCGAGGTGGCCGCCGGGGACGAGCGTGTGCACCTGGTGGCTGCGCTTGGCAGCGGTGGGGCGGCAGGCAAGGGTGAGGCGCGCAACCACGACGCGTTGCCTGGCGAGTCAGCCGCGTCTGGCCTCGGCGCGGCGCCCGGCCTCGGCGCGGCGCCCGGCACCGAGGCCGTGCCCGGCACCGAGGCCGTGCCGAGCACCACCGGCATCAGCGCTGCCACCCAGCGAGGCGTGGCCGAGGCCCGGGGCGAGGTGCTGCTGCTGGTCGATCACGATGACGCGCTGGGGCACGAAGTTCTCGCCCCCCTGGCCTGGGCCTTCGAGCAGGATGGGCGGGTCGATCTCGTCTACACCGACGAAGATCAGCTCACGCCCGAGGGCCAGCGTGTGGCGCCGGTCTTCAAGCCTGGCCCGTCACCCTGGCTGGCCCTTGGCTTCAACTACGTCACCCACGCCATGGCCTTGCGGCGCACGTTCTTCGACGGGCTCGGAGGCCTGCGCAGCGACTACGACGGCGCCCAAGATCACGACCTGCTGTTGCGCGCGTTCGAGGCGGCGCGGGTGGTGGTCCATCTGCCGCTGGTGGGCTACCACTGGCGGCGCACGAAGGGCAGCGTGGCGGCCAGCACCACGGCGAAGCCCTGGGCCTTCGAGGCGGGACGGCGAGCCATCGAAGACGCTTGCCGACGTCGGCGTCTGCCCTTGGCCCACGCACTCGCCGCTCGTCCGCCGGGGGTCTGGCGCCTTCAGTGGCAGCCGGTCAGCGTACCTCGGCCGCTGCAAGTGGTCCTGCATGGCGACCGCGCGGGCTGGCCTCGTTGGCGCGCGTTCCTCGCCTCCGTCCCCCAACTGGTCACCGTGCTGTCGTGGGACGAGGGCTCCATGCCTCACGTGTCTCACGCGAGAAGCATGAGAGACTGCAGCAGCGGCGGAGGAACACTGTTCATCGACGGCGCACTCCGGCCCGACGCTGCGGTGCTGCACGAGTTGCTGACCTGGAGCGCCCTGCCCGACGTGCTGGCCACAGCTGGGGGCGCTGTGCTGTCCGGGCGACGGATGCACCTGGGCTACAGCGTTGATCGCGGAGGTCTGGCCCTGCCCATCGAGCCGGGCTTGCCGTCCCGGGCGGTGGGCCCCGGCTTGCTCGGCGCGGCTCCCCGCGAGGTGGCCGCGTCTGGCGACCAGTTGCTGCTGGTTCACTCGGCGCTGCAACCCCAGCTGGCGTTGCTGGCTGGAGAGCCCGTGACCCGGCGCGACCTGCTCTGCTTGTCTCTCGCGGCTGCTGCTGCGGGAGCGCCGACCCTGCACTTGCCCAGAGCGGCTGTGCAGTTGCGCGGTGTCAGCGGCGCCCAGCCTCAGCCAGTGTTTCTCGAGTCGTCGAAGCTCTGGCCGTCAGTCATGGCACTGCTGCCAGCGACGTTCTGGCGCGGCAACGTCGACCGCTTCTGCCCCCGGCACGAACTGCTCATTGACCTGGGACTGCCTGCGCCTCTCGACGCTGGCCGGGCTCAGCTCGCGTCCTGGTCGAGCCAGAGCACGGTGTAGGTGCGGCCGTTGGTGGTGGGGTCGCTGCCGTCGCTGGTGGAGAACCAGAGCTGGTCGCCCCAGTGGCAGTAGCGCCCCTGGCCCAGCTCGCGCAAATCGCCGTGGCCCGCGTGGGCCGGCCCTAGCAACTTGCCGTCTTCGAGCAGGCGCAGATCGGAGGGCCCGTTCTTGTCGCAGGGCCATTCGGGGGGCAGGCCGTCAAGAATCCAGCACAACCCCTCTTCGCTTCGGGGCGTGTTGCGAGCCTGCCCGAAGGTGAAGCCCTTGGCGTAGGCCAGGGAGTAGGTGCGGTCGTTGGTGGTGGGGTCGCTGCCGTCGCTGGTGGCGAAGAAGATCTGCTGGCCCCAGTGCCCGTAGGCGTCCTTGCCTGCGGCGAGGATCTCGTCGCAGGTGGAGTGGGGAGACTGCAGGGGCGTGTCGTCTTCGAGCAGCAGCATGGTGGAGAAGCCCTTGTCGTCAGAGGGCCAGTCTTCGCGGACGTCGACGGAGAACATGGGGCCATCGACGGCGTGCAGGGCCTTGGCGGCGATCTCTTCGGTGGCCCACTCCATGGTGATGGCAGAGTCGTCGTCGCTGCGGCGGCTGGCGTAGTCGGACCACTCGCTGGCGCCCGTGGGTGGGCTCCAACCGGCGGGGGGCACGATGGAGTAGACCCGCCCGTTGGTGTTGGGGTCGCTGCAGTCGCTGCTGGAGAAGTAGACCTTCGCTCCCCAGTGAGAGTAGCGGCCCCGGCCCAGGGTGCGGATGTCGTCGTGGGTCACCGAGGCGGGCCCCAGGTACTGGCCGTCTTCGAGCAGACGAATCTTCGAGCGGCCGTCCGCGTCACTGGGCCAGTCTTCGGGGACCTCGAGGCTGAAGCAGCTGCGGTCATCCTGATGGAACGGCCCGGGCAGCACGATCGAGTCTTCTGGGATGGCGTAGGTACGGAACAAGCTGCCGAGCTTCTGGAAGACGCCGGGCTGGGGGCGCGGGTCTTCGGTTCGGAGTGGCGCGGTGCTCTGTTCCATGCGCGGTACGTCTCCTGCAAGTGGTTGGTCGTGTTGCGTCGCTCACAGCCGTGCAGAGGGGCCGTGAGTCTGGCTCCCGAGGGGACGAGCGTAACTGGTCGCCACGGTGTCGGCAACTTCGCGACTGGCGACGTTGTGCGGGCGTCGACCGTGGGCTCTGGACTCTGCGACCGCGCGAGCGCAGAGTGCCAGATCTCGCCCCTCTCTGGAGGTCGCCCATGCGCATCCTCGCCGTCACCTTGATCGCCCTCTCGGCCTGCCAACTCAAGCCCTCAGAAGAGTCACCCGAGCCGGCGCCCCAGCCCGCTGCAGCGGGGGCTCCCGCTGTGACGGGTGAATCGGCAGGCCCGGAAGCCCTCGTGCCAGCGCCCGCTGCGAGCCAGCCCGCGGCCGCAGCGTCGGGGGGCGCTTGCGTCGAGGTGCTCTCGCGGAGGTCGTTCGGGCCCGCCAGCGGCAACTCCCGCGCGGTGTGCCTGCTCGATGCCGATGGGGACGGCGCCCTCGACGCCTTCGTGGGCGCGTTCAACGAGCCCGACACCCTCTATTGGAACGACGGCCAGGGCTCCCTGGGCAGCCAGTCCTCGACCACCGTGGGCGAGGGCGCGGGCGCCGCCTCGGGGCCGACGTTTGGTGCCGCGGCGGCAGACCTGAACGGCGACGGCCGCGCCGATCTCCTGGTGGTCCATTCGGATGAGCAAGCGAACCTGTTACAGCTCAATCTCGGCGGTCGGCAGGGCTTCGAATCGGCGGACGGTGGCTCGCTCACCGAGCACGCCAGAGATTCGTACGGAGCCGCCTGCGCCGACCTCGACCTCGACGGCGACATGGACGCGGTGGTGGCCAACCGCAGGGCCCACAACGAGCTGCACTTCAACGACGGGCGGGGCCACTTCGTCGCTGCTCCCGCTGACCCGCTCAGCTCCGAGGGCGGCAACTCACGGGCGGTGGCCTGCGCCGACCTCGATGGCGATGGGGATGACGACGTGGTCGTTGCCAACTGGGGCGCCAACGCCCACGCGGTGTACCTCAACCAAGGTGGCGCCCAGGACGGGCAGGCGGGGGCCTTCGTCCAGGACCGCACCACCGAGCTGGCTCAGGTCTCGTCCAAGAGCTGCGGCGTGGCGATGGGCGATCTCGACGGCGACGGCGACCTCGACCTGGCCTTCAGCAATCGCAAGGGCGAGGCCAACGAGGTCTGGCTCAACGGCGGCGGGGGGCTGTTCTCCCTCAGCTCGGGCGCTCTGCCTCCGGGGGATGGTGGCAACTCCACCGACGTGGCCATGGTCGACCTCGATGGGGACGGGGTGCGCGACCTGGCCATCCTCAACCGGCAGGGACCTCCCTACCTCTATCTGAACGACGGGGGCGCCCGGTTCACTGCCTGTGACGATGTGCCCCTGGCAAAAAACCCGCTCGAAGCCACGGGCTGCGCGTGGGGCGACCTTCAGGGCGGCGGGTCGGTCGATCTGCTGATCGTCGATGCCGTAGGGCCCGATCTGCAGCTGGTCCTGGGGCCTGCGGAGCGCTGATCTCAGCTCGCTGGTCGTCGAGAAACGGAAGCGGCTGGCAGAAAGTCTTATCGCCGGGGTGGGTTCGAGCCGATAGGGGCGACCGAATCTGTCCACCCCGGTGAGAGACTTGAAGATGAGAATCGCTTTCCTTTTGTGTGTTGCCTGCCTTGCAGCCAACCTTGATGCCCAGGTCAATCTGCTCCAGCCGAACTCCGATTCGGCCGTGGCGAACAGTGGCGGCAACACCCGCGCCATCTCCCCCGCAGACTTCGATGAAGACGGTGACGTCGACATCTATCTGAGCAACTTCGGCGAGGACAACGTTCTCTTCGTCAACCACGGCAACGGCACCTTCGATGCCCTGCCCACCGAGGTCTCCCTGACCGATGGTGGCTACACGTTCCACTCTGCCTGGGGTGACATGGACGGCGACGGCGACCTCGACCTGGCCACGGCCAACGGTCACGTGGTCAACAACGGCCTGTTCAGAAACCTGCGCCCGCCTGCAGGCGTGGCGACTCCCCAGTTCGCCAAGATGAGCGCGAGCGTGGTCTGCAACGACGCCGGTGAATCCTACGCCACAGCGTGGGGCGACATGGACGGCGATGGCGACCAGGACCTGCTCTTCGCGAACCAGCTCGAGCCCACCTTCTTCTACGACAACCAGGGCGGCGGCAACTTCGTCAAGGTGACCACGGGTGCGTTGGTGACGGACAACGGGCCGTCCCGCGACCTGTGCCTGGGTGACCTCGATGGCGACGGCGACCTTGAGATCGCCCTGGCCAACAGCAACGACCTGGAGAACTTCGTGTACTTCAACCAGGGTGGTGTGCAGGGCGGCGTCGAGGGCGTCTTCTCGGCCATGACCGGCGACCCCATCGCCACCGAGACGACCAAGACCTTCGCCGTGAGCATGGCCGACTTTGACGGTGACGGCGATCTCGACTTTTTCGCCTGCAACCGCAAGGGTCAGCTCAACACCCTCTACACCAACGACGGCTCTGGCAGCTTCACCCTGGCTGGCAGCCAGCACCCGGCCCAGGACGCCGGTGACAGCTACCACGCCGCCTGGAGCGACATGGAAGGGGACGGCGACCTCGACCTCTTCGTGGCCAACAAAGAGGAGCCGAACTTCTTCTACGTGAACAACGGCGGCAGCCTGCAGCGCGTGGCCATGAGCGGTTCGGGCGACTCTCGCCACGCGGCGTTCGCTGACCTGAACAACGACGACGTGATGTCCGTGATCGTGGCCAACACGTCCGGCGAGAACAACACGGTCTACGACAACGCGGCCTCGCCATGGGAAGACCTTGGACTGGCCTACCAGCCCATGGTCAACACGCCTGATCCCCGGTTGTCCGGCGCGGGCAACCTGAAGCCCAACACCTTGGTGACCTTGTTCGCCCAGGACATGCCTGCGAGCGGTCTGGTGACCCTGGTGGCAGGTCTGGTGCGCATCGACCTGCCCTTCCGTGGTGGCGTGCTGGTGCCAGCGCCCGACCTCGTCGTCCCTGGCTTCGTCAGCGATGCGAGCGGTTCGTTCGAGGCGGGCTTCCTGCTGCCCCACAACGTGCCCATGGGCACGGACTTCTACCTGCAGGGCTGGGCCACCGAGCCCCTGTCCCCCACGGGCCTGGTGTCTACCAACGGTCTGCAGGCCACCAGCAACTGAGCCCTGCCCGGGTTGTGGCTTCAGTTACTGCCTCAACCACTCCCGCAGCAGTCGACCGCGGGCGTGGTTGGGGTCCCGCCTGAGCAGCTCTTCGATCTCGAGGTTTGCCGTGCGCAGATCGCCTCGGGTGAACGCTGCGAAGGCGATGAGATAGCGCACGTTGTGATCGTCGGGCTGAGCCTCAAGGATGGTGTTCAGGTTGACCATCGCCGCATCGAAGCGGCCGGACATGGCCTGCAAGATGCCCAGGGGGCGGATCACCGTGGGGTTGCCCGGGCTCAGCTCCAGGGCGATGGCCATCTCGTCCGCAGCTTCGGCGGCTCGGTTCATGGCCGCCAGCATGACGGCCAGACCGTAGTGGGTCTTGGGGTCGTCAGGATAGGCAGCCACCGCTTCTCGCAGCTCGGAGAGGCGCAAGAAGTGCTCGTCGGTGAGCTCGACCTCCTCGCCAGGCGGTAGCAGGTCGGTGATGGACAGCCGGGAGTGGGTGTCGTCGACCGTGAACCAGAGCCCCACCGCGGCCACGGCCGAGAGGGCGATGCGCATCGGCCGTCCGCCGGGAAGGGGCAGGGAGATCGCGTCGCTGAACGATGCGGCGAGCCCGATCAGGCTGCCCAGCAGCAAGGTGGACACGCCGAAGCGCAGGTCGGGGGAGACGAACGACTGGGTCAGGCTGCCGCCGATGCCCGCGACCACGGCCACCAGGCGGGCTGCGTCCTGTGCCCGATCGGCGGGGCCCTTGAGCACGGTGCCCACGGCCCGCAGCAGAAACCAGGTGGCCACGGCCAGGGCGATCAGCCCGGGTAGTCCCAGCTCGGCCAGGACCTGCAACGCCTCGCAGTGCGCGTCATTGATGATCACCGAGGCTCGCGGGTGGGCGGCGAGCAGCTCGGGGGAGGCGTAGGGCAAGAACTCGATCTGAAACTGGCCCGGCCCCACGCCCCAGGGGCGGTCGAGGCACATGGCCAGGGTGTCCCGCCAGATCAGGCCGTGGGTTCTGGGGCGGATCAAGATGTGGGGGTGCATGACCAGCAGGGCCGCCGCTCCCAGGGCTCCCCCGGTGAGGGCGGTGGTCAGGGCTCGAGAGGCTGGGATGAGCAGCACCAGTGCGATGACCATGGCCACGCCGAAGCCGAGCCAGGCTCCTGCGCTGCCCGTGGCCAGCAAGGCCGGCAGGCACAGCCCCGCTGCCAGGGCCGCAGGCCAGCGCCAGGCCGAGGGTTCGATGAGCGCCTCGGCCAGGAGCAGGGGCGTGGTCAGCACTAGCCAGGCGCCGAGGAAGACCGGGTTGCCGAAGCCCGCGTCCGAGCGGCTGGCGGGGTCGATGCCCAGGGACGAGAGGCCTCCCAGGCCGCCGACACGTTCGAGCAGGGCCAGGCCTCCGACCCAGATCCCGGCCGCTGCGAGCACGGCCACGAGCAGTCTGCGAGCCTGGGGCCCCTCCAGCACACCGGCGGTGAGCCAGGCCGCCAGGGGGATCATCAGCATGCGCCAGAGTTCGTCCCGGGCTTGGAGCGGGCTGGTGGGGTCGCCGATCAGAAGCCAAAGCCCGGTGATC
The DNA here is from genome assembly GCA_964537035.1 of uncultured Phycisphaerales bacterium. GTDB lineage: Bacteria > Planctomycetota > B15-G4 > B15-G4 > B15-G4 > CAZIAK01. The sequence goes on along the minus strand of CAZIAK010000046.1, from coordinate 12,445 downwards.
GCGGCGGGCAGGAGGGCGGCGGCGGTGAATGCAGGCCAACGGAATATTAAACGGCCCGCAAGTGCCTGGCTCATCAACAGCAAGCAGGAGCCGGCGAGAATCAGACCCTGACCCCAGGCGAGCTTGGGGCGGACGATGGCGTGGTCGCTGACGACGGCCAGGGTGACCAGGCCGGCCGCTAGCGCTAGCAGAGCTAGTGAGCGGCACCAGCGAGACAGTCGATCCGTAGGTAACGTCATGGGTTCGGTTTCGTCGACGTCTAGTGCCGTTCCCGTGTCTGCTCGACCATCGCGATCCGATCCATCACACCGAAGTCCTGATGTTACAGAAGGATACGCGGATTTCCGATGAGTCGTGACGGGTAGACCCGCCTTCCAGGCTAGGTTAGCCTTTGGGGTGACAGGAGTAGTAAGGTGCGCTGGCCCGAAACGTGGCTTTAGGGCCACACCCGGCGCGCCTATGTTGCCGCACCAGCTGCGGTATTCGAAGCGTATGACCCCGTTGGTACAGATCCCATGAGCGTCTCTCGGCACCGGATTTCTCTGGGGGCCCTGGCAGTTGTGCTTTGCCTGGCCTTCCCCATGGGTGTGCTCAGTCTTCTTTCGCCGGCGACGACCGGCGATCAGGTCGATGCTGCCCACTCGATCCTCGTGGCTCGCGTTGAGGCCATGCAGGTCTTGCCGCAGAACAACACGACCGTGCTCGAACTCAGCGTCGATCACTTCGTCGCAGGTGAGCCCGGCAAGCAGAGCCAGACGTTGGTCGTCGACGGCTGGCCCGCGGTCGAAGTGGGTGACGACGTGCTCGCCGTACTCGAGACGAACCCGTCGGCTGTGCTGGGTGTCTACCAGATCGAGAAGGATCAGCAGACCCTGCAGTACCAGGTGATCAGCCCCATCAGCGGGATGTGGAGCGAGGGCATTTCGGACTACCCGCCCGTCTCCCTGAACCGGCTTGAGCTGGCCATCAAGGTGCGTCGTGGCATGCTCGATGCGAGCGTGCTCAACCAGCCCGAAGACGACGGCAACACGTCGAACCTCACCGGCGACGACGTCCAGCCTGACGATGCCGAGCCGAACGACACCCTGGCCACGGCCCAGCCGATCTTCCTCGACGCACCGCACCTGATCACGGGCACGCCGCTCTGCATCACCGGCCTGACCCTGACGCCGAATGACGTCGACTTCTTCAGCTTCGACGGCGCGGCCCTGTCCATCCTGCATGTCGAGACCCGTCCGCCCAGTGGGCTGACCTACGTGCCGGCGAGCCTGACCGACATCGACACCTTCCTCGGCCTCTTCGACGCTGGTGGAACGCTGCTGGGCTTCGACGACGACGGTGGCCTGGGCAAGTTCTCTCGGTTCTCCACGCCGCTCGAGTTGAACACGGGCTACGCGGTGGCCGTCGAGAGCGCTCCCGATACAGACCTCGACTTCACTGGCGACGAGGGCCTGACCACCGGGCCCTACGACCTGAAGCTTGAGCTCGAGAAGGCCGCCTACCTGACCAACTTCAGCGAGTTGATCGTGGGTGTGTCCATGGACGGCACGTTCATCGAGGACTTCATCGGCTTCAAGCAGATCGGCGGCGAAGATGTCCTCACCGCTGGTGTCCAGATCGACGGCTGGGGCATGAGCTACAACGTGCTCACTCCCGCGGGGCAGACGTTCGTCAAGTCTGGTGCTGGCAGCTTCGCAGGCGACCCCGGGTTCATTGGCCCGGCGCCCATGCCCGACGCCTTCGTGCTGGGCCCGTTGGTCGATGCTGCGGGCTTCAACCGCTCGGGCTTCGCCAAGGCCAGCCAGTTCGTGACCTACCTCACCGTGCCCCGGCGCGGCATCCGGCTCACCAACGCCTACCGCTTGAGCTTGTTCGACGACACCGTGCGCTCGATCGTCGAGCTGGGCGTCGTGGCCACGAGCAAGGCCAACGACATCAAGTACGCCCGGATCATGGACGTCGATATCTTTGGCGTGGGTGCTGACCACTTCTACTGGAACTTCGATCCGGCCATGCCCATGCGCTGCTTCCCGGTCGACGCCAGCCTGAACGTGGGCGACTTCCTCGATGGGCCCACAGGCACTGAATCCCCCAACGGCGGCGGTGGTGGCCAGCCTTCACAGGGCGTGGGTGACGACACCGGAGACTTCCAGCTGGCCATGATCATCGATCACGGCGACCTCGACGTGTCCGAGGGCTTCATGCAGACGCTCAACTACCCGGCCGCCTACACGATGGTGACCGACACCAGTGAAGCCGCCGCAGTGGCAGCAGCCACGGCGAACCTGGTGGCCGCTGGCATGACCACCTACTGCATCGCGGTCGATGTCGATGGCGGTGGCGGCTCCCTCGGCGACGGAGGCACCTACGTCGCCTACGGCGCTGGCCTGGGTCCCCGGGACTTCTAGTCCGCCGCTGAGGGTTGAGCGGCCTGCCGCACTGAGGTCGCCCGCCGAGTGTGACGACGCCCCATCACGGTGATCCGTGGTGGGGCGTCGTCCCGTTCAAGGCCTTGCTCTCGCGCAGGGGGCCTTGCAAGTTTTCTGCATACTGGGATGAGTATGCGCACATTGTTAACGTGGCGGGCATGAGCGACCCAGGGCCCCCTCTTGAGACTCTTCAGCCCCCGGAGTGGCCCCGGCCCAAGGGTTACTCCAATGCCATCCGCGTCCCTGCCGGGCGGGACCTGCTTTTTCTGGCGGGCCAGATCGGTTGGGACGCCGACGAGCAAATGGTGGGCGACGACTTCGTGAGCCAGTTCTCCCAGGCCCTGACCAACGTGGTCACCCTGGTCAGGCTGTCCGGCGGCCAGATCGAAGACATCGTGCGGCTGACGGTGTTCTGCGTGGACACGTCCGACTACCTGTCCGACCCCAAGGCTGTGGGGCAGGCCTATCGAAGTGTCATGGGCCGACATTTCCCGGTCATGAGCCTGGTGCAGGTGGCCGGGTTGGTCGAGGAAGGGGCGCTGCTCGAGGTCGAGGCGACCGCAGCTCTCGTGCCGCCATCTGGCGCCGCAACTGATGCCACAGATGGGGCCGGCTGATGCCTAGGAACACTCGGGGCACCCAGGACGCCCGGCGGGCCGCGTTGAAGTCGATTCTTCGGCGACGGCGTCCGCGCACCCAGCAGAACCTGGTGGACGCGCTGGAAGACAAGGGCTTCCATATCACCCAGTCGAGCCTGAGCCGCGACCTGATGTATCTCGGCGCGCACAAGGTCGACGGGGCCTACCGCCTGGCGGCCGAGGGCGAAGACCCGGATGACGGGGGCCAGCTGTACCCGACCCTGGGCGAGCTGCGGCCCTTCGTGCGCTCCGTGGTGCCGGCGGGCCCGAACATCCTGGTGGTCTCCACCCGGCCCGGATTGGCCCAGACCGTGGCCCTGGCCCTCGACTCCATGTCCATGCCCGAGGTGGTGGGCACCATCGCTGGCGACGACGTGGTCTTTGTGGCCACGCCCCAGCGCAGGGCCCAGAGGGGGCTGGAGCGTCGCTTCGAGCGCCTCCTCGTCGAGAAGGTCGAGGGCTCGGCCAGCTGAATCCGCCATTCCCGGTGTTCCCTGCCTGTTCGCTCAGGAAATCCATCGTGGTGGTCAGCTGGGCTCAAGGTCGTCCCCTGCACCTGCCGAGAAGGCGGTGACGGCCACTGCTGGCTGGTTCGAGTGGCGCAACCCTCCTCTGTGGGTTGTGCGGCTGGTCCGGGCGGGAACAGCGTGGGTCGGCTGGCGGGTGTCCGTCAGTGTGCACCGGGCGTGCCCCTACGCGTCCGGCAACAGTTGCCACATGACATGAGCGGACATGGGACATCACATCCTGCTGGTCGATGACACGCCGACCGTTCGGTTCAAATATGAAGTGCTGCTGAAGAAGGCTGGCTTCGACGTTGACTCTGCCAACGGCGCCCACCAAGCACTCTCCATGCTCACCCCTGACCACGATTACGATCTGGTCATCACCGATCTGAAGATGCCAGACATGGACGGCTTCGGTCTGGTGCGAGAGATCCGCGACAACTCGCGCATGCACATGTTGCCGGTGCTCATGCTGACCGGCAGCGACGACGAGCAGGACCTGCTCACCAATCTGGACGGCGGCGTCTCGGACTACCTGCTGAAGTCCTGCGGCGTCCCCGAGCTCCTGGCCCGCGTGCGCAACCTGGTGCGCATGAAGGTGCTCCAGGATGAGCTGACGAAGGCCTCCCAAACCGACGCACTGACCCACCTGGCCAACCGACGCTTCGGTGTGGGCCGGCTGGCCGAAGAGATCGAACGCGCTCGACGCTACGACCGCTCTCTCTCGGTGGTGCTCATCGACATCGATCACTTCAAGAAGGTCAACGACACCCTCGGTCACCAAGCTGGCGACGAGGTGTTGGTCTCCGTCTCAGACGAGCTGCGCAACACCCTGCGCAAGAGCGACTGCGCCATCCGCTGGGGCGGCGAGGAGTTCCTCTTCGTGTTCCCAGAGACCGATGGCATGGAGGCCGCTGGCATCGTGAACCGCCTGCGCAGCCACCTCGAAAGCCACCCTGTGAACGTGACCACCAACGACGGCGTACCCGTCCCGGTGACCGTCTCGGGCGGCGTGGCCGAGCTCTCCTCCGACGACACCCTGGAGACTCTCGTCGACAGGGCTGACCAGGCCCTCTACCGGGCCAAGGAGACGGGCCGCAACAGGCTGGCAGCCTGGGAGGACGGACAGGTCGTCCCCGCCTGACCGGGCAGCTGTCGGGTCAGCCGTCGCTGTCGGGCTCTGCGACCTGTGAGGGCTCTTCGACCAGCTCAGAAATCGCGTCTGAGGAGCGCATGGTGTTCCAGCCCTGCGAGGGCAGGGGTGCGCCATCAAGATCGGACAGGCGCACCTCGAAGTTCATCTCGCTGCCCAGTTCGCTGGACCCGCGGCCGACCTTGGCCAGCAGCACATCGAAGCCGTCGGTCATCGTGACCATGGCCTGGGCCTGTCCCACTTCGCCAGGCGGCGGGGCGGGGACGTCGAGCACCACCACACCGTCGAACAAGAGACGCGTGCGCCCTTGGTGGCGCAGGTGCAGGATGGCCTGCTCATCGGCGTATTCGAAGTCGGCGTAGTCCTCCTCGGGCACGCCGGGGCGCCGGTAGTTCAGCACGTAGACGAAGCCCACGGCAGGGCCCGTGCGGTCGCGGATCAGCAGGTCGAGGGGCATGACGCCATCGGAGCTGCGTAGCCCGCGCCAGATGCGCCGCCCGGCTCTGCGCTTGGTGTAGGTCTGGACCAACGCCGCTTCGTCGAACCATTGCTCGTCGAATCCGTCGGCACCATCGGGAACCCACGAGCCTGCATACAGCGCCTTGAACGCCGGCAGCGCCTGCTCGGGCCAGGGCACGGCGGTGGGTGCATCAGCATCAGCGACGGGTGCAGCGCCAGCGCCTGCTTCGTCTGCATCGGTCTCGGTCGCCATGCCAGCCGCGGCCCCGGTCTCAGGGGTCGCGTCCTGAGCCTCGCTGACCTCAGCCGTGGCGCTGCTCTCTGTCGCCGACTGCGCGTCGACGTGGCTCGCACCGGGCCCGCAGGCCGCCGCGACGAGCAGCACGATCAACCCACCAGCGCGACGCACCTCAGACGACCGCCTCGGCGAACATGGGTTGCTCGGACAAGCGGCCCGAGCTGCCGAAGAAGCGGATCGGGTTGTCCCACACGAGACGTTGCACGGCCTCGTAGGTGAAGCCGGCCTGCTCCATGAGCACGGCGAGCTTGGGCACGGAGAGCGGGTCAGACGGTCCCCAGTCGGCGGAGCTGTTCACCAGCATGCGCTCGGTGCCGAACTGCTTGAAGATCTGCACGGCCCGCTCGGGGGAGAGCTTGGTCACCGGGTAGATGGTGAAGCCCGCCCAGTAGCCCGAGTCGACCACCATCTGCACGGTCTCTTCGGTGCAGTGATCGATCTCTACCATCTCGGAATCGAGGCCCACATCGCGACAGTTGTCGATGAGCTTCTGCGTGCCTTCGAGCTTGTCGACGTGGGGCGTGTGCACCAGCACGGGCAGGTTCATCTGCTTGGCCATCTCGAGCTGCTCGAGCACGACCTGCTCTTCGAGGTCGTCGATGACGTCGTAGCCCACTTCGCCGAGGGCGCAGCACATGGGATTGGCCAGGTACTCCGGCAGCGCCGCCATGACGCCCTCGCGCACCGCCGGCGTGTGAGCCTCTTTCGGGTTCAGCGCGAACGTGCAGTGGTACTGGATGCCAGCCTTCGCCGCCCGGGTGTGCTCAAACGCCAGCAGGTGATCGAAGTATTCAAGGCAGGTCTCGGGGTGCTTGCGGGCGTGGCCCAGCCAGAAGCCCCCGGGCTCGATGATCGAGCGGATGCCAGCGGCCGCCATCTCGGCGTAGTCGCGGGTGTTGCGGGAGTACATGTGGATGTGCGGGTCAAAGATCTTCATGTCGAGGTGTCCGCAAGTGAGATCTGCGGGCCGGTGCTGGGGGATGGGTCTGGGGGGAGAGCGCACAGTCTACACCGCAGGCCGTCCTCGCCGCGCCCCCGACGAGGGCTTCACGGTGACTCTGTGGGTTCGCCGCTCGGCCCGTCGGCCTGGGGCCCAGCTGCCCCCGGCCCGTGGCTGATCAGTTCGCGTCCGATCGTTGGTCGTCTTCTGGCCGCTTGCCAGCCGCGCCGTCGCCCCCTGCCCGCTGGCGTTGCTCCCGCGCCATGGCGATGTTGCGCAGCAGTCCCCGGCGGCGAGCCCGTTCGATGGGCGTGGTGGAGAAGTGCTTGCGGAACGACTCGGTGGCGCGGGCCTCCAGCTCGTCGAGAGTCGGCGAGACCAGATCGGGGCGGGGCTCATAGGGGCCGGTTGAGGCGAGCGGCGCCGCCTGGCGCGGGTACGGGCAGGCCGCCAGGCAGTCGTCGCATCCGAAGACCCGGTGGTCAGCTGCGAGGGCCCACTCGTCCGGGACGTCGCCCCGGTGCTCGATGGTCCAGTAGGAGAGGCAGGCCCGGGCGTCGAGGTTTCGCTCCCCGTCGAGGGCGGCGGTGGGGCAGGCCTCGACGCAGGCGGTGCAGGTGCCGCAGTGATCTTGCGCGGGCTGGTCGGGCTCGATGTCCAGATCGGTGAGGACCTCGCCGAGCATCATCCAGGGGCCGATGCGTTCGTTGAGCAGCAGGGTGTTGCGGCCGATCCAGCCCAGGCCTGCCCGGGCGGCGAGGGAGCGCTCGGCCAGGGGCGCCGTGTCCACGCAGACCCGGGTGGCGGGCTCGTGGCCCAGCAAATCCGGCAGCGCGGCGATGGCCCGGCGCAGGGCGGCCTTCATGGTGCGGTGGTAGTCCTCGCCCCGGGCGTAGGCGGCCACGTGCCCCATGCCGTCGCCGGGGGGATAGGCGGCGGCCACGCAGATCACCGAGCGGGCCTCGGGCAGCATGAAGGTGGGGTCGGCGCGAAGCTCGGGATCCCGGGCCATGTAGTCCATCGAGGCGTGCTGACCCGCCGCGACCCAGGGCGTGACCCGGTCGACCACGGGCCCCGCATGGGTGAAGCCCACGGCGGCGAAACCCTGCTCAGCGAACAGCCGCCGCAGCGCCTCCCGCCCCTCGCCATCGATTCGTCTCGTCATCTCGGGCCCGGTGGGGTCGCTGTCGTGGGTACCATGCCCAGGTGTTCACGCCCATCATAGGATCGCTCGGGGCACCGCGCCCGCCTCGCCGCGCTGATCTGGCGCCTGGCCACCCTCGTCGGCGGCTGAGGCCGCGGCTGATCTCGCGTCTGGCGTTGCTGCTGACCTCGGTCCTCTTGCTCGGCTGCGGTGGCGAGTCTGCCGACCCGGACACCGCCCAGGGTGGCTGGCCCGTGGGATCCCCCGTCGACACCGTGCTGGCCTACGTCGCCGGTGCGCCGGACTCCCTGCGTCTGCCCACGTTCTTCGAGAACCAGCTCGGCTGGCAGCCCGCGGGCCTGGCCGGTGAGCGCCAGGGCGTGGTGGCGTTCCTGGACAGCTCGGTCATGGGCGGTCCCCTGGGGCTGGCCCTGCCCGTGGCCGATCCCGACGCCCTGCGCGACTCGCTGGCGGCGTGCCCCGGCATCGAGTTCACGGACGACAAGCGCTTCGTGTTCACCCTGCCCGCGGACAGCGAGCTGATCAACGCCATACGGGCGGTCCGGGCCATGACGAACACCGGCAGCCTGACCGAGATGATGGCCGCCATCGGTCAGCCGGTCGCCGCGTCGAGCACATGGGAGCTGTCCTTTCGCGAGGGACAGGCGCTGATCGTGCCGTCGTTCGAGGCCGCCTTCGTGGTGGGCAAGCTGCTCGACGAGCTGCCCCTGGACGGTCTGGAGAGCGGTGGCCTTGAGAGCGCGTCCGCTCCGACAGCGAACCCCGGCTCGTCGGTGGTGCTGTCCGTCGACATGGAGCGCATCCGGCTGACCTACTACGAGGAGTTTCAGCAGTCTTCGCGCCAGCTGCAGGCCCTGCTCTCCGGAGATCCCGACGCGGGGCCGGTGGGCACCCTGGGGCGCATGCTCAGGGAGCGCGGCGGCGGAGGTGGCGACGGACCCCTGGGCGAACTGCCCGTGGACGGCCCCACGGTGCTGGCCATGATCGAGATGCTGGCGGTGGACTCCATCGGCGCCTTCCAGCTGCAGGCCGACGGATGGAACCTGGCCGCCGAGCTCTTCGACCGAGGCCCAGGAGCGACCACTGATGAAGGGTCCAGCTTCGACGAGACGGCAACCCCCGACCCCGCCTCAGGTCTGGGGCAGATGGGGCTGGTCTATCGCCAGCGCTGGAGCGAGCCGTCGGCGTTGTCTGCGCTGCTCGACTCCCTGCGGCCCGTCCCCGCCCAGGGGCCGAGTGGCCAGCGGGCCATGCTCAGCGCAGACCCGGACGACTTCCCCCGGGCCCTGGCCGCCTGGCTGCGCCCGCTGATCGAGGTGGTGCATGGCCCGGGCGAGGCCAGCGCTGAGCGCCTGGATGACCTCGCCGAGCTGCTCTCCCCCTGGGACGGGCTGCTCATGGTGGGTGAGAGCGACGGCACGCCTCTGGCCGTCGCCACCCTGCAGCCGGGGGAGCGGCTGAACACCAGCGCTCTGCTGGCCTGGTTCCGCCCGCTGCTGGATGCGGTCGAAGGTGGGCAGCACCGGGCTGGCAATGCTGGCGGCGCAGAGGGCGCAGACGGCGAGGGCCGCGATGTCGGCGCCGGCGGCGCAGGCAGCGACGGCAGCGCAGCGAGCGAGAGGCGGGTGCTCGACCCAGACGACGAGCTGCCCCTGTCGACGTGGTCGCTGGACGACCTGCTCGTGATTGGCACCGGCGACGAAGATCCCCTGGCGGTCGAAGATCTGCTCGACACGGCCCGTGCCCTGCGAGAGCTCGACACGCCCGACACGGGGCCGTGGTTGGAGCTGTTGTTCGACGCGGGCCAGCTGTCCGTGACCACGGTGGGGGACTCCCTGGAGATCGCCCTGGGCGCCTCGCCCGCCGCCGTCACTCAGGAGTCGCGCTAGGTGGGCCGGCGGCCGGTCGGCAGCGCGCTGGCCCGGAAGTTGGCGCCGCCGGTGGCCCTGTTGTTGGCCCTGTTGTTGGCCACGGCATTCGGCTGGGCCGCGGTGCAGCTGCACGATCTGGAGCAGGTGCGGGCGCCCTGGCTGGAGCGCTGGGCCCAGGAGCATCCCGGCCCCCGAGAGCCCGACGCCCAGGCCATCGAGCGGGTGGCCGACGACTTCGCCGCAGACCGTCGCGCCGATCTCTTCGGCCTGGCGCTGGGCCTGGCGGCGGGCCTGGCAGCGGTGGCCGTGGCCCTGGCCGTGGGGCGCCGTGAGTGGGTCGAGGGTCGTGGAGCGGCCCTGCGCGTCTTGGCCGTGGGTGCCGTGGCGGGCAGCGCCGCGGCCATGGCGTCGAGCTTGTCCGAGGTCGCCAGCCTGGCCGAGCTGAACCGCTGGACCCTCTCGGACGACAGCCTGGCCGCCTACGTGGGCCCCCTTGAGGGCACGGTGCGAGAGTGGCGCGAACGCATCCCCGACGACCACGCCGTGATCGTGGTGGGGACGAACGACTTTCTGCTGAGCCGGGTGGGCTGGGCGCTGTCTCCCCGGCCGGTGCATCCGCTGGTGATGCCGTTGCCGCCGGGGGCCGATCTGGCCGAGTTGGGGGAGCTGGCCAGCGAGCTGATGTTGGGGCGAGAGGCGCCGGGCCGGTGGTTGGTGGATCTGGACGCACTGGCTGACGGGCGCGAGGCGTTGGTGAGGGTCGAGCTGTGAGCCTCGCCGTGGGCTTCGCCGTGCTGCTGTTGCTGGCGGCCACCGGTGCCTGGCCGGCCATGCGCTGGGGGCGCCACGTCTCTGGCGGCGGGCGTATCGGCCGACTCTCCCTCGCGCTGACCCTGGGCGCGGCGATCACGGGACTGGTGCAGCTGACTCTGTCCCTGGCGGGCGTCCCCGCTGGCCTGGGGGTGATGGTCGCGCTGGCCGTCGTCTCGCTCTCGGCGTTTCGTTGGGCGCCGCTGGGGGGCGGGTCTGCTGCGGGTTCACGTGCAGCTACGGGTGCTGGCGAAGCCACTGGCACCGACGTTGGCACCGACGTTGGCTCCGATGTTGGCTCCGACGTTGGCACCGACGTTGGCTCCGATGTTGGCCTAGTGACCGACGCCCCCACCGAATCCCCCGGCCTGCCCCTCACCGCCTGGCTGGCCGTGGTGGTCGTGGTCAGCACGGTGGTGGCCGTGGGCCTGCCCTTCTCCGGGGACGGCAGCAAGTTCTGGGCGCCCAAGGCCCGCGACCTGGCGCACCACTCGGCCCTCACCGCGCCGTCCATCGCCGACGAGACCCGGCTGGGCTTTCACCGGGGCTACCCGCTGCTGGCGCCCGTGCTCATGGCGCCCGCGTTCGCCCACTCGCCCGCCGACGCCAGCGCCGGGGCCAAGCTGGTGCTGCACGGGCTGGGCCTGGCCTTGCTGGGACTGCTGGTGACCCTGCTCTCCGCCGAGGGACGCCACGGACGGTGGCTGGCGGCGGCCATGCTGGCCATGCCTGCGCTGGTGATCCCCGAAGTCCGCGAGTCGCTCGGTGCCGGCGGATACGTGGACGGCGCCGACGCGCTCTTCTTGCTCCTGCTCGTGGACACGGTGGACCGGCTGCGACGTGGTGCTGGTCGCGGGGGAGACTCCGGTGGGAGCGCGTCTCAAGGAGGCGACGCGGTCCTGGCCGGGCTGGCCGGCGCCGCCCTGGTGTCCACCAAGCTGGAGGGTTCGGTCGAGCTGGCCATCGTGGTCTGCGCCTGGCTGCTGGCCGGGCCGCAGCGGGGGGCGCCCATGGTGCGCTTGCTGGGGCTGGTGGGGCTGCTGGCCATCCCCACGATCTGGCTGGCGAGTCTGGCGCCGTCCGACCCCATGATCAGCGACCCCGGTTTGCTGCTGCGGGGTGGAGTGCTCTGGGGCCGAGCCGTGCCCGTGGTGGCTGCCCTGGGTGGATTGCTGATCGACACCAGCGCTCTGGGCCTGGCGCCCCTGGCCATCCTGGCCTGTGCCTGCCTGGGTCGGCCGCGCTGGGGCTTCGGGATGCTCTTGGTGCTGGGCTGCCTGGCTTTTCTCGCCCTGGTCTACCTGTCGACAACCATGCACGTGGGACGGCACATGCACACGAGCTTGCACAGGTTGGTGCTGCACTGGCTGCCGGCGTTCGCGTTGCTCGCCGCGCGGAGTGTAGGCCATGGCCGCTGAGGACCTGACCGTGCGACCAGGCCTGGTCATCCCCGGGGCCGAGCTGTCCGTGTCCGTGGCCCGGGCGGGAGGGCCGGGAGGCCAGCACGTGAACAAGCTCTCTACGAAAGTCGTGCTGCGCTGGTCGGTGCGAGACAGCACAGTGCTGAGTGATCACCAGCGCGAGCGGTTGCTGAACAAGCTGGCCTCACGCCTGACCAAGGAGGGCGAGCTGGTGGTGGCCGCGGATGGTGATCGCAGCCAGCTGGCCAATCGCGCCGCCGCGAGAGTGCGCCTGGGTGAGATGGTGCGCGAGGGGCTGAAGGTGCCAAAGAAGCGCCGGGCCACGAAGCCGACACGAGGGAGTCAGCGGAGAAGGTTGAAGGCCAAGAAGCAACGAAAGGACATCAAGAAGGGACGGGGTCGGCCTTCGATGGATGATTGAACAGGGGAGCGATTGGCAGAGTGCGGCGGGCAGTCCGTCGAGAATGTGGTGAACAAAGAACGAGGCGAGGACTGAACGCGTCGGGAGGCGATTCAGCCAACTCGACAGGTCCGCCTATCAGTCCGCCGCCGACCTTGCCCAGGCCCGGAAACGCGCGTACGGTGGGGCGAACGCAGGAGGATGGGCCGATGACCAGATCGCAAGCAGGGGTGAGCATCGGCCCCGGTGACGGCGCGCTACACAGACCTGTCCAATTGATGCCAAGTTGTTCAAGCAGTAGTTGGCCACGCGAGGGCGCCGCTTGCTGATTCCCGAACAGCACAGTTGCAGGTCG
>CAZIAK010000045.1:27271-33843 GCA_964537035.1 uncultured Phycisphaerales bacterium | reverse complement strand
GGTGCGCGCCCCCCGCTCCGCCTGAAGCGGCTCCCCCGCAACGCCCACGGCGCCCTCAGACGGCCAACCGTCGGCCGTCCCATGCACCCAATCGCCGGCCGCCACACATTGCCAACGGCCGGCCGTCACAGGCTGCCAACCGTCGGCCGCCACACACTGCCAACCGTCGGCCGTCCCGTGCGCCCGTGGTATGCCAGGGTATGAGCCCGAGGACCGAAGGCTCTGACCTTCCGCGAGAGCTGCCCTGCGCACCCCTGCTGCCACAAGTCTTCAGCACCTGCTCCCGGCCGTGACTGTGGCCCTGGCAGTCCTTGCGTTCGGCGCGCCTCTGGCCAGCGGCAGCCCCCTGGCCCTCCATCCCAAGGACGGGCCCGACGCTGACCTGCGCTTTGTCCTGGGCGAGCAGACCCTGCGGGCGGTGATCGTGCTCAACCTGGCCTTCGTCGACGGGGTGATCGACGTGCCCCGGCAAAAGGACGGTGAGGTGCTCGCTCACGAGCAGGACGGGCTGCGCGAGGCGCTCGTCGCCTACCTCGCCGAGCAGAACTCGGTCTCCATGGATGACGTGGAAGTGCAGGCCAGGCTGGTGGAGTTCGAGATCGAGCCCGCCGACCTGTCCCTGCTGCCCCTGTTTCCCAACGACGGCGCCCGGGCCCTGACCCGCGTGCGTCTGGTGTTCGACTACCCGGTGATCGGCGAGCCCCAACGCATGGGCCTGACCTGGGGTGCCTACCCACTCGAAGCCCCGTGGGAAGCCCCCGCTCCAACCTCGGAAGGCGCCCAGCCCATGGACGTCACCGCCCGCCTGGCCGTCCCTGGCGACGAGGTGCTGATCACCTTCACGGAGGACGAACCCGGCTTCCTCTGGCATCGCAATGCCGAGCTCGAAGAGCGCTTCAACGCCCTGCCGGACATGCCGGTGCCCCGGCGGCCGTCGGTGCATCTGCTCTCGTCGGCCTTGCTACTGCTCGTGGCGGGCCTCGCGCTGTGTGGCGGCAACCGAGTTCGCCGATCGCTCAGCTGGAGCCTCCCCGCTGCGCTGCTCGGCGCCTGGGCCACCTGGTCCGTGGCCGTGGTGCCCCTGCCCTTCGGCGACGACGACCTGCCCACCGCAAGCCAGGCCCGAGCCCTCTTCGAACCCCTGCACGCCAACATCTATCGAGCCTTCGACTTCACCACCGAGAGCGACATCTACGACGCCCTGGCCCGCACGGTGGACGGCCAGCTCTTGGCCTCGCTCTACGATCAGGTCTACCGGGGGCTGATCATGGCCGAACACGGGGGCGCGGTGAGCCGGGTGTCGGCGGTGCGTCTGACGGAGACGAACGTGCGTTCGATCGGCAACACCCCACCGAGTGGTAGGCCCGGGTTCACCATCGAAGCGCGGTGGCAAGTCGACGGCGTGGTGCATCACTGGGGACACTCCCACAGCCGGGTCAACGAGTACCGGGCGCTCTACACCGTGGCCTCCACCGACGACGGCTGGCGCATCGTGGGCAGCCAGATTCTGGAGCAGCGCCGGGTCAGCGGCTCGCCCTTGCCGGCTGCGCAAGAAGCACCAGACATGGGGCCGGTCCCCGACTTCGAAGCGATGACGCCGAACGCCGGGAGCGACTCATGAATCTCGACGCCATGCTGTCACTCGAGAGCGTTCGCTTCGCCCACAGCGATGGCGGCTTTCAGCTGTCGGTGGACGCCCTGACCATCGCTCGAGAAGAGCGAGTCGCCTGCATGGGACCCAGCGGCTCGGGCAAGACCACGCTGGTTCACTTGATGACCGGCATCCTGGTGCCCGACGAAGGCTCCGTTTGCCTCGCCGGACAAGAGCTCTCATCACTGCCTGACAGCGACCGTCGCGCGCTGCGCATCTCGCGAGTGGGCATGGTCTTTCAGCAGTTCGCCCTGCTCGACCACCTCACGGGCCTGGAGAACATCCTGCTGCCCTATCACATCTCGCCGGCCCTCACTCTCGAGAGCGGCGCCAGGGCACGAGCACGGGAGCTGGCCTTGACCATGGGCATCGACCACGCCCTCTCTCGCAGACCGCAGCGGCTCTCTCAAGGGGAGCGGCAACGGCTGGCCATCTGCCGAGCCCTGGTCACCCGGCCTGGCCTGGTCATCGCCGACGAACCCACAGGCAACCTCGACCCCCAAGCCACGGCAACGACGCTCGACCTGCTCATGGATCAGGTCACTCGACGAGGGGCCACCCTGCTCGTGGTCACCCACGATCGCGCCCTGCTCCCTCGTTTCGACCGGGTGCTGCAGACCACAGATGACGGACAGGTGGTGGCCGCATGAACGGCCCCCTGCTCCTGGCCTGGCGACACATGGCCCATCACCCGGCCCGCACGACGATCTTGTCTGCCTGCCTGGGGCTCGCGCTGTTCCTGCCAGTGGCCGCCGCCCTCGTCACTGACGATTACCGACAAGGTCTGAGCAGCCGCGCGGCCCACACACCCTTGATCGCCGGTGCGCCCGGCAACCGCTTCGACCTCACCCTCGCCACGCTCTACTATCGCGGTCAAGACCTGGCCACCTTGCCCCTCTCGGCCCGGGACACCTTGTCTGGCGCTGGGGACAGCAGTGACGCTCTGGCCCTGGCCATCCCCATGCATCAGCGCTTCACGGCCCGTGGTGCGCCGCTCGTGGGAGTGGGCTTCGAGTACTTCGCCTTCCGTGACCTGTCCCCCGCCGCTGGCACACTGCCCCGCACACTCGGCGACGTGGTGCTCGGCGCCGAGCTGGCCAGCACCCTGGCCATGGCCCCGGGAGACACTCTCTACAGCGACCCTCGCGAGGTCTACGACATCGCCCGGCCCGCGGCCCTGGCCTTGTCGGTCTGCGGCGTGCTGGCGGCCACGGGTGGGCCCGACGACCGGGTGGCGTTCGTTGACATCAACACCGCGTCCCTGCTCGACGGCCTGCTGCACGGACACGACGACGCCGACGCGCTCGACGACCCAGCGCTGCTCGGCCGCTCCCCGAGCCTGGTCGTGGTCAGCCCCGCGCTGATCGAGCACAACGAGGTGACGTCGGTGAATGCCGCCGACTTCCACAGCCACGGCGATCGAGGCGAGCTGCCCGTCACCTCGTTCGTCCTCGTGCCCCACAGCGCCAAGGCCTCCACCCTGCTGAGCAGCCGCATCAACAACGGTGGGCAGTGGCAGGTCGTGTCACCCCGAGCGGTGATCGACGACCTCATGGGCTTCGTGTTTCGCATCAAGACCCTGTTCGACGCCGTGGCCGGGCTGCTGATCGGCACCACCGCCCTGCTGGTGGGACTGGTGCTCGCCCTCTCCGTGCGCTTGCGCGCCGACGAGATGACCACCCTGCAACGCATCGGCTGCTCGAAGGGCATGGTGGCCCGGCTGCACGCCCTCGAACTCGGCTGCGTCGTGCTTCTCGGCGCCGGGTTTGCCGCAGGCATGTTGGCCCTGACCATGACCTGGCTGCCCGACGTCATGACCGTGCTCAACTGAGCATCCAACCGCAACACAGACCCGGTGCCGCCGGAACCCTTGCCACTCGGCCTCGCTCCGGCCCGCCGGGACCACACTGCCCCACGCCTCAGGCCCTCGCCCACGCTTCCCCGCCCTCGCCCACCACTGAGATCGCTGTCGTGAACGCTCCTACTGATCCCACCGATGCCCTCTGGTCCTCGAGAACCGCCGCCCCGCGCCCCTCTCTCCGATTCGTGACGGCTGCGGCCGGGGCCGTGGCGCTCTGCCTCGGCGGTGGCTGCGCAGCTCCCGACGACGAGCTGCCCCCCGGACTCGACACGCTCTTCGCATCGACCGCCCCCCACGGCGCCTCCCCTGCCGAACAGGCGTTGCTCGATGCGGTGAACACCGAACGACTCTCCGACTGGCACGACATGGTGGCCGCCGTGCCCCATCGCGCCGGCACTCCTGGCGACGCCCACTTGGTCGACGCACTCGTGGCCGCCTTCACCGCCATGGGACTCGAGGTCGAGCGGCACGAGTTTCACGCCCTGCTGGCCGAGCCCGTGTCCGCTTCGGTGTCGATCGTTGCCCCCGAAGACATCGAGCTCTCCTTGATCGAAGAGGTCCTCAGCGAAGACAGCTACAGCGCTCACGAAGACCTGGAGATGGGCTGGAATGCCTACAGCGCCAGCGGCGACGTGACCGCCGAGGTGGTCTACGTGAACCACGGACGCAAAGAGGACTTCGAGCGTCTACAGACTCTCGGGGTGTCCTGCGAGGGGCGCATCGTGCTGGCCCGCTACGGCGGCAACTTCAGGGGCTACAAGGCCAAGTTCGCCGAGGCCGCTGGCGCCGCAGGGCTGATCATCTTCACCGACCCCAAAGACAGCGGCTGGGGACGGGGACTCAGCTATCCCGAAGGTGGCTTCGCGCACCCGAGCCACATTCAGCGGGGCTCGATCCTGACCGTGCCCTGGACCGGCGACCCGCTCACGCCCTACGCCGAAGCCACGGCCGACGCCGAAAGATTGGCCGTCGACGCCATCGCCTTGCCAAAGATCCCCGTACAACCGGTGAGCTGGTCGGCCGCGCAACAGATCTTGTCACGCATGACCGGCGCCTCGGTCCCCGGGGACTGGCAGGGTGGCCTGCCCTTTCGCTACAGGCTCACCGGCGGTGATGCGTTGCAGGTACGCCTGGCCGTCGAGCAGCGGCGCGAGATCATGCCCACCTGGAACGTCCTGGCCACCCTGCGCGGCACAGCAGAGCCCGAGCGCGAGGTCATCATCGGCAGCCACCACGACGCCTGGAACTGCGGCGCGGTCGACCCCACCTGCGGGCTGATCTGCGTGCTCGAAGCGGCCCAGGCCTTCGTGGACAGCGGCCTGTCGCCCCGGCGCTCGATCACCTTCGCCGCCTGGGGCGCCGAGGAGTTCGGCATCATCGGTTCGTCCGAGTGGGTCGAGGCCAACGAGCAGCGCCTGCGGGAGAACGCCGTGGCCTACTTCAATCTCGATGCGGCGGTGACCGGGCCCCACTTCGGCGCCAGCGCGTCGCCGTCGTTGCAGCGGCTCATCGCCGAGGTCACGGGAGCGGTGGCGGCGGCCCCAGCCGACGACGCAGACCCCGCGGTCGGCGCAGGGTCCCCCGACGACGCAGACGCCGCAGTCGGGGCAGAGTCCCCCGACGACGCAGACGCCGCAGTCGGGGCAGAGCCCGCCGACGCAGACACAGAGGGTGCGTCGGCCGAGCGCCGCTCCGTGCTCGCCGACTGGCGCAGCCGCTCACAGCACGCGGGGGTGGACGACCTGCCCGCCTTGGGTGACCTGGGCGGCGGCTCTGACTTCGTGACCTTCCTGGCCCGGGCCGGAGTACCCAGCGCGAGCCTGTCCGCCGGCGGTTCTGCAGGCACCGCATACCACGGCAACCACGACACCCTGGCCTGGTACCGGCAGGTGGTGGGCGACGACTACGAGCCCGCGCGCATGGTCACCCAGATCACGGCCTTGTTGGCGGCGCGCCTGGCCGATGCACCCCTGCTGCCTCTCGACCCGTCCATGGTGGGCATCGAAACCAAGCGGCACCTGACCGACCTCAGCGCCCGAGGCCGCAGCAACGGTCTGTTCGCAACGGGGGAGCAGACCGTGGCGCCAGAGCTGAAGCGCCTGCGCAACAAGGCCCACAAGGTGCAGCAACGTGGGCAGCAGATCCGCTCCGCGCTCGCCCGGTCGCAAGAGGCCGGTGAGCTCGACGACAAGGCCCTTGCACAGATCAACACCCTGCTCCTCTCCCTCGATCGCACCTGGCTCGACGAGCAGGGACTGCAGAATCGCCCCTGGTACACCAACCTCTTCGCCGCCCCCGACGAAGACTCGGGCTACGCACCGTGGATGCTCCCAGCCCTGCGCTGGGTCGTCGAACACGAAGAGGCTGAAGCCCTGCCCGCCGTGGAGAAGCGCTACCTGGCGGTGTTCGCGCGGATCCACAAGCTGCTCGACAAGCTGGAGAAGATCTCCGGCTGACAACCCAGGCCAGCCCCCGCCTCACCGCTCGCGGATCAGCTCACGCCCACCGCCAGGCCTCTGCTCAAGGCTCGTCGAAAGCGTCGCCGAACTCCTTCATCACCTCGGCGAACTTGGCGGTCAGCTGGGGGTTCATGCCGATCTTCATCATGGCGGCGGTCATGCGCTGCTGAGCTTGTTGCAGCTCTTGGGTCACGGTCTCGCTGAGCTTGCCCACAGCGTCGGGGCTCTTGGCCATGGCCTCGTACTGATCCCGTAGCTCATTCATCCGCTCGGCGATCTCGCGCATGTCAGCCTTGGCGGATTCGAGCGAGTCGCTGTCCGTGACCCCTTCGAACACCTCGGCCATGTCGTTGTAGACGCCCGAGAGATCTTCGGCTGCGGCTTCCTCTTCGCTGGCGGCGCCACCACAGGCCGCCAGGACCGCAAGCAAGCTCGCCGCCAATGTCCGCCCGGCGATGGCTCTCCAAGTCCTGATCATCGTCTCTGCTCCTTTGGGGCAAGCCCTTCTCTTATTCACGGGTTCGTCAAGGTCTCCCAGCTTACTGTTCGGGCAAGCGACCCTGCATGATGCGGCTCAGCCGGATGCGCGCGCGGCGGTGCA
>CAZIAK010000045.1:0-27171 GCA_964537035.1 uncultured Phycisphaerales bacterium | reverse complement strand
TCGGGCAAGCGACCCTGCATGATGCGGCTCAGCCGGATGCGCGCGCGGCGGTGCAGCTGGCGCGCTGCGTCGGCGTTGGGGCGACCGATCTGCTCGGCCACGAACTCCCAGCTGCCGCCGTAGTAGGTGCGCAGCATGATCACCTCGCGGTAGTCGTCGGGCAGCTCGGCCACGGCGTCGTCGACGATCTTGCGGATCTCGTCCTGGGCCGCCAATTCGTCCGGCGGGACCGCCCCTGAGGGGGGCACCACGCCCCGGGTCGACTCGTCGTCCATGCGCCCGCCATCAGAGATGCGCACTTCGCGGGTGCGATCGCGCTTCTGCCCGTAGAACCGACGGTGCACGTCGTGCATCTGGTTCTCGGCGATGCGCGAGAGCCACTGCATGATCGAGGCGGTGCTGCGCATCTCGAGATTGTTGATGTGCTTGAGCGCCGACTGAAATGTCTCCTGCACGATGTCGACGGTCTCGACGCAGCGACGGAGCCGGGCACTCAGGCGAATGCGCACGATGCGCTTGAGCCGCTCTTCGTAGCGACTCAGCAGATCATTCAACGCCTGATCGTCACCACCCTGAGCCTGCTCGAGCAGGCGCATGGACTCGGTCACATCAGGCAGCTCGGCCGGGCTGACAGAAGCCAGCAGGTCGTCGGTGGACTCGTCAGCGGTTGAGCTAGCCAGGTCGTCCCCCTCTCCCAGGTTGGACAAAGGATTGCCGTCGGTCTCACTCACGCAGATGTCGTCCATTCGTTCGGGAAAGGGCGGGTGTGCCCTGCGATTCTAGCAGCCCACGGCGGCAACGATGAGTGCAGGAGCAGCCTGCGAGGGCGCCCTGGTGTGACTGCGCCCTGGCCATGCCCCTACAGACTCCAGCGGCCCTGCCCAGCTGACGCACCCCGGCGAGGGCCGACAATCTCGAACAAAGGTCAGCAGAGCCCCGTCCGCTGCAGAACGCGGCTGCATTATACTCACCACCGCACAGGCACACGGGCTGGCAGAACCTGCTCACCGCTCGTCTCCAGACGTCTCTTGAGCAACCCTTCCCTGTGCCCCCAAGAGATTCGACCCTGCGACCGGCACCTCACACATTTCGGCGATCCCGCCCGCCCGGGCCGACCCACGAACCTGCGAGGGTGTGGTGAGCGAGCCCATGGACGTCGAAGCTCTCTTCGATGATTTTCTCGCCCGGCTCGAGCAAGGAGCCTCCGAGGACTTCGACGAGTTTGCGGATCGGCATCCTGAACAAGCAGACGAGCTGCGCGACCTCTACGCCAGCTGGTCCCGCCTGGACGCTCAGCTCGAATCTGCCCTGCCTGAACCCATCATCGACGATTCGTTCTTTCACGGCACCGAGCCGGGCAGCGGGATGTCCGCCCAGCAACCAGCCCCGCCCCCCGCCACCGCCGGGACCATCGTCGCCGACGACTACCGCCTGCTGAAGCTCATCGGCAAGGGCGGCATGGGCCACGTGTGGGAAGCCGAGCAGCTCTCTCTCCGTCGACGGGTGGCGCTCAAGCTCATCCGCCCGGGGCGTGGCGACCCCAACGACCCCGCGGCCCTCGCTCGCGAAGCCCGGGCTGGCGGACGCCTCAACCACCCGGGCATCGTCACGGTCTACGCCGCCGGTGATGCGGGAGGCGTGCACTACATCGCTCAAGAGCTCGTGGGCGAGGGCTTCACCCTGGCCGACTTCATCGAGCGACGCCGGGCCCAACCGCTCAGCGACGCCCGGGCCTACCGCAAGCTGGCCACACTCTTTGCCCAGGTCGCCGAGGCGGTACACCAAGCGCACGCAGCGGGCATCCTCCATCGCGACCTCAAGCCTTCGAACGTCTTGATCGGCGACAGCGATCTGCCCAAGGTCTCCGACTTCGGCCTGGCCCACCTCTCAGTGGACGGCGGCAACACGGCGCGCCCAGGATTCCTCGGCACCTGGGCCTACATGAGCCCGGAGCAGGCCGCCGGTCGGGACATCGCCATCGACCAGCGCAGCGACATCTTCAGCCTGGGCGCCGTGTTCTACGAAGCGCTCACCCTGCGTCGCGCGTTCGACGGTGACACGGGCGACCAGATCGTCGAGCAGGTCGTGAGCATCGACCCGCCCGACCCCCGCTCGATCCGCTCGCGCATCCCCCGGGACCTGGCCGTGATCTGCCAGGCGGCCCTGGCCAAGAACCGGGGCCAGCGCTACCAGTCCATGGCGGACTTCGCCGGGGACCTGCGACGCTTCCTCGCCGACGAACCCATCGAGGCCCACCCACAGACCCTGCTCACCCGCGCGCTCAAGTGGTCACGAAGACACCCGGCCTGGACCACCGCCCTGGTGCTGGTGAGCCTGGCCCTCGTCGCCATCTCGTCCCTGCTGCTCAACGAGGTGGCCTTGCGTCGTGACGCGCAAGAATCCAATCGTCGCGCCGACGAACGGACCGACGAGGCCCTGCGCCAGAGCTACCTGGCCAACGTGCGCTCGGCGGTGATGAACCTGGAGCGGGGCCACAACGCCGAGGCTCGGGCCATGCTCGACGCCTGCCTCGCCGACCAACGGGGCTGGGAGTGGCGACACTATTCGCTCGCCGCCGACCTCTCCCGACAACACCTGCTCGGCCACACCGGGCGCGTGGCTTCGGTGGGCGCCGACACCAGCGGCCGCCGGCTGCTCAGCGGATCCGACGACAGCACGGTGCGTCTCTGGGACGGTCGCACCGGCGAGACCTCTGCGACGTTCGATGACCTGGGCGGACCCGTGAGCGCGGTGGCCCTCTCCGCCGATGGCCAGACACTGTTGGCTGCCACCATCCTCGGCGCGGTGACGGTCTGGACAGGCTCGGCGCCCTTCGTTCGGCACACACTCAGCGGCAGCGGCAGGCCCATCGCCAGCCTGTCCACCAGCGCCGACGGGCAGATGGTCTGCGCGGCGGACGACAGCGGCGGCATCACGGTCTGGAACCGCGCGGAGGGAACGCGCTACGACGTCCCCCCGGATTCGTCAGCCGACCGACTCTCGATCAGCGTCTCCGCGGACGGCAACTGGCTCGTGGCCGGTTCGCGGTACGGGCAGATCCTCTACTACACCCTCAGGCGGGACGGACCCGAGCTCTCAGGTGGCGGACCAGAGCTGTTCGATGAGTGGTGGTTGCAAGACGACGCGCAGGCCCGGGTCACCGTGGCCATCAGCGCCGACGGCTCGCGACTGTTCGCTGGCCTGGTCGACGGCACCGTGCTCTCCTGGAGCGGCGACCACGACGGCGACGTGGTCTACAACAACGCCAACGGCCCCAGCGGCGTGGCCTCCCTCGAGATGAAGTCCTACATCGTGCGCCATGTCGACGGCAGCTCAGACGACCTCGGTCTCTTCAACCTGCCCGGCGAGGCAGAGCTGCAGAGCCCTCGGCTGTCCCCGGAGCCCGTCGTTCATGGCCCCTCGTTGAACCTCTCCCTCGACGAATCCGGCCAGCTGTTGGTGACCTACCCCGAGCCGGGCCGAGACGTGCTCGCCCTCGAAGGACACTCAGGCCCGGTGGACTCGCTGGTGATCTCTGGCGACGGCTCGCGAATGGCCTCCGCGTCGAGCGAAGGGGGCAGCATCCGCGTCTGGGATGTGGCCTCGCGGCGCGAAGTGGTGCAGCTCACCGGCCACAGCGGCAAGATCCACGCCCTGGCCATGAGCGCCGACGGCTCCACCATCATCGCCGGTTCCGGCGACGACGAAGCCCTGGTCTGGATGGGCGACACCCTGGGCGCCACCGTGGCCCTGCCGTCCCTCGACAAACCAGCCAACGCCCTGGCCATGAGCGATGATGGCGCGGTGCTGCTCTCCAGCTCGATCCTCGAGAACGTGGCTCGGGTCTGGGACGGAGACACCGGCGAGCTGCGCCTGACCCTGCCCGGACATCCCATCGGCGTGACCTCGTTGGACATGAGCGGGGACGGCCAGACCCTGGTCACCGGCTCCTACGACAAGCACGTGCGAGTCTGGGATGGACAGACCGGCGAGCAACGACAAGAGCTGGTGGGCCACAGCTCGGGTGTCACCTCGGTAGCTGTGGACGGCACGGGCTCCCTCGTCATCTCTGGCTCACACGACAAGACCGCACGACTCTGGAGCACCGCCACGGGCCACACCGTGCATGTGTTCTCCGGCAGTCGTTCCCCCGTGACCTCCGTGGCCATCGACGGTGCGGGCCAGACCCTTGTCAGCGGTTCAGAGGACGGCACGGTGAGACTCTGGCGCGCACCCTGGCAGTCACCCCTCGTTCTGCGCAGCGGCAGTTGGGCAGACGACGGCACGGTGTCCCTCTCGCGAGACGGCAGCCGGGTGGCCTGGGCCTCCGCCCAAGAGGATCTGGTGCTGATCTGGGACACGAGCGACGGCCGGGTCATCGGGCGCTTCACCGGCACCCGCAGCCACGTGGTCGCCGCGGTCTTGAGCCCCAGCGGCCAGTGGTTGCTCTGGGCCTCGGCGGGCGACGACGGCGCCCGTCTCGTGCACGTCGACACCGGCGAAGTGCGAGCCGTGCTCCCCGGTCACGACGGGCCGGTGACGGCGGTGGCCTTCGGCACAGGTGCGGGGCGCATACTCAGCGCCGATCGCGCCGGGAACCTGCGCATCTGGGAGAGCGAACGGCGGAGAGCCCAGACGCTCTGGTCCGGGCTCGCCGCGCAGCGCTGAAGGTTTGTCGCACCGCCGGTGCGATCAGCGAGGCTCCATGGACTGGTCGCCCAGCCCGCCGATCAGGGCGCGGTGGCCGTGACCCCGTTGCTCGCCGCGAAGCCGTTGGGTGCGCCGACGTCGGCGATCCAGAACTGGGCCCAGAAGCTGAAGCCCGAGGCGATGCCCGTGGGCCAGGTCGTGGCCAGCTGGTAGTCGCCCGAGCCGTCGATGGGCAGACCGGCCAGCAGGATGTCTGGTGCGGGCACGAGCTGGCCACCCTTGAACGGAGCGTTGAGCGCGGACAGTCCCAGCACCAGGGTCGCGGTGCCACCAGGGAGCGCACCGCTCAACGACAGGTCGACCGGGTCGCCGCCCAGCAGGAGTCCGTTGCCTACGAGCGACGGCTCTCCGAACGTGCCCGCCAGGCCGCCACCCAGCACGGCGAACGCGGTGGTCGGGGCGGGCGCGCGGTAGTCGACGATGAGCGGGATGTGATCGAAGTCCACGCCCTGCGAGTCGACGGTGACGTCATTGGCCTGCATGCCCGTGGCGGCCAGATCGGCCGGGGACATGGTGGTGGTGTTCAAGGCGTAGCTGTGGGACTCGGTGAGCACGCTGTCCGTGGAGATGATGAAGTCGAGGCGGCCATCGGGATACGGCCCGGGGCTCGACCAGGTCCAGTCGGCGGGACCCACCACGTTGTGCAGCGGGTCGTGGTCCGTGGCGTCGCTGCCGTCCCAGTCGGGAGGCGAGTCGGCGCCGAACTTGCCCTCGTCTTGGATGTCACCATCGATGAGCGTCTGCGCGGGTTGAAAGCCGTCGACGATGTTCAGGTCACCGAGCACGATCATGGCCGTGCCCGCGGGCAGGTTGAAGAAGCCCCCGGGCTCACGGGCGTCGCGCATCCAGTTGACGATGGAGTCTGACTGCTCTTGACGCCGGTCGTCGTAACCACCGCAGCACTTGTAGTGGTTGTTGATCACGTAGAGATCGAAATCGAAGAGCGAGTCCGGCAGATCGACCAGGGCCATCGCCAGGTCTTTGTCCCCCTGGGGGATGGTGTTCTTCTTCTGCAGCGACAGGGGCCAGCGGCTCAGGGTGACGCAATCACCGACCTTGTAGCCGTACCAGTTGGCACCCCCGGGCAGGGGCATGATCGAGTCCATCAGGGTGAGCACGTTGCTCACCGGCACGCTGTAGCCGATCTCTTGCAGGCAGAGCACGTCCGCGTCGAGGGCGTTGACCACCCGCACGAACTTGGCCGCCTGCACCGGATCGACGCTGGGGAAGATCGTGTCCCAGAGCACGTTGTAGCTCACCACCCGCACGTCGTCGGCGTCGAGGCGATCGACGAAGGTCTGGGCGTCGGCGTTCGGGGCGAGCAGCACGGCAGAGAGGGCCAGGGCGGCAACGCAACGGGTCAGCGCGCTGCGCAGCGGGACAGCCTGGCGCGTCGGGGCAGCAGACACCATGGGTGCGGGGAACAGCATGGACGAGGACTCCGGGACCGTGGGAAGAGGCCCGGTCAGGGTATCAGCCTGGGCAGGAACGTGCGGGGGGAGGCTGGTTTCGACGCCCTGCGGTGCCTCGTGTCCCAACAACTCCAGCAGGCCAGCAGTCCGAGACCAGAGGCTCGCCCTACCGCTCCTGAAGCACCCGGCACACCACACGCTCAGGCCCTTCGCTGGCCACCTCCCACACGGCGACCACCGGGCCCAGGCCGTCTGGCGCGGAGGCGAGCCAGGGGTGATTGCCCTCGCCGAGCTGCAGCTCTTTGCTGGCCACGGTGGCATGCAGGACACCCTGCTGCTGCCAGATGTAGCTCGCGCCTTGGGGACCCACCGCCACGCGCACCAGCTGGCCGCTGCCCAGGCGCAGCTCACCCTTGCCCGGGCTCGCGCGATAGAGATCGTGGCGGCGACGCCAGGCCGTGAGCACCTTGCCGTCCGTGGTCACGTCCAGTCCGCCGCCGGCCATGGGGCAGGTGTTGAGTTGCCAGCCGTCGTTGCCGAGACGCTCTGCCTCGCTCACCACGCCGTCGACGATGCGGGCCACGTACATGTCCCGCTCGCCGGCGATGGCGTTGCGCCACATGATCAGGGCGTCGCCGGTCTGGGGGTCGAAGTCGACGGTGGGGTGACAGCAGGGGCAGATGCTGCCGTCCGGTGAACGATAGAGCGGGACGTTCTCGCCCCAGCTCGCGCCGCCGTCGAGCGACCACGCTCCCCACAGCTCGGTGGCGCCCATGCGCAGGTCGAGCCAGACGCAGAGCAACCGCCCGTCGGGAGCGGCGGCGATGGCGGAGAGACCTTCCTTGGTGGCGTCCTTCCTGTCGTTGATCTGCACGGGCCCAGCCCAGGTCGCGCCCTTGTCGGTGGAGCGCCAGGCCAGCAGGTCGCCGTCCTGTCCCATGAGCTGTTTGCCATGGAGGCCTACCACCACCATGGCCTTGTCGTTGACCGCGATGCGCGGGCCGCGGCTGGAACCCTTGCCAAGAAGCCCACGACCGCCGACGCGCACCGGCTCTGCAAACCGCTCGCCGCCATCGGGAGACACGCTGACCCAGATCTCATCGCCCACGGCGTAGGACACGGCCACCTCGCCCGAGAGGCCCACGGCCACATGGGGTGACAGGGGCGTCATCTCTACATCGGCGGGGATCAGCACGCCGGGGGGCAGCAGCTCGCGACTGGGCAGAGCAGCTCCCACTTCGTCTGTATCCCCTGCGAGCTGTGCAGCGATGACCTCCAGATCAAAGATCTCATCGGCGATCACACCGTCGATGACCACGTCGTCGTAGACCTCGACCAGGCGCAGCTCGCCGCCTTGGAAGAACTCGAAGTAGGTGTGAAAGGGCACGCCGTCGAAGTCTCTGTACTGGGACGCCCGTCCTTCGAGCACGACGGCCTGTCCGCCCTGACCTGGCTGCACTTCGAGGTAGCGCAGGGGCAGCAGCGACTCGGCGTCGAGCCAGAGCTGCGTGCGATCCAGCTGCCCTGCTTCAGCACCCAGCACCCAGGCCTCGTCGCCGTCCCACTCTTGCGCCGAGACGACGGCGCTGTCGAGCCCCACGGCCTCGGCCTGGGCGAGCCAGGTGCCTGGGTCCTGGGCGAACACGTCGAGCATGAGCAGCATCACCGTGGAGCCCGTGTCGCCGTCGCGCCGCCCCGACGCCGTGATCATGGTGCGGCCCTGGGGATGGAACACGACGCTGGTGGGCTCGGGTTCGCTGAGGTCGATGCGCAACCAACCGGGAATGCGCAACCACTCGTCCATGGTCTGCGCTGCCTGGGGGCCGTTCTCGTCGTAGGGCACGGCGCGCTGGGTGAAGGTCACGGTCTCGGGCGCACGATGCCGAGCTTGGAGGGCCTCGACCATGGCCAGGGCCGTGGGCGAGTCGCCCAGCGCGGGACCGTCCGTCGACCACGTAGGGGCCTTCGTGCCCGGGGCGCCGCAACAGAGCGGTGAGCCACTCACGGCCACGAGCAGCAGGCCTTGAGCAACTTGAGCAATGCGAGCAGTGGCGACCATGAGACTTCACTCCGACGGGATTCCATACGACCGAACGTCACAGCCTAGCGAAGAACTGATCCGGGAATCCTGTCGCAAAGCCGTCGCCTGACTCGCCACCACCGTCGATGGGGGCTTGAGCCTGGCAGAGCTGACCATGAAGGGGATGCCGACGTCGGTGTGCAGCGCCCCCCCGGCGCCTGCCTATTTCAGCGCTTCGTGGTCGAGCACGGACACGGTCTCATCGTAGAGCTGCCGCGCCTCGTCGTGGCTGGCGGCGACGCAGACCACGCCGAGCTTGCCGAACTCGGACAGCGCGCCGATCAGGTGAAAGAACACGCCGGTCTGCGTGCTCGCGCGAAAGTGCAGGCCCCGATCGACGCCGATGTCGATCAGGTCGCGAGCCACCAGGCGCCGGTAGTTCGGGTTGGTCAGGTTGTCCGTGGCGTAGTAGTAGCGCGTGTTGCCCTGGGGCGTGGTGAACAGGCCGGTGTCCCCGTCGTACTTGCCTTCGGTGAGCAGCTGCAAGATGCGGTAGGTGTGGGTCGTGCCACCCTTGCGTAGATTGATCTCGATGGCGTAGTGGGTCCAGCCGTCACCCTCAGGCACCGAAACGAAGTCCACTCCGTAACGGCCCAGGGCGCCCTCTGATTGCAGGATCTCCCCCACTCGCAAGCCCACGTCTTGGATGGCAGTGCGGTAGGCGCTGTCCGCAGGGAAGGTGCTGCCCTTGAAGGTCTGCGCCGACCGTCCACCCATGATCTGGTCGTGAGTTGAGATGAGCTCGACCTGACCCAAGGGGTCGACGCGACACTGCACCGAGGGCGAGCATTTCCGCTCCCCTTCGATCCAACGCTCGACGATGCCACCCATGGCGGCGAAGCGCGGGACGAAGCGCTCCCAGGTCAGCTTCTCGTCCTCGTAGATGAGCCGCTCCGGAAGCTGTTCGGAGATCCAACGCTGTACGGGCCCATTCTCGGGGCTACCCTCGAAGCTGAACACCGCATTGCCTTCGCCTGACGTGCCCTCTTCGAGCTTGACCACCGCTCGCTGCAGCTCAGGATCAGCGGCCTTCAACTCGGCCAGGGCCTCGGCCACATCCTTGATGTCTCGCAGAAACTCGAAGCCCGCGGGCATGAGCACACCCGCGGCGCGAAAGATGCGCCGGCTCCCGCTCTTGCTGCCCAGTTCCGACAGCGCGGGATCACAGCCGTAAATGGGGATGCCCAGCTGCACGGCCAGGGTGCGCTCAAGGTCGCTGGCATGGAAGCAGGTCATGTGGGCCAACCCTGGATCAGCGATCTGCTCCTTGATGCGCTGCAGCAACCGCGGCCGATCGAGGATCTTGGCCGTCAACATCTCGGGCGACCCATCGTGGCAGCTGATCATGCTCAGCCGCTGCCGGGCGTGATCGTGAGGCACACCAGGCAGAAGGTGCAGGTAGTAGTCGACGATCACCGGGTCGACCAGGGTGCTGGTGACGTAGACGATGCGCGTGCGGGGCAGGCCGAGCAGAAGCAGCATGCAGAGCAAGCGCTCCTCGTAGTGCTGCACCCCTTTCACCGAGGCGATCATCTCCGCGTCCATGCTCAGGCTGGGCACGACCACCACGGTGCGGGGCAGTCGTGAGTCAGGCAGCAGCCGCTCGAACATCGGGCCCAGGCTCTGCTGCAGCAGAGCGAACTGCTCAAGCTCTCGCTCGCTCCCCGGCTCAGGCTGCATAGCCACCCCCGGACGGCGGTGTGTCCACGCGCCGGGACATGCGCAGTGTATGGTTGCGTCCCTTGTGCCGCCGGAAGCCCAGGAGGTGAAACAGCTGCAAGGCCAGCCAGCGAGCCCTCCCTGTGTCCACCAGCAGTTGACCGGGATGCTCAGGATCTTCGCAAACACCTGGGAAACGGTGCATGAAACGCTCGGCCCGAAGCCGGCGCATGACCATCGAGAGCCACAGCCAGAACAGGTGCACGGAGCGCACGATGAAGAAACCGTCTTCACCTTGGCTCTGATAGAGGGGCATCAAGACCATGCCTGGAATCCACGCTGAGACTTCACCCAGAGAAGAATCCGCCAGGGTCTGACCCCGAGTCACCACCTGGAAGTTGCCGAAGCCGGGACGCATGACGAACTCATCCCCCGGAGAGATGTGGTGTCGATAGCGCACCTCGACCACGTCGGGTAGCGAAGCCGACTCGGCCTTCAAGTAGGCATGTGCAGCCGCGACCTCAGCGAAGACGCCCTCTGGCAGGACCCCCGCTCCCTCAAGAAAAACCCACACCGCGGCCTCCGCCCGGTCGATCGACGCAGGGTCACTGTGCTGGCCGCACTCATAGCCTGTGGCCGCGTAGCCCTGATCATTCAAGAAGCCCAGATACGTGCCGGCCAACTCTTCTTCGAGCCCCAGCACATGAGTGACCGGCAAGCAGAAGGCCAGCCGCCGATTGGCCAGGGTGTCATCGAGAAGAGAGAACGACGGCCCGCCACCAGACGTGGAGTGCAGATCGATGAAGGACACCGGCCCCCGAGCCGTGGGTACGATCTCCGCCAGCACACTGTCGATCTCCAGGAGTTCTTGTTCTTCCGAACCCACGGGCTGGCGGGTCTCTCGCAGCTCTGCGACGCGCTGTCGCGTCCAGATGCGATTCAGGTCGTGGTCGATGTAGCGCTTGTTGCATGCGAGGGAGCGGCCATTGCCCGAGAGCGCCACGAAGCTGCCGTGCACCTCTCGCTCGCGGCCGACCAGGGCCTGGAACACGCGGCGCAACGCGAACACGCCAGCGGGCTCGTTGCCGTGCAGTCCGCCCATGCAGATCAGCATGGGGCCAGGCGCCGCGCCATCGATCCGGCCCAGCACTCGGGGCAGGTCTACCAGGGACGGGTCACCACCGGACTCGGGGCCGCAGCTCTCGCACCGAGCTACAGGATCTGTCGCGGCTGCCAACGCTTCGGCCTGACTCTCTCGCAAGGCATCTCTCATTCGACTGTACGCGACACGACGTACAGAACCGGGCGCTGGACCGAGCGCCAGGGCAGGTCCAGATGCTGAACGCGTAGGCCACATCGACATGGGGACATCATGGCCTTCAATGGAACCCTGGCGAAGAGCATACGCACTGATTGCAATGGTCATACGCCCTCCCGCGTAACCGCCCCTGTCGCCTGCTCCGCCCACCCCCCCCGAGAGGAGAGCCCATCATGGAATACTCGCTGGAGACCGCCCTCCCCGTCTTGGCCAGCACCCCCGCCAGTCTCGAGGCCCTGCTCGGTGGCCTGCCAGAACCCTGGCTGCGCAGCACAGCGGGCGGTGACTCGTGGAGCCCCTACGCCGTGGTGGGTCACCTGGTCCATGGCGAGCGCACCGATTGGATCCCCCGAGCTGTGAGCCTGCTCGACCACGGCGAAGCCCAGCCCTGGGAACCCTTCGATCGTCTCGCGCAACAGCACGACGATCAGAGCCGCCCTATCGCGATCCTGTTGCAGCAGTTCGCTGCGCTGCGCCAGGAGAATCTCAACAAGCTGAGGTCGCTCGACCTCGGCCCGCAGCACTGGCCCCTCACCGGGCGTCACCCCGAGTTCGGCACCGTCACCCTGGGACAACTGCTGGCCACGTGGGTGGTGCACGACCTCTCACACATGACCCAGATCACCCGCACCATGGCCGGCCAGTACGCTGATCAGGTCGGCCCCTGGGAGCGCTACCTGCCCATCCTGAACCCATGACCCGCGAGCAACAGGCGGAAGCAACGCATCAGCTTCAGCACCACGCCCGCGCTTGCTGACCGCACGAAGGCCGAACGACTCTACGAGTCGCCCGCGCGGCCAAACCCAACCAAGGTCATGCGGAAGACCCGCACACCGTCGCGCACCTCTTCGTAGCGCACCGGTGGCCCCGGCCGATCCTTGGCGAAGTAGAAGCGCGAGACGACGGGCACACCCAAGGCCTCGGTGGTCACCGTGTAGCGCAGGCACTCGAACGTGCCCGACGGCAGGGCCAGTTGGGTCTCGCGGATGACCGTGGCTGCTGCGGGCCAGGTGGCGTGGTCGCGCAGGTCGGTCCAGTTCGCGGTCATGCGCTGAGGGTCGCCCCGGGCCGTGCCGTCCAGCTCGAAGGCCCGGCTCTCCAAGGTCACGCCCGCGCCCTGGCAGAGCAAGACCGTGGAGAGTTCTTCGAAGCCCGGCTCGCCTGCGGGCTCCATCAGATAGCGATGCCACGTGCCCACGGGCATGTGCTCGGCGATCTGCTCGGCGGTGAAGGGCCGGGGAGCCAGGACCGCGGGCACCGCCTCGGAGGCAGGGGCCGGGCCCTGCTCCGCCATGGCGGACGCCTCGGTACCAGAAGAACCAGAGGCAGTGGAGGCCATGGATGCAGCCCCAGGACCGCTGGCGCATCCACCCAGGAAGAGGGCCAGAGCCGCGAGAACACCCGCGGGCTGGCGAAGGGTCTTGATCAGCATCTCCCCAGTCTGCCGTCCCGGGGGGAGAGTCGCAATTCCCGCCAGCCCTTCCTCAATCACGGGCCCTTGCCAGGTCTCGTCACAGCCTCGCCAAGGGGCGCTCGGTGAGGAAGTCGTGCAGTGCCTGCCCCGGGCGCTAGAATCTTCACCCACAGCACCCCTCGCTCAGGAACCTGACCATGCCTTTCTACATGATGTTTGACCCCCTCGCCTGGATGTTCATCGGCGCCGGTGCGCTGCTCAGCCTCTGGGCCAGCATGCGGGTCAAGGGCGCCTTCGCGAAGTACAGCAAGCTGGGCACCAGCTCGCACATGACCGGGGCGGACATCGCCCGGGCGATCCTGCGCGACCACGGCATCAACGACGTCACCGTCGAGCCCATCGCCGGGCAGATGACTGACCACTACGACCCGCGCAGCCGTACCCTGCGCCTGAGCGAGCCGGTCTACGGCAAGAACTCCATGGCCGCCTTCGGCATCGCCGCCCACGAGGTGGGTCACGCCATCCAGCACGCGGACGGCTACGGCATGCTCGGCTTTCGCTCCGCCTGGGTGCCCGTCGCCAACACGGGCAGCGGCCTGTCGATCTTCGTGCTCATGGCGGCCATGTTCCTCGGCGGCGCCCAGACGGCCATGGGCCTCAGCCTGGCCTGGATCGGCGTGGGCCTCTTCGCCACCACCACGGTCTTCACCCTGATCACCCTGCCCGTCGAGTTCGACGCCAGCCGCCGAGCCCTGCTCTGCCTGGAAGCGGGCCGCTACGTGACCGACGACGAGCTGCAAGGGGCGCGCAAGGTGCTCTCCGCCGCAGCCATGACCTACGTGGCCGCGTTCATCAGCTCCCTGATGATGCTGATCTACTGGGCCATGCGCCTGGGATTGTTGGGCGGACGCTCCAACGACTGACATGCCCTGCCTGCTCGCGCTCGACCAGGGCACCACCAGCAGCCGGGCCGTCGTCTTTGACGGTGACGGTCACGTGCGCGCCCTGGCCCAGCGAGAGTTCACCCAGCACTTTCCTCAGCCCGGGTGGGTCGAGCACGACGCCGCCGAGATCTGGTCCACCCAGGTGGGCGTGGCGGCAGAGGCGCTCGCGGCTGCGGGGCTGAGCCCAGGCGAGCTGGCCGCGGTAGGGCTGACGAACCAGCGCGAGACCGTCGTGGTCTGGGACCGGGCCAGCGGCCGGCCCATCCACAACGCCCTCGTCTGGCAGGACCGGCGAACGGCCGCTCGCTGCGCCGCGCTCAAAGACGCTGGCCACGAGCCCCTGGTGCGGTCGCGCACGGGCCTGCTGCTCGACCCGTACTTCAGCGCCACCAAGCTGTCCTGGCTGCTCGACAACGTTCCTGGCGCCCGGGCCGACGCCGAGGCCGGACGCCTGGCCGCAGGCACCATGGACAGCTGGCTGGCCTACAAGCTCACCGGCGGCAAGGTGCACGCCACCGATCCGTCGAACGCCTCCCGCACCCTGCTGTTCGACATCCACAAGGGTTGCTGGGACGACGAGCTGCTGGAGCTGTTCGATGTGCCCAGGGCGCTGCTGCCAGAGGTGCGAGGCTCTGCCGAACCCTGGGGAGAAGTCGCGAATGGGCTGCCCGGCGAAGGCACGCCGATCGCCGGGGTGGCCGGAGACCAGCAGGCCGCCCTGGCCGGTCAGGGAGCCACCAGCGCCGGTCTGGCCAAGTGCACGTTCGGCACGGGCTGCTTCTTGCTGGCCCACACTGGCAGCCAGCCCCAAGCTTCGTCCCATCGACTGCTCACCACGGTGGCCTGGCTGCTCGGCCCCAGCGCGGACAGCGGGCACGCCAGTGGGCCCACCGCCGAGCTCGAGTACGCACTCGAAGGCTCGGTGTTCGTGGGCGGCGCGGCGGTGCAGTGGCTCCGAGACGGGCTGGGTCTGATCGAACGCTCCGCCGACATCGAGGACCTGGCCGCCCAGGTCGATGACACCGGCGGCGTGGTCTTCGTGCCCACCTTCGCCGGTCTGGGCGCACCCCACTGGAACCCGGACGCCCGGGGCACGCTCCTGGGCCTGACCCGAGGTACCACGGCCGCACACATCGCCCGAGCCACCCTCGAAGGCGTCGCCCACCAGGTCACCGACCTGATCGACGCCATGTCCGCCGATGCGGGCGCGCCCCTGGCCGAGCTGCGTGTCGACGGCGGCGCGGCGGCCAACAACCTGCTCATGCAGCAGGTCGCCGACTTCTCCGGCGTGCCCCTGGTGCGCCCGGTGGTGACCGAGTCCACCGCCCTGGGAGCTGCCTGGCTCGCTGGCCGCGGCGTGGGCCTGTGGACCGACGGCGGGCTTTCGGCGGCCCGGGCCGTCGATCGGCGCTTCGAGCCCGCACCACCCGGCGACACGGTGGCCGCAGCCCGAGTGGCCTGGAGCCGAGCCGTAGAACGTGCGAAGGGCTGGGCTGGGGCGAGCTGAGCCCCCCGCCCAACCCTTCGAGGGCCAGCAGATTCCAGAGCTGAACGGCTGCTACGGCGTGATCGCCAGCAAGCCGTTCGTGGCAGCGAAGCCCACCGGGCCAGCAGGGTCGGCGATCCAGGCCTGGTACCAGCTTGAGAGACCGCCGGGGATACCGCTGGGCCAGGTGCTGGCCAGGGTCAGGGCGCCGGCGCCGTCCAACGGCAGGCCGAGCAACAGCACGTCCGGGCTGGGCACCAGCGTGCCGCCCTTGAAGGGGACGTTCAGCGCGCTGAAGCCGATCACGATGTGAGCGGCCGCGCCGGGCAGCGCGCCTGCGATGTGCAGCGCCACCGGATCGCCGCCAGCCAGGTTGCCATCGCCGCTGAATGTGGGCACGCCGTTGGTGCCCGCCAGGCCGAGACCCAGGTCAGTCCAGGGAGAGCTCGGCGCCGAGCCGAACTCGTAGGCGCCCATGTCGACGATGGGTGCGGGGCCCAGGCCGGTGTCGGGCGTGTTCGGGTCGTCGGCCAGCCGCGGGTTGCCGCTGAGATCGAGGGTGGACGCAGCCAGCAAGAAGCCGTTGTTGGCGGCGTCGATGCACGGCGAGCCGGCCGACAGGCGCAGGTCGCCCCCAAGCTCATCGACGAAGAGGGGATCGTTCTCGTGGCTGCCGGGGAAGTCGTCGGGGTTCGGCGGGTCCTCGCCCGGGATCGGCATGAGCAGGCCCTCGACACAACTCCACTCGATGTCGGACGAGCCTTTCACCTGCCCGTCGATGAGGGTGGTCTCGCTGCCGGTGGCCTCGTTGCCCCACAGGATGCTGTTACGGATGACCACGTTGTGGCTCTGCAGCACGGCGACCGCGCCGCCCTCGCCGGCCGAGTTTCCCGAGAAGGTGCTGCCCACGATGGTGGTCGTCGTGGGCGAAAACGAAAGTCCCCCGAAGGCCCCACCCCAGTCGCCGATGCTCGAGATCGGCCCGTCGTAGGGGACGGCGAGGTTGTCGAAGAACTCGCACTCGGCGATGGTCATGGTGCCGAAGCTGAACACGCCGCCGCCAGCGAGGCTGTCGTTGTCGATGAACACGCAACGGAGCAGCGTGATGTCGGTGCCCTGGTGAAACAACCCGCCACCGTAGGCCATGATCGCCGAGCCCGACGTGGTCTGGTTGCGCGCGGTGTTCGAGAGAAACTGGCAGTCTTCAACAGTCCACGGCAGCGACGAGGTGTTGTCCAAGCCGCCGCCCGTGCCCTGGGGCGAGAAGCCCACGGCCAGGTTCGAGGTGAAGCTGTTGTTGCGCACGGTCGGTGCGCTGGCACCGGTCACGGCGAGGCCACCGCCCCCGCCCTTGCTCGCGTAGTTCTCGTGAAAGCTGCACTCTTCGATGACCGGGTTGGCGTTCTGAACCCACAGTCCTGCGCCGTCGGACCAGCCGACCAGGTTGCGCGTGAAGGTGCAGTTGCGAACGGTCGGGTTGCCGCCGATCACGGCCATGCCCGCGCCCGGAGTGTTCGCGCCGTGGGCCGCCTTCACGGTGAAGCCGTCGAAGATCGTCGCGGCGCCCGTGCCCGTGGCCTCCACGATGCGGTCGCTGTTGGGCGTGGTGATGTTCCAGCCCTGGTACCAGACCACGGGGCCGTAGACGTCGTCCGACCCGATGTCGCCGCTGAGCACGGTGGGGTTGGCGTCCCAATCGCGCTGGGAGAGCGAGGTCTCGCCGCCAGCGAAGCCACCGTAGACGGCCACGCCGTCGGTCAGCTGAAACGAGACGGTCTCGCTGCCGCCCGCGGGCGCCGGGGTGTAGACGCCGGCGGCCACCCAGAGCTGGCCGGTGGCGGCTGCAGCCAGGCCGTCGTGAAGATCGACGAAGGCATCGCTCCAGGAGCTACCGTCGTTGGCGCCGGCGGCGCTGCCATCGACGTAGGTGATCTGGGAGCTGGCCAGGGCGATGGGCGTGCAGAGAGCGCAGAGGACGAGCAGAGCGGCGCGGGCGGGCATGGCGGGAGGATCCGTGCGGTGCGAGGAAACAACGATTCGAGAGAACTCCGACGACAGCGCGGGGCCGGAGAGCACCTCGAAATCCAGCCTATCCTGCCCTGGGCTTCAGCTGAGATGACCCGTTTGTCATGTTGGCCCCGGTACGGGAGCGGCGCCGGGCTCAACGAGAGAGCAGAATCGTGACCTGCTGCGGCCCGTTGGGGGAGCGATGGTGCAAGACAACGTCCTGCTTGCCGTTGCGATCGAGGTCGGCGAGCCAGGCGAACTCCTGGGCGGGCATGCGGACGTCTATCACCTGGTGTTGCCGGGCGAAGAGCTCGGAGCCCGGGGCGCCCACGTGCAGGTGCAGCTCGTCCCAATCGGCTGCGGTCAGAAGATCTGAGCGCCCATCGCCGTCGACGTCGCCAACCAGAACGGGCATGTAGAACGAGCGCACTCCTGTCTCCTCGGACGGCTGCACCTTGGCCTTGAAGCTGGCGTTGGGCTCGGCGAAGCGGCCGTCATCGTCCATGGCGTAGATGTTCAGAGTCCAGGAGACGGAGTCGGTGAAGAGCCAGCCCACGAGCATGCCGATGATCTTGAAGACGCCGGGGTCAAAGAGCATGAGCGACATCTCGGGTCTGCCATCTCCGTCGAAATCGTGGGACTCCAGACCAAACAGGAGCCCCTCGCACTGGATCTGCGTGCTGGGCTGCTCCGCGAACACCGTGCCTCCGTCAGCGGTGGGCGCTCCGAAGTGCACGTCGTAGCTGACCTCCAAGCTGGTCAGTCCCTCGCCGGCCAAAGAGAACACCACCAGGTCGGCGACACCGTCGCCGTTTCTGTCATCGAGCGAATGGAGCACCCGGCCGCACAGCTCTCCCGCCGGGTCTTCGTCCCTGCGCCTGTAGCGCATGCCTTGGGGGGCGACGAGAGAGGCGAGGTCATCAGAGTCGAAGGCGACCTGAGTCGTGAACGTCCTGGGTGACGATGAGAAGAGCCCCTCGTCGTTCTGAAGGTGGACCTCAAAATGGTCCTGGCGCCAGAAGGCCAGGTCAGTGCGGCCATCGCGGTTGTCGTCCATCTCGTGAATGCGGCTGTGTTTCCAAGGGCTGAAGCGGGAGCCTTCGGTGGCGTACAGCCAGTGCATGTTCATGGGTGGGCCGAGCTTCAGCGGCTCGGCAAAGTTGCCGTCGCCGCGCTGGATGACGATCCAGAAACCATCGACATCCGGCACGACGAGATCGTCGAGCCCGTCGCTGTTCAGGTCTTCGGTGATGTCCACATGGGGCACACCGTTGTCTGCTGGTGGGCTGTTGGAGGTCAGCGTGACCAGGCCGTGGCTCTGCCCGGTGGCGAAGTCGTACACGCTGAGCAGGCCAGGCTCATACGTCAGCAGCCGGTCATGCCCGGCGATATTGGCCACGTCCACGAACAGCACCTGCGGCGGGAAGGTGCCGTGGAGCGCAGGAACCCAGGCCGTGCCGTCAAACGAGTCGACACGCCAACGATGGTCATCGCGCCCGTGATCGCTGACCACGACCAGGTCTGCCGCTGGTCCGCCCAACAGGAAGCCGGTCAACACGGACTGATTTGGCGCGGCGCTAGTGGCGATCTGGTGCTCGACGAAGACCACCTGCTCTTCGGGGGGCTGCAGGCAACTGGAGAGCACTGCCGCGAGCAAGAACAGCGGGGGTCGGCCCCACGAGGATCGGCTGGCCGGGGTCACTGTCGTCGGGGTGCTGGGATTGGGCGTGTTCATGATGTCCTCATCTCTTCGGCGATGGGTTGGCATCTGCGGCTACAGTTCAGGCGCTATGTAAGCGTTGACTTACAGCAATGTAAACACAGACTTACATTTTGGCATGTGACGAAGCCAAGGCCCTTCAGCCACTGATCAGGAGAACGCACCAACTCTCGGCCGCGCGCCAGTGATCACCTCAGAACGTCCTGCAGCGCCCCGCCGAGCTCGGGGTACTCGAAGACGAAGCCCCGCTCTCGTGCTCCCTTCGGCAAGGCCCGCTGGCCGGTCAACAAGACGTCTGCCACTTCGCCCAGGGCCAGCTTCAGCGCGAAGGCCGGCACGGGCATGACCGTGGGTCGGTGCAACACGCGGCCCAGCTCGTGAGTCAGCTCCAGGTTGCTCACGGGGCCGGGCGCGGTGCCGTTGAACGGGCCCGACGCCTCGCTGTCCGTGAGCAGGTGCAGGTACAGACGGCACAAGTCGTCGAGGTGAATCCAGGGGAAGGCCTGTTGTCCCGAGCCGAGGCGACCGCCCACGCCGAAGCGAAACGGGGGGAGCATCTTGGCCAGGGCGCCGCCGCCCCGTCCTAGCACCACGCCCACGCGCAGGAGCACGACCCGCACGCCGCCGTCGCTCGCCGGTGCGGTGGCCGCCTCCCAGTCAGCGCAGAGTTGGGCCAGGAAGTCGTCGCCTCGAGGAGCGCTCTCATCGAGGCCCGGCGCTTCGGATGGGCCGTAGTAGCCCACCGCCGACGTGCTCACCAGGCATGACGTGCCCAGCTCGCCGCACAGCTCGGACAGCGCGCGGGTGGTCTCCAGGCGGCTGTTCCGCAGCACCTCTTTCTGGGCCGGAGACCAGCGCTTGGCGAACAGGTTCTCGCCAGCCAGGTGAATCACCCCGTCTGCGGCGGCGACTCCGGCGGCGAGGCTCTTGGGCGACCAGTCGTGGTCAGCCCCCGCCCCACGGCCGACCACGGCGACCGTGTGTCCGGCCTTGCGCAGCACCGGCACCAACGCGGAGCCGACGAACCCACTGGCACCCGTGACTAGGACATGCATCGCAGCGCCTCCAAGACCATGGGGACGACGACCTGCCAGCAGCCCCTCCCATGGACGAGGCCGCCCGCCGCTCCTGCTTACGCAACCGCGGTCAGTCTAGCAGGCCAGTGAGAACCACAGAGGGCGAAGCTGATATCGCCGCCATCCATTCCCAGCGGCGCCTCGGTCGACGGTACCCCGTTGACCCCGATGCGAATTGCGTCAAGCTGGTACACACGGCGCTCATCGACAGCGCCCGCCATGCCCGACCCGCAAGGGCATGTCCCTGATCCGAAGGCCCGGAGTCCAGGACGTCCACCCATATCGACGATGCCACCCTCGACCTGATGGACGCCCTCGACCTCGCGGTGTTCATCGAGGAGGAGGCCTGCAAGCGCTACAAGCAGTTCGCCGCTCAGCTCGGCCAGCGCTTCACGGGGGACGCGGCCAGCGTCTTCGCCCAGATGGCTCGGAACGAGGCCAAGCATGGCCAGGAGCTCGCCACGAGGCGGCAGTCCCTCTTCGGCGACAGCCCCATACGCGTCTCGCTTCGCGGCCTCTTCGACGTGGAAGCGCCTGAGCACGGTGCGCCTCGCTTCAACATGTCCGCCCTGCGATCATTCGAGGTGGCGCTCTCCTCCGAACAGACGGCGTTCGAGTTCTACGACCACACCCTGGCCCACGTGGCCGATCCCGAGATCCAAGCCCTGTTCACCGAGCTGCGCGACGAAGAGACCGAGCATGTGCGGATGGTCCAGGAGGCCATCGCCAACCTGCCCCCGAGCGCAACCCGCGACCTGGAAGTGGATGAGGACGATGCCCCGGCGCTCTGAACGGGCGTGACTCCCTAGCGGCTCTTGACCACCTGCAAGCGCACAGGCTCACCCCGCTCGACGGGCTCGCCGTCAGCGGTGTAGTTGACGAAGGGCGCTGGCATGCCCTGGCCCTTGTTGAAAGTTGGAGTGTCCTGCAGGTGATAGTGGATGTGGGGTTCGCTCGTGTTGCCGCTGTTGCCACAGCGCCCCAGGTAGGTGCCGATCTCGACCTTGTCGCCCACGGCGACGGACAGAGTGCCCTGCTTGAGGTGGGCCAGGAACGAGAACTCGCCGTTGCCGTGATCGATGATGACGTGGTTGCCCAGGGCTTGTGCCGGGTTCATTTCACCGGGCACGTTGTCGACCACGTCCTTCTCGGCTGAGAGCACCACCCCGGCGCCAGGGGCCAAGACCTTGAGGTCGAAGCAGTAGTAGTCGTCAAGGGACGTCCCGGCGCCGTCGTGGGTGACGCCATCCTTCATGATCAGGATGTCGTAGGCGAAGCGCTGATCGGGGTAGGCGGTGTGATAGTTCTGCTTCAACTCCCGGCCGCCCCAGAACACGGTCCAGGCCTCCTCGAACGGCAGGCGCAGGGTTGTCTTGGTGACGTAGTCGAGGTACTTGCTGGGCGCTTCGGCCTGCTCGGGACGAATCGAGAAGCCCGTGACCTTGCCCTCGGCGCTCCAGCTGATGACCACATCGAGTCTGATCTCGACCTTCTCGAAGCGAGCCTTGCGCAGGTAGAGCGTGTCAGACCCTTGAGGCAAGACAGATTCGGCGACGACCTCAACCTCGGCGCCGAGCTCTGAATCGACCTGCATCCGAAAGTCCGCCAAGGTGGCCTGAGTGTCGCCCATCATCGTCTTCATGTCGCTGTCGAAGGCAGCCCACAGGAGGTCGTCTTCTCCGGCGTAGAACTGTCCGATGAAGAGCTGGCCCTGCGCCACTGCGGCTGCCTGGCTGTCTGCATCGAACGGAGCTGTGCAGGCCACGAGGCCGAGCGCCAGAAAGAGGGTGAGACAGGACGGGCGGAACAGTTCACGGATCGACATGGGTAGCAGTCCTGTTGGGAAACGACTCAGCCCCCACCATGGCAGTGGGCTCGCCGAGACGCCAGAAGAAGGAACTCGCAGATCGCCCCCAAACAGCACGCCCCGCTGATCTGACATGACGTCGCCCCCAACCGTCCCCTCCGCCGCACTCACCTCGCCGGGTGACCCCGCCGAAAGTCTTCGCCACGCTCGCGACCGACTTCGGGTGGGAGCATGCAAGAGGACTGAGAGAGCGCCCGTCGCGCCGCTCAGTAGCCCAGCTCTTTGATGGCCTTCAGCGCTGCGGCGTCGTGATCCTGCACGCCCCCTTGTTGCCCTGGCGCCGCCGCCAGCACACGCGCTTCGTAGTCGGCGAGAATGGCCCGCATCCTGGCCAGCCGGTCGGAGTCGCTCACCGAGAGGTCGTTCGTCTCGCCGGGATCTGCTTCGAGGTCGTAGAGCTCTTCTCGCACGATGGGCCCCCAGGGGTCGAAGGGACGCTTCGCCGCCGCCAGCTCCAGCTTGCGCTCGCCCACCTCCTTGATCAGCTGGGAGCGTCGCGCGGGGGGCATCCAACGTCGCGCTTGGTGGTATTTCCAGCGGCCCACAACCACCGACCGCACCACGTTGCGATGGCGAATGAGCACCTCGCTCACCACCGGGCGCACGGACGTGGCGGGCGCGCCTTGCTCGTCGAACAACGGCACGCCATCGAGAGCGCCCGAGTCGGGCAGATCGAGCAGCCGGGTGAGGCTCGGCAGCACATCGACCAGGGAGACCGGCTGTTCCACTCTCTCGGCGGCCAACCACCCCGGCGCCCAGAAGAGCAGGGGCACATGAATCGACTCTTCGTAGAGCGTCCAGGCGTGCTCGATGAAACCGTGCTCGAGAAACTCCTCGCCGTGGTCGGCGGTGAGCACGAGCAGGGTGTCGTCTTTCGCTCCCAGGGCTTCGAGGCCTTGCAGCAGCTCGCGCAGGGAGTTGTCCACGTCGACGATCTCTGCGTCATAGCGCGCCTGCTGATCCTCGAAGAGCGGGTCGCCGGGACCAAAGCCCTCGGCCACGTAGCGGGGCACCTCGGGGCGCAGCTCGGTGTACAGCGCCACGGGATCGGGATGAATGCTGTCGGCGAAGCGCAGCTGCAGCTCTTCGGGTGGCTCGTAGGGCCCGTGGGGATCGAGGTAGTGCAGGTAGAGCAAGAAGGGCTCGTCTGACGCCTCGGCCACGAACTCCAGACCGCGAGCGCTGAGCCTGTGGCTCCCGCCGCTGAGTCCGCCGGTCTCCGCCAGGGGCTCCATGACATCGAAGCCGTCGGCGTAGCGCTCGTGGCTCAACATGATCGTGTTGGTGAAGAACCCCGTGCGATAGCCCGCCGCGCTGAACAACTGGCCCACGGTCTGCAGCTCGTCGGACGGAGCGGCGTGCCATCCCGTGCTGCCGCTCATGGAGGGCAAGCTGCCGGTGAACAGGGCCGAGATCGACTCCCGGGTGAACGACGAGCTCGACAGGGCCCGATCGAAGACCACGCCCTGCTGGGCCAGCTCATCGAGATAGGGGGACGTGTCGCGCTGATAGCCGTGATAGCCCAGGTGATCGGCGCGCAGGGTGTCGACCACCACGACGATCACGTTCTTGCGCTGAGCTGGGTCATCGGCTGGCCCGGGCTCAGCTCCACAGGCGCAGAGCAGCAGAACCGCAGCGCTGAGCGCAGTGCGCCATGGCCGTGTGCGGTGCAAGGTCATCGCTGGTCGTCCTGGGTTGGCGGGGCTGGCTGCACCCCGGGATCCGGGGCTGTTGCCGGTTCGAGGAGGCTACCAGCGCCGGGCCGTTGGCGCAGGTCCCAGATCTCCGAGTCCTTGTCTGCGAAGATCCGGCGCTCTGGTTCGAGCTTGCCCACGCGGGCCCAGCGAGGCACGAAGTTGCGGGCGGCTGGCGAGTTGTTCGGCGCGGGCCAGCGGTTCAGCACGAGAAAGTCGACCCCCGCCTCGCGCAGGTTGCGGGCCAGGACGGCCCCGTTGGCCTCGGGGCTGCTGGCGGCAAACTCCCACCACCAGCCACCGTCTCGCTCGCGCCAGACCTCGTGCAGGGGTTGGCGGGGTCGGCCATCGGCATAGATCGCCACCGGCTCCAGCTGCAGGCGGCGACCGAAGAGCGGATAGACCAGGGTGTGGCTCGGAGGATCGGGCGAGAGCACCGCCACCCGGGCGCCGTCGGGCAGCTCGTCGATGGCAGCCCAGACCCCGGCGAGGTTGCCCGGGCCGAAGCGCCCCAGCTGCTCGGCAGCAGCCCGGGCCCGTGCGGGGGTGTCCAGGCCCAGCCCCAGTGAGGCCAGGGCCACCGCGCCAGGCAGGAGCCAGACCGGCCAGCTCGGGCGCGCCCGCTGCTCGGACGGATCGCGTGCCCGCAGCCGCAGACAGGGCAGCAGCATCAGACCCACGAGCACGCCAAAGAGGATGTAGCGAATGTAGACCAGGAACGGCCCACCCGGGCGATTGGCCGTGGCCGAGAAGGGCTGCAGCGGGTACAGCGCCAGAAACACCACGCCGCACAGCAGCAGCATGAACAGGTGTGCTCTGCGCAGACGATCGCCCGTGCGGAACCAGGCCACGGCGCCCACGAGGTAACCCAGCACCGCCGCCAGCCCCAGGGGCAAGGGCCAGTCGAGGTAGCGCCCCAGCAGGTCGGTCCAGAACTCCGGATCGCCACCCTTCTCGAGCAGCACGGGCAGCAGCGACGTCGCCCGTTGAGCGCCTGCATCGAGCGGCCCTTCGAACGGTCCCAAGGCCGCGGGAAAGAGCGGGTTGCCGGTGACGATCAGGTTGCGCAGGTACCAGGCCGAGCC
Source organism: uncultured Phycisphaerales bacterium (assembly GCA_964537035.1). GTDB lineage: Bacteria > Planctomycetota > B15-G4 > B15-G4 > B15-G4 > CAZIAK01. The sequence continues at coordinate 2,699 of CAZIAK010000045.1, read as the reverse complement.
GATGGAGAGCACGGCCAGTCCGTAGGCGAGCACCGGGCGCAGGGACGTGCGCCGCCAGCCCAGACGCCAGATCCACCACAGGCCAACGAAGAGCACGAACGGCGCCGTGGTGGGTTTCATGCCCAGGGCCGCGCCCCCCGCGAGACCGCAGAGCAGCGCTCGCCCCGTGGCGTCGTCGTCACGCTCAGGCAGCCAGCCCAGGGCCAGCAGGGCCAGGAGCATGCCCCCCACGGAGAGATCGTTGGAGGTGTAGTACACCAGCCGCTCCTGCACCGGGGGAGCGACGAGAAACGCCAGAGCAACGCAGGCCGTGAACAGCGGCGACTGACCCAGAATGCGCCCGTGCACCGCCATGGCCCCGACGATCAGGGCCACCCAGCTGAACATGGCCAGGGTCACGTGGGCGTCGGTCCCGAAGGGCAGCAGGAACCAGAACGTGTGCAGCTCGACGTTGAGCGGGTAGTAGCCCTGGTAGTTGAAGGGTTGGATGTCGAGGCCGCCCTGCTGGTACCACCAGGCGGGGGCGACGGCGTGGTAGGTCTGGGTGTCCCAGCCATAGGTGACGGCTGTGGTCACGATCACCCAGGCGCACCAGAGGCAGAGGCCCGTGAGCAGCAGGCCGGCGAGGGAGGGGCGGCGTGGCTTGCCCGGTTTGGCCAAAGTGGCAGCTGGCTGTGAGGCCGTGGGCGCGAGCTGGCGTCCGGGAACGAGCGCCTCGATCAGCGTCAACGCGGCGAGCAGTGCGGCCACGTTCGCCGCCGTGAGCAAGCCAGTGAATCCCAGCAGCTGCAGGCAACCCAGGGTGATGGACACGAAGAGCACGGTCGTGGCCAGGGCCCGTGCTGCTGCATCGGCGCGGGGCAACAGGCGCCTGCCCCAACGGAGGGCGAGCCAGACGGCGAGGGTGTTGTTCGCGATGAACAGCACCACGCTCGACGACATCAGACGGGGAGATGACCGGAGCGCATGGGCGCATCCTACCTTACGGCCACGAGCTGGTCCGGGAGTGCGCTTGCGGGTCTGCAGGGGTGCCGGTAGGCTTCGCTCACCATGACCTTGAGAGAGCCTCGCAACCCACGGTTTCAGGTCGCACCACGGGCCGAACCCGGGGCCGAATCCGGGGCCGAACCCGGGGCCGAACTCCGGGCCGCTCCTCTGGCCCCCCAGCAAGCGCCAACGTGGGCGTCATCAGGGGCATCCCTCCAAAGCCCACGGCAGGCGCGGGCCGTGGCGCGGCAGCCGAGACTCGCCGGGGTCATGATCGCCTTGGCCCTCTGCGGCTGCGGTGACGCCCCCGGCGAAGCCGACCAGACAAACAGCGACGCCACCCTGAACCCCCACCCAAACGTGCTGCTCATCGTGCTCGACACGGTGCGCGCCGATCACCTCGGTTGCTACGGCTACGAGCTGCCCACCTCGCCGGTGCTCGACGCCCTGGCGGACCAGGCCACGCTCTACACCGGCGCCCGGGCCACGGCCCCGTGGAGCCTGCCTTCTCACGCCTCGCTGTTCACCGGGCTGTACTCCTTCGAGCATGGGGCCCACACCCAGTGGGTCGACGTCCCTGATCGGCAGGCCACGGGGGCCGATGCGGTGAAGCCCAAAGACCTGCCGGACAACGTGAGCCCCCTCCCCTACGACCGCCCCACCCTGGCCGAAGAGCTGAAGCTGGTGGGCTACAACACCGCGGCGATCATGGCCAACGACGTGTTCCTCGATGCTCACTACGGCCTGGACCGGGGTTTCGATCTCTACGAGGTGAACCGCACCTACGCGGACGGTGTCCACCAGCGGGTGTCGTCGTGGCTTGAGCAGCGAGACGAGCGACCGTTCTTCCTCTTTCTCAACTACATGGACGCCCACGTCCCCTACAACCCGGCGCCTGTGGCCCGGTTGAACGACAACGCCATCCCCGACGCTTCTGGCAAGGTGATGGGCGCGATCTACTCCCGCCTGTTGAGCGGAGAGACGCCGCCGCCCACGGACTTGCTGGACACGCTCACCGCCCAGTACGACCGGGGCATCGCGAACCTCGACGCTGGCCTGGGGCAGCTGTTCGACACGCTCAAGGAGCAGGGCCTGTACGACGATCTGCTGCTGATCATCACCTCGGACCACGGCGAGTTTCTCGGCGAGCACCACCTCGTGGCCCACTCGAAAGATGTCTACGAGCCGGTGATGAAGATCCCCCTGATCATCAAGCAGCCGGGGCAACAACTGGGCGAGGTGCGGGACGAACTGGTCTCGCTGGTACACATCCCCCACCTGGTCTTTGATCATGTGGACGACGTGGACAAGAGCGCCTTCCCCCACGAGGCCGGGCAAGACGAGATGATCCTGGGGGAGAACTACTACACACGCTGGCGAGATCTGCTGGAGCCCTGGGGTGGCCGCTTCGAGCGCATCCGTCGGGTGGTCTACCGCGGCGACCTGAAGTACATCGACTCGTCAGACGGACAGAACGAGCTGTACAACCTGGCAGCAGACGGCGGCGAGCTGTCCGACATGATCGAAGCGCAATCGGCCACCGCAGGCGAGCTGGCCGATGAGCTGCGCCGCTGGCTGGAAGCCCCCCACGCCGAACAGATCCCCTTCGAGGAACGCATCTTCAGCGATGAAGAGCGGGAACGGCTCGAGGCGCTCGGCTACCTGTAGCCAAGGGGCTGCGCTACAGACCGCCAGCCCATCGGTGCTCTAGC
>CAZIAK010000044.1:31584-35984 GCA_964537035.1 uncultured Phycisphaerales bacterium | reverse complement strand
AACGTCCAATTGAACAGTTCTGGGTAGTGAACTGCCGGTGCCTCCGGCGCTCATCCCCGATTGCGGTCTGTGCAAATTGTCCCATGGGCCCGTCCTCCTGGTGCTTTGCCCACCGTACGCCCGTTCTGGGCATCGGGCAAGGGTTGGCGCGGAGCGATATGCAGACCTGTCTAGCGTGAGGTTTTCCAGGTGGTGGGCGTGTTAGGCCGACCGGTGAACCGGGGTGGGGGCTTCGATCCTGGCACCCTCTCTGCCCGCTGGCGGCACTCACAGCTCCCCTTCTGGCGTCTCTCGCTCCCGCAAGCCCAGCTTGTCCAGCGGGCTGCGCACTCCCGCGTAACCCCGGTTCAGTACGTGGGTGTAGATCATCGTGGTCTTCACGCTGCGATGTCCCAGCAGCTCTTGCACGGTGCGGATGTCGTAGCCGTCCTCGAGCAGGTGGGTGGCGAACGAATGCCTGAGCGTGTGGGTGGTGACTCGTTTCTTCAGCCTCGCCTTCGCCGCCCCGCTGCGCACGGCCTTCTGCAACACGGTCTCATGCAGGTGGTGGCGGCGGCGTTGGCCGGTGTGGGCCTCTGTATAGGTGCGCGTGGCGGGGAAGACCCACTGCCACAGCCAGTCCCTGCCCGCGTGGGGGAGCTTGCGGTCCAGGGCTCCGGGGAGTTCGACCCAGCCCGCCCCGTTGGCCAGGTCCTTGTCGTGGCGCTTCTGGCTCCTCTTGAGCTGGGCCTCCAGCGGTCCCACGAGCGACAGGGGCAGCATGGTGCGCCTGTCTCGATCGCCCTTCGCCTCTCTCAGGATCAGCTCGCGGGCTCCCAGATTGATGTCCTTGACCCTCAACCGGCAGCATTCGAGCAGGCGCAGGCCGCCCCCGTACATCACCGAGGCCATGAGCCGGGGCGTGCCCTCCATGGTCTCGAGGAGCGCTCCGACCTCGTGTCGGGTGAGCACCTCGGGCAGGCGCCGGGGGCGCTTGGCTCGGACCAGGTCGTCGAACCAGGGCAGCTCCAGGTCGAGCACCTGCTTGTAGAGGAAGATCAGGGCAGCCAGGGCCTGATTCTGGGTGGACGCGGACACCTTCCCCTCCACCGCCAGCGATGAGAGAAACGCGGTGACTTCTTCGGCGCCCAGGTCTCGGGGATGCCGCCCGTCGTGGTAGCGGAAAAACCGCCGCATCCAGTGCAGGTAGGCCTGCTCGGTGCGCCGGGACATGTGCTTCATGCGCAGGCGAGCCCGCACGCGGTCAATCAGGCGAGGAGTGTCCATGAGGCAAGGGCCGGGCGGGTGGGCCCCTGCTCTGACGGCGCGTTCGGGAGGGCGTGACCTGGGGAATCGTGGAGGGGGGCGGGGCAGCCCGCGCCGCTCAGCCTGCCCGCGCCGCTCGCCCCGCGCCGCTCAGCCTGCCCGCGCCGCTCAGCTTGCGCCGCCCACCTCTTCGAGCAACCCCGAACGCAGCGCGCGATCGAGAAAGCTCGCCGCCTGGCCCCTGTGTTCGTCCCCGAACAGACCCAGGGCCGCGGGGGTGCCCTGCTCGCTGGCGGTGGTGAGCAGCCGCGCCGCGTCCGTGCCCAGATCCACGAAGCGATGCTGCTCGCCCAGGAAGGCCAGCACGCAGGGCGCCGCCTCCACGCTCTCGGTCTCGGCGGCCATGGGCTGGCTGGACGCCGCTCCACCCAGAGGCGCGGGGTCGCTCCAGACCCGGTCGAGGCGATCGAGCACCTGTCCATAGGGGAAGCTCAGCGTCTGCAGGGTCACGTCTCGGGCCACGCGCACCGTGTGCGGCAAGTCCGCGCTCCGTGCCAGGGGCGCTCGCCGTTGCAGCTGGGACGACGTGGGGTGTTCTCGCCGAAAGACGTCGCGACCGAATCGGCACAGGTAGAGAAAGATGTGACTCTTGTAGCGGTAGTAGAGAAAGTTGTCGCCGCGCAAGGCGGCCAGGGCATCGGAGGCGGCGCCGAGTACGGAGAGATAGGCCTCCTTCACCTCTTCGCTGCTCATGCCGCTGGCCGACTCATGCTCGAGGTAGCGGGCCAGGTCCTTCTCGCAGGACTCGCCCGGGGCCAGCTCCCGGGGATCGTCGACGATGCGCGAGATGCCGAAGCGCTCAGGCTCTCTGTACATGGGTGAGACCATGTCCAGGTTGAAGATCTGCAGGCTGATCTCGCCGATCCAGTCGGCGTTGCGCACGATGAAGGCACGGGTGGCGTCGGCCTCCTCGCGGGTCTCGGTGGGCAGGCCCACCATGGTGTAGAGGGTCGCCGAGATGCCTGCTTCGTGGGCGTTGCGCAGGACCCGCTGAGCCTCTTCGAGGTTCGTGCCCTTCTCGACCAGGTCGAGCACTCGCTGGCTGCCCGACTCGAAGCCGAACATGAGCTTGCGGCAACCCGCTTCGAAGAGCGCGTCGAGGGCTGGCCGGTCGAAGATGCGCTCCTCGAAGCGCGCGTCGCACCACCACTTCACCTCGAGCCCGGCGGCAGCGAACGCCGGGGGGATGCGCTGCGCCATGAGCGGCGGCAGGTCATCCATGATGAAGTAGAAGTAGGGCGAGCCGTGTCGGGCCACGAGCGTCTTCAGGTCGGCCACGAGGCGATCGACACTGCGTTCTCTGAACGTGGGGCCGATGGCGGTGTAGAGCGTGCAGAAGCCGCACTTCTCGTAGTAGCAACCCCGGGCTGGCGCGATGGGCAGCACCAGCTCGCCCGACAGGTAGCGCGACAGGTCGAGGTCGCCGAAGTCAGGCGTGGGCAGCTCATCGATGGGCAGGGGACGCAGCTCGCCGTTGGCCGCGGGCACGCCGTCGTCGCCCAGGTAGAGCAGGTTCGCTACGCCCGAGAGGTCGGGCCGCACGCCCTCACGCCCGCCCGCCGCAGCCACAGCGCGGCACAGCTCCAGCAAGGGTCGCTCGCCTTCGTAGATCGCGATCGAATCCACCCGCTCGAACAGCGGCCCGGCTTGCGACAAGCGCTGACCCACGTAGGCCAACATGCCGCCGCCCAGGGTGATGTGAATCTCGGGCCAGCGCTTCTTGACCATGGTGGCCAGGGTCAAGGCGGGCACCATCTGGCTGCCGTAGGTCACCGACAGTCCCAGCACATCAGGGCGCTCCCGCTCGATGCGCGGCAGGACGTGCTGCTCGTAGTACTCCACGAACATGTTCGCCGAGCTGTCGTCCACGCCCGCGAACAGGTCGGCGCTGCTGTCGATGCTCGTGGCCTGGGTGTAGTTGTGCGCCGTGAACAGCGACGGGTGGTACTCGGTGGACAGCAGCTTCAGCCCGGCCTCGAACGTGCGCATGGCCCACAGGTACTGGGCCCGATCGTAGAAGGCGTCCTTGTCCCTGATCACATCCTTGGCCCGGTCGATCTCCCCCGCGATGTAGGGGCCCGAGGTGAGGGCGTCGGCGTAGAGCCGGTAGCGGGACAGATCATCCCCCGCGAGGTGCTCCCGCTCGGGCATGCGCCACTGCGTCTCCGCCCGCTCGCGGATGCGCTCCACCGCGAGGCCCAGGCGCTCACCAGAGATCAGGTCGTCGTAGGCCTCGAGATTCAGATCCCACACCGTGCAGTCGCTGAATCCATGTTGCCCCAGCCAGGCCTTGAGTGACGGCAGCGCCAGATACGGCTGGGTCGGATGTCCCTGAGGCGGGAAGGCGAGCAGCACGCGCAGGTCAGCGGGGTCAGTCATGGGAGGTGTCGCGATGGGGAGGGGGCGGGCCGAGAGGCGTGGGGTGTTTTTGGGCGCAGGGAGCGTGGGGGGAGGGCGCCGGTTGCAGGCGTGTCAGCGGTCGGTCGTGGTGAGGGCGGCGAGCAGCTGGCGGGCGGAGGCCACGTCGGAGTCCGTGGCGCCGGGCCAGCGGGAGCGCAGCTCCTGATCGTCGGACAGCTCGTGGGCGTCGGCCAGAAACTCCGAGAGCGCATGGGCCCGGACCACCTCGCCCCGGCGGCTGAACAGCACGGCCCGTTCGGTTTGACCGTGGCCGGTCGCCGAGTCGTCGGACCCCGCCTTGTCAGACCCCGAGCTGTCAGACCCCGAGCTGTCAGACCAAGAGCCGCCGTCCATGTCCCGGACCAGCGGCAGGGGGTCTCGGGCGAAGCGCCGCAGGGAGGTCTCGGTCGTCTCGAACAGGGCCCGCTCGTAGGTCAGCAGGCAGTGCAGCCGCTCGTCGCCCGTCTCGACAGCGAGCTGACCGATCAGCGCCGAGGCCAGGCGCACGGCCGCGCCGCGGTGCAGCACCAGCAGCTCATCCCAAGGGTCGCCATGCTCGCTGCGTTCAGCGGCCAGGGCATCCGCAGCCCATGGCCCGGACCACCACGGCTGGCCAGCCGCACCCCGTGGCCCGTTGCGCGCGGCCCCGCCGTCTCGGGCTGCGTCGGTTGCGTCGGTTGCGTCGGTTGCGTCGG
>CAZIAK010000044.1:1517-31484 GCA_964537035.1 uncultured Phycisphaerales bacterium | reverse complement strand
TGCGTCGGTTGCGTCGGTTGCGTCGGTTGCGTCGGCAACCCCGCAATGCGCGCCATTCGCGAGGGCCGTGAGCAACTCCGTGAGGGTCTGCAGCAACGTCGCGCCCTGGACCTTCGCGCAGGCCTTCAGGCTGCGGGGCAGGACCTCCAGCAACAGGTGGGCGTTGCGGGTCAGCAGGTAGAGCGTCCGGGGCGTGGTCCAGTCGGGGGCGAAGACCCGAAAGCCCGCGAAGATCTCGGGGTCGCTGGCGATCATCCCGGCTTGCACACTGTGCACCTGTCCAGCGGGGATGTCGTGGCCGCGCATGAGGTCGGCGTGCAGGCCGCTGATGAGTCTGAAGTCGTGGGCGGCGCTCGCCGTCTGGCTCTGGCCATTGCCCGGCGTCACGTTGAACCAGTGCATCGACAGGGAGCAGCCGTCGATCACCGCCGCGTCGGCCATGAGCTGCAGGCTGGCCTCCACATCGTCTGCGCTCTCACCGGGGATGCCGGCCATCACGCCCACGATGGACGCCATGCCCACCTGTGACGCCTGGGCCAGCGTGGCCCGTACGTCGAACGCTTCGCTGGCCTGCCGCCCACCCTTGTCCACCGCCTGGAGCACCGGGCCGCTGTCGCTCTCGACTCCGTACAGGATGCGCCGGCAGCCTGCGTCCCTCATGGCCGTGAGCAGCTCTTCGTCGACAAGGTCGATGCGCGTGCGGCACTCCCAGGGTAGGCGGTTGCCTCGGCGCACCTTCTCCGCGCAGATGTCGAGGACTCGCTGGCGATTGGCGGTGAACAAATCGTGGGTCACGTAGACGCAGCCCCCATCGCTCATGCCGTCGAGCGAAGCCATGAGGTCGAAGGCGTCCGCGGCCCGGGCTGGCGACATGTAGCGCACCTGTCGTCCCCAGAAGATCGATGTGGTGCAGAACGAGCAGGTGAAGCTGCAGCCCCGCCCCAAGTCGATGGGAAACAAGGCCTCGCCGCCACCGGCCGCCGCAGCGTAGGCAGCGGGGGACTCGGCCAGATCGAACGCGGGCAGGTCGACCTCATCGAGCTCGGCGATCACGGGCCGGGAAGCGGTGAGCACGGGCACGCCATCTCGTCGCAGGGCCAGCCCGGGGATGGCCAGCAGCCCCGGGAGAGTGTCCTGGCCGCGCACGAGCTGGCTCCGCGCGCGCTCGTCATCCAAGACATCGAGCAGGTCGGCAAAGGTCTCGTCCGCCTCGCCCACTGCCACCAGATCGATGGCAGGGTGCCTGGCCAGCACGGCCAGCTCAACGGTCTCCGGGCCCTGCCCGCCCAGGACGATGGGCAGATCCGGCGCCAGCTTTCGCACCTCGGCTGCGAGATGGAGGGTCGCCGGCATGGCCGAGATCATGGCGCCCAATCCCAGCAGCTCAGGTTCGGCGTCGACGATGGTCTGCGCGCAGACGCCGATCAGGCTGTCGTCGGCGGGCAACTCCCGGCGCCGCAACATCAGCGCCAGGTCAAGAAAGCGAACCCCATGCCCTCGCCGCCGCGCAGCAGCTCCCAGATGCAGCGCCCCCAGGGGCGGCATCGAGTACCCAAAGGTATCCCGATGGGGAGGCTGAACCAGCAGAACACCAACCATGAACGCAGCGCACTCGGAGTCAAACGAGACGCGACACCTCAGCCCGCGCCACCGGCAAGGCACACACTACGCCCACCACCCCCCAGCTGATAGACCCCAGAAAAGAACACCCCACCCCGCCCCCCGCAGTCGCCCCATGATTCGCCGGGTGGCCTGCGTCGTGGCAAGGCGCACTGCCGCGCCCGAACGCAGGCAAGCCCACGCTGTTGGTAGATCAATCGTTGCGAGAGCTGCGTTGTGGCAAGGCGCAGTGGCTCGGCGCAGCGGAGGCGTGGCGCTAGCCACGTTGAGGATCGGCCGTGGCCGCTGCAACGCAGCCACAGCGCAGCTCTCGCAACAGAGCCCGGCTACGCCGCGGTTGGTAAATCAATCGTTGTCTGAGCTGTGTCGTGGCAAGGCGTCGTGGTCTGCCCGAGCGGAGGCGTGGCGCTAGCCACGTTGAGCATCGGGCAGGGCCGCGACAACGCAGCCACGGCGCAGCTCAGACAACAGAGCCCGACTACGGAAGAACCATCTTGAGGCCGTCGGTGGCGCTGAATCCGACCGTCGCTGCGTTGTCCTTGACCCAGTACTGGACGAACAGCTCCGTGCCGGTGGGCAGGCCTGCGGGCCAGGTGGTGCTGATCTGGGCTCCACCCAGGAAGTTGGTGCTCAGGCTGAGGATGCCACCGGGGGGCGCGGCGTTGGGCACCAGGATGCCGCCCTTGAACGGAGCGCTCAGCTCGGTCACGCCGAAGAACAGCCAGGCCGGGGAGTTGGCCTTGGCCAGTCCCATGTTGAAGCTCACCGTGTTGCCGGGGCAGGGCGTTCCATTGATCAGGAAGGTGGGCTGGATGTTGAAGGCGCCGGCCACGCCGCCACCCAGGTTGGTCACCGCCTGGGCGCCGCCCATCTCGACGGAGACCACGTACTGACCGATGCAGCCGTAGTCGGTGTAGGTGGTGCCTTTGCCCACGCCGTCCACGAGCACGTAGTAGGTGCCCGCGGCCAGGGTCAGCGTGGCGCTGGCGTCTGCCTGGTTGGCGTCATTGACGGTCACCACCGGCACGCCGTTGCCGTCGAGCACGTCCATCTGGATGTCGAGGTTGCCCCCCGGGCTGATCGGGTCGGCGCTGATGGTGACCTGCCCGCCAGAAGTGGTGAAGAAGAACGCGTCCACGTCGGTGCGCCGTTCGATCACGCCCGTGGCTGTACCGGGGCCCGGGACGGGGCAACCCTGGGGCATCCCCACGGGCGAGGCCGAGTTCTCGTCGTCACCATGGTCATCGCTGAGGAAGGAGATGCCGTTGGAGGTCTTGATGATGATGCTCAGGTCGTTCTGGGTGGTGGTCGCGCCGGCGTATTCGCCCTTGCTCCACTGCACCAGGTTGCTGCTGAACGGAGCGCCCATGATCGGGCCCCAGCTGGTCTCGCCGCTGCCCGTTCCCGGGTGGTACGAAGAACCGTTGAGCCCATCATGGCTGAGCCCCAGGGTGTGGCCCACCTCGTGGCTGACGGTCATGGAGCCCACGTTGTCGCCCTTGTTGAAGGCGAAGCACGGGTTGTCGTTGTTGTCGTCGAACGAGTTCAAGAAGGCCACGCCGCCGATGCCATTGCCGAAGCCGCTGGTGGGCTGGGTGATGATGCAACGCACGCCCCAGAACTGATCGCCGCCGCCGCTCTTGATCAGCGAGCTGACCGGGGGCTCTTCGGTGGTGACGTCCACATCAAAGGATGAGAAGTCTTCGACCACGTGGAGCCACCAGGTGATCACGTGGTTGAGCTCGGTCTCGGTGAAGGAGCCCGTGCCGCCGCTGGTGTTGTAGGGCGGGAAGGTGATGTTGTGGTTCCAGCTGTTGTTCACGGACTGGTGACCATCGAAGTCCATGTAGATGGTCTGGTTGGCGCCCGGGTTGCTGTGCAGCTTGAAGGCGTCGGCGGTGGAGATGCCGGACACGTCGGCGTAGCCCGCCTCTTCGTCGCCGTTGCCGCTGCGGTAGAGGGGGATGTCCACGAAGAAGATCTTGCCGTCGCTGTCGATCCACATGCTGGAGTCGTTGGTCAGGCGCTCGGTCAGCTCGGCCGTGGTCAGATCGTTGGCCGCCGCGATGGTGGCCAACTCGTCACCGAAGGCAACGATGGCCGCGGCACCGCGGTGCGCGCCCGAGGGGTAGACCGAGGGGAGGGAGTCATCGGATTGGGCAGCGGCGCTCTGGCCGGGCAGGGCCATCAGGGCTGCACCAAGGGCGTACGTCAGCAGGGACCGGCGGATCTGCCGGGACGGAACATGGGACATGGGAGAGGACCTCAAAGGATCGGGGAGAGAGACGATCGCGGTGAAATGTCCCTGGAGAGTGCGCAACGGCGGTTCGGGAGCCGCTGCACGGGACGGGCCGCGAGCGTGTTCAAGTATCGACCTCAAAACCCGAATCGACAAGGGCGAGATCCAAGATCCACGGCGGTACGGGCCCCGTGAGAACCCCGGATGACCGCCTCAAGGCCCCACGTTGCCCCTCAGACCATGCCCTGGAGCATGTCCGTGAGCCGGCTGAAGACGGTCTCTCCGGCCACCCGCAGACCGTCGTGCTGGTACTCGTTGGTGACCCAGACCCGCAGATTGGCCACGGACTCGGCGGTCCGCAGGGACAGCTCCCGGTCCACGAACATGTCGTCGTGATAGACCGCCGCCACCACGGGCACCGGGTTGCTCCCCAACCGCTCCACGTCATAAAGGAGGGGCCAGTCGTCCCGGGCCGCCAGGATCTCCGCCGCTCCTCCGAGGGGCGCGAGGCGATCGATCTCGTCGAACATCCAGGGGTAGATCATCTCGCCGGTGAACAGCACCGGGCCGTCGTCACGTCGCCCATCGAACTCGGGAAACTCGCCGCGGATGCGCTCCGCCGACCACCGGGACGCGCTGCCCTGGCAATAGATCGACTCATGCATGAGCGAGTACAGCGGGTGCGTGGGATAGGACAGGGCCTGGTCGACCGCTGACAAGAAGTGGTAGCCCAGCTGCTCTCCCCTCGGCCCGGGGACGAAGGCGTCCTCGACCAGATAATGGAGCGACTCGAAGCCGCTGCTCGTCCCCAGGGCCAGCCCGAGCTGCTGAAAACGCTGCACGGAGAGCAGGCCCCCGGAGGGCAGGTCCGCGTGCTGCTCGTGGAGCGCCGCCACGATGCGCCGCACGTGCTGCACATCGCCCGGGTAGCGCCGGTAGTACAGCGCGTTCCGCTCGCGGCAGCGCTGGTAGGTCTGGCGGTAGACGTCGTCGGCATGCCCTGTGAGGGGCGCCAACCCACCGGTGATCATCGCGCCAGCCAGCCCCTCCGGCGCCACAGAGAGGTAGCGCAGGATGCAGAAGCCGCCGTAGCTCTGGCCCAGGACGGTCCACGGCTCGTCGCCCACCAAGATGCGCCGGATGGCCTCGCAGTCGTCCACGATGGCATCCGCCCGATGCAGCCCGAGACGGGCGGCCTGGGCCTTGGGCGTGAGGCCCGCCAGGGTGTCCGCTTCGAGGCGCGTGCTCAGCCCGGTGCCCCGCTGGTCGAGCAGCAGCACCCGGTAGTGCTGCAGGGCCACGGTGAGCCAGGACGCAGACGCGGGCGGCCGTGGCGACTCGTGCCCGGGCCCACCTTGCAGGAACAGCAGCCAGGGCAGGGACTCGTGTACACGGTTCGCGGCCACCACCTCTCGGGCGAAGACGGTGATCGTCTCGCCGCCGGGTTGGCGGTGGTCGAGGGGCAGCTCGAAGCGGTGGTCGGTCAAGACCATGCCGGGCAAGGCGTGGGTCGTTCTCATGGCGCCGAGCGTAGCAATCGGGCCGCCAGGGCCGCGACGGGGTGCGCTGCGACCCGCTCAGCCATCCTTGAGCACCTGCGGTACTGCCTCCCACACACCCCGCCCTTGGGTGGACACCACCATGCGCCCCGCGCTGCTCTCGCGGATGTCGATCACCGGCGCAGGGGGCAGGCCCGTGCCGAAGGGCTGCCAAGACTCACCGTCATTGACGCTCACCAGCAGCCCGGCGTCGGTCCCCGCGAACAGCTGTTCAGGTGGGCCGGGCCGCAGAAAGACCACGTTCACCGGGAGGTCCGGCAGGCCCGCATCGAGGGCCACCCAGCTCTGCCCGCCGTCCGTGGTGCGCTGGATCTGGCTCTCACCAAAGGCAGCCACCGCCAGATATGCGGTCAGAGGTTCCGTGGGGTGGGGGACGATCTCGCGGGTGGTGCGGGGCCACCCGGGCAGCCCGCTCTGCACCAGCTGCCAGTTGCTTCCGCCGTCGGTGGAGATCTGCAGATTGCCGTCGTTCGTTGCCACCCAGAACACGCTGGCGTCCGCAGGCGAGATGGCCAGGGCCCGGATGGCCCCGACCCCCGTGGTCAGGTCGCCGCTCAGGGGCGTCCAGCTGCTGCCGCCGTTCAGGCTGCGGTAGACCCGGTGGGTGCCGTAGAGCATGCGGCTCGAGTTGGTGGGAAACATCGCATAGGGCGGCAAGAAGGCGTTGCGGTCCGAGCTGGCGATGCCGTTGCCCACGAAGCTGAAGCTGCTGCCGCCGTTCGTTGAGCGGTAGAGGTTGCCCGAGCCCTGAAACTCGGCGAACACCCGCGAGCTGTCCGTGGGATCGATGAGCGTCCAGCCGCCGTCGCCGCCGAGCACCTGCACCCAGCCCGAGCCGTCAGGCTCGCGCCGGTTGGTGCCGTTGTCCTGGGTGCCGCCGAACATGCGTCCGGGCGCCTCGGGGTCGACGGAGAGGCCTGCATAGAACTGCACCGTGCCCAGGCCTTCGTTGAGCGGCACCCAGCTGTTGCCCAGGTTGGTGCTGCGGTGGACGCCCCCGTCGTCGCCCACGATGAGGCGGCCCATCACGTCCCAGGCGCCAGCGTGCATGTCCACGTGTGGGGGTGTGACCGTGGCGAAGGTCGCCCCGGCGTTGGTGGAGCGGCGCAGGCTGAGTCCACCGAAGAACACGGTGTCCGGGTTGCTGGGGTCGATGGTGACCAGGGAGTAGTACCAGCCGAACGATTGCACCGAGCCTACGGGGAGCGATGTCCAGCTGTTGCCGCCGTCGTCGCTGCGGTAGGCGCCCAGGGTCGAGGCGCCGCCGCCGGTGCTGTCCGCAGGCCGGGCGATGAGCGCGTAGACCCGGGAGGGATCGCTGGGCGCGATGGCCAGGCTGATCCGTCCCATGAGGGAGGGGGCTGGCAGGCCCGTGGTCACTCGCGTCCAGCTGTCGCCGCCGTCGATGCTGCGCCAGAGGCCGTTGTCCGGGTCACCTTGCACGCGACCGATGGCTGCGAGCAGGCGTTGGCCGTCAGTGGGGTCGATGGCCAGGTCTGTGGCGGACAGGTTGGGCAGACCGCCGGCCAGATCGGTCCAGCTGCGCCCGCCGTCGGTCGAGCGGAACACACCCAGAGGGCCCGTGGCCCCCGGGTGCTCCTTGGCCGCCGCCAGCTCGGGGAAGCCCCCCGCTCGGGTGATGGCTGCGAAGAGGGTCTGCGGGTCATCGGGCGACACCACGAGGCGCGAGAAGCAGCGCCCGGCGAAGACGTCGCTGCCGTGCAGTCGCCAGTGCGCGCCGCCGTCGGTGGACTTGAGCAGTCCCAGGCCGTAGCGGCTGTGGTTGGCGTAGTTGGCCTCGCCTGTGCCCGCGTAGATCACGTCGTGGTCTGTGGGGTCGAGGGCCAAGGCGCCCAGGCTGGTGGTGGGGGTGTCCGTGAACAGGGCGGTCCAGGCAACGCCCCCATCGTCGCTGCGCCACACGCCGCCATCGGCGCCAGCCACGTAGAGCCGCCCCGGGTCGCTGTGGCTGGTCACCACCGCCGAGATGCGGCCTGCGTAGTTGGCGGACGTGATCGGCGCGGGGCCGAGTTCTTTCCACACATGGGCCGTGGCGCCCAGGCCGCCGGTGCCGCCGCCTGCGGTCACCTGGCCGTGGGCGACGGGTGCCCAGCAGAGAGCAGCGGTCAACGTGATCAACAGGGCAGCGAGGTGTGGGATGCGCGTCGTCATCGTGCGCGGTCCTCTCGGCCGGATGCCTGGGGCAGAGCGAAGCTCAACAAGGGGGCGCGGATTGCCGGAGGTCATCGGTCGACCTCCCCTCGGTCGGCGCCAAGGGGCTCGGCGCCAAGGGGCTCGGCGCCAAGGGGCACGGCGAAGCTCAAGGTGGCGCTGAAGATCTCCCAGTCGGCGTCGTCCTCGTCAGGCAGGGGACGGGCGAAGTGCACCTCGAAGAGCCAGGGGCCCTGTCGTCCCAGGGTGAACGCGCCTCGGCCGCCTCCGTCGGTGCGAAAGGAGCGGGTGGCGCCGCTCGTGCCGTGGGTGGCCAGCACCCGGGTCGCGCCAGCGGTCACCGCCGGGAGATAGACCTTCACCGGCAGATCATGAGCCACGGGGACCAGGGTCGGGTCGGCCTGCAACCTGATCTCGACCTGCTGGCCGGTCTTGCCCTGGGTGGTGGCCGAGCCCGCGCTGGGATGCTCGCCTGCGCCCACTCGCACCAGCAGCTTCGACGACTCGACGCGCCGCACGGTGACCGTCCCCTCGGGCAAGGCCTCACGCCAGCCCCCGGGCAACGTGCCTTCGCCCACACGAGTGGCCAGAAACTCCCGCAGCGAAGAGCTGGGGATCTGCTCCAGGCGCGGCGCGAGATCGATCGCGATCATGTGCATGCCCGATGCGATGGGCTCGACAGTGCAGACCGTGCCCTGGTGATCTTCGCCGGCGTCGCCATCACCGTCACCGTCGTCACGACCGTCGCCGTGTGCGCTATGGTCCGCGGCGGGCTGGTGCAGGTTGAGCTGTTCACCGGCGGCGCGCACGAGCATCCAGTCGATGTGGCTTGCGGGCCAGGGTGCGATGGAGGTCTGGCCGAGGGCCGTGCGCTCGATGTGCAGGGTCAAGGGCGCGGCGTTCTCAGTGGCATGGCTCTGGGCCCGGAGCACGGCCACGGACTGTGCCACGAGAGTGCTTGAGCCCGCGCAGAGCAAGGCACAGAGCAGAGTCTGGCGGAGCAGAACCTTGCAGAGCAGGGTCTGGCCCGGATGCCAACGGCGGCGCGAGCGGGTCGTCATGGTCAAGCCTCCCTGGTGTCGGGCGGCCATGGTAGCGCGAGCCTGACAACTGTGCGGCTCCTGTGACACAGCAGTGGGGACGGCGGTCGTTATGATCACCCTTCGGCCAGCAGCCCCCTCCTCCTCACAAAGCGCTCGGCGGTGCCATGCCCCCTCATCGTACTCACGGATCTGCTGGCCCTGCCGTCATCCAACGTCTGCTGGCTTTGAGCGGCCACGCTGCCCGGTGGGGGGCGAGGTGGCGGCCGCGGTGGTGGCGGCTTCTGGCTGTCCCGCTGCTGCTCAGCCTGACGCTGGTCGGTCTGGCGGGATGCCGGCCCGGGCTCGCTGCCCAGGTCGAGCCCGCGCCACAGATCGACGTCGACTGGGGCATCTATCGCATCTACTGGTCGAGCCGCGACTACGCCGCCGACATGGAGGCGCTGCGGGTGCGGCACCCCCGGCCGCCGAGCTACGTCATGTTCTATCGCGACCTGGGGCATCTGAGCTTTCCCACTCGCGCGGTGGGGGCCATTCGCGAGCTGGGGGCGGCGCCGGTCATCTCTCTCGAACTCTGGCTCTGGCACGACCGCGAGACGCCCTACCTGCCCCTGCTCGTCGAGGGACGCTTCGACGAAGAACTCAAGGCCTGGGCTCAGGCGGCTCGGGACGAGGGCGGCCCCGTGTGGCTCCGTTTTGGTTTCGAGATGAACGGCAACTGGTTCAGCTGGAACGGCGACCCTGAACTCTTCGTGCAGGCCTGGCGCCACGTGCACAGGCTCTTTGAAGAGGCGGGCGCGCACAACGTGCAGTGGCTCTGGACGCCCAACGTGACCGACGTTCCAGCCACGGCAGACAACGCCGCCCCGCTCTACTACCCGGGGGACGACGTGGTCGATGGGGTGGGGCTCGACGGCTACAACTTCGGCGAGCACCACGACGAATACCACGTCTGGCAGTCGTTCGCCGACGTGTTCGATGAGCCCCTCGCAGAGCTGTCCCGCCGCTACCCGGCCAAGCCCCTCTTCATCGGCGAGACAGGTTGCGCCCCCGGCGAGCCCGGGGCCAAGGCCGCCTGGATTCGTGACGCGTGGCAGACCCTGGCCCGCTACCCGACCGTGCAGGCCGTGCTCTGGTTCGACCTGGACAAGCGCCGCGAGGGCGAACCCGACTGGCGTCTGATCAGCGAGCCCGACGCCCTCGTGGCCTTCAACGAAACCTTCGCTGCGCCGCAGACCGCTTCACCCGGGCAGTGATCGCGCTCCTTTGCTGATGCAGCATTGACTGGGCTTTCGAGCGTTTCGAAGATGCCCGCTCGCGCGGCTCTTCGTTTCTCAGGACTGATCGATGACCTCATCGAGTGACCAGGGCCCCCGCGCCACGGCCCGGACCGACCGCCGACTGGCCTGGGCCTGCCTCTGCCTGTTCCTCTCCGGTGCGGTGGCTCTGCTCTACGAGCTCTGCTGGATCCGCAAGGCCAGCTTCGTCTTCGGCGGGAGCAGCCTGGCCCTGAGCACGGTGCTGGCCGCGTTCTTCGCCGGCCTGACTCTGGGCAGCGAGGTTTTCGGCCGGGTCTCTCGGCGGGTCACTCGCCCTCTCGCCCTCTACGGCACGCTGGAGATCGCCCTGGGATTCGTGGCGCTGCTGGCCACGGCGGGCTTCGACCTGCTGGGCGGGGCCTGGGGCGCTCTGCATGGTGCGTTCATCGACGAGCCCGTGTTGTCGTCCCTGGCGCGCATCCCCCTGGTGAGCTTGCTGGTGCTGCCCCCGGCTGTGCTCATGGGCGGTAGCTTGCCGCTGTTCTGCAGGGAGTTCGTACGCGACCGCGGTGGCCTGGGCAGCAAGGTGGGGGGGCTCTACGCCCTGAACACCTTGGGCGCCACGGCGGGGTGTGTGCTCACAGGATGGTGGCTCATGCCCACGCTCGGTCTGCGCATGACGTTGGGCCTGGGAGCAGTGGTCAACATCGCCGTTGGGTTCGCCGCGCGTCGCCTCGCCGCAGGCGCTCCCGCGCTCGACGTTGTACCCGCCGAGTTGTCGCACCGCGCAGAGGCCGGGGCGGTCTCTCGTGATCCGGCGGGTGATGCGCAGCCCGTCGTTGCTCCGGCGGCCTCGGCCTCACCCGCATTGGCTGGCTCGCGACGCTCAAACCTGATCTTGCTCACCCTGGTCTTCTTCACCGGCTTCGTGGGCCTGGGCAACGAGGTGGTCTGGGCACGCTTCGTGGCCCTGATCGTGCGCAACACGGTGCACACCTATACCTTGACCCTGGCCGTGGTGCTCCTGGGCATCGTCATCGGCAGCGCGGTGGCCGGTCGCCTGCTCGACGGACTGAGCCGCCGAGCCTGGTGCTACGGATGGCTCTCCGTATGCGGTGGGCTCGTCGTGCTCGGCCTGTTGCAGGCGTCCCCCACCCTGTGGCGCGGGCTGGCCTCCGATGGCGGGCAGGTGCTCTTCGTGGGGGCGCTCATGCTGCTGCCAGCGATCCTCATGGGGGCGACGTTTCCCGTCGCGGTCCGTCTCGCCGTGGACAGCCCAGAGGTGGTCGGGTTCGGCGTGGGCAGGGTGGCAGCCGCGAGCACCGCCGGTGGCATCTTGGGTTCGTTGCTGGTCGGTTTCGCCGTCCTGCCCAACGGGGGGCTCGACCTGGCGCTGCGAGTCGTCACCGGCCTCGGCGTCCTCACCGGGTTGGGCGCCTGGTGGCTTCTTGAGGGGCGCACGGCGAGGGGCACCAAGTGGCTGTCCACCGCCCTTGTCTGCGGGCTGTGGGTGCTCTTGCCGACGCTCAACGACACTCGCCTGCCCGCCGATTATCTCGCAGACCGGGACGAGCTGATCGCCCTTCACGAAGGGGGCGACGCACCCATCGCCGTGCTGGAGCGCAACGGCCGCAAGATGCTCGAGATCGATCGGCTCTGGCAGGGCGAAGATCACAAGAACCACCAGATCGTCGCTGCCCACCTGCCCATGCTCTTGCACGACGATCCCAAGCGGGTGCTGGTCATCGGCGTGGGCGCAGGGCAGACGCCAGCGCGTTTTCTGATGTACGACATCGAGCAGCTCACCTGCGTGGACATCCAGCCCGGCCTGTTCGACGTGATCGCCGAGCACTTCCCCTCAGAATGGATGGACGACGAGCGGGTGGTGCTGCGCGAAGCCGACGGCCGGGGCGTGCTCGCCCACGGGAAGGGCGACTGGGACCTGGTCTCGATCGAGGTGGGACAGACCTTTCGTTCGGGAGTGGCCTCGTTCTACACCGAGGACTTCTACCGTCTGGCCGCCGAGCGTCTGGCCCCCGGCGGTCTGGTCAGCCAGTTCGTGCCCATCTCGTTCCTGAAAGAGTCCGAGCTGCGCTCCATGGTGGCCACGTTTCTGGAGGTGTTGCCCCACGCCGCCTTGTTCTTCAACACCACCGAGCTGCTGCTGGTGGGGCGGGCCGATGGCCCCCTGCGCGTGAACCCGTCCCGCCTCGATCTGCTGCAGGAGAACCAGGCGGTGCACGATGATCTGGCCTACGCCTACTGGGGCGGCGAGGCCTATCACCTCAATCGCCCCGAGGTCATGGCCGGTTGTCTGCTCATGGGCGAGGCTGGCCTGGCAGCGCTGGCCGCGGGCGGGCAGATTCAGGTGGACGACCTGCCGGCTCTCGAGTACTCCGCCGCCGATCGGGCCGCGGGCGAGGTGGCTGGCGCAGAGGAATCCCTGTCTGCCCTGTTGCTGGAGCTGCTCGACAACGGCGCCCCACTCTGGGAGCCTCCGCTGTCCGAGCCCCTGCAGAGCCGCGCGGCTGCCGTGGCGGCCGCGAACCTTGCCGATGTCCCGGCCTACGTGCTCTGTCGCACGGCCACGTCTCTGCAAGGTGCAGGACGCTTCGCCGAGAGCCTGGTGCCGGCGCGGGCGGCGCTGCAGCTCAACCCGGAGAGCCTGCTGGCCACGCGCTTGTTGGCCTACGGGCTCAGCCAGAGCGGGCAGGCTGACGAGGCCTTGTCGGCCTACACTCGCGCGGTCGCCCTCGACGGCACCGACCTGGTCTTGCGTTTGAACCTGGGCATGGCTCTGCTGAGGGCAGGCCGGGCGGCCGAGTCGGTAGAGCATCTGACCCTGGCCGTTGAGCGGGGCGCTGAGCGCGACGACCGGGTCGACACCCTGGTGGGGCTGGGCGCGGCGTTGGTGGAGACCGATCGCCTGGCCGAGGCCCTGGAGCGCTTCGAGGCGGCCCTGGCCCTGTCCCCCGACCATGTGGACGCCCAGTTGAACCGCGCCGTGTGCCTCTCGCTGCTAGGCGATGAGATGGGGGCCATCGAGAGCTACCGGCAGGTCGTGGCCCTGGCCCCGGACCGGGCCATCGCCCACTTCAACCTGGGCACGCTGTTGTCCCGGCAGGGGCAGCTGGCCGACGCGGTCGCCGCGCTCGAGACGGCGCTCTCGCTGCAGCCCGAGCTGACCGGCGCTCATGTGAACCTGGGCAACGCCCTGTCGAGCCTGGGCCGGGCGGACGAGGCCTTGCAGCACTTCGAGCTGGCGGCGCAACAGGCACCCCAGCAGCTGGAGCCCCGTTTCAACGGCGCCGTCCTGGCGGCTCGCCTGGGGCGGACCAGCCAGGCCGAGCAGTGGCTGCGCGAAGCCCTGACCCTCGCGCCCACGTTCGGCGGCGCTCACCTGGAGCTGGGGCGGCTGCTCTACAACAGCGGGCGTGGCGAAGAGGGCCTGGGGCACTTGCGCAGGGCGTACGAACTCACTCCCGGTTCGGCCGCCGCCGCAGAGTGTCTGCAAGCGGCGTTGTCCGGGGCGCCGTTGCCGAGTGGCCTTTGAGTCGATCCGTCGCCGCCCGGCATGGTGTTCGCTGGGCTGGATCCCGGGCCTGTTGCCCCATGGCGCTCACGCCCGCGCGCCTCAGTGGTTGCTGGTTGCCCGGGTCAGCTGATTCTTGGCCCGCAGGCCTGAGCCCCAAGGCCCCGTCATGAGCGCCACCTGCCGGGGCTGAGAGGCCCCATGCCCCGGTCCCGAGATTTCTGTCCCCCGAGATTCGCGAGAGGCCGGATACTCGTGCCTCGGTAAAGGAGACCCATCGTGACCAAGACATCATCCCTGCTCGGGATTCTGCTGCTCGTTCTGTCCACCCCTGTCGTGGCCCAGACATCGGTTCGGGTGGAGGTGGCTGCGGACCATCCCCATGAGTTGTCTGCGACGCTGACCGCTGCTGGCTTCGACGTGCTGCACGGCGCCGAGACCGCGCACTCGTTGCAGCTGATCCTGGCTCCTGGCGAGGAGCTGTTGCTGGAGCCCTACGAGCTGCCGGTGACCGTGCTTGAGCGTGGGCGTCCGTACAACGAGATCGCCGCCGAGTTGGGCGAGGTGCCCAGTGGCTACGAAGCCGTGCCCGCCGGCTACATGGATCTGGCCATGATCGAGGCCAGCATGACCGCGCTGGCGGCGGCCAACCCGACCCTGGCTCGGGTGGTCGACATGACCGTCGAGTACGGCGCGCCCACCACCTTCGAGGGACGCACCCTCAAAGCCATGGTCATCTCGGACAACGTGAACACGAGCGAAGACGAGCCCACCATGCTCATCGTCTCCTGCCACCATTGCCGTGAGATCGTCACGCCGGTCATCGCCATGAAAGCGATCACCAATCTCCTGACCTTGTACGGCACCGACCCCCAGGTCACCGCCGCGGTGGACAACCACGAGATCTGGATCGCGCCCGTATGGAACCCGGACGGCTACAACGAGGTCTTCACCGGTGACAACCTGTGGCGCAAGAACCGCCGGGTGTTCCCCACGGCCATCGGCGTCGACCTGAACCGCAACTACCCCTTCGGTTGGACCGCGGCCTGTTCGGGCAGCAGCTCGGCCGGCTCGAACACCTACAAGGGTCCGTCCGCCGCCTCGGAGCCCGAGACCCAGGCCATGATCACCCTGGCCAACGATCGGCGCTTCGCCAAGGTGATCGACTACCACTCGTCGGGACGCGAGGTGTTGTGGGGCTACAGCTGCTCGGCCAATCCCCTGAGCACCTGGCAGAGAAACGAGGCCGTCGCCCTCTCGAACGCTTCGGGATACGGCGGATCAGAGCGGCCGCCCTCCGCCGAGGGTGAGCATTACGAGTGGGAGTCGGCGTCCGTCGGCAGCCACTCGTTCCTGATCGAGACGGCCACCTCGTTTCAGCCCAGCTTCGCCAGTGCCCGGGCGGAGGCCAACCTGGTCTGGCCCGGCATCCTGTGGATGCTCGGTCGTTCCGTGCCGATCACAGGCAATGTCACCGACGCGACGACGGGCCTGCCCCTGGAGGCTGCGATCGACATCGTCGAGGTGACCTACGAGAACGGTGAGGCGAACGCAAGCGGTGCGGAGTTTGGCCGCTACCACGTGTTCGTCCCTGCGGGAAACTACACGATCAACGTGAGCGCTCCCGGGTATGGCGATTTCTCTGCAGCGGTCACGGCCACGGCGGCAGGGTCGACCGTTTTGGATGTCGCCCTCACGCCGCTGGGAGGTACGGGCACCTGGCTCGATCTGGGCAATGCCCTGGCAGGTGCGAGCGGCTTGCCTGGCCTGGTGGGCGCGGGCGATCTCACCCCGTCGACGATCACCACGCTCACCTTGAGCAACGCCCTGCCCGCCACGTCTGCCTGGTTGGTGACGGGGTTCGCAGACGTCTCTGTCTCCTTCAAGGGCGGCATTCTGGTGCCCTCCCCCGATGTGCTGATCGGCCCCTTCGCCGTGGATGGCACGGGCAACCTGGTCATCGCCGCACCCTGGCCGGCAGGTGTCCCGGCCGCGTTCTCCACGTACCTGCAAGAGTGGATCGTAGACGCTGCAGGCCCCGTGGGCTTCTCTGCCAGCAATGCCCTCTCGGCCACCACACCCTGATCTCTGTTTGAAGCCCGTGTTCCTGTTTGCACCCTCGCTGTTCGCACCCTCGTCGCTGGCACCTTGGAGTCTGAGATTCGTGAAGCTCGCCCTACGTAGTCCCTCGTCTGGTCGGTTCGTCTTCGCGGCGGGGTGTTGTCTTGTGGCCGTGCTGGCCAGCGCTCCACGAGCCGTTGCCCAGTGGTCCGGCGATGCGGCAACCAATCTGGCCGTGGCTGACGGTGGCAGCGATCAAGGCCAACCCAAGGTCGCGTCCACCGCCGACGGCGGCAGCTGGATCAGCTGGTTCGACGGCATCGGCACGGGGTGGGACGTGCGTGTCTCCCGCCTCGATGTGGGCGGCGTCGAGACTCTCGGGCACGGTGGCGTGCTCGTGGCCGATCGGGGCTTCAGCTCCACGCAGGATTACGGACTCGACGTTGACGGGGACGGCAACGCGCTCCTGGCCTATCGCGACGATGGCGGCGTGGGGGTCCAGATCAGCGCGGCGAAGGTGGCACCCGATGGCACCCTGTTGTGGGGCGCGAGCGGCGTGCAGCTCACGGCCACGGGGGCCTTCGTGGCCTCGCCCAAGATCGCCGCCACCAGCGACGGTGGGGCGGTGGTGGCCTGGACCCAGAACAACGGCTTCCTCATGCGCCGACTCGACGCCAACGGCGCGTTCGTGGGTCCGCCTGTGGAGTTCGCCACGGGCGTGGGAACCTTCTCCGTGAGCGATCTGCACGGCGTGGGCAACGACGCGATCGTCTCCTTCGTGCATCAGCAGGGGGGCTTCGGCTCACCCCGTCACTTGCTGGCTCAGAAGGTCGACGCGGCCGGTACGAAGCTATGGGGTGCCAGTCACGTGATCGTGTTCGATGGCGGATCGCTGCAGTTCGGCAACTTCCCCGGCTTCGCCACCGACGGCAGCGGCGGGGCAGTGTTCTCCTGGTACGACGCCGGTTCATTGCAGCTGCAGTGCTCGGTGCAACACGTGCTGTCTGACGGCACGGAGGCCTTCGGGCACAACGGCTCGGTGGTGTCCACCAACGCCACGCGAGTGCGGGTGAACCCGTCGGTCTCCCATGACAGCGCCACGGGGACGACCTACGCGTACTGGATCGAACAGAGCAGCAACCAGTCCCAGGACGGTGTGTACGGCCAGGCCTTCGATGGAGCGGGCGCCCGACTGTGGAGCGACAACGGCGCAGAGATCGTGGCCGTGGGCGGCGACGACATCACCTCGACCCCTCATCTGGTCAGCGGCGATCAGACCCTGGTGGTCTGGGACGCGGCGCCCGCCTTCGGCATGGACCAGATTCGTGGCGCTCTGGTCAACAGCAGCGGCGCCGTGGTCACCGGGCCCTTCGATGTGTCGTCCACACCAGCGTCCAAGTCGCGGTTGTCTCTGGCCACCAGCGCTGCGGGCTACGGCACGCTGGCCTGGTCCGACGAGCGCAACGACGCGGGGGACATCTACGGCCAGAACATCAACGCCGACGGCACGCTCGGTGCACGCTGGACCGAGCTGCTCGGCGGCACGGTGGGCATCGCAGGCGTCCCCGTGCTCTCGGGCAGCGGGCCGCTCAGCGCAGGCTCTGAGCTGGGCGTGACCTTGAGCGACGCGCCCCCCGGTGGCTTCGCGTTGCTCTGGGTCTCGGTGGCCTCCACGCCCGTGCCCTTCTTCGGCGGCGTGATCCATGCCCTGCCCGTGGCCCTGGAGCTGCTCATCGTCACCGACGGTACCGGCGGCTTCGCCTTGACCGCGCCCTTCCCGGCGGGAGTGCCCAGCGGGTCCGAGCTGGCCTTCCAGTATCTCTGCCAGGACTTCAGCAGCCCGTTCGGCAAGACGCTCTCCAACGCCCAGCTGGCCACGACCCCCTGATTCTCTGAGATTCTCTGGTCGGCGGGCCCTCGCAGCGGGCCCCGTCCCCAGGATGTTCGTCGAGCTGGTCACACTCCCGAGCGGGGTGGCCCTCTGAGTGCAGGCACCCAGCCCGGCTGAGGTGGCTCGACACCCTCCTTATCAGAGAGACCATTCCATGCTGCGAAACATCATCCTGCCCAAGCTGCTGGCTTTGCTGGCCGTCCTGGCGCCCCTGGCTGCTGCCGGTGACACCTCCCTTGAGTGGTACGCCGACGGCTACAACAAGGCCCTGCGCGAGGCCAAGGCCAACGACGCGCCCCTGCTCATCGCCTTCGCTCCCGATTGGAGCGACTACTCGAACAAGCTGATCGCCGAGACGTTTGCCGACGGCGACGTGGCCGACGCCTTGTCCGAGACGATCTGCCTCAAGTACACCACCGAGGACGGCAAGATGACCTCGCTGGTGAAGCGCTACAACATCGAGCAGTTCCCGGCGATCGTGGTGGCCATGTCCAACGGCGACATCAACGAGCTGATCACGGGCTTCATCCCGCCCGAGCCCCTGCTTGAGCAGCTCGACCGCATTCACTCGGTGGACAACACGGTGGCCAGTCATCGCCAGGCGGTGGAAGCGAACCCCGGCGACCTGGGCATGCAGTACGCCCTGGCCCAGAAGCTGGCCAGCTGCTGGGATTGGCGCAACCACGACAAGACCATCAAGGCCATTCGCCGCGCCGACCCCAAGGGCGAGACCCTCGGTGGCGCCAAGGTGGTGGTGGACGAACTCATGCACGAGGTCGAGTGGCCCGCGGAGGACAGCGGTCAGATGGTCGACCTGAGCGGCGTGCTCGCGGCGGTGGGCCAGTCCACCAGCGACGCCGTGCGCTTCGAAGGCTTCAACCGCATCGCCAACACCCAGGCCCAGATGGGGCAGCTCGGCGACTCGCGCCAGTCGTTCATGAGCGCCTGGCAGACCGCGCCGAGAGAGCAAGCGGCCGACTGGGCCCACGGCGTGGCCAACTTCATCGTCAGCTACGACGAGGGTGACCTGACCGCCGACGAGAAGGCCTTCGCGGTGAAGCTCGCCTACGCTGCGGCCCGCGGTGCAGAGAAGACCTGCGCCGGAGAGATCGCCAAGTGCGCGGCCGGCGGCGACATGGCCTGCGAGGGCGGTGACGGTTGCGAAGGCTGCGAGTCCTGCGAGGCCGGCGACATGAGCGGCGACATGGCCAAGGGTGGTGACATGGCTGGCGGAGACGGCGATGGCTACGCCGACGGCTACGGCTCTCCCGAAGACCGGGTCGCCGACCTGAACCGCTGGCTGGCCTCCCGCCTGAACCTGCTCAGCCAGGTGCAGTACCTCTACGGCGAAGGCAACGAGGGCGATCGGGCCCGCCTGGCCGTGGGCACCATGCAGCGCTGCTGCGAGCTCGACCCGGAGAACGAGGACTACGTCGCGATCCTCGACACCTACCGCATGAGCATGTAACGGGACCCTGGCGCACGGGACTGCGCCCCACAGAGGCCTCCTCGGCGTCCTTCGCCGGGGAGGCCTCCGTGCGTTGTGTGTGGGGGGGGGGGTTGGCCCTCGTTCTGAGATTGCCCCTCAAGTCACCCTACAGCCAGGGACCGGCCATGGCCGATGAAGGGCCCGTTCACCTGGCCTCTCAACGATCGTGGAGACACTCCATGCGCAGTCATCGCGCTCTCAGCTCGGCCCTTGTGGCCCTGTCCACCCTGGCTCCCTTGACCCACGCCCAGTGGAGTGAGCCTCCCGTGGCTGCTGACATCAACGCCTCGCCGACCATCGTCGAGGTGTCCCTGGAGGCCTCCGAGACCACCAAGCAGTACTTGCCGGGTGCGCCCACGGCGGTGTCGGCCTACAACGGCACGATCCCCGGGCCGACGTTGGTGGCCAATGTGGGCGACACCCTGATCGTCCACTTCACCAACAACTTGCCTGACGAGACCACCATTCACTGGCACGGCATCGAGGCGCCGGCGCAGATGGACGGCAGCCACGTGGCCCAGAAGCCCGTGCCCGCCAACGGCGGCACCTTCGACTACCAGTTCGACCTGCTCTCTCCCGGCATGTACTGGTACCACCCGCACATTCGCACCAGCGAGGCCGTCGAAGCCGGACTCTACGGCGCGATCCTGGTGCGCGACCCCGTGGGAGAGGCGGGCCTTGGCCTGCCCGCCACCGAGCGCATCGTGATCCTCGACGACATCTCTCTCGACCAGAACAACCAGATCGAGACCCACTTCCCCAGTGATCCCCTGGAGAAGATCGAGCACACCCTCAACGGTCGCGTGGGCAACACCATGCTGATCAATGGCCAGGTGGCGCCCATCGGCCTGCCGGTCACCAACGGGCAGCCCGAGCGCTGGCGCTTTCTCGATGTGGCCAACACGCGCTTCTTCAGGGTGTCGTTCGAAGACTCTCCCAGCGGTGTGGCTCAGTCGCTCTACCGCATCGGTGGTGACGGCGGGCTGCTCGAGGCGCCCCAGATCAAGCCCAGTGTCTCGGTGATCATCCCGCCGCCGGGTGGGGGGTGGTCCCACGCCAGCAGCAACGACCCTGACGAAGGCATCTTCTTGACCCCAGGTGAGCGGGCCGACGTGGTCTGGACTCCCTCCGGGCTGAACGGCGAGACCGTGCTCGTGCAGAACCACGACTGGAACCGAGGCGCCCACGCGGTCATGTACGACCCGGGAGGCTCGGGCAACATCGTGCTCGGCGACGACGTGACCGACGGCAACGCCCTGCCCATCCCCCTGATTCGCGTCGCGGTCAACGGCAACCCGGGCACGCCCTTCGTGCCCCCGGCAACGCTGCGGGACATCCCCGAGATCGACCCCAACGACGTGGTGGGCACGCTGAAGTACCGCTTCGGTCACAGCATGCCGCCCTTCGCTCCGGACGGCTCCGGGCTGAAGCTGTTCATGCAGATGGAAGGCATGGGCATGATGATGTCGCCCATCCCCATGATGAAGATGACCAGCCTGCAGGCTCACGACGTGAGCGTGGGCAGCACCTACATCTGGGAAGTGACCAACATGAGTCACATGGACCATCCGTTTCACACCCACGGATGGTCGTTTCAGCCCTACGAGCTCGAGTACACCCACGTCTCGAACCCAGCGCTGAACTACACGGTGCCCATCACCTACACCGAGAACAAAGATACCTATCGAGTGCCCGGTCGGTTGGACCCCATGCCCATGTCGAGCACGGTGGTCTTGCGCGCCTACGCGACGTTCACTGACGTCGGGCGAGAAGGGCTGGTGCGCGCTGAAGGTCGCCATCCCTCAGATGACGTGTCGGGCGGTTGGTTGGCCCACTGCCACATCCTGGAACATGCAGGCGCGGGCATGATGGCCTTCTTCGAGGCACGCTACCCGGGCCACACCACCGAGCTGCTGGGCTTTGGCCTGAGCGGTGCGAGCGGCATCCCCGAGATGCGACTGACCGGTGATTTGACCGCCGGAAGCCCGACCACGTTGACCTTGCGCCACGGCGCGCCCAACGCGTTCGTGGGCCTCTTTGTGGGGACAGGTGTGGGTGAAACATCCTTCAAGGGCGGCACGTTGCTGCCGAGTGCGTTCGTCATGTTCTTCATGAACACCGACGGCAATGGGCATCTCGACCTGGCCGCGGCCTGGCCGAACAACGTGGCCCCAGGCACAGAACTGTACTGGCAGGCCTGGCTGCAGGACGGTGCAGGGGTGCAGGGCTTCGCTGCCTCCAACGCGCTGAAGTCGATCACGCCCTGAGTGAGAGTGCGTCTCAGCAGTGAAATGACAAATCGTTCATGATCGCCGGTGGGGTGCCTTTCCGCGCCCTGCCGGCTGTGCACGATCTGGATCTGCGTGTATCGTGACTGAGCTTCTGACCTCGTCTGGGGCGAGGTTCTTCTCTCCTGCAAAACGCAAACTCTCACCGTATGGAGCATCCCGAAATGCGTGCATACCGCTTTGCCTTGTCTGGCCTGTCGGCCCTTGCGCTCTGCGCTGCGTCGACCACGGCCCAGCTCACCGAGCCGCCGATCGAGCCGGACGTCAATCCGAGCTCGACCATCGTCGAGGTCTTCCTCGAAGCCTCTGAGACGACCAAGCAGTATCTGCCCGGTGCGGCCACTGCGGTGTCGGCATTCAACGGCACGATCCCGGGCCCGACCCTCGAGGCCAACCTTGGTGACACCCTGATCGTCCACTTCACCAACAACCTGCCCGATGACACCACCATTCACTGGCACGGCATCGAAGGGCCGGCGCAGATGGACGGCAGTCACATCGCCCAGAAGCCCATCCCGGCCAACGGCGGTACGTTCGACTACCAGTTCGACCTGCTCACCGCGGGCATGTTCTGGTACCACCCACACATCCGTACGGACGAGGCCATCGAGTCCGGTCTGTATGGCGCGATCCTGGTGCACGACCCGGTGGGCGAAGCTGGCCTGGGCCTGCCTGCCATCGAGCGCGTGATCATCTACGACGACATCCTCCTCGATCCCCTCACCCAGCAGATCCAGACCCACTTCCCCACGGATCCCCTGGAGAAGATTGACCAGGAGCTCAATGGCCGCATCGGAAACTTCGAGCTGCTCAACGGGCAGGTGACGCCCCTGACCCACACGACGACGAACGGTGTGCCCGAGCGCTGGCACGTGCTCAACGTGGCCAACACCAAATTCTTGCGCATGTCCTTCGAGGACACCTTCTCTGACGCGGCGCAGATCGTCTATCGCATCGGTGGTGACGGCGGCCTGCTTGAGGCGCCGATCCAGAAGCCGCCGGTGACCTTCTTCATCCCCACGGACGAGCCTGGCGGCTACTCCCATCTCAGCAGCCTCGATCCCGAAGAGGGCATCTTCCTGACCCCCGGTGAACGTGCCGATCTGGTCTGGACACCCAACGGGGCGCCCGGCGAGATCGTGCGGATTCGCGACCACGAATGGAACCGAGGGGCTCACGAGGTCAAGTATGACCCCATGGGCTCGGGCAACATCGTCCTGGGCGACGACATCGATGATGGCACGGCGGTCCCCACGCTGCTCCTGACCACCCGGCCGGCTGGCCTGCAGGGGGCGCCGTACGTTCCTCCCGCAGTCCTGCGCGACATCCCCGAGATCGACCCGCTGGACGTGGTCGGCACGCTCAACCTGACCATCGGTCACAGCCTGCCACCTTTCCCGCCAGACGGCTCAGGCCTGGTGTTGTTCATGCAAGGCATGGGCATGCCCATGGGCAAGGTGACCGGCCCCATTGCTCACGACGTCGAAGTGGGCAAGACCTACATGTGGGAGGTCAAGAACCTCACCCACATGGACCATCCGTTCCACACTCACGGCTGGTCGTTCCAGCCCGTGGAGCTGCAGTACTTCCACGTCTCTGACCCCATGCTGAACTTCACGCTTCCCTACACGTTCACGGAGAACAAGGACACGCTGAGGATTCCTGGGCGTCTGGATCCTGTGCCGTTCTCCAGCAACGTGACGTTCCGCGCTCTGGCGACCTTCAACGAAGATGGTCGTGAAGGCACGGTGCGGGCCGAGGGTCTCCATCCCGCCGACGATGTCTCCGGCGGCTGGTTGGCTCACTGCCACATCCTGGAGCACGCTGCGGGGGGCATGATGACGTTCTTCGAGACCCGTTACGCAGGCCACACCTCTGAGCTGATGAGCTTCGGGCTGGCTGGCGTGGCGGGCATCCCTGAGATGCGCATCGACGGTCCGCTGACCGCGGGCTCGACGGCGACCTTGAACATGACCCATGGCGCGCCCAACGCGTCCTCGGGCATCTTCATCGGTCTGTCGGCGATCATGGCTCCGTTCAAGGGCGGTACCTTGTACGCCGCTCCTGACATCCTGCTGCTGCTGAACAACGACGCCAACGGCGAGCTCAGCCTGGGCGGTCCCTGGCCGGCGGGTGTGCCCACCGGGACGGAGATCTTCTGGCAGGTCTGGAGCCAAGACGCTGCGGCAAACGGAGGCTTCGCGGCTTCCAACGGCGTGAAGACCATCGCTCCTTGATGGCTCTTCGGCTCTGAGCAACAGCCCGGGCAGGGCGCGGCGAGAGATCGTCACTCCTTGCTCGGGCGCACAGCTCTGAGAGATCAAGAACCCCTGGCCAGCGAGTGCTGGTCAGGGGTTCTTGCATGGACGTGCCGAGGACGCTGCCCCTCGTCCTCTCTCCGGGCCAGCTGCGAGCCCCGGAGAGAGTGCCGTTCGACGCCGCCACGCAAACCCAGGCGCGGCCGCGCCAGAGCCTGGTGAGAGTCGCAGGCTAGTCCGACCTATTCGCGGAGTTCGTCGCGAGAGCGTGGTTGCGCCTTCGTGGCAAGGCGGAGGGCGCGATGGCACCGGAGGCGGGGTGCCACCCCGTTGAGGATGGCATCGTGGACTCCAACGCAGTCCACGAAGGCGCAAACGCGTTCGCAGCAGGAGTCCGTGAATAGGTCGGACTAGTGGACGGCGGCGTCGAGCACCCGGCTCTGCAGTGCCGGGGGCAGCTCAAGGCCCAGGACCCGTCCCAGGGTGGGGGCCACATTCAGGGCCTCGGCCGGGCCGCCGTGATGGCCCGCGGTGATCCCCTGGCCCAGCAGCATCAGCGGCACCTGCCGATCGTAGGCGTGGTGGCTGCCCCAATGGGTGCTGACCCCGGCGCGCAGGACCACGCCCGGCTCGAGCAGCAGCAGGACGTCCCCTGAGCGATCTGCATGGACGTCGTCGGCCCAGGAGCGCAGGACCGGGTCGTCGCTGGCCTGCAGCTCGGCCACGGTGAGGGCACGAGCAATACCGGGGATCTGCTCGGCGAGGGGGGCTGCGATCGCTGCCGCCTCGGCCACGGTCACGCCGGCCCGCTCGGCGGCGACCGCCGAGAGGTACAGCCAGCTGCCGCCCAGGCCCAGGGTGTAGGCCTGCAGGTCGACCACCGGGGCGTCGCTGTAGTGCTCTCGCAGTCCGAGCTCGACGGGCAGCAGGACGTCCCGGGTCTTCAGCGAAGGGGCACCGGTCTTGGCCGGCAGTCGGGCCACGCCCTCGGAGGAGGTCAGCGCCAGGGTCCACTGATCGATCCCCACGAGGCTGTCCAGGCTGGCCATGAGCTCGGCCAGGCGTTGATCCAGGCGCAGAAACGTGTCCATGACTTCCTGGCTGTCCGGCCCGTAGTCCCGCCCGGTGTAGCCCAGCGACGAGAAGTCGATGGTCAGCAGATCGGGGATGTCATCCCGCCCCAGCTCCGTGGCAGCCAGGGCCGCCCTGGCGCCGTCGAGGACGAGCTGGTCGTTGACCGGCATGGAGGCGGACATCTGGCGCAGCTTGCGCCGGGTGCTGAAACGCGGCAGCTCATAGGGAAACGTGGGCATGCCCGAGAAGGGCGGCTCGTCCGGGTCCGCATCGGGCGCCGCGTAGCGCTCGCCGGTTTCGTCGTCGAAGCTACGCTCCCAGGTGGTCTCCCGAAAGCGCTCCAGGGCGCCGGCCTCGTTCTGTTCGACCATCCAGGCTGGCAGCCGGGGCATGAGCTTGGTGCTGGAGACCCAGGTTCCGGTGTAGTGGTCGATCCAGAAGGAGCCGTCAGTCTCGAGCCCGCCGAGCAGCAGGGCGCCCAGCTCGTGCCAGGAGAAGCTGTAGACCAGGGAGGCCTGGCCAAACTGTGCCTGCATCAGATCGCCCAGGGTCGGGGCCTGCAGGTGGGCCGGAGACAGATGGTCCTTCGCCACGTCGGGGTCGCTGCCCACGATGATCGCTCCCACGTCTTCGACCGCGTCGTGGTGCTTGCGGGTCTGGCGGTCGAACCACTGATCGGTGGGGATGCCTGCCTGGCCGGGGGGCAGGCCCGTGGCCAGGGAGGCCAGCCCCGGCGCCAAGGTGGCCACCGCGTGGGTGATCGCCGCGTCGTCGAAGACCGCGCCCTGGGACACCAGCCGAGCCAGGCCCTCGTCGCCGAGCAGGGGCGCGAAACGCTCCAGATAGTCCGCCCTGAAGCCGTCCACGTGGACGATCACGGCGAGCCGGGGTGCGCTGCGGCCACCTGGCTGGGGGGCCAGCTCGGCCGTCGTGGGCTCGGGCGCCGCCTGCTGGCTTGTGGCCGCCGCGCCGAGCAACAGGCCTGACAGGACCGTGCGAACAACTGAGCTACCCATCGTTGGTTCTCTGCAAGGATGATCTGGGTCGAGTGGGCAGGCAGCCTACCAAGGCAAGAGCTGCTTCCCGAGGGTGGTCATGGCCTGGACAGCGGGCTCGCCTTGCGTCGCTGCTGGGCCTCAGATCAGCCATCAATAGCCTGTTTCTCCACGAATGAGCATCTCTTGCTGCGCCCGCCGCGGCCCCTGCGCCCTGCCTCCCCTGGTCGAACCCATATCGAGGCCACCAGAGGCTCAAGCCAGAGGCCGCCTACACCCGACCTTGTGATGTGCAGGGCCCCGGTTCTGCGTCACGCTCGACCCACCCTCATTCGGCAGATATCGTGCGCGCCCAGGCGCGGGGCGACCCGCCGCCCGGGTGAACACCCTTCTCTGCAAAGACAGTCAAACCGGAGCTTTCGTGGACAACCCGACGGGCACAGCTGAGCGGCACTTCCTGATTGTGGGAGGGGGACCGGCAGGTCTCACCGCCGGGTATCAGCTCACCAAGGCCGGGTTCAAGCCCGATGTCTTCGAGAAGAGCTACACGGTCGGGGGCATCTCCCGCACGGAGCAGTACAAGGGCTACCACTTCGACATGGGCGGCCACCGGTTCTTCACCAAGGCCCAGCAAGTCAACGAGATGTGGCACGAGATCCTCGATGACGAGTTCCTGACCCGGCCGCGCCTCTCGCGCATCTTCTACAACAAGAAGTTCTTCAGCTACCCGCTCGACGCCATGAACGCCCTCACCGGGCTCGGCCTGATCGAGAGCGTGCTGATCGGCTTCAGCTACTTTCGTTGGCGGTTGTTCCGCTCCAAGGTCGAGGACAACTTCGAGCAGTGGGTGACCAATCGCTTCGGCAAGCGGCTGTTCAACACCTTCTTCAAGACCTACACCGAGAAGGTCTGGGGCATCTCCTGCACCGAGCTGAAGGCCGAGTGGGCCGCCCAGCGCATCCAGGACCTGTCGCTGAAGACGGCGGTGCTCAACGCCTTCATCAAGCCCAAGGTGGCGATCAAGTCGCTGATCGAGCAGTTCGAGTACCCCCGCCAGGGCCCGGGCATGATGTGGCGCGCCGCCACGGACAAGATCAACAAGGCCGGCGGCGAGGTGCACATGGAGGCGGACGTGGTGGCGTTTCACCGCGAAGGCCAGCGCATCGTGGGCGTGACCATGTCCCGAGATGGCGAGGAGAAGCGCTTCGACGGCACGGACTGCATCTCCAGCATGCCCATCACCGAGTTCATCCGCAAAGTCGACCCGCCGCCGCCGGCGAACGTGTTGGCCGCCGCTGACAAGCTGAACTACCGGGCCTTTCTGACCGTCTGCCTCATCGTCGACCATCCCGATCTCTTCCCGGACAACTGGATCTACATCCACGACGATTCGGTGGTGGTGGGGCGTATCCAGAACTTCAAGAACTGGTCCCCGGACATGGTCCCGGATCAGTCGAAGACCAGCCTGGGCATGGAGTACTTCTGCAACGAGGACGACGACCTCTGGAGCCTGTCCGACGAAGAGCTGATCGCCCTGGGCACGAAAGAGATCGCCGAGATCGGTCTGGCCAAGGGGGCGCAGGTCATCGACGGCTGCGTGTTCAAGGTGCCCAAGGCCTACCCGGTCTATGACGGCGAGTACGCCGAGCACCTCGATCTCATGCGCGAGTTCGTCGAGAGCCTGGAGAACTTCCAGACCATCGGCCGCAACGGCATGCACCGCTACAACAACCAGGACCACGCCATGCTCACGGGCATGTACGCGGTGCAGAACTCGCTCACCGACGCGGGCCTCGACCTGTGGACGGTCAACGCCGAGCAGGAGTACCACGAGGCCATCGAAGGGGAGGAACCCCGCAGGATCGGCCGCAACCCGAACTACATCGAGGTCGCCGAAGACCTGGGTCTGGTGGGCACCCTGCACTCCCTCGATCGCATGGCCTTCGGGGCGGGCACGGGCGCCGTGGCCGGCCTGGGGCTGTTCTTGATGACCCTGGTGCTGGTGCTGCAAGCCGGGCCAGAGACGGGCAAGACCCTGGGTCTGCTGCGCCACTACCTGCCGGGCTATGAGGTCACCGTCGCGGGCAGCTTCTTGGGCCTGGCGTACGGCGCCATCGGCGGGTTCATCCTGGGCTGGCTCACGGCCCTGGTGCGAAACGGCGTGTGGTTCCTGTGGTTCAGGGTCGTGCGCCGCCGGGCCGAGCGGAGCTTCCTCCGCGATCTGCTGGACTTCATTTGATCGCCGGTCCCACGGCGGCATACTGACCACGATCATGGCCACCCCAGACAGCAGCTCCCCGGACGGCAACGAGAGCCACCCCAGCCAGCGCAAGATCATGCGCATGGACGCGGTGGTCTGGGCCATCACCATGGGTGTGATGTGCGGGCTGGGCCTGTTCCTGGCCACCAACTGGCTGGTCTTTCAAGGCGGCCAACAGGTGGGCAAGCACCTGGGGCTGCTGGCCAACTACTTCGTCGGCTACAGCGTCACCTTCGGTGGCAGCTTCGTCGGACTGGCCTATGCCTTCGCCACGGGCTGCGTCTTCACCTGGGTGCTGGTGACGGTCTACAACACGGTGGCGCGGCTGCGCGGCCGCAACCGCCTGCCGTGACCGAGCCGCTGAGCTTGGGTGGTGAGCCGGCCCGGGTGTCAGTGGTCGTCCCCGCGTACAACTGTCCGGGACAGCTGCGCTACTGCCTGACCCAGCTGGCGGCCTCCGAGTGCCGGGCTTTCGAGGTGATCGTGGTGGACGACGCGTCCACCGATGGCACGCCCCGGGTCGCCGAGGAGTTTGGCGCCCGGGTGGTGGTGCTGCCCCAGAATCGTGGCCCGGCCGAAGCCCGCAACGAGGGCGCGCGGCTGGCCACCACCGAGCTGCTCTACTTCGTCGACGCCGACGTGGGCGTGCACCCGGGCAACATCGGCGCGGTCCTGGACGCCTTCGACAACGAGCCAGATCTCGACGCCTTGTTCGGCAGCTACGACACCGTGCCCACAGAACCCAACTTCCTCTCCCAGTACCGCAACCTGTTTCACCACTTCGTGCATCAGCAGGGGCACGAAGAGGCCTCGACCTTCTGGAGCGGCTGCGGCGCCATCCGTCGCCAGCTGTTCCTCGACTTCGGCGGCTTTGATCCCGGGCTCTACGATCGGCCTGCCATCGAGGACATCGAACTGGGCGCGCGACTGGTCAGGGCGGGCCATCGCATCGCCGTGAAGAAGGCCATCCAGGTCACGCACCTCAAGCGCTGGACGTTGTGGCCCATGATCCGCACCGACGTCTTCGATCGGGGCATCCCTTGGACCCGGCTGATCTTGCGCGAGGGCGGGGTGGCTGACGACCTCAACACCAGCATGGCCCAGCGGGTGTCGTTGCTGCTGGTGGCGTCCCTCGTGATCACCTGGGTGGCGGGCGCCTGGTTCGTCCCCTTGCTGCTGCTCTTGCCCCTGTGCGTGGTGGCCACCGTGGCCATCGGTGACCGCTACACCTTGGCTCACGGCGTGACGAGCACCGCGTCTGTGGTGGCCGTGGGCGTAGGGGCGGCGCTGCTGGCTTGGAGCTCCTGGCTCGCACCCCTGCCCACGGCGATCATGGCCGCCCTGGTGGGGGCCGTGGCCCTGCTCAACCTGCGCTTTTACTCGTTCTACGCCGAGGAACGGGGCGCCCTCTTCGCGGCCGCCGTGGTGCCCATGCACATCCTCTACTTCTTCTACAGCGGCGTCGCCTTCGCCGTGGGGATGGTCTTGCACCTGACGCAAGACCGCCGAGCCCATGCCCCGTAGGTTCTGCCTGATCACCACGTTCTACCCTCCGTACCACTTCGGGGGGGATGGGGTCTGCGTGTACCGGCTGGCCGAAGCCCTGGCGCGCAGGGGGCACGAGGTCGACGTGATCCACTCGATCGACGCCTACCACCTGGGACACCCGGGCGAGCCGGAGATCTCCTTCACGCACCACCCGAATGTGACCGTCCATGGCTTGCGCAGCGCTCTGCCGGCTCT
This sequence comes from uncultured Phycisphaerales bacterium, assembly GCA_964537035.1. Classification (GTDB taxonomy): domain Bacteria; phylum Planctomycetota; class B15-G4; order B15-G4; family B15-G4; genus CAZIAK01. Next base: position 2,004 of record CAZIAK010000044.1, on the reverse strand, counting down.
GGCCAGTCTCTCCGCCCAGCAGACCGGCCGCCCCGCGGCCTACGGCAAGCGACTGGCCGCGTTGATCGACGAGCGGGACTACGACGTCATTCATTATCACAACGTGTCGCTCATGGGCGGTCCCGGCGTGCTGCGCAACGGGCGGGCGTTGAAGCTCTACACGGCCCACGAGTACTGGCTGATCTGCCCGACCCACGTGCTCTTCCGCAACGGCGAAGAGGCTTGTACCCGGCGCACCTGCTGGACGTGCACGGTGAAGTCGCGCCGCCCGCCCCAGCTCTGGCGCTCGACGGGCTTCACCAAGAGGTGCACTCGAGAGATCGACCTGTTCCTGATGCCCAGCCGCTTCGCCATGGAGCGTCACAAGGCCGAGGGTCTCGACCGCCCCATGACGGTGCTGCCCCACTTCGTCGAAGTGCCCGACGCGCCGGCTGACAGCAGCACAACGAACGACACAACGAACGACACGGCGAACGACACGGCGAAC
>CAZIAK010000044.1:0-1417 GCA_964537035.1 uncultured Phycisphaerales bacterium | reverse complement strand
CGGCGAACCCCGTCGAAGCGGTGGTCACCAACGGCAGCAGCGGGTCTGGCGCAGCCGGCGCCGACGAGCGACCCTACTTCTTGTTCGTGGGCAGGCTGGAGAAACTCAAGGGCGTGCAAGATCTGCTGCGCCTCTTCACCGACTACAGCGCCGCCCGCCTGCTCATCGTGGGCGATGGTGAGCAGCGCGCCGAACTCGAAGCCCAGGCCGCAGGTTTGCTGCACGTGACGTTCTTGGGCTCGCTGCACCCATCAGAGCTGACGGGTCTTTACGCCGGCGCCCTGGCCGTGCTCGTGCCCTCGCTCTGCTACGAGGTCTTCAACTTGATCCCCATCGAGGCCTTCGCCCAGGGGACACCGGCCATCGTGCGTGATCTGGGCGCCACCCCCGAGCTGGTGCGGGACAGCGGCGCGGGCATGATCTGGGAGACCCTCGATCAGTGTCGCGAGGCCATGGAGCGTCTGCGCACCCAGCCCGGCCTGGCAGACGAGCTGGGTCGCAAGGGCCGGGCCGCCTGGGAGCAGCGCTGGACCGAAGACGTGCACATGGACCGCTACCTGGCGATGGTCGAAGCGATGTTGTCCGGCGAGGACCCGCCGTCATGACACGAGACCGCGACGCGCAAGGTGGCGGCGCCCCGGGGCGGCGAGGCCCGGACCCGGGTGTGGTCCCCTCCGTGGTTCCCATCCTGACCTATCACTCGCTCGACGACTCGGGCTCGGTGCTCTCGGTGTCGCCCGAGCAGTTCGCCGCCCACATGGCCAGCCTGGCCGCGCGGGGCTTCACCGGCGTGCGCCTCGACGCGCTCATCGACGCCTGGGCCGGGCGCGGTCAGCTGCCGCAGCGCCCGGTGGTGCTCACCTTCGACGACGGCTTCACCAACCTGCTCACCTACGGCGCTCCCGTGCTCAGCGACCTGGGTTTCGGCGCCACCGTCTACGTGGTCAGCGGCCGCGTCGGTCAAGACAACGCCTGGCCGGGACAAGACCCCGCCGTACCGATCATGCCCTTGATGACCTGGGACGAGTTGGCCGAGCTGTCCAGCGCCGGCATCGAGGTGGGTTCCCACACCACCTGCCACGCCCGTCTCGATCAGATCTCTGACGCCGAGGCTCGCACCGAACTCAGCGACAGCAAGGCGACGTTGCAGGACAAGCTGGGCCTCCCCGTGCGCACCTTCGCCTACCCCTGCGGCGACTTCAGCCCGGCCGTGGTCGAGGCTGTTCGCGACCTCTACGACGGCGCCTGTTCGGTGCGCCTGGGCACCGCCCGCAAGACCGACGATCTCTGCCTGCTGCCACGCCTCGACGTCTACTACCTGCGCGAGCCAGCGCTCTTCAACCTGCTGGGCACCCGCCGGGGCAACGCCTATCTGGCCCTGCGAGGGCTGGGGCGCAAGGTCCGCAGCCTGCTGCTG
>CAZIAK010000043.1:14925-36234 GCA_964537035.1 uncultured Phycisphaerales bacterium | reverse complement strand
CCTAGCACCCGGTGCGGAAAGTGCGCCGGCGGCCGGCGATCAACGCCGAGGGTAGGTCTTCAGCACCCACTCGGCCCAGGCCTGGTCGAAGTCGTCCAAGGTGAATCCGTAGACGCTGGCCAATGACTCCGTCACCCGGTCGCGCACCAGCTCATGGCCGGGGACGAGCAGGCCAGCATCGATGGGCTGCTTCACCGCCTTCATGAACCGCGCAAAGCTGTCGTCCTCACGGCTGAGCAGGTAGTCGACGCGACTGAACATCATCGTGTGATCGGCCAGGGGCAGCTTGTCCGTGTGCTGCCACTCGATCATGGTGGCCGCCGTGGGATAGACGTCGACCTTCACCCGGGCGCGCACCTTGCGGGGCCACTCCGTGTCGGCCATGGCCGCGGCCTTTGACCCGCTCATCTGACTGAAGCTCGGGTACTCGGGGTCGATGCGCCGCTGGCACCAGTACGACATGCCGTCTGCCAGCCAACGGGGCAGCGAGAAGGTGTAGCCCTCGTAGCCAGCCAGGATGTTCTGGCACACGCCCCAGACCAGCTGGCAGTAGAAGGGGGCGTCCTTGTCCATCTCACCGTCGAAGAACTCGGTGCAGGAGACGAAGCAGAGGCTGCCCACCCTGGGAAAGTTCAGACGCACGGGCGCGTTGCCGTCGGAGGTCCCATAGCGCTTGGCGTAGCGCCCCAGGCTCGACTTCTTCTCCAGCAGCAACACGCACAGCTTGCCTTCCATGCCGGGCAGCAGCCCGTCCTGCAGGGTGTCGCCATGGCCCAGGAGAGCCGCCAGCTCGGCGTAGAGATCTTCGAGCCTCTGCGCATACAGGTAGAGCCGCAGCCATGGATCCAGGGTCTTGGTGCGCGCCTTCACCCGGGGGATGCGCTGCGCCAGCCGGGTCAGCTCCTCTTTCACCCGGGACCGCTCGTCCTTCTCAAGGCTGTACTGCGGCAAGGTCGAACCGATCTTGAAGTGTGCGGTCTCCACCCAGCGCAGGGGGACCTTGCCCAGCAGCTCTTCGATGTCGAGGGTGCCGTGCCCGTCGCCCCAGGCAAAGCGCCCCGTGTCCACGAAGCCCGCAGCTTCGCTGAGGGCGCGATCGCCCTTGAGATACGGGTCGGGTGGCAGCTCAAGCGCAGCCTGACCCCGGGCCCCTGCCGTCAAGCAGGTACCCAGGGTCAGGATCATCGCCCAGGACAAAAGGCGCAGGTGCATTGTTCAGCTCAGGCCGCTCAAGACCTCAGCGGGTCGCCCGCTGGGACAACATGGGCAGCGAATCTTTCAGTGCCTTCACCTCGCCCTGCAGCTTCTTCGTCTTGGCCACGACCTTCTCCAGATCTTTCGCGGCCTTCTTGAACTTGGACGACTTCGGACCCTTTGTCTCGAGAGCGTCGTCATACCGGGCTTGCAGCAGCTCGGCTTGCTCGTCGGCCATGTCGATCTTGTCGAGCACCTTCTCGATGTTGCGAATGGTGCGCTCGGCGTCGCCGCCATAGCTCTCACCGAGGATGCCCAGCATGGCGTCCCAGAGCTGTGACTGAGACTGGGTGCCGTCCAGGTGCACCATGCCATTGCCGTGAGTATCAGCCACGAAGAGGTGGGCCGGCGAGCTGTCGTCGAACAGCTTGCGGAAAGAGTGATCTGACTTCAGCACGTGGTTCGGCAACTTCACCGTGTGGAACCAGTTCGAGAGCAGCACGGTCTTCTCGTTGTCGAGAGTCGAGCTGAGCAGGGCGTCGTCGCTGCCCTCGCACCAGCCACACTCACGGAGCACGAGCAAGGGCCGGGGATCATCACCAGCGAGCACTTCGAAGGCCTCGACGCGCGGCAGGGCCACGGCCTTGGTCTTGGCGTACGACTTGCCCGCGAGACGAGCCGCTTCTTCGACCGGGTTCACGTAGACCGCGAAGTCCCACTCGAGGTTGAGCAGCGCCTTCGCTGTCTCGCGCCGCTCCGGCTTCACATAGGGTTCGGCCGCCTGCGGTGTGGCGCCACCGCCAGCCCTTCCGCCTGTGTTGCGCGTGCCACCACTATTGGAGGAGCCCGTAATGCCGCCGGCGGAACTCGCCGCAGGTCCTGGGCATCACTGCCCGTGGGCGTCAGCCGCCAACCAGGTGAGGGCAGCCAGGGCCAAACCAGCCATTGCGATCGTTTTCATCGTAGCGCTCTCTCGCAGAAGTTCTCATGACCCGGCGCAGCGATGGCCACAGGCCCGCTGCCCACGGGGATCAAGAACAGCTTAGACGCCAAATCCACAGCCGTGAAACTCTTCTCTTGCACGAAAGCCCCTAGCGCTGGGATCTCCTCGCACTCGGAACTCGAAAGCAGGGCGCTCAGCGGCCGGAACGGCCACCAAACAGGGGTTTGAGGCCCCAGGAGCCAGGCCCCGGTCAGCTGCGCAACATGACCAGGACCATCTTGAATCGCTCGGGCGCCGAGACCTTGTGAGGGCGATGAGCGGGGATCAAGATCATGTCGCCGGTGCCCAGAGCGTGGGCCTCTCCATCGACGACCACGTCGGCCCGGCCCTCGGCGATCCACAACATGGCGTCAAAAGGTGCCGCACTCTCACCGATCTCTTGACCCTTGTCGAAGGCAAAGAGAGTCGCGGCTCCGTTGCCATTCTTGAGCAGCTCCTGCTTGTCGACAGACTCGGGCCTGTAGGCGACACCATCGGCGCAAGCGCCGGACCAAACCTGATTGACAACGATTCCACAGCCCACGGACAGACTCCGAGCAAAGAGAAGGCGACGGTCACTCTGCAGCCGTCGCGGTGCAACGAGGCCACATGATAACGGCCGGCCCGGGCCAATGATTCCCGGGGGGACAGCAGACTCGGCGGTCCCGTTTGTCGCCGGCCGCTCAGCGAGCCTGTTGTCGCTGCTGCCGAGCCTTGGCCAGCCGCCTCCTGGCCTGCTGGTCCTCAGGAGAGAACTCCAGGAGCTGCTTGTAGGCCGCGATGGCGCCGGCGAAGTCAGCCCCCCCAAAGCAAGCCGCGCCCAGCAGGTGCAATGCCTCGGTCGACCGAGGCCGCAGGGCACAGGCGCGCTGGGCCAGAGGCACCGCGCTCTGCCACAACGCCTGGCTCACCCGCAAGCCGGCCAGCCCAAAGACAGCGGCGAAGTCATCGGGGGACAGCGCGAGCGCCTGGCCATACTGGGCCGCCGCTTCGTCCCAACGGCCAAGGTCGGCGAGCATTTCGGCGTAGATCGAGTAGGCCCGGCCATAGCCTGGCGCCCGTTGGATGGCCTGGCGGCAGTGCTGCTCTGCGGCTGCGGTGTCACCACGCTTGGCCAACACCTGAGCCAGACTGAGATGGGCCAGTGCGCTGCCGCCGTCGATGGCGACCGCGTGTGTGTACAAGCGAAACGAGCTACGCCAGACCTTTGCCTGCCCGTGGCCCGCCACCGCCGTCGCGGCGATGAGCAAGGTCGCAAGACCGCAGCCCAACCATCGCGGTGCGGACAGCCCACGCGCCAGGTCGGCGGCGCCGAACACCAACGCCGTCGTCAGCCCGATGGTCGGCAAGTACGTGTAGCGGTCGGCCATGGCCTGAGAACCCACCTGCACCAGACCGAGCACCGGGACCAGCATGCCCAGGAACCACAGCCAACCCAGGGCCAGGTAGGGGCGCCTCCGTCCCGGACCGAGCAGGACAGCAAGCGTCACCGCGACCATGCCAGCCGTCGCCAACACCGTGCTCCACAGAGGAGTGCCACCGTCGGCCATGGGGTAGTAGAAGACCAGGTCGGTGGGCCAGAGCAGCTTGCCCACGTAGCGCCACACGGCCACGGGCGCCGCGGCCAGCCGTTCGCCGAGAGGGACGACGCCCAGGTCCATCACCGCGCCCCCTGCGTCCTGGGCAAAGAGCGTGGCCAGTACGACGGCCACCACCACCGCGCACAGCGGCAGCTTCTCCATCAGCAACTGCCGCAGCTCGCACGGCTCGTTGCCCTGCGCCGAGCTGGGCAGGGGCCCGTGACGCCAGCGGCCCAGAGGCCAGGCGTCGAGCAGCAGCAGCACGCAAGGCAACGTCACCAGCATGGGCTTGGACAGCAGCCCCAGGGTCATGGCGACCAGCACCCAGGCGTAGCGCCGGGCCGTGCGTTGTCGGGCGTAGCCATCCCAGGCCAGCAGCGTGGCCATGAAGAACAGCCCGCTGAGGACGTCCTTGCGCTCAGAGATCCAGACCACGGACTCGGCGCGCAGTGGGTGCACGGCGAACAGCGCAGCCACCACGAAGGCGCAGCCCCGGCGGCCGGTCAATCTGGCGAGAGCCAGGAACAGCAGCACGGTGCCCAGCCCGTGAATCACGACGCTGGAGACATGGTGCCCACCGGCAGCGTCGGCCGTCCCCCCAAACAGCTGCACATCGAGCATGTGGGACAGCCAGGTGAGCGGGTGCCAGTTGGCCATGTGCGTGTGCATGAAGGCCCAGGCCGCGCCCGACCAGCTCAGCCCGTCTTGGACCACATCATTCTTGAGCACGTAGCCAGGGTCGTCGTAGCTCACGAAGCCAAAGTCGGCGACCGACCAGAACGTCCCTGCCACGAGAGCGCAAAGGGCCAACGCGGGGAGCAGCCAGCCTCCATGTGGAGACTGCACCGACATCAGAGGAGTCTTGTCTGCCTCGCCGCTCATGGGCCGAGCCTCGTTGTGAGCCGCGGAACCTGCTCGCTGGGCCAGGAGTCTATCCTGAAGTCGCCTTCAACTCGCAGCCAGCTTGCACCGCTGTCGTCCCGCGGCGCGGTATGATCGCCCCGCTCCTCCTGACGAGACCTCCGCACATGCACTCGCGCTCTCTTGCCAAGTCGTCGCTGCTGCTGAGCCTGGCAGCCACAGCCCTGCTCGCTCCCATGGCGGCGGCCCAGCACTCCCTCATCGACTGGATCCACGAGTACACGGTGGACAGCGACGATTTGCGCAGCTTCTACACCCTGCAGACGTCCCCCACAGCCCGGGAGCGCATGGAGCAGCACGACGGGCAATGGTTGGAGCGCCTGTCCTCGCTCGATGACGCAGACCTCACCGCAGACGAGCGCATCGACCAAGTGCTGCTCAGGAGCTTCATCGAGCACCAGCGCGCCACGGCCCGGCGAGAAGGCCGGCAGCAGCAAGAGCTGGCCGAGCTGCTCGACTTCGCCGAGATCATCGAGACCCTCGAGGAAGGGCGCTGGACCCTACGCCCCGTGGCCCCCGCCGACGCGGCGGCACGCCTCGACCAACTGGCGCAACGAGTCGAAGAGCTGGCGGAGCGAGTCCAGGGCGAGGACTCATCGGCGGCCGCTGCTGAGACCGCTCCCCCGCTCACCTTGAGCGCCGTCTCCGCCCTGCGCCTGGCCCGCACCGTCTCGAACCTGAGCCACGGGCTGGACACCTGGTATGAGCACGATGCCTCGTTCCGTCCCGACTTTCGTTGGTGGGTTGAGCGACCCTATGAGCGGGCGACCGAAGCGCTCGAAGAGTACGGGCGCAAGCTGCGCGAAGACATCGCCGGACAGACGGGCGACGCCGACGATCCCCTGGTGGGCGACCCCATCGGCGCGGACGGCCTGACCGCTCATCTGGCCCATGAGTTCTTGCCCTACGACGCGGCTCAGCTCCTGGCCATTGGCGAGGCTGAGTTCGCCTGGTGCGAGGCCCGCATGCTCGAAGCCTCCGCAGAGCTGGGCTTCGGCGATGACTGGCACAGCGCCCTGGCCGAGGTGAAAGACAGCCACGCTGCACCGGGCGAGCAGGACGAGCTGGTCATGGCTCAAGCTCGGGAAGCCATCGCCTTTCTCGACGAGCGACAGCTGGTGACCATCCCCGACCTGGCCCGAGAGACCTGGCGGGTGCGCATGCTCAGCTCAGAGCGCCAGAAGGTGCTGCCCTTCGCCGCCTACAGCCGCCAGCACATGCTGGTCGCCTTCCCCACCGACGACATGGACATCGACGCGCGGCTGCAGGCCATGCGCGGCAACAACGAACATTTCAGCCGCATCGTCACACCCCACGAGCTGATCCCCGGCCACCATCTGCAGGGCTTCATGGCCGCCCGTTACAACGTCCATCGGCGACTCTTCTCCACCCCCTTCTACGGCGAGGGCTGGGCCCTCTACTGGGAGATGCTGCTCTGGGACGAAGGCTGGCCCCGAGGCCCGAAAGATCGCATCGGCATGCTCTTCTGGCGCATGCACCGGGCTGCGCGCATCGTGGTCTCGCTGCGCTTTCACCTGGGCACCATGAGCCCGCCCGAGATGATCGACTACCTGGTCGAGCGAGTGGGCCATGAGCGGGACAACGCCACCGCCGAGGTGCGCCGCTACATCGGCGGCGCCTACAGCCCGCTGTACCAGTGCGGCTACATGATCGGCGGTCTGCAGCTGCGGGCCCTGGCCGGCGAGCTGGTGGGCACTGACAGCGATCCCGGCGCCCTGAGCCTGCGGGAGTTTCATGACGCCGTGTTGCGCTGTGGCCCCATACCCATCGAGCTGGTGCGGGCCAGCCTGACCCGGACCGTGCTGACAGCCGATCACCAGGCCAGCTGGATGTTCGCAGGAGATGTTCAACCCGTGAACGACGACGGGAACTGATCGCCCTGGCCGCTCGGCACCCGCTACAGTGTGCGCCCTTGTCCGCCACTTGAGGAGTCGCCGATCACCATGCGTATGCTGCCCTGGACCCTGCTGGCCCTGCTGAGTCTCGCCGCTCCCTTGAGCGCCCGGGCCGACGACGTCGATCTCTCGTTCTACCTGCCGAGCGACGTGCGTTACGACCCGGCCATCCCCACACCCGAGTCGGTGCTGGGTTTCTCGGTGGGCGAGTGGCACGTGCGCCACGACCAGCTGGTGCGCTACTTCGAGGTGCTCGCAGCGGCCAGCGAGCGCATGTCGCTGAAGGTCACGGGCCAGACCTGGGAGCAGCGCTCGTTGCTTCAGGCCGTGTTCACATCCCCTGAGAACCAGAGCCAGCTCGAGACGGTACGGCGGCGCCATGTCGAGGCGGTGAACCGTGGCGACGCGCCTGACGCCGACCGTCCCGTGGTGGTGTGGATGGGCTACAGCGTCCACGGCAACGAGCCCTCGGGGAGCAACGCCTCGCTGCTCATGGCCTACTACCTCGCCGCGGCCCAGGGGCCAGCGATCGACGAGATGCTGGCGAACACCGTGGTGATCATGGACCCGTCCATCAACCCGGACGGCCTGGCCCGCTTCGCCAGCTGGGTCAACATGCACAAGGGCCAGCAGCTCGTCTCGCAGGCCCAGCACCGTGAGCATCAAGAGACCTGGCCTGGCGGCCGGACCAACCACTACTGGTTCGATCTCAACCGCGACTGGTTGCTGCTCACCCACCCGTCGTCCCAGGCGCGGGTGCGGGAGTTTCATCGCTGGAAACCGAACGTGCTCACCGACCACCACGAGATGGGCACGGGCTCCACGTACTTCTTTCAGCCGGGAGTCCCCAGCCGCACCAACCCGCGCACGCCCAGCCGCAACCAGCAGCTCACCGCAGCCATCGCCGAGCACCACGCTGCGGCGCTCGACAAGCTGGGCAGCCTCTACTACAGCCAGGAGAGCTTCGACGACTTCTACTACGGCAAGGGCTCGACCTACCCCGATCTGCAAGGCTCGGTGGGCATCCTCTTCGAGCAGGCCAGCTCCCGGGGGCATCTGCAGAGCAACGACTACGGCGAGGTGAGCTTCCCCTTCACCATCCGCAACCAGCTGGCCACCTCGCTCTCAACCTTGGCCGCCAGCCAGGCCCTGCGAGCCGAGCTGCTCGACTACCAGGCCGAGTTCGTGCGCTCAGCAATCGAAGAAGCCGCCGCCGACCCTGCCGCCGGCTGGGTCTTTGGACACGCCACAGATCGGGCCCGGGTCCTGGCCATGATGGATGTGCTCATGGGCCACGGCATCGCCGTTCACGAGCTCGACCAGGCCTTCAGTGTCGATGGTGTGCGCTACGCACCGGACAGCGCGTTCTATGTGCCCCATGATCAGCAGTCCTACCGGCTGGTGCGCACGCTCTTCGAACGACGCACCGAGTTCCTCGACGCCACCTTCTACGACGTCTCCAGCTGGACCCTGCCTCTGGCCTTTGGCCTGCCCCACGGTGAGGTCTCACGGGCGACCCTGCCCGCCCACACCATCGGCTCCCAGCTCAGCCGTACCCCCAGGCTGCGTGGCCAGCTGCTGCCCCCACCTGGAAACGCCCCGGCCAACGCCTGGCTGATCCCCTGGCACGGCCACCACGCGCCCCGCACTCTGGCCAGTCTGGCCGCCGCGGGTGTGATCAGCACCGTGGCGACTCGCCCTCTGCAGGCCGCCACGGCTCAGGGCCTCACCGATTTCGCCGAGGGTACGGTGATCGTCCCCGTGGGCGTGCAAGATCTAGAGGCTGCAGAGCTGGCCCAGCTGCTCGGTCAGCTGGCGGCCCGTGACGGGCTGACCATCTCTGGCCTGGCGACCGGCCTCACCCCCGGCGGCATTGACCTGGGCAGCCCCAGCGTCGTGGCCCTGCGAGACCCAGCACCCGTGCTGATCGTCGGCTCGGGGGCCTCGTCCTACGAGGCGGGCGAAGTGTGGTTCCAGCTCGACCAGCGCTGGGGAGTTCCCGTGGCCATGATCGAAGGGCAACGCCTGGGCTCGTTCGATCTCACCGACACCACCCACGTGATCGTGGTCAGCGGCGCCGGCAACACCCTCGACCCGTCCGCCGTGGAGCAGTTGTCCGATTGGGTCCGCGAGGGCGGGGTGGTCATCGCCAGTAGGGGCGGCGCCAGCTGGGCGACGAAGGCGCTGCTGAACATCCAGCCCGAGTCCGACGGCGACGATGCAGAGCCAGAGGACGCCGGGGCCAACGACCAGCCCGCGCTGACCTACGCCGATTACGAAAGCGAGCGGGCCAAGGCCCTGGTCAGCGGCACGATCTTCTCTGCCACGATCGATCGCACCCACCCCCTGGGCTTCGGCTACCAGGCGGACGAGCTGTCGCTGTTCAAGTCGGGCACCACGACCCTGGCCCGATCGGCGAACCCGCTCGAGGATTGCGCTGTCTACACCGCCGAGCCCTTGCAGAGCGGCTACGCCAACGGTGAGAACGTCGCGAACATCGCCGAGACCATGGCGGCCTCCGCCCGACGCGTGGGCGCCGGCACGGTGATTCGCATCACCGACAACCCCCTGTTTCGCGGCGTCTGGCAAGGCACATCCAAGCTCTTCGCCAACGCCTTCTTCTTCGGACACGCGGTCAAGCGCACCAGCGCTCTGCGTGACGAAGCGGGCGCGGGCATGGCCGCCGAGAACGATGTGTCCCACGAGGACGGCGGGCACTGAGCTGCACTCCGCTCCCGCTGGCGCCGATGGCGAGCCCGATTGCAGACTCGCCTCCGGCAGCTCCACTCTCACCCCGCTGCGCCAGTCCACGACCCTTCCCCGCAGGCCGGCGCAGCTTGTGTCTTGCAGCAGCTTCGCAGCCCATCGGCCGGGCCTGAACCGAGCCGCTTTCATGACAGCGTTGTCTGGTAAGGAGCGCTTCGTTCTGAGGGCTGAGTTCTCGTGAAACAGGCGGGCGACAGGATCGCTGTTCCCTCGGAGGACTCGACGAGTCCCAAGCCAGACATCCGCGAGGAGAAGCACATGTTCCCATCCCACCGCACAGGCGCCTTGGCGCTCGCCCTAGCCATGGTGGCTGCACCGTCCGCCTGGGCCACTCAGACGCTGCATGTGCCAGCCCAGTTCTCCACCATCCAAGCCGCCGTCGACGCAGCCCAGGCTGGAGACACGGTCTTGGTCGGGGACGGCACATACACGGGGAACGGCAACCGCGACATCAACTTCGTCGGCAAGCAGATCGTTGTACGCAGCGAGAACGGTCCGCAATCGACCACCATCGACGCCGGAGGCACATCCGCCGAACCCTACCGCGGCTTCGTCTTCTCCAACGACGAAGGCCGTTCGTCGATCGTTGAGGGCTTCACCATCACCGGCGGTGCGACCCTGCCCGGTGCGGTGGCTGATCAGTTCAACGGCGGCGCCATCATCATTCGCTCAGCCAGCCCCACCATTCGCGACTGCCACTTCATCGGCAACTCGTCGGGCTGCTGGGGTGGCGCCATCTACTCAGGTGACACCGGCGAGTCGGCCAACAAGGCCAGCCCGCTCATCGAGAACTGCCTGTTCGCCAACAACTTCACCGATGACGACGGCGGCGGCTTCTTCACCTGGTCGTTCTCCAGCCAGAACGCAGAGCCAACGATCATCCGCAACAGCGTCTTCATCAACAACGGCGCCGCTGTGACCGGCGGAGCGATCACTGACTTCGGCGGCAGCAATCTGGTCCTGGAGAACATCACCGTCGTGGGCAACACCGCGCTGTTTGGTTCTGGCCTCAACGTTGGCAACGTGACGATCAGCAACTCCATCCTGTGGGACAACGCGGGAAGCGATGACTTGCAGGTCTGGGGCAACTCGACCATCTCCTACAGCAACGTGATGGGTGGAGCTCCGGGCCTCGGCAACCTGGACATCGACCCGGGCTTCGCAGCCGACGGCTACCACCTCCTCCCAGGTTCACCCATGGTAGGCGCTGGGACCTTTTCGTCTACCGAAGCTCAGCTGGACATCGATGGCCAGCCGAGGCTGCTCGGCGGTCGCGTCGACATCGGCGCTGATGAGCTCAAATGGGCGACCTTGCGCCTGATCGGCGGCCCTCTCCAAGCTCCCTGACTCTGGCTTCTTCGAACCTGGCGCCCTCCCATCCCCCCGCCGCCAGGGGCGTTGAACTCGTCCAGAGCCAGACAAAACGGAGCCTCTGTCTGCATGGAAGCTCTTCCAGCCCGTCGCACCATCAAGTGTGCGACGGGCTGGTTTTTTAGCTGCCCCGGGCCACGATCAGGGCATCCAGCTCGGCCAGGGCCTCGATCCAGCTGCCTTCCACGGCCGAGGCGTCCTCCTGCCCCACCACCTGCACCGCTGAGTGGGCGTCCAACCCCCAGCGCGGCAGCCAAGTCTTCAGCTGGGCGGCGAGCTGGCTTGCGTCCTGGTCGGCAGGCAGACCCGCGATAGGTCGCCGGTCATCGAGCACGACCCGCAAACCCAGGTCAACGGTCGAGGACAGGAGCGTCCGCTGCCATGCCACCTCAGGGACGATCGGCCCGTTCACCACGAGCAGGCCCAAGAACAGTCCGGGGGCGGTCAGGGCCAGGTCAGCAGCCATCAACGCCCCCATGCCCTCACCGGCAATGAAGACCTTTGTCCTGTCCACCGGATTCTCGTTGCAGAAGCTACGAATGCTCTCGATCACCGACGACTCGTAGGCCCAGGGTTTCGCAAGAAACTCCTCGGCGTCGCGGAACCAGAGCATGCCGTCCTCCACCTGCTCGTTTTCAGGGAGCTGCGCGGACGGTGCCAGCAAGACCAGGCCCAGTGAGTCGGCCACCCGGCGCCAGGGCCCGTGCAACACGCTGTCTTTCGTCGCACCGCTCTCATGCAAGACGACCAAGAGAGGCCAGCGATCCTGGCCGTGCAAGCCCGCCGGTACATACAGGCCGGGCTCTGACGCATAGCGTTCCGCCACAGCCCGACCCGCCTCCATTCGTTGCAGGCTCGCCTGCCAGCTGGGATGACCACGCAGCAGCTCCAGGTCAGGGTCTTTCTTCAAGACGTCTGCCCCGTCGACCAGAAAGCCAAAGCCAAAGGCGATGGCCTGATCGATCCACCGCAATGCGGGCTCACGCTGCCCCGCCAGAGCGTGGCTACAGGCCAGGTTGTAGGCACACACGGCATCCCGAGGCTCCAGGACGAGGCACCGCTCAAAGGCCTGAACGGCGAGTTCATGGTCTCCCGATTGCAACGCCGTGATACCCACCTGAAAGCTGTCCTCGAAGGCCTCGTGCCCCGCAGAACGTAGAACGAAAGGTCCCTGGACGAACTGCCCCGACAGCCCAGAAACTGTGGACCGAGCGGCCTCCGTCCCCTGCACCCGAGTCAGCAACGAACGTTGCCGCGAGAGACTCAAGTGCAGAGCCTCGGCTTCGGTGGCGAGAGCTCCCGCACGCGTCAGGTCGTGCAAGCCAGTGTAGACGGGGACCAGTTGCTCCAAGAGCCGGGCGATCGCGAGAGAGTCAGGCACCCAGGCGGCGCGGCGCAGTGAGAGCGAGCGCTCCAGCTGATCCCTGGCCCTCTCGTGGTCTCCCACCAGGACCCACAGCGCACCGAGCTGCTCGGTCAACTCGGCCAGAATCAGCGAGTCGCCATCGTCCAGATCGAGTCGATGGTCCAACGCCGTCTGCAGTGTCTCTCGGGCCAGGGCATGCTGGCCCAGATCGGCCGACACCGCTGCCAGGGTCATGCGGCACCGGGCGGCGTCGTCATGGTGGCTCAGCCCTGCGCGCTCGAACCCTTCCAGGCTGCGTAGACAGAGGGCCTGGCTGGCTCGCACATCCCCGACCTGCCGGTGGACATCTGCGAGTTCAGTCAACAGCGTCAGTGTTTCCAGGTCATCCACGCCCCGCTCGCGCTGATAGATGGCGTAGGCCCTGTCCAGCAGTGGCAGGGCCTGCCCATACTGGCCCATGTTGCGGTAGATCCGACCGCTGGCGCGCATGAGCACGGCCCGATGCAACGGTTGATCTTCGAAGCCCGTGGGGATGGACGCAGCGCCTCGATCCAAGATCTCTCGCGCCGTCACGGTCTCGGCTCGTTCCGATTCAAGGGGCGTCAGGTGGAAGAGTTCCACGAGATAGTCCGTGACCCGCGCGCTGAGTTCGGCCTGAAACGCCGCGTCGTTTGCACTGGCCTCAGCCAGATCACGCTCGTCAGCGATGGCCCGATTGGCCCAGAGCAGACCGGTCGGTAGGCCAAGAACGACCAGAAGACCGAGCAGGATGGCGGTGGCCCGCGCCGGGCTGCGACGCATGTAACGGATGCCTCGGCGAGCCAGCCCCACTGGCCTCGCGCGCACCGGCCTGAACTCGAGAAAGCGTCGCAGGTCGGCCGCCAGTTCTTCCGCGCTCTGATAGCGAACGGTCGGGTCTTTCTCCAGAGCAGCCAGGCAGATCGTTTCCAGATCAGCTGGCAACCCGGGCACATGGCGCCGCAACGGCACGGGGTCTCTGTCGAGAACCTGCCGGAAGACCTGAGCTGTAGACAGCCCATCAAACGGGCGGCGAAACGTCAGCAACTCATAGAGCGTGACGCCCAGTGAGAAGACATCTGTGCGCTGATCCACATCGTTGGGATTTCCGCTCAGCTGTTCGGGAGAGACGTAGTACGGCGTCCCTGTGAAGTCGCCCGATTGGGTCAGCCCTGGTGCATCGGCCAACCTCGCCAGCCCCAGGTCAAAGAGACGGGCACGCCCGGAGAGCGAGACCATGATGTTGGAGGGCTTCACATCTCGATGCACGATGCGGCGCGAATGAGCGTGGGCCAAGGCCTCGGCCACCTCGAGCGTCCAACGGGTGACGGCTTCGATCCAGGTGGGTGGCAGAGATCCCTCTGGCGTCGACTCCACCCCTCCGTCCAGCACCTGCTCCGCGGTCTCTCGGATCACCACCGCGACCGTCGCACCATCCACCTCCATGGGGCTCAGCGCCAACTCCCTGACCATGTCGACGATCTGGGCCAGCGTCGCCCCGGGCACGTACTCCATCGTGAAGTAGGGCCTGCCTTCCGATTCACCCACGCCGAACAAGGGCACGATGGCTGGATGATCGAGTGCAGTGACAGCCGCGATCTCCTGGCGAAAACGAGCGCGCAATCGATCGTCCACCCCGAGTGGGACGTTGCTGGCCTTGAGCGCCACGTGTCGCTGGTGCTCGGCATCCCAGGCCAGATACACCACACTCATCCCTCCTTGTCCCAAGAGGGTCAGGATTCGGTAAGGCCCGATGGCCCTGGGCGGCGCTTGTTCGCTCAGCAAGCCGAGCTGGTGCAGAGCCTCAAGCCGTTCACGCAAGCGCGGCGCAAGAGCGGGCTCTGCCTGGAAGACCGCTGCGCCCCCGTCCAGGGGCCAAGCGTCGATACACTCTGCCAGCAGCTCTTCGAAGCGATCGTCGTCTGTTGCTCTGTCTTGCGAACGATCACCGTCGTCCGCCGACGCCCTGGACATGTGTGGTCCTCCGCGGCTCATCGTACAGCACTCGCTGAAGCAGGGTAGGATGCTCGCCATGTCGCCACGCCGCCAAGATCGATCGCTGAAGGTTCTTGTCCAGAGCGCCGTATCCGGTGACCCCCAGGCTCGGGGTGATCTGATGGAGCGGCACATGACCGGCTTGCGCGCCTTCGTCCGCTTGCGATTGGGCCGTCAGTTGCGAGGCCGGGAGTCGAGTCTCGATCTGGTGCAGTCGGTCTGCCGCGAGGCGCTCGAGGGACTTGACCGTTTTGAATACCGCGGCCCCGACAGCTTCAGGAATTGGCTTCTACGGCAGGCCGAGAACAAGATTCGCGACCGGGGTCGCTACTGGAACCGGGCCCGACGCAGCCACGAGAAGGAAGCTGGTGCGGTCACGTCGCTGCTCGCCCAGGAGCACCAACCGGGAGAGCCTCTGAGCAACCAGCTACGCTCGTTTGCGACTCCCAGCCGACACGCTGTAGCTCGCGAAGACCTGACCCGGGCTGAAGCGGCCTTTGCCCGTCTCGCCCCCGATGCGCGACGGGTCATCGTGCTGGCGCGCGTACAAGGACTGAGCCACAGGCAGGTCGCTCAGATCATGGGCCGCTCGGAGGCAGCCAGCCGCACACTGCTCTCCCGAGCCCTCGCCAGATTGGCCAACCTCCTGGAAGACAAGCACCCAGATCAGCCTTCGCAAGAAAACTCGGGAAACCCGTGAAACATCGCTCTCGTCGCGACGCTGGTCTCTGAGCAAGAGGTGCGTCAACTCGGCGCCTACCTCCCCGCCCACCCAAAGGAGCGCCATGAAGCCGTCGATAGTTCCGCTGCCCGTTCTGGCTCTCTGGCTCACACTGATCTCGGGCGTTGAGCCAACGCTGATGGCCCAGCAGGTCCCCGGAGGTCCAAGGCAGTCGAGCACGGCCACTGGCCAGACGCTTCGCCTAACCAAGCCTCCCACCCCGTCTGTTCTGCGGGTCAATCTGGGCCAGGGCAACCAAGAGGCCCTGGGTTCAACGGACGCCGCCGCGCTCTCGGACGACGGAGCCTGGCTGGCCTTCTCCAGTCTTGCCAGCAACATGGTCGGCAACGACGGCAGTGGCCTGCGGGACGTGTTCCTGCGCAACCTGACCACGGGAGAGGTGCTCCTGGCCTCCCATGATCTGCAGGGCAATCCAGCCGATGCCCCCTCAGGCGGCGCCGTCGACATCTCTGCTGATGGCCGATACGTGGCCTTTGACAGCTGGGCCAGCAACCTGGTGTCCGGTGATGCGCCAGGCACTCTCGACGTCTTCGTCTATGACCGCGTCACCGACGTGGTATCGCTCGTCAGCAGAAGCACTGCGGGGGCGGCCGGCAATGCGGCCAGCGCAGAGGCGTCCCTCTCAGCGGACGGTCGGTACGTCGCCTTCTCCAGCTGGGCTGACAATCTGGTTGTCACTGATCTGAACGGTCAGCAGGACGTGTTTCTTCATGAGCTGGCAACGGGCATCACTGTTCGAGTGAGCGAAGATGCGTCAGGCGCTGGGGGAATAGGGCTCAGCCATAGCCCCGATCTGTCGGCAGATGGGCAGTTTGTGGCGTACTCGTCGCGAGCCAACAACCTGGTCAGCGAGCCCTTGAGCGTCTACCACTACATCTTCGTGCATGACACCTTGAGCGGAGAGACGTGGCACGCCAGCAAGAACTCATTGGGCGAGCACGCGTGGGGCAACTCTGACACGCGCCCCTCCATTTCAGCCGATGGCCGCCTGGTGGCCTTCGCCAGCGAGGCCTACAACCTGGCCGAGTCCCCCGACCTCAACTGGGTCAGCGATGTCTTCGTCCACGACCACCTGACAGGCATCACTTCGCGGGTCAGCGTGGCAACCGACGGCAGTGAAGCGAGCGGAGCCAGCGTGCTGCCCAGCCTCTCGGCCGATGGATCACTGATCGCCTTCACCAGCGGCGCTGCCGATCTCGTGCTGGACGACAGCAACGGGGCCGCTGACATCTTCGTCCACGATCTTCTCGGCGGCGCGACACGGATGTACAGCCTTGCCGCAGACAACTCAGCGGGCAACGCCAACAGCGACAGCGCAACTCTCTCGGCGGACGGTCGCTGGCTGCTCTTCGGCAGCTCTGCGTCCGACCTGGTGTTGGCCGATGACAACGGTGCCCGAGACGTCTTCCTGCGCGCCCTGCCCTGAGCGGCTCGCCTGACGACGTGGTCTCTCCTGCCGCGGCCTCAGCGAACGCCGCCAGCCTCCCGGTGACGGCGATCCAGAAACATCTCCAGGCTCTCCTGGGGTAACGGGCCCTGGGGCCCGACAACGCCCCACCGGCTCCAGTGGCTCTCGGGGTAGAACAGGTACTCGGCGATACCCACCAGCAGCTCGCGAGGGACGACGCCGAAGTGCCGGCTGTCCAACGAGCGGTTGCGATTGTCGCCGAGCACGAAGACCGTCCCGGGGGGCACCACAGATTCTGGGTAGTCGGCCGGCCCAGGACCGTCGTTGAGCAGCACCGGGTAGCTGTGACCTGCGGTGTGCTCCACGGCGCGCTGCGTCCCCCACTCTGCCGCCTCGCCGGGACCAAAGCCGGCCCTGGCCTGGACCGCGGCGTCGGTGAGAGACACCTGATTCAAGAGCAGCTGTCCATCTTGAACGGACACCCGATCGCCGGGCAGGCCCACGACACGCTTGATCCAGGTCTGGCCCGCCGTCGTGGGGCTGGCAAAGGCCACCAGATCACCTCTCTGCAAGGGCCGATTCAGCAGCGTGGCGTGATTGACCAGCAGCCGATCGCCATCGACGAGGGTGGGCATCATGGAGCTCTCAACGTAGCGAAAGGCCTCGAAGGCGTGGCTGCGCAACCAGCTGAAAGAGCCGTAGGGAAACGCCAGCCCCACCACCACCAAGGCCAGGGACAGGAGCGGCGACAGAGGCGTGCGGCGTGCACTGATCCGCGCGCACCGCCAGGCATCGATCACCGCACCGACCATGACCAGCAATACCGCGCAGGCGGTGCACAGCAGCAGCGCCAGGCGCCCAGCGGACGGAGGCTGACCCGACAGTGCCATGGTCACCGGCAGAAACAGCAGTGACACCACGAACAGAGCCAGCCCCCGCTGCATACGCCCGCAGTGCATCTGACCCAGGCCAGAACAGAGGCACGACAAGAGCGCGCTGGTCAGCGGCGAGATCAGCTGGACGGGCTGCTCTGCTGTGGAAGCATTGGTCTTCTCTGGGGCTGCACTCACGGCACGACTCATGGCTGAACTCCCCGGACTTGGCCTGACAGAAACAGCTGCACCATCGGCGTGATGCGGACGGCGGCGGCGACGGTCATGGCGAGGAGGATGGCTGCAGCGCGCCACCAACCCTGTGCAAGCTCGGGCTGGGCAGCGGCTGGCTGGGAGACGGCGTCAGGCAGGGCCTCCATGACCCGGTCCGCGAACCCCGGGGGCACATCACTCTCACTGCGCGCGTGGACCCAGCTCTCGAAGCCGTCCTTGGCAGTCATGGCAAGCTCTCCCTGAGCGTCTCACCCACATTGGCTCGCAGCCGGCTTCGGGCCCGACTGATCCGAGATTTGATCGTGCCCACGGGGACACCTTCGATACGGGCGATCTCGGCCAGGGGCAGCCCCTCAAGAACGGCCAGCACGAACGCAGAGCGCTGCTCGGCGGGCACGCGGGCCAAGGCCTGGTCAAGGCTGGCGAACAGTTCTTTCGACGCAGCCCTCTCCAGGGGGCCGTCGCTGGCCGCAAGCCCCTCGGCGCCCGGGGCCGGCGGCTCGGTCGGCTCTCGGCGACGGGCCGTCAGGCGATTGAAGCAGCGGTTGCGAGCGATGGTGAACAGCCAGGTCGAGAAACGCCCCCGCCGTGGGTCAAAGCTACCGAGCCGGCTGTAGGCCAGGCAGAAGACATCCTGGACGATGTCCTCGACCTCACTGGGCAGACCGAGCAGCTTGCCCACATAACCAAAGAGCGGCCCCTGGTAGCGCAGCACCAGCCCTCGAAACGCCTCCCGCTCTCCGGCGAGTGTGCGAGCGATGGCGGCAGCGTCATCGGGCAAGTGTCTGCTGCCTCAGCGGGAGCGCTCATGAAGACGGGCAAACCGTCCTGCTGCCTCTTCATACAACCCACAGGCTCTGGGGTTCCCGTGAGTTGAAAAAGAAAGCGATCCCCCGGACGTTAGCCCCCGGTTCTCACTGGACGGCGGCAGCCATCGCTCAGTGCTGCTAGCGAGGAGACCAGGCACTGAGCGGAGGGAGGGCCTGCCCACTGATTCTGCGGCCACTCAGCTGTCGGAGTGCGCCTACCAGATCCACCACCCCAGCCACTCGAAGGCGGCGATGAAGATGAACGCCGCCCACAGCCACCACTGCGGAAGGGTCGTCTTCTTTGCACTCACGCCCCCTCCAGCGAGGTCAAAGACTCAGCAGCCCATCAGAAGTCGTCGTCTTGGATGTCGAAGGTGAACAGTCCCACGGCGAAGTCGACGATCTCGAGTGGGTCAACGCCCACGTCCACGCCGATGATGAGCAGCTGAAAGCCCAGGCCGAACTCGCCAGTACCGTAGTCAGGCCCGTTGAAACCCTCGATCGTGGCGTCGACCACACTGACTTCGAGACCGGTCCGTGTCTCAAGGCCTGCGGGCAGCACGGGGATCACCCGGCCACGGGGCCCGGGGAGCCCCACGTAGATGCTCCAGTAGCTGCCGATGAAGAAGTCAGCCAGCTGGGTGGCGCGCACATCGAAGCCCACCCCGGGGCCTACCCGCACCCGCGCACGGACGATGTCGAGCACGTCGAAGAAACGATTGGGGAGGTACAGCAGCACGGTACCCAGCACGGAGTCGCTGTCGTCGTCTTCAACCTCTTCGCCCTCATCGTCGACGGCTAGCGAGGGGCCGGCTAGCGAGGGCAACACAGTGGAGGCCCACTGCTCGCCGTGCCAGGGAGTCGGACGGGTTGCCGAGCAACCGCAAAGGAACAACAGCAAGACCAGCGTTGGCAGACGACCCATGACCGCAACTCCCTGAGGGCAGGGTCGGCAGCCCGCGACGTCAGCGCCCAGGACTCACCCCCACCGTGGTTTCAGCTAGGATCGTAGCCGCTCACAGGCCATGGTCCAGGTGGTTCCCACGAAGGAGCCCATTGAGGTCCCCTATGTCACCTCCTCACACACCCCTCCCGGTCGCCGTGCTGGGCGCCACAGGGAGCGTGGGCCAGCGTCTGGTCGCTCTCCTTGATGGGCACCCGTGGTTTCGTCTGGCTCGGGTCATGGCTTCACCCCGATCGGTGGGTCAACCCTATGGCGAGCGGGTGCGCTGGCTGCAGACCACGCCGCTCCCTGAAGACGCCGCGGGCCTGAACCTCGAATCGTGCGAGGTGAGCGACCCACCAGCCCTGGTGCTCTCGGCCCTGGGTTCAGATGTGGCGGGCCCCATCGAAACCAGGCTGGCCCAGGCGGGAGCCGTCGTGGTCTCCAACGCGGCCAGCCATCGCCTCGACGCCGACGTGCCCCTGCTCGTCCCTGAGATCAATGGCGAACACATCGCCCTGGCTGAGGCGCAGAGCCAGCGCTTCGGGTCGGGCCGCATCCTCACCAATCCCAACTGCTCTTCTATCGGGCTGACCATGGCTCTTGCGCCGCTGCACCGCGCCTTCGGTGTGGAGCGGGTGCACGTGGTCACGATGCAGGCCCTGTCCGGCGCAGGCGTTCCCGGGGTGCCCGCCATGGCCGCGGTCGACAACGTGATCCCCCACGTTGCGGGCGAGGAAGCCAAGCTGATGACCGAGCCGGCGAAGATCCTGGGACAGCTGCAAGGTCAAGGCATCTCGCCGGCCGAGCTGATCATCAGCGCACAGTGTAATCGTGTGGCCGTCTCGGACGGTCATACGCTCTGCGTCTCTGTGGGCCTGGCCCGGGCAGCGAGCGCCGCAGAGATGCGGTCTGTCTGGACGAGCTTTCGCGGACCCGACGACGTGGCCGCCCTGCCGTCCGCGCCTGCCCAGCCCGTGCTCTACCTCGACGGTGACGACGTTCCCCAACCTCGGCTGCACCGCGACCTGAGCGGCGGCATGGCGGTGACCGTGGGGCAGCTGCGGCCCTGCCCTCTGTTGCGCTGGCGTTTCGTCAGCCTCTCCCACAACACCCTGCGCGGCGCGGCGGGCGGCGCCCTGCTCACTGCAGAGCTGGCCCTGACCAGAGGCCTGGTGCCTGGCTACAGACGCCCCACCGACACCTGACCCGGGCGCCCGATCAAACTCGATGCGCCTCTCAGCGCACCCGCGCGGGCAGGGGCGTGCCGAGACCTGGCGCACACAGCCGCGGCCGATCAGCGCCTCGCCGCCGGACCATCTGTGGTTGCTCCCCTGACCCTGCGCTATCCTCCCCGTGATGCCTCTGCCCCAAGATCCAGCTCATCGCCCAGCGGCAGTCCAGCGCACGGTCTTCGGCCAGCTATTGCTGGGTCTCGCGTTGCTGCTGGGCTGCGGCGACGACCCAGAGTCAGAGAACGGTGTGAAGTCAGGCGCTACGCATTGGGCGCAAGGCGCGGGCAACCCAGGGGAGCACACCCCGATGGACACCGCAGTGGGCACTGCGCAGGGCAATGCGGGCCGCGGCGAGACTGGCGCGACTGCCGAGGGCTCCTCCGACGGCATGGGGACCACCATGGGTGGCGGCGGCTCACCGTTGCCGCCTCCACCCAGCGCCGGCGACACGGCACGACTGCCCGACCCTCCAGGGCCCGGCCCCTGGTTTGAGATTGTCGACCCCGCCGCCTCTGGCCTGTCCCACAAGAACCTGTCTGGCCCGCTGCCGGAGCAGGGCAAGCGCTTCTTGCGCGACACCATCGGCCAGGGCATCGCCGTGCTCGACGCCGACGGCGATGGACGCCTGGATCTCTACTTCCCCCAAGGCAGAGACGGCACGGCCGACGGAGGCGAGAGCGCCAATCTGCTCTACCTCAACCAGGGTGACAGCCAAGGCGACGGGCGCTGGAACGAGCAGGGCGAGGCGTACGGCGTCGCCGACACGAGCTACTCTTTCGGCGCTCTGGCCTTCGATTACGACAATGACGGCGACGAAGACCTGCTGATCTCGAACCTGGGGCCCAACCGCCTGCTGCGCAACGACGGTGGACACTTCACAGACGTCACCTCCGAGCACCCTGGCCTCGCTGGCGAGACGACCGAATGGTCGACCGGCGCCAGCGCTGGCGACATCGA
>CAZIAK010000043.1:6299-14825 GCA_964537035.1 uncultured Phycisphaerales bacterium | reverse complement strand
GCCTCGCTGGCGAGACGACCGAATGGTCGACCGGCGCCAGCGCTGGCGACATCGATGGGGACGGCGACCTCGACCTCTACATGGCCAACTACGTCGAGCAGGACATCGCCGCACTGGAGGCCCGCAGCCTGTGCATGTTCATGGGCTGCAAGGTTCCCTGTGGGCCCAACGGACTCACGCCCCAAGCCGACCACTTCTTTCGCAACAGTGGGCCACCGCTCTTTCAGCTGCAGCTGGCCACCGCCGACGCGGGCTTCGCCGACATGGAGCCAAGCTACGGTTTTCAGCCTACGTTTCTCGACCTGGACGACGACGGCGACCTCGACCTCTACGTCACCAACGACTCGGTCTTCAACTCGATGTTCATCAACGACGGCACGGGGATGTTCGCCGAGACCGCCCTCGTGGCTGGCGCCGCCTGTGGCCGCATGGGACAGCTCGAAGCGGGCATGGGTCTGGCCACAGGGCACCCGGCCGGCAACGCCCTGCCCGACCTCTACGTGACCAACTTCTCCAGCCAGAGCAACAGCTACTACAGCAACCAGACAGAGGTTGCAGACGAGCCCTGGTTCGACGAGGTCTCCGAGCTGCTGGGCTGCGGACGCCCCACCTGGTTTCGCCTGGCCTGGGGCACAGCGTTCGGCGACTTCGACAACGACGGGCGCCTCGATCTGTTCGCCGCCAACGGCCACATCTACCACCACGTCACCGGTTGCGCCCCGGACCGCATCGTCTACGAACAACAGAACGATCTGTTTCGCGGCACCGAGGGAGGCTTCGTCGACTGGGCCGAGAGGTCGGGGCCAGCTTTCTCCACTGCCTCAAGCCATCGCGGTGCCGTCACCCTCGACATCGAGGGAGACGGCGACCTCGACCTGGTCATCAATCGCCTGGACGAGCAGCCCTTGGTCGCGCTCAACACGTCCCCGTCGCAAGGGCACTGGCTGACCCTCGAGATTCGTCGCAGAGACACGGCCGATGCCACACCGACACTGGCTCTGGGCGCACAGGTCACCGTGCGCACCGACGCTGGCACCCACTGCCGGGACGTCCTCGCCGGCTCGAGTTTTCTCTGCACCGAGACTCCCAGAGTGCACTTCGGTCTGGGCGCGGCGAACACCGTGACGAGCCTCGCCGTCCGCCTCCCCGGTCGCCCCGCGAGTGAGCTGGGCCCGCTCCCCGTGGACAAGCTGCTCTTCGTCATCGTCGAACCGGACGGCACCCTCAGCTGGCAGGCGAGAGAAGACTGAGATGATGGCCTTCGTGCCTGGACTGCGCTGCGCCTTGCTGGCCTTGTCTGCCATGACGGTCATGGCAGACACGCTCGACGAGACCCTGGCCCAGGCCCGCAAGCTCCGCCGCACCGACGAGCAACCTGCGGCCATCGAGCTGCTGGAGGCTGCGCGCAACACCCTGGGCGCACAGCCCGCCATCGACGGGCTGCTGGGCACCCTGTACCTCGAGGTGGGCCAGGTCAGCAAGGCTCGCTCCCTGGCCGAAGGCCTGGCCGATCAAGACGGCAGCAACTACCGCGCCCTCTTGTTCTGCGGTCGCTTCGCAGAGGACGAAGACGGCGATCTTGAGCGGGCCCTGCAGTGGTACCGCCAGGCCGCCAAGGTCAAGGCCCAACCCCTCGAAGCGCTGGAGAGCCAGGTCGCCTTGTTCCTCACCCGCTCCCAGTTCGGCAAGGCCGCCAAGCGGGCCGAGTCGATCGCAGCGTTCGACCCTGAGACCGGTCGGCAGCTCCTGGCCGACATCTACATGGCCCAGGCGGACGGCGCGAAGCAAGGCGGCGCAGAGATGTTGCCCCTGGCCATCAGTCGCTACCGCATGGCCTTGCAGCAGCGCCCCGCCAGCCTGGCCATCGTGCGCAAGTTGCTCGATGTCCTGCTGCTCTCCATCCATCTCGACGAAGCCCGAGAGCTGAACGACGCCGCCTTCGCCGCAGAGGACCAACGAGCCGAGCGATTGTTCTGGAGCGGCCGCGCCCACGAGAGCGCCAGGGACATCGAGGCCGCCAGGCGTGACTACCGCGAGAGCTACTCCCTGCAACCCGACCAGGGCACGGTCTGCCTCCATCTGGCCCGGCTCGCACTCTCGGACGGACAGTCCGACACCGCTCGCGAGTGGTTGTCCCGGGCCATCAACGCCATGGGCGAGAGCCCTCGCAGTCTGGTGCTCATGGCCGAGGTCCACAACGGCCTGGGTGATGGGGACGCTGCCTTGAGCTGCCTCGACCGGGCCATCGCCATCGACCGGGGCAACGCGGGAGCCCACTATCAGCGCGCCCGCACCCTGCTGCGCCTGGGCCGCCGCAAGGAAGGCGCCGCAGCCATGCAGCAGTTCCTGGCCATCCAGCAGGCGGCTCGGCCAGCGCTCGACGACGGCTGACAACCCGAGGGATCAACAACGGGCGCCATGAGCCTGAGACCACGCTCGACTCCCCAGCCAGGGGAGCAGCCGGCTCAGGCTCCGTTGGTCCCCACGGCCTCTGCCGACTCGAAGATGTTCACCAAGGCCAGGTAGCTCGCCGCCTGGTACGGGCTCACCTCGAGACCTCGGGCCAGGGCCACGGTGCGGCGCACGTTGCGATCGATGGTGCTGACCGTCTGGTTCATGGCCTCTTGAGGCTTGTCGTCCGCGTCGCTGGTCATCTCGACGTGGGCAGCGATGATGCCGCCAGCATTGACCAGGAAGTCGGGCAGGACCACCACGCCCCGCTCTTGCAGGGCATCTCTGCTCACCGCCTTGCAGGGTCCATTGGCGCCCTCGGCCACCATGGACGCGGCCACGTCCCCATCGTTGCCCGGGTGGATCACGTCGTGGACAGCGCAGGGAAACAGCACGTCCACAGATTCGTAGAGCACCGCACCGGGCGTGCCGATGTGCTCACCGTTCTGCTTGACCAGCTTGGTGGTCTGCTCTCTGTCCATGCGCCCGATGGAGTCAACGATCTCTGCTCGCAGCTCGTCGCTGATGTCTGCGTTCAGGCGGTAGCTGCCGCCGAGCAACTTGTCGGACACGGTGCACAGCTTGCCGCCGTACTCACCGCCGAAATAGCGCACCACACCGGCGCCCATGGCACCCAGACCCTGGACCGCAAAGGTCGCCCCTTGGGCGGTGCCCCCCGCCTCTTCGAGCCCGGACCGTGCGGACACCGCCACGCCCAGCCCGGCGATGCCGTAGACGTCGTAGTCGGTCCCACCTAGCGACGCCGGCTTGCCCGTGAAGCGCTGAGGCATGCCCGTGGCTTCGATGAACCAGTCGATGAACTCAGGCCGTGCGCCCAGGTCGAAACCCAGCCCGCCGAAGGGCCCGCCGTTCTCGGGGAACAACGGCATGAACGCCCGGGCAATGGCCTGGTACTGCTGCTTGAAGCCCGGCGCGTTGGGGTTGCCCCGGATGCCTGACTTGGCCCCGCCGAGGGGCAGCCCCGCCGCGGCGTTCTTCAGCGCCATGGTCCGGGCCAGCATGCGCACCTCATCGATGCTCACGGTCGGCGTGACCCGGCAGCCCCCCTTGGCCATGCCCGACTCGGCCGAGACGTTCCAGACGACCACGTAGCCCTCGACCCCCAGGGCCCGATCCCGGGTCGTGTACTCCACCGCTGGCTGCATGCGGCCGAAGTCGAGGGTGTACTGGTGCAGGCGCGTGAAAAACTCTTCTTTCGTGCCGGGTACGTGGTGCATTGGATCTAGCAGGGGTGGGAGGAATGACGAACCGGGGTGGATTCCGTGCGGGACGGTACCACGCTGGCCGCCAGCTGCTAAGGCGTGATCAGCTGCAGGCCATTCGACGCCGAGGCCCCCACCGGACCGCCTGCATCGGGGAACCACCCTTGGGCCCAGATCGACGTGCCCATGGGCACACCAGGGGGCATGCCTGCGGGGAAGTCGACGGTGGCGAACACCTGGGGCGGCGTGGGGAAGTTGATCATGAAGCCCACGCCAGGCACCAGCACGCCTCCCTTGAAGGGTGCGAAGAGCGAGACCAGGTCGAAGAAGAAGAAGCCCGAGGTGCTGATGGGCATGCCGGTGAAGCTCAAGGTGAAGGACCCATTGGCCGCCAAGGACCCGGTGCCAGAGAGCTCGGGAGCAAAGAAGCCGGTGAGGTTGTTGCCCACGTCCACGATCTGACCCACGCCGCCCACGTCTTCAGAGCAGGCCCGGATGACCCAGTTGCCGTTGAAGAAGAGCGGGCAGAGGGGGAAGCCCAAGACGGTGACCGTGCTGGCATCACGCCAGCCCTGGCCAGCCACATCGATCAGCGAGGTCTGAGGGATGGTCTGGCAACCCCCGCCACCGGAGTAATCGGTGAAGTAGTTGGCCGGGTAGCCGCCAGCGCAGCTGCCGTTGGGGTTGATGTTCGAGCGGAAGGCCACCACGAAGGCGTTGGTGCCGTCACCGACCTCGACGTTGAAAGCCGAGAGGTCGACCTCGTTGACGCCGTGGCTGAACACCTGGGCATCGGAGGCCGTGGCGGTGTTCAGGTCGAAGACCTTGGGGCCCAAGGTGGGGATGCCACCGGCCCAGCTGATGCCGTCGTAGATCTCCACGTTGGCGGTGGCGTTGAAGCCCCCGGCGCCGGTGACATGCCCGAAGCCCACGGACACCTTGTTGAGCTTCTGCTTCGGCGAACCACCGGGGAGAGTGAACACCTGGGCCAGGGCCTCGCCCTCACACAGGCCTTGAATGATCGACACCCCCACCGAGCCCGAGGGCACCTGGGCCAAGGTGTCGTTCTTCCAGAAGTTGTCCGTGGGGTCGTCGCAGGTCTGGGCGGCGCTGGAGCTTGAGAGCAGCGCGACGGAGACCAACCCTGAGAGCAAGAGCGAAGTGAGGGAGGGGGACGGCATCGGGTGTCTCCAGGAGAATGTGGGTCGCTGAGCCGGGCGGGGGGAGGCCCGCAGCGAGACGTTCAGTTCATCTCCGAGGGAGGATACACCAGCTCTGCGAGTCCATGTGGTCCTTGCCCCCCTCTCGACCGGGGCCCATGGGCGGTGTCCAATATGCCCTCGCCGCCAAGATGGCTGCTGAGGAGCGATCGTCCCCGTGCAAGACCGGCTGCTGAATCTCTTGAAGGGCGGCGCCCCTGGCGCACGTGATCGCTCTCTCGCCGAAGCCTGCGCTGGAGCCACCACCGCCGAGTTGTTGGACGCCTGTTCAGTCCTGCAAGACGCGTGGCGCGGCGAGACGAATCTCTACACCCGCGTGCGCACCCTGCTCTTCTTGGCCGCCTTGCAGCGCTTGCACTTGCCTGCCAGTGGAGGCCTGCCCAGCCTGGGTACGATCCCAGCTGATGCGGTGGCCTTGCTGAATCAGCGGCGCTTCGCGGAGAGCATCGAGTGCTCTCTGACCGCCCAGACTCAGCAGGGACCGAACGAGGCTCTGGGGTCGATCCTGGCTGCGGCCTACCGAGGCCTGGCCTTCGACACCTTGGCCCAACAGGTGCGCAAGAGCGTGCGCTCGTTCCCGGGCAATCGCTGGCTCTTCAGCCTGAGCGCTCCGGGACAGCACCCCCACCCGGTCCTCCCAGCGTTGCGCGGTGGCGCCACCCTGATCGAGTCCACGCCGGTGCGCATGGACTTCTCCCACAGCGCCTGGAGCGACATCTTCTTCCTGGCCATGGACGCCCCGGAGGCGGCGCGGGTCTTGAACGTGTCCATCGACCTGGCCGTGCGCGGAGGCGCTGGCGGCAGCGCCCCCCGGCCCCCGGTCGAGGTGCGACTGGCGGTGATCGACGCAGCCTGCCTACGCCTCACCAGCGTCGACCTGGGCGAGGAGGTCGAGTTGACGACGATCGCCTCCGTCTTCGACTTCGCTGCCGACCACCTCGGACTGCTCCGGGCCGGCCTCGTGGCTGGAGGGCTGATCCCTCCCGGGCTCGAGGACCAGGAGTGCGCCCTCGAGGATCTGCTCATTCGTCTGCTGGGGCCAGGCCGAGGGCTGCACCTGGTCACCCACGTGCAAGGCATCCCCAAGGGCTCGCGGCTGGCGGTGTCCACCAACCTGCTGGCGGCGATCATCGCCGCGGTCATGCGCGCCACCGGGCAGACCGAGAGCCTCACCGGCGCCCTCGGAGAAGACGAACGGCGGCTCATCTGTGCTCGGGCCATCCTGGGCGAGTGGCTGGGAGGCTCGGGGGGTGGCTGGCAAGACTCCGCAGGCCTGTGGCCAGGCATCAAGCTCATCGAAGGAGCCCTGGCCCAAGCGGGCGACCCTGAATGGGGCGTGAGCAGGGGGCGGCTGCTGCCCCAGCACCGCCTGCTCGGCGCAGACGATTGTCCCTCCGACATGGCCGAGCGCCTGAGCGCCAGTCTGGTGCTGGCCCATGGCGGTCTGGCTCAAGACGTGGGCCCTGTGCTCGAGCTCGTCACCGAGAAGTACCTGCTGCGGGATCCCATCCCCACCGCCGCGCGAGCCACGGCCGGTGAGCTGTTCGAGCAACTCACCCAGGCCCTGCGCGCAGGCGACATCGCGGCCATCGGCAGGCTCACCCACGAGACCTACCACGGGCCCCTGCAAGCGATCATCCCCTGGGCCGCGAACGCCTATACCGAGACGGTGGTGGCGCGCCTGACCGAGCGCTTCGGCCAGGACTTCTGGGGCTTCTGGATGCTCGGTGGCATGGCTGGAGGCGGCATGGGCTTCCTCTTCGACCCGGCCGTGAAAGAGGCCGGGCGCCGAGCCACTCTCGAAGAGCTCACCCTCGCTGCCACGGCCCAACAGCACGAGCAGCCCTTCGCCATGGCTCCCGTGGTTTACGACTTCGCCGTGAACCACCGTGGCAGCTGGGCAGAGCTCGACGAGCAACGGGCAGGGCCCGCCGATCCGGTACACATCCCGCCCCGCCTGGGCGCCACTCACTCGGCAACCGCCGACCCAGCAATCGCTGATCGGGCCATCGCACTCCCGACCGCCGCACACCCGACCGCCGCACACCGAGACACGGCTCACCCAGGGACCGAGCCCGCAGCCCAGACTGGAAGCCAGGCAGACCCCCTGGACGGGCTGCTCGCCGAGTTGGGCTTCGACCGCGCCGCCCACGACCGCCTGAGCGAGGCGCTGCGCAGCGGTCGCATTGGCTGTCAGGCCAACCGCCTGCCCGCGGACACCGAGATCACCGACGCCCAACCGGGGGACGTGGCGCCCTTCGAGGAGCTCACTGCGGAGCACCGCCAACGGGGCGCCGCCGCCCTGGCCGCCGGCGAGGTGGCTGTGGTCACCCTGGCGGGCGGGCTCGGCAGCCGCTGGACCCGAGGCGCAGGCGTGGTCAAGGCGCTCAACCCGTTCTGGCCCCGTGACGGCGCCTGGCGCAGCTTCCTTGATGTGCACGAGGCAAAGTGCAGCCGGGCGGCCCGCCGTTGGGGCACGCCCCCGGCCCATGTGATCACCACCAGCTGGCTGACCCACGAACCCATCGCGGCCTGGGCTGGCCGGCAGGCGAGGGGCGAGCGCGCCCTGCTGTCACCGGGGCGGGGTGTGGGGCTGCGCATGATCCCCACGGAGAGAGACCTGAACTTTCTCTGGCACGAGACGGGCCGTCAGCTCCAGGACGAACAGAGCGAGAAGGTGGCCGACAGCTCCCGGGCTGCCCTGTTGGCTTGGGCCAACGCACGGGGGCAGGGTAGCGACTACCGGGACAACCTGGCGGAGCAGTGCGTCCATCCCCTGGGGCACGGGCACGAGCTGGCCAGCCTGGCGCTCAACGGCACGCTGCGCCGCCTGCTCGACGAGCACCCCCAGACCAGCACACTGCTGCTGCACAACGTGGACACCCTGGGCGTCGACCTCGACGCAGGCCTGCTGGGTCGACACTTGGACAGCGGCCCGGGGCTGACCATCGAGGTGCTCCCGAGACGCGCCGAAGATCGCGGGGGCGGGTTGGCCCGGGTCGACGGTGCGCTGCGCCTCGTGGAGTCCATCGCTCTGCCCCACGAGTCCCTTGAGTGGCGCCTCAGCTGGTACAACTCGCTCACCACCTGGATCGACGTCGACCATTGGCTAGGCGCCATGGAACTCGATCGGGAGGCGCTGGCCGATGAAGCCCGGGTGGCCCGATGCGTCGCTCGCTTCATCGAGCGCCTGCCCGTCTACGTGACCCTGAAAGACGTCAAGCAGCGCTGGGGTCACGGCCACGAGGACGTGTACGTGGTCAGCCAATGGGAGCGCCTCTGGGGCGACGTGAGCACCCTGCCCGAGCTGAACTGCCGCTTCGCCGCCGTGCCGCTGCGCCGGGGCCGGCAGCTGAAGGACCCGGAGCAACTGGACACCTGGCGACTCGACGGCTCGGCTGATCATGTGGCCTCGCTCTGCGATTGGCCCAGGGGGTAGGTCAGCGCCACAGATCATGGTCTCCGCGATGGTCCGGGGGTCCCTGTTTCTCACCAGGGGGGCCGTTTCGCACAGACAGGGTCGGCGAGCCTCCACACTCGCTTCAGACCCCCCTGGTGAGAAACAGGGTCCCCCTCGTGGTGGAGGGACCAGCGACTGTGGCCTTCCGGAGGTTCGTTGCTGCGAAGCCTAG
>CAZIAK010000043.1:0-6199 GCA_964537035.1 uncultured Phycisphaerales bacterium | reverse complement strand
TGGTGGAGGGACCAGCGACTGTGGCCTTCCGGAGGTTCGTTGCTGCGAAGCCTAGCGGCCTGTGGGGAACGTGCCGCAGGCTGCTAGGGCAGAGGGAGGCCCAACTCGGCGGCGGCGTGCTGCAAGGTCACCATGGGGTCGACGCTCAAGAGTGACGGGGGCAAGGTGTTGCCCAAACGCTCCCCGTAGCGATCGACCAGGGCCTGGGCGGCGGCCCGGTCTGCCGGGCCCAGCTCACGGCCCAAGGCGTTGAGGCGCTCGACCGCGGCGCAGTACTCCGGCCACAGCGCGCGCACCGTGTGGGCCTGCTCCCGATCGGCCAACGCTTCGATGGGAGTGGCCCCGCCCAGCACCCCCAGTTTCAATCGGGGCCAGGCTCGCAACTGCATGCCATAGAGCATCAAGGACATGGCCGTCTTGTCGTCCCGCCCCTGCTGGTCGACCCGCTGGGGTGGCGCTGGGTCAAACCACACCGGCGTAGACCAGGCCAGCTCGCCGTCGACCTGACGCACCCGCAGCTGGTAGTACGTGCCCGGGCTCGCAGGCTCGCTGTCCTGCCAGATCAGCTCGGCGGAGTTGCCGCTGACGGCCTCACGATGGACGATGTTGGCGCCCCGAAACACCGCCACTTCGAGCAGCTCGTCCGTGCCCTGCACCCTGGCCTCGATGCGCGGTGGCGCAGACCCTGGGGACAGGGTCGAGCCCATCTGCGCGCCGTCGACGCTGAACGACAGGGCGATGCGCGCCCCGGTGGTACCCCAGGTGCGGCGAGCCCGCAGAGCGTCGACGATGCCCTGGGCGGAGACCGACTCGACGAGCAAGGCCGCCAGCCCGCCGTCGCCAGCGAAACCGTAGTGAGTGTCGCTGGAGGAGACCACGGCGAACACCCGGCCTGACTCTAGACCGCCGCGCACCGAACTCACGTGGCCCCTGGTCTCGCCCATGCGCTGGTTGCGGTTCAGATCCACTGCTCGTTCGCCGCTGTAGATGCCGTGCACCGAGCTGATCTCGGTGGCTGGCAGAGAGACCTGATCTTCAGGCGTCTCGAGCCAGTAGTCGAGCTGGGGCCCGAAGTGGTGGCGGATCACCACGTGCTCTTCGCCCTCTTCCTGCAGGACGTCGAGCAAGCGCTGAGGCGTGAAGGCGGTGAGGTCGCACAATCCGCGATAGTCGTCATAGGGCGAGAAGTGCAACGCGCCTCGGTCGTGAGGAAAATACACGTTGTAGTGCCCGTCCCAGTAGATGGGATAAGTCACCTCGTAGCCGGGCAAGGTCACGAAGCGACCCTCGACGGCGTACTCCTTGCAGAGCTGATTCAGCTCGGGCCAACGATCGTCCTGACGATTGAGGGCCTCGCCGTGATCAGAGAGGGCCACGAAATCGAGGTCGAGCACATCCCGCGCATAGCTGAGCAGCTCGCGAGGGCTGCTGCTGCCGTCAGACAAGATCGAGTGGGTATGGAAGTCGCCCCAGAGCACTGTGTAGCCGCTGCCGTCCAGAGCGGCCCGGGCGAAGCGCGGTGAACCCGCGGGCTCAGTGGACAGCGCGAGTTCCTCAGGAACGGCGTTGTTGGGAGCGTTGATCAACCGCACCGTGGCACCGCCTGCCTCGGCAAGCCCAGGGCTCAGCTCGCCGGAGTCGTTGGGGCCCACACGATTGCGCTGGCTGTCCACGATGCGCAGGCGATCCCTGGGCTGCGGCTCAAAGCGGTTGCCGCGGATCGTGTTGTCGTTGGAGCCGGACATGAGCACCAACCCGTGGCCCCCACCGGCGGCGAAATGATTGTCGAACACCGTCGTGTTCGAGGCACCCCGCAGCAACGCCCCCTCTCGACGGCAGTCAGAGAAGTGGTTGGCCAGCACGCGATTGCCGTCGACATCTACCGCAGCGTCAGAGCCAGGCGAGTCGACGTACGTGGTGCGGTGCGGGTAGGAGTGCTCGACGCCCAGCGGCGAGACCCCGAGCAGCAGCCCTCGCTCACAGCGGCTGAAGCTGTTGCCCTCGATGAGGTTGTCCTGGGTCTGCACGGCCAGCCCCACCAGAGCGTCCTCGAAACGGTTGCCCGCGATGACGGTGTGGGACGAGAGCGAATGGACCACCAGTCCCGTCCAGCCGCTGCGACGAATGGTGTTGTCCTGCACCCGGCAACCCGGGCTGCGCTCCAAGGCGACGGCGGCTGTCCCCCCCGATTCGATCAGGTTGCGCAGCAGGGTGTGCCCTCCTCCCCCGGAGACTTCGATGGCCGCGGTGCAATAGAGGAAGCGGTTGTTGTCGATGCGCGCCTGCTGTGACTCGATCACCCGCACCGCCAAGGGCAGACGGCCGAACTCGCAGCCAGAGACGACCACATCTCGGGCTCTCAGGATCTCGATGGCGGGCTCGTCTCCAGAGCGCCGAAAGAGCAGGCCCTCGATGGAGGCGCCGTCGCCGGTCACGATCATCCGACCCCGGAATGCGGGGAGATCGCCGCCGCCCACACCTAGCAGACGGACGGCGCGCCGCACGGTCAGCACACCCGAGTAATCCCCTGCCGGTAAGATGATCGTGTCGCCGTCCAGGGCTGCGGCCAGAGCTGCGGGGAGGTCTGCATGGACGGGCCCGTCCACAAAAGCGTCCTGAACCGGCAACCCACGGGGGATCGTGCGCACATAGTGGGTCGTGGCGCCCGGGGCCATCGTTGACCACGGTGTCCAGAGAACAAGGGTGAGCAGCAGGGCCAGAGCGGGCATGGCCAAAGTCTAGCGCGGCCTCGGTCCGAATACCCACCGTGCCAGGCGCTGCTGGCGGTATGGGCTCCAGTCTGGCACCTCGCGTGGACGACGGAACAGGACGCCGGTAGACTCCACCACCCCCCCGCCGTCGAGCACCCATGCGCGTACAACTCGTTCACCCGCCGGCCTTCCTGAACCCCACGGCGCTCACAGCCCTGCGGCCCAGCCTGCCTCTGGGCCTGGCCTACGTCGCCGGTTCGGCCCAGGCTGCAGGCCACCAGGTCTCCATCATCGACGCCGTCGGCGACGACCCCGAGCTGATCGTGCGCACGGGCAAGGTCGCCCGGCTGGGCACCGCCGTCGAAGGCATCGTGGCCGCCATCGCCCCCGAGACCCGGGTCGTCGGCGTGTCGGCCATGTTCACCTATCAATGGTTCGTGGTCCGCGACCTGATCCGGGCCATCAAGGCCGCACGACCAGACATCCTCGTGGTGGGCGGCGGCGAGCACTTCACCGGCCTGCCCCTGGCCAGCATCGATCAGTCGCCCGTGGACATCCTGGTCATTGGCGAGGGCGAAGAGACCTTCGTCGATCTGCTGAACCGGTACGGCGCCTGGCTCGACGAGCACGGCGACGACCCGGGTGACGTGGCCGGCTCGGTCTGCCACTGGGCCGACGGCCTGGCCAGCGCGGTGTACCGCCGAGACGGCGAGGTCGTTCTAGAGGAGCGGCGGGCGCGCATCCTCGACGTCAATCACATCCCCCCTCCGGCCTGGGAGCTGTTCGACGTCAGGGGCTACGACGACCATCGCCTGATCAACGGCGTGCGCAGCGGTCGCACCATGCCGATCCTGGCCACACGGGGCTGCCCCTACCGCTGCCGCTACTGCAGCTCGGCCAACGCCTGGACCACCAAGTGGGTGGCTCGAGAAGCCAAGCAGGTCGTCGACGAGATCGAGGGTTACGTCGAGACCTACGGCGCCACGAACTTTCCCTTTCAGGACCTGACCGCCATCCTCAAGCGCGACTGGATCGTCGAGTTCTGCAACGAGCTCATCGCGCGCGACCTCAAGATCACCTGGCAGCTGCCCACGGGCACCCGCTGCGAGGTCATCGACAACGAAGTGGCGGCACTGTTACGGAAGTCAGGGTCGATGCAGCTCAACTTCGCGCCGGAGTCGGGCAGCGAAGCGGTGCGCAAGAAGATCGCCAAGCAGATGAAAGAGGACAGCCTGTTCGACGCGGTCAAGGCCGCTGTCGGGCAAGGCATCAACGTCACCTGCTTCTTCGTGCTCGGCTTCCCCAGGGACAGCGTGGACGACTATCGCGAGACCGTACGCTGGGCAGCCCGCCTGGCCAAGCTGGGCGTGGACGACGCCGCGGTGGGCTTCTTCTTTCCCATCCCTGGCACGTCGTTCTTCAACGAGCTCGAAGAAGAGGGTCGCATCGAGCTCAACGAAGACCTGATCCTCGCGCCGATCTTCGTCCACGATCGCTGGCTCACCGAGGAGCGCAACTACAGCGTGACACTCTCTGCCCGCACGTTGACCTACTGGCGCTACCGCATCGTCTGGGCCTTTTACTCCCGAGCCATCCTGTTCAACCCGAAGCGCTGGGTGCGCATCGCGCGCAACTTCGTGGGCGGCCGGGAGGACAGCAAGTTCGATTCGTTCTTGCAAATCATGAAGGAACGGTTCATTACCAAGCGAGCCAGCAAGGCGGCACCGCCGACCGGCGGCGCTCGCTAGCTGAAGAGGTCTACCGGCCAGGCCACCCCCATCGCCTGGAGACTCGCGGATGTTTCGCTCAACGTTCTGTCTGTTCCTGCTGTCCTGCGTCCTGACCGTCACCGCCACCGGCCAGCTGCCCGCCCATCTGTCCAGTGGGCTCGAATTGCTCAACGCCCAGAAGTTCGACGAGGCCGCAGAGGCGTTCGACGCGATCACCCAAGCCCACCCCGACGACGGCCAGGCCTGGATGCTGTACGGCTTTGCCCTCCACGCCGGAGGCCGACTGGCAGAAGCCCTGGCCATCCACGAGAAGGCTGCGAGCTTCCCCTCCGTCGCTGCGAGCGCCAGCTACAACGGTGCCTGCGCCGCCGCCAGACTGGGACAGCTCGACGACGCCTTCGCATGGCTCGACAAGGCCTGCCTCAACGGGTTCGCCAACTACGCGCAGGTTCAGCAAGACCCCGATCTGCAAGCCCTCAGAACTGACCCTCGCTTCGCACGCTTCGGCTTGCCCGAGGGCACGGCCGCCGCTGCCGTCTTCGTCGAACCCGTGCTGGTCCATCACGCCTGGTATGGCAGCGCCCCCGGCGACGAGTTCGGCTGGATCGCTCGCAACGTGGGCGACGTCGACGGAGACGGAGTGGCCGACGCCGTGATCTCAGCCCCCCACCATGACAGCGAGCGGGGCCAGGTGCTGGTCTACTCGGGCCGTTCGGGCGAACTGCTCTGGGAGCGCACGGGTCTGCCCGCCGAGAACCTGGGCAGCGGCGTCGAAAAGGCGGGAGACGTGAACGGCGACGGGGTCCCCGACATCGCCGCCGGCGCTCCCATGGTGGACGGCTCTGCGGGCAAGGCGTACATCTTCGACGGAATCAACGGCGAGACCGTGCTTGCCCTGACTGCAGACACCGCCGGGGACGGCTTCGGCAACAGCGTCATGGGCTGCGGCGATGTGGACGGCGACGGCCACTCCGACGTGCTCGTAGGCGCCCCCAAGGCCGGGGCCGGTCGGGCCACCCTGCATTCGGGCCGCACAGGCGCAGTGCTCCACGAGTTCGTGGGCGAACGCAGCGGCGACCGCCTTGGCAATTGCGTCGCCGGCGGCGGCCCACCCGGTGACATCCTGTTGGTGATAGGCGTGCCCGATGCCGGAGAGAATCGCGGCGGACAGGTCCAGGTTTACCACCACGATGGCGAGAACGTCTCGCCAGCGTTCGTGCTGGAAGCCGAGGCCACCAGCAAGGCCTTCGGCGAGATGTTCCTCTCAGTAGTCGGCGACGTGAACGGCGATGGAGTTCTCGACGTCTACGCGTCCGACTGGCGCGACGGCAGCCTGGGCCCGGCCACCGGCCGCATCAGGGTGCATTCTGGCCAGGACGGCGCCCTGCTCCTGGCGCTCAGCGGTGACAACAGCGGCGACGGCTTCGGCATCGGCTCCGCAGAAGCGGGAGACGTGGATGGCGACGGCCACGACGACCTGATCATCGGCGCCTATACCCACTCGGCGGGCGCCCCCAGAGCTGGCCGCACCACTCTCTTTTCAGGCAAGGACGGCTCGGTCATGAGCCAGTTCACGGCCACGGTGCGCGACGAGACCTTCGGCTTCGACGCCACGAACCTGGGCGACGTGAACGGCGACGACGAGACTGATTTTCTGATCACCAGCGCAGACAGCCCTGTGGCCGGGCAAAGGTCTGGCCGCGTCTTCGTCATGTCCCGCGTCCCCGAGGCAGGGGCCGACGACGCGGGGCGCTAGTC
>CAZIAK010000042.1:17737-41085 GCA_964537035.1 uncultured Phycisphaerales bacterium | reverse complement strand
GATCCCCGCGCCCGTCTCGCTCTTGTAGAGCGGGGCGGGCGCCTCTCGTTGATGACGGGGAATGGCTTGCGGCGGGGCGTCCAGCGCGGAGTTGGGTCACACATCCCGAGGCTCCTCGGCTAGACTTCGTCTTGGGCTTGGAGCGAGTCTCGCCCAGGGATCATGAGGAAGACTCACACGGAGAGGCCGCATGAACGTACGCACCACGACCCTCGTTGCTCTGGCCATCATCGGATGGGGGGGCAGATGACAGCCCAGGTCCCAGACAAGTGGTCCTGCGAGAGCGATGCCATCTGGAAGGGCGATGCGACCAGCGATCACCTGGGGCACCACCTGTCCTCGGGTGATTGGGACGGCGATGGGCTGGACGACATCCTCTCGGGCTCGATAGACGAGGCCGCGGACCTGGGCTCGGCGACCTTGATGCTCTCGGCGCACATCGATGGTGCGGCGCATGTCGAGTCTTCCTGCTTTCGCATCGAGGGGCTGGCCGCTCCGGACTGGGGAGTGCCGGTGGCCTTCACCGGGGATTTCAACGGGGGCGGCAAGGACGACATCGCCGTGGGCGAGCCGGGCTGGCGGTTCGATGTGGGCTCTGGCGACACCCAGTACGAGCGTGGTCGTGTGCTCGTGTTCTTCGCAGAGAAACATGAGACTTGTACCGACCTCACCCCGGCCGACGCTGATCTGATCTTCGAGGGCGACGAGGCCCGTCGTTGGTTTGGGGCGTCGATCGACGCTGCTGGCGACATCGATGGTGACGGCACGCCCGATCTGATCATCGGTGCTCCGGGAGATCCGGATAGCCGTGTACCGATCGATGGAGGAAAGGCGTACATCTACACCAGCGCCACCGCCATGGTGCAGTGGATGACCCAGGGCAGCCCGACAGTGTTCCAGTGTATCGGCTGCGACTACGAGTTGCCGCCAACCAGTGAGACCTATCCGATCGGCATTAAGGATCGCTACGGATTTACCGTGGCGGGTGCGGGCGACGTGAACGGTGACGGATACGACGATGTGGCTGTGGGTGCGATCCAGGCCCGGCACATTAGCAAGCTGGACTATGCGGCGGAGGACAGTGGCTACGCCTTGCTCTACCTGAATCCCACCCAGCCAGGCGTCGTCTTGAGCAGCGTGCCAGATCTCCCGCTGGTGACAGTCTCGCCGACGCTCGATGTGCAGATGACAGGCGATCCCTTCCTGTTCGGTTTTTCCATCTGTGGCAACGTCGACCTGAACGCTGACAACCGTCCGGACGTTCTGGTGGGTTCGCCTCTGTACATCGATACCTCAAGCGGGCCGGGAGTATCCAACGACGCGGGCAACCGTGGCGCCGTGTATGCCTACACCATTGCCACTGATGACAGCGTGTCGGCGGCCTACGGCCTCGACAGTCAACCGCTCATGTTCAACACGCCCGATGACGACATCCAACCCTTTCCAGCGGAGATCGACGGGCGAGTGGACGCCTACTTTGGTTGGTCCCTTGCCCCGGCTGGGCAGTTCAACGCTGGTGAAGACTTCCCGCTCATCTTTGAGGACTTTCTTGTCGGTGCCCCCCGACTGAACAACGAGGCTGAGGTGCCCTCGCCCTGTGATGACGGAGAGCCAACCGGCGGCGCGATCTCGGGACGTGTCTATGTAATCAGCGGCGCCAATCCAGCCCTGATGACGTCAGACTTTCCTCGCCGTCTCTTCATATTCAGGGGTGAGGCTGGCGAAGAGGACGGCCGCGCCCGACTGGGCATCGCCGTTGCATCGGGTCATGTGCTCAACACTGGCCGACTCGACCAGATCCTGGGGGCCTCCGGTTATACGGAGATCAGCTCGACCATCACTGAGACCGGCAGGGTGTACCTGTTTGAGGAGTTCAAGCCATGAGTCGTTTCACCGTGAAGCACAGCGGCAAGCGGTCCGTTGTCATGGCGGCCATGGCCTGTGTCCTCTCGCTGCTGCTGACACCGCAGCCTGTCGCTCAGTCGGCTGCCGTCATGGGAGCCACGATGGTCAGCGCTCCCCCGGCCTTGGTCGAGAATCGCGGGCAGTGGCCGACCGACGCGTTGTTCGTAAGCCAGCATGCCACCGGGCTGGTGCGTGTGCATGCTGAAGGCCTGGGTTTGCAGCTTGTAGATCGCCGTGACCCGGACGGCTCTGGCGTGTTCCTGATGCAGCGATTTGTCGGTGCGACAGGGAAAGCGACAGCTCGCGGTACGGAAGCCTTGCCCGGAGTGGAGCACTTCCTGCTTGGCAACGACCGCTTGCGCTGGCAACGCGACTTGCCGCGCTTTCAGGCGATTGAGCTGAGCGATGTCCTCCCTGGTGTCGAGATTGCCATGAGCGTGAGCGAGCGGAGCGTCGTCCAGGAACTCCGAGTCGCGCCCGGCACAGCACTCGATGATGTGAACTGGAGTTGGGAGGGCGCCACCGCAGTGCGCGTCGTCTCGGACGGTAGCCTGGAGATCGACACGCTCGCGGGCACCCTGCGCCTCAGTCGCCCTGTGGGTTGTCAGCGTTTGGTCGACGGCAGCGAAGAGGCTGTCGCCCTGCACTTTCGTCCGGTCGATGATCGGAGCTGGGGGCTCGGTGCAAGCGACGTAGCCCCCGGGTCGGGAGTCATCGCAAGCTCGACGCTCATCTGGGGCTCATTCATCGGCGGGAGTTCAGGGGATACCCCAAAGACGGTACTCCTACATCCGTCGGGGGACTACATCATCACGGGGAACACTGGCAGTGCCGACTACCCTGTGACCCCAGGCGCGCTCTCTACGGGCTTTGGGGGAGGAGTGCTGGACGGCTTCGTCATGCGCTTCAACGGCACGACAAACGACCTCGTCTTCTCGACCTACCTCGGTGGCTCGAGCATCGATGGAGTCTCCGAGTCCGTTCTGAGCAGCACGAATGAAATCGTCCTGGGTGGCGGGACAGACTCGCCCGACTTTCCCGTGACGGCTGGCGCTTTCATGGAGACGTTTCAAGGAAGCACGAGCGACTCCTTCGTCATGCGACTGGACGACATGGGCTCCACCATCATTGCGAGTACGTTCATCGGTGGCACACAGGCCGGATCCGATGGAATTCTTTCCATTGACGTCGGTCCTGACGGCTCGGTCTACGCCACCGGCCGGACGTGCTCGAACGACTTTCCGATCACACCTGGCGCGGTGATCCCGACCTATCAGGGGGGGGGCTGCGACGGGTTTGTGTTCCGGCTGGACGCGAGCTTGAGCACCCTGCTCTACTCCACGTATCTGGGAGGCACCACGGATGAAGTCCCCCTCACCATCAACAGGGATGTGGACGGCACGGTGCTCATCGGGGGCTGGCCGGGCTCGGACTATCCCACAACGCCTGGCGCCTACCTCGAGTTCTGGGACCCCGGTTGTACGGCGGGCTTTCTTACCCGCCTGAACGCTGACGGCAGCGCATTCGTCTGGTCGACGTTTCACGAGGGGCTGCCGCTCACGTTCGAGATCAAGAGTGACGGCGGCATCGTGCTCACGGGAACGCCTACGGTGTGCTACGAGTCGACTCCGGGCGCGTTCAGCAACTGGGGCCGGCCCTTCCTCTGCGAGTTCGACTCGTCCGCTACATTCAAGAAGTGGGCGACGTTTGGCTCCAGCAGCACGGGGGTGGGCTGTCACGGCATGGCGATCGACGATCAGAACAGGGTCACGCTTGCCGGAGCCGCCCTGGCAGCCGACTTTCCCACGACCCCGGACGCCTTCCAGCCCGAGGGCACCGGCGGGCTGAGCGATGCAGGCATCATGCAGTTCAACGCCGACGGCAGCCAACTGCTCTACGCCTCGTACCTCGGTGGGCCTGCCAACGGAAGCGGCAACGCCTGGGATGTGATCCGCTTGCCCTGCGGCGAGGCGATCATGGTCGGGTCTACGTTCTCTCCCGCTCACCCCATCGGCGGTGAGAACGTCTTTGACCCGACCTTCAACGGCGGCACCGACGGTTGGATCGCGCGCATGCAGGTCATCTCGCCCTGGACAAACCTGGGTGACTCGCTGCCCGGTAGCAACGGCCGCCCTGACCTCAAGGGCGGCGGTGGGCTCTGCGAGCACAGCAAGACGCAGCTGCTGCTCACCGACGCCCTGCCCAACGCCTCGGCCGGATTGGTGATCGGTTTCAGCGACATCTCGCTGCCCTTCAAGGGCGGCACGCTGGTGCCGAGCCCGGACATCGTTCTGCTGGGCCTGCCGGTGGACGGCGACGGCCAGTATTCGCTTGCGTCCGACTGGCCGCCCGGAGTGCCGTCGGGTGTGGCCACGGTCTTCCAGTTTTGGATCTCCGACCCCGCCGGGCCCGCTGGCTGGGCCGCCAGCAACGGCATCATGGGCACCACACCGTGACGCTGAGCGTCTGACAAGGGGGCTCTGAACCAAAGGAAGGCCGGCTCCCGCGCCTGGGAACCGGCCTTCGTCGTGGAGGCGGGCCCGAGCTGCCGGCCCGGGTGTCCGCTCCGTGTTCAGGGAGGAGGAGTCTTCAGAGAAGGGTGCTCAGAACTGGGCGGTCTCGGTGGACTCGGCCAGGGCGGTGGTGGAGGACTTGCCTCCGGAGACGGCGTTGCTCACCGCGTCGAAGTAGCCTGTGCCCACCTCGTGCTGGTGCTTGGTGGCGGTGTAGCCCTCGGCCTCGGACGCGAACTCGGCGTCTTGCAGCTTGCTGTAGGCGGCCATGCCACCGTCCTTGTAGGTCCGGGCCAGCTCGAACATCGAGTGGTTCAGTGCGTGGAAGCCAGCCAAGGTGACGAACTGGAACTTGTAGCCCATGGCGCCCAGCTCCCGCTGGAACTTGGCGATCGTGGCGTCATCCAGGTTCTTGCGCCAGTTGAATGACGGCGAGCAGTTGTAGGCGAGCATCTTGCCCGGGTACTCGGCATGGATGGCCTCGGCGAACCGCTTGGCGTCGTTCAGGTCGGGCGTGGAGGTCTCGCACCAGACCAGGTCGGCGTAGGCGGCG
Organism: uncultured Phycisphaerales bacterium; assembly: GCA_964537035.1. Taxonomy (GTDB): domain Bacteria; phylum Planctomycetota; class B15-G4; order B15-G4; family B15-G4; genus CAZIAK01. Next base: position 36,114 of record CAZIAK010000042.1, on the reverse strand, counting down.
TAGCTGAGCCCGCGGGCGATGGCGCAGGGCAGGCCGCCGTCGAGCACGAAGAAGCCCTCGGGGGTGCGTTCGCCGGTGATGAACTCATGGTCGCGCTGGTCCACATCCGAGGTGATCAGCTTGGCGCTGTCGGCGTCGGTGCGGGCGATGATCACGGTGGGCACGCCCATGGTGTCGGCGGCCAGCCGGGCGCTGTTGAGCGTGCGCACGAAAGTCTGGGTGGGCACGAGCACCTTGCCGCCCATGTGTCCGCACTTCTTCTCGCTGGCCAGCTGGTCCTCGAAGTGCACGCCGGCGGCGCCCGCTTCGATCATGGCCTTCATCAGTTCGAAGGCGTTGAGCGGCCCGCCGAAACCGGCTTCGGCGTCGGCGATGATGGGCTGGAACCAGTCGATGTCACCCTGGCCGTCCAGATGCTGGATCTCGTCGGCGCGTTGCAACGCGCGGTTGATGCGGCGTACCACCTCAGGCACTGAACTCACGGGGTAGAGGCTCTGGTCCGGGTACATCTGGCCCGCGTTGTTGGCATCTGCTGCGACCTGCCAGCCGCTGAGGTAGATGGCCTTCAGACCAGCGCGTACCTGCTGCATGGCCATGTTGCCCGTGAGCGCTCCCAGTGCGTTCACGAAGGGCTCGGACTTCAGCGAGCTCCAGAGCTTGCGGGCGCCGAGGTCGGCCAGGGTGTGCTGGATGCGCACCGAGCCCTGCAGGCGTTCCACGTCTGCGTCCGTGTAGTCACGAGTGATGCCTGCGAAACGATCTGCAGGCAGGCCTCTGTCATGCCCGTTGGTTCCGTTGAGGGCATCGTCCGCGGGGAGCCGGCCGTTGCTGTTCATAGTGGCGTGTCCGATGTGCAAGAAATGGGAGATGAGAGCGAAGGGGATGCGAAAGAGAGGGTGCTGCTGAGATCACGCTTTCGCCGTGAGAATGTGGTCGTAGGCCGCGAGCGTCAGGAACTCTGCGCAGTCTTCGGCGGTACTCATGGTCAAGAAGATCTGCGCAGCTTCGGCGAAGCGGCCCGCGTCGAAACGATCGGTGCCCAGATCAGCGCGGATCTTGGCCAGCTCTTGATCGAGCAGGTCGGTCACGAGACGGGCGGTGACCGCCGTACCGTCGTCGAGATGAGCGTTGTGTCGCAGACACTGCCAGATCTGGGTGCGCGAGATCTCGGCGGTGGCCGCGTCTTCCATGAGGTTGTAGAGCGGCACGCAGCCGTTGCCAGAGAGCCAGGCCTCCAGGTAGAGCACGCCCACGTTGAGGTTCGTGCGCAGTCCCGCTTCGGTGAGCGGCCCCTGGGGGACGGTCAACAGGTCAGCTGCGGTGATGGAGACATCGTCCCGAGTCACGTCGAGCTGGTTCGCCTCAGGCATATGCTCGTCGAAGATGGCCATGGCCAAGGGCACGAGGGCCGGGTGAGCCACCCAGGTGCCGTCGTGGCCGTCCCTCACCTCACGGAGCTTGTCTGCCGTGACTTTCGCCAGGGCTGCGTCGTTGGCTGCGGGGTCGTTCTTGATCGGGATCTGCGCGGCCATGCCGCCCATGGCGTGCACCTTGCGGCGGTGGCAGGTGCGGATGAGCAGCAGTGAGTAGCTGTGCAGGAAGTGCTCGGTCATGCCCACCAGGCCGCGGTCCGGCATCAAGAACTCGGCCCGTTTCGAGAAGCGCTTGATGAAGCTGAAGATGTAGTCCCAGCGCCCGCAGTTGAGACCGGAGCTGTGCTCCCTGAGCTCGTAGAGGATCTCGTCCATCTCGAAGGCGGCCAGGATCGTCTCGATCAGGACGGTGGCCTTGATGGTCCCTGTGGGCAGGCCGAGGCAGCCCTGGGCATGGACGAAGACGTCGTTCCAGAGCCGGGCTTCAAGGTGGCTCTCGAGCTTGGGCAGGTAGAAGTACGGGCCGCTGCCTCTGGCCAGGAGTTCTCTTGCGTTGTGGAAGAAGAACAGCCCGAAGTCGAAGAGTGAGCCAGACATGGGCTCGCCGTCCACCAGCAGATGCTGCTCGGGCAGGTGCCAGCCTCGGGGGCGTACCAAGAGCGTGGCCGTCTGCTCTGCCAGGCTGTAGAGCTTGCCCGATGTGGGATGCTCGTAGGAGATCTGGCGGCGTATGGCGTCCGCCAGATTGACCTGCCCGGCCAGGAGATTGGCCCAGGTGGGGGACGTGCTGTCCTCGAAGTCGGCCATGAACATCGAAGCGCCCGAGTTGAGGGCGTTGATGACCATCTTCCGTTCGACGGGGCCGGTGATCTCGACTCGCCGATCGAGGAGGTCGGCGGGAAGGGGGGCGACGGTCCAGTCGCCCTCACGGATGGCGGCCGTCTCGGGGAGGAAGTCAGGCAGTTCGCCTGCGTCGAGGCGTTTCTGGCGGTCGACCCGCAGCTGCAGCAGCTCAAGGCGACGGGGGCCGAAGGTCCGTTGCAGCTCCGCGAGAAAGGCCAGGGCCTCCGCGGAGAGCAGCTCTGCATGGGCCGCGTGAGTCAGGGGCCCAGCCACGACCACCCCGGCGGGCAGCTGGACGGGCGAGAGGTGTGCTCCGGCGTCATGGGCGGACATCGGAGGTTCTCCGGGCGCGGGAAAGACGCTCGCTGTCCCCACAGGAGGACACGGCAGTGCAAGTCGTCTAGCGTGTGTGAAGTATTGACCAACATTTCAAAAGGTCAAGGTGGGCTGTTATCAGGCCCCGTCACACGGTTTTGATCGGTACAACTTGAATCGAACTGTTGTAAAGTTTGTAAATATCCAGCCCTTGCCCAGGCTCCCCAGGAGACGCTGTCATGCCCAGAAAAGCTCGCTTGGGACACAAGGTCAGGCGACTCCGCCGGCAGCGAGGGCTGACCCAGGCCCAGATGGCGAATGAACTGGAGATCTCAGCCAGCTACCTCAATCTCATCGAGCACAACCGCCGGCCGGTGACCGTCCCCCTGTTGCTCAAGCTGGCCGCTGTCTTCGCCGTGGACATGGCAGAGCTGGCCGAGGACGACGAGGCTCGCCTGCACGACGATCTGATGGAGGTGTTCGGCGACAATCTGTTCGAGGGCGCGGACCTCAAGGCGCTCGACGTGGAGACGCTGCTCGAAACGTCGCCCGAGGTGGGGCGAGCGGTGATCACGCTCTACAGCGCCTACCAATCGTCTCGTGAGGAGCGGGATGGCCTGGCCGAACGGGTCTCCGACGCTCAGGGCGACATTGGCATCGAGCTGATCCGCCTGCCCACTGAAGAGGTCAGCGACTTCATCCAGGACCACAGCAACCACTTCCACACCGTGGAGGAGGCCGCGGAGGAGCTCATCGAAGAGCTGGGATCTGCCGACGAACTGGGCAGCGGCCTGGTCAGCCATCTGCAGCGCCGCCACGGGATCGACGTGCAGGTGGTCTCCGCCGACCGGGAGCCGGGGATGGTCAGGCGCTTCGACGAGGAGGCGGGGGTGGTCTACCTGTCAGAGATCCTGCCCCCTCGTAGCCGCTTGTTTCAGCTTGCCAACCAGGTCGCCCTGGTGCAGTACCGGGACGTTCTGGAGAGCTACGTTTCCCGGGGCAATCTGACCACGCCGGAGAGTCGCAGCTTGGCTCGGCTGGCACTGGCCAGCTACTTCGCCGGCGCCGTGCTCATGCCCTACGGCCCCTTCTTGGAGGCCGCCCAGTCCCTCCGCTATGACGTGGAGATGCTGGGTCACCGCTTCCGCACCAGCTTCGAACAGGTCTGCCACCGGCTGACGACCTTGAAGCGGCCGGGGGCCCAGGGGGTGCCGTTTCATCTCATCCGTGTGGACATCGCCGGCAACATCAGCAAACGGTTCAGTGGCAGCGGCATCCGCTTCGCCCGCTTCAGCGGAGCCTGCCCTCGCTGGAACGTACACGCGGCCTTCATGCAGCCCGGATTCATTCGCACCCAGCTCTCGGCCATGCCGGACGGTTCGATCTACTTTTGCATCGCTCGTACGATTCGCAGAGAGGGCGGTGGCTTCCACTCACCGCAAGGCCGGTTGGCCATCGGCTTGGGTTGTGACGTGAGTTATGCGCCAAAGTTGTTGTATTCAGACGGCGTGGACCTGGCCAATGTGGCCGCCGCCGTGGAGATTGGTCCGACTTGCAGGCTCTGCGAAAGAGTGGATTGCCGCCAACGAGCCTTCCCGCCACTGCAAGCGCGCCTCCAGGTGGACGAGGACTACAGGGGCGTCTCCTTCTACCTGTCGTCGGGGTCGAAACAGGGCCGCAAGGAACCGTGAGCCGTCGTCTGAGCGAGCAACATCGTCGGGGATAGTCCTTGGGAGTCGCTAAGTCCTTTGGCATGGTCGCTTAACAACGCAGGGCCGGCTGTGGCGCCACCCGTGTGGCATCGGTGGCGGTTCTGCGAACTCTTGGCGAGGTGGGAGTCTCTCAATGATGCACCGGCGTTCAGCATGTCTCGTGTTGTTGTGTGCGGGAATCGCACAACAGGCTGTGGGTCAGGACTACATCAACCGATTGCCTGACGGCGTCGGGGTGGCCACGGTCGGCTACGCGGTAGTCGACTCGGGTACAGACCAGTACGACAACAGCAGCAAAGAGAGGAACAAGGTCTCGACCACTGGCTTTGGTCCGTTGTTGCAGGCTGCGTTCAACTTTCAGTCTGGCCTGGCTTTCGGCGTGCCCACAGCGCCAGCGATGAACTTCGACGCGCTCAAGTTGCGCACTCGTGGTGAGGTGTACGGTGCTGCGTACACCCACGGTGTCACTGAAGACGTGACCATGAGCGGCAAGTTCCGCATGGGCAACCTGCGCACGGCGATCAAGCATCAGACCGCGCCTGCGTTCGCTCAGGTCCAGACGGCGTTGGGTACCTCTGGTTTCGAGACGGCTGATGACGCCCATATGAACGATCGGCTGATCACTGCAGACCTCGACGCTGCGTTCTGGATGGAAGACGAGTACGTCAACGATGACCTCAAGCACGAGGCCGCAGTCATCGTGGGCTACACCCATCGTGCAAGCTGGCAGACCGGCGCCCACGACCTGGTTGAGTTCGCGCTCGCCGACCTGGCTCGGATGAATCGCCCTGGTTTCTTGCGCGTGGGCTTCCAGGGCAAGCTCAGTGACGACTACACCGGTGTGCAGTTCACCTACGGCGCGCAGCTCAACTACCACTTCAAGGGCAAGACTCGCGAGGTCAACCCGGCCTTCGTGCTGTCCAACTCCGCCAACGCATTCTTTGCCACGCCGGCGGGTGGTGGTGCGCCGCTGTCGCCCAGCCTAGCGCCTATCGAGAGCGTCGAGAGCGTGGCCCACTACGGCTTCAGCTTCAACCTCGGCGGCTCCATGCCCGTCACAGAAGATCGGGCAACGAGCGTGGGCCTGGGAGTCTGGATGGAGTACGAACAAGGTTACGCCCTGCGCGACGTCGGCTTCTCTGGCAACCCCTTCCCGCTGTTCCCGTTCGACGCCGCGCGCAACACAGAACGTGTTGCCCAAGCCCGTGGCTACCTGCGGGTGAGCCTGACCCACAACACGATCCAGGCCTACAAGGACGGCCTCACAGACTTCCCATACGTGCTCAGTTTGCAGGTCGATGATTCGGTGTACGGCCGTAATCAGTCCGAGCTGCAACTCGGCACCCTGCGCTTGAGCGTCCCCCTGACTCGCGGGGACGGCTGACAGCGCGGCGGGGGGCTCTCAAGGGAGGGTCCCTGCCGTGAGCAGCTCGTCTCGTTTCGCACCAGTGGAGGTTGGCATGGATCCGAAGATCTGGCATGGGCACTACGACAAGGGTGTCCCGGCAGCCATCGACTACAACGATTGGCCCATCTCGTCGTTGCTCGATCGCACCGCGGAACGTCTCCCTGATCGCGTCGCGCTGATCTTTCTGAACTGCAAGCTCACCTACAGGCAGCTGAAAGACCAGGTCGACCGTCTGGCCACCGCCCTGACAGCCCTGGGCGTGGCCAAGGACAGCCGGGTGGCCATCCACCTGCCCAACCTGCCGCAGACCGTCATCTCTCACTACGCGGTGCTGGCCTGTGGTGCGCAGGTTGTGATGACCAATCCGCTGTACGTGCCCCGAGAGATCGTGCACCAATGGAATGACTCAGAGGTCGACGTGGCCATCACGGCCGATTTCCTGTATCAACGCTCCATCGCACCGATCAAGGACAAGGTGGGGGTGCGTCACTATCTGGTGACGTCCATTCCTGAGTACCTGCGCTTTCCGCTCAGGCAGCTGGCACCGTTCAAGCTCAAGAAGCAGGATCCGCCGGCCATTGCAGAGATGCCCACCGGGCCGGACATCCACCCGTTCCGCAAGCTGATTGACAGCACCTCGCCTGCGCCGCCTCGCCCGCAGGTGTCCATGGATGATCTGTGTGCGCTGCAGTACACGGGTGGCACGACAGGTGTCTCGAAGGCGGCGATGCTGAGCCATCGCAACCTCTCGTACAACGCTCAGCAGGTGCGCTCCTGGATGCCGCGCATGGCCGACGGCGAGGAGGTCTTCCTCGCGGCCTTGCCCTACTTCCACATCTTCGGCATGACCGTGTGCATGAATGTTCCGGTCATGATGGGTGCGTCCATCGTGATCATGCCCAACCCGCGGGACATCCCGGGGATGCTCAAGAACATCAGCAAGCATCGCATCACCATGATGCCCGGCGTGCCCGCCATCTTCGGCGCGATCCTCAACTCGCCGGGTCTTGAGAAGGTCGACATGACCAGCGTGAAGGTCGTGTTCTCCGGCTCGGCGCCCCTGCCCGAAGACGTCACGCGCCGGTTCGAGAAGCTCACCGGAGCCAACATCTTCGAGGGCTTTGGTCTCACCGAGACGTCACCGGCGACCCACGTCAATCCCGTCGATGGCAATCGCAAGACCGGCTACGTGGGCATGCCCATGCCAGACACCGATGCCCGGGTCGTCGACATGAACACCGGCACCGCAGAGCTTTCTCCTGGCGAAGAGGGCGAGCTGATCATCAAGGGCCCCCAGGTCATGGTGGGCTACTGGAAGCGCCAGGACGAGACCGACCTGATGATCAAGGACGGCTGGCTCTTCACCGGCGATCTGGCGGTCATGGACAACGAGGGCTACTTCAAGATCGTCGGGCGCAAGAAGGACATGATCCTGGCCTCTGGCTACAACATCTTCCCGGACGAGATCGACCAGATCCTGTGCAACCACCCGGCCATCATCGAGGCGTGCACCATCGGTGTGCCTGACGAGAAGCGGGGCGAGACGGTGAAGTCCTTCGTCGTGATGGGCGAGGGAGCGACCGTCACCGCCGAGGATCTGATGACCCACTGTCGGGACAATCTCGCCGCGTACAAGGTGCCTCGGTCGATCGAGTTTCGAGACGAGCTGCCCAAATCAGCGATGATGAAGCTGCTGCGCCGCTCCTTGCGCGACGAAGAGATCGCCAAGAAGAAGGGCTGAGAAGAGACCGGGATCTTTCCCCCGGCCGGGGCGAGGGGCGTTAGACTTGGCGGTTCGCAGAGCGCTCTGCCTTTGCTGCCTTTCATCTCGCCTCACACCCTTGACGTCGGAGTTCTCATGGTTCCCCCCTTGTTCCGTACAGTTGCCCTCTGCGCGGTTGCGGCCTTCTTCATGGGCTTCGGGCCCGACAGCTCCGTGTCGGCTCAGACAACCCATGTCGTCAACGTGGCCGACTTCAGCTTCTCGCCGAAGAACATCACCATCGACGTGGGCGACACGGTGCGCTGGGTCTGGGTCTCTGGCGATCACACGGTCACCGAGGGACTGGGCCCGTTCCCGTCCGGCGGTGAAGCCTTCAATGAGCCGGTGACCACCAGCACGGGCAACTACGAGCTGACCTTCGACACCCAGTTCCTGTTCGACAACCCGCGCTCAGCCAACCTCTACGAGTACTACTGCATTCCCCACTTCGCCTTCGGGATGAAGGGGAGTGTCAAGGTGACCAGCCCTTGGGTCGATCAGGGCTTCGCTCTCGCGGGCACCGGCGGCGATCCTCAGCTGATCGGCACGGGAACGCTCGCTGCGGCCACGAACGCCACCCTTGAGTTGTCCAACGCTGCGCCCAGCGCGACCGTGGGCCTCTTCGTCTCCTTCGCGTCCACCCCCGTGCCGTTCAAGGGCGGGACTCTGTGCACCATCCCCCTCGCCTCGGTGACGATCTTCCCCATCGGGCCCTCGGGCTCTGTGGTGCTGCCCACAGTGGTGCCGGCGGGCATTCCCATGGGTGCCGAGGTGTTCTGGCAGTACGGCATCCAGGACGCTGGCGCCGTGGCGGGCGTGTCCCTGTCCAACTGCGTGCAGTCGATCTTCCCCTGACTCCGACGAGCCCGGCCGCTCGGAGTTGGCCGCGCTCGTCGTCTCTCAGCCTCTCCATGCGCGACATCACGTGGCGGCTGAGCATCATTTGCTTTTCGCCAGGGGCCACGAGGCGTAGAACGAGTGCTCGCCTTGATGGGGGCGTGGCGGAACAGGCAGACGCATGGGACTTAAAATCCCAAGACCGAAAGGTCGTCCGGGTTCGAGCCCCGGCGCCCCCACACCGTCAGTGCCAGCGCTACGCTTGAGAGTGGCGGTGACAGAAAACCTCGGTTCCCAGCTCGGTCCCCTTCAAAAAACACTGATTTTATAGGGGCTGCAGCGCTTGAAGCTGGCATGGCCGACCGGTAGTGTCGCCTCAAATGAGCGAGGACAACGCTGTTCTCGCCGACTTCTGAACTACCAACTGATTCTGAGGAGCCCGAGATGGCCGCCAAGAAGGCACCGGCAAAAGCAGCCACCAAGCCCCGGACCAAAGCCGAGATCTTCAAGACCATTTCCGAGAACACTGGCCTGACCCGCAAGGACGTGGTGTCTGTGTTCGACGAGATGGGCGTACTCATGAAGAAGGACCTGGGCCGTCGCGGTCCCGGCGTCTTCAACCTCGCTGGCCTGATCAAGTGCCGCGTCGTGAAGAAGCCCGCTGTGAAGGCCCGCAAGGGCACCAACCCGTTCACGGGTGAAGAGATGATGTTCAAGGCCAAGCCGGCGCGCAAGGTCGTCAAGACCACGCCGCTCAAGGGTCTCAAGGACATGGCCAGCTAAGGGCTGTGGGCAGTGAGTGCCCGTCTTCTTCCCGAAGACAGGCGAGCTGCCAAACACCTGACGAAGGATCCGAGCAGTCCGGGCGATGCCGAGGCATCACCCGGACTGCTCGCGTTTCCGGCCCAGAGAAAGGCGAGCTGTGACAAAGGCGGGCATGAGCAGCGACCGCGCCCACGGCGTGCTCCACGTCGGCGACCGTCTCACCCGTTGGCGTCGCCGAGGTCCGTTGGATGGCAGGCCGCTGATCGTGTTGACCCACGGCGCGGGCGCTGGGCACGACAGCCCGTTCATGGGGGCCACTCGAGACGGCTTGTTGGCTCGTGGCTGCACCGTGGTGTCCGTGAACTTCTGCTACATGCAGCGCATGCAGGACGAGCAGCGCCGCCGCCCCCCTGACCCCATGCCAGTGCTGAAGCAGACCCTGGCCTTGATGTTGGAGAGGGTGAGCCGATGGTGCCAGCCGCTGAGGTGCCAACCTCCGCTGATACTGGTGGGCAAGTCCATGGGCGGGCGGGTGTCGTCGCTGCTGCTGGCCGAGGGGCTGGCCCCTGGGGTGAGGGGGGCGGCCTACCTTGGCTACCCGCTCCATCCGGCGGGCAAGCCGGAGCGCCTGCGCCGGCAGCACCTGCCCGAGATCTCCGTGCCCCAGCTGTTCCTCTCGGGCACCTCGGATGCCCTGGCCACCCGGTCCCTCCTGGCCGAAACCGTGGACTCTTTGGGTCCCCGCGCCGCCCTGCGCTGGATCGAGGGCGGCGATCATTCCCTGGCCGTTCGTCGCAGCGCCCCCTTGGAAGGCGCCGATGAATGGCTGGATCTACTGGGGGGCTTCATCGACGGGCTCCCGGCGCGGTAACATTGCCATCCCCTGGTCGTCCGGCCCTGGCACATACCAGTGGCCCCGGGACGACGCAGGTCTCAAGGACCGTCCAAGCTCCATGCCACCACAGATCACCATCACAGGGGGAGCCGGTTTCGTCGGCTGCCATCTCGTGCGCCGGCTCGTCCACGACGGGGCAGAGGTCACCGTGCTCGACGATCTCTCCGCGCCCAGCGAGATGGGCCTGCCGGGGCACTCGTCGCTCGATCTGATCGAGGGGGACGTTCGCGACGGCTCCGCCGTGGCCCGTGCGCTCGATGACGCCGCACTGGTGGTGCACATGGCGTCGGTGGTGGGGGTCGAAGCGGTGACCGCCGATCCTCAACGGACGGCCTCGGTCATCCTGGATGGGACCGCGCAGGTCTTGGAGGCTTGCCAGGCCCGCGATGTCCCCTTGTTGTTCCTCTCCTCCTCCGAGGTCACCGACGCACCGCGTCACGGCCCTCGCGCGGTCTACGGCGAAGCGAAGCGAGAGGCCGAGGCCCTGCTCCTGGCCGCTGCCCGGCAGCTGCCCATCTCCATCGTGCGCCCGTTCAATATCGTCGGTCGCGGCCAGTCTGCGCCGGGCATGGTCTTGCCTGCCCTGGCTCACGCCGCCCGAGCGGGCATGCCCCTGCCAGTGCACGGTGATGGCGAGCAGGAGCGCTCGTTCTTGCATGTCGAAGACCTGGTCGATGTGCTGGTCGACCTGACCTCTCGCCCCGCAGCCCCAGGGGGCGAAGTCCTGGAAGTGGGCTCCGAAGAACGGCTGTCCATCTCTTCTTTGGCGGGACGGCTGGTGCATCTGGCGGGCAGCGGCGCCGTGGTCCGCAGCCATCCGCCGTGTCCCCGTCGTGAAGATTTGCCCCGGCGCGCTCCCGACCTGGCGGGGCTGCGACGGCGTGTCCACTTCTCTCCTCGCTGGTCTCTCGACGCCATCTTGAGAGACGCCCTGGCCCATGCCTGATGTGCTGCGCGTCATCGCCCGGTTGAACCTGGGTGGTCCCGCGCGTCATGTGATGCGCATCGATGCGCCCCTGGCTCGGCGAGGTTGGCGGTCCCTTCTGGTGACCGGCAGGTGCGAGCCAGACGAGCCGGACCTGATCGAAGAAGCACGGGACCGGGGTCTCGATGTGCGCGTGGTGCCAGAGCTCGGCCGGGCCCTGCGCCCAGGGCGAGACGGGTTGGCACTGCTGGCGCTGCGGCGCATCGTGCGGGAGACCGAGCCCCAGGTGGTGCACACCCACACCGCCAAGGCTGGCCTGTTGGGACGCTTGGCCGCCCTGGGTGCGCCGTCCAAGCCGCTGTTGGTGCACACCTACCACGGCCATGTTCTGCGCCACAACTTCGGGCCCATCACCTCGGCTTGGATGCGAGCGGCCGAGCGCCGTCTGGCGGCGGTGAGCCATCGTCTGGTGGCCGTGTCCCATCAGGTGGCGAACGAACTCCATGACGAGTTGGGCGTGGGACGCTCTGATCAGTGGGCGGTGATTCCCCCAGGGATCGACCCCCTGCGCACGGCCGCAGACCCCCAGGCGGGACAGCAGCTGCGCCGGGAGCTGGGCCTGGAACCTGACCATGTGCTGATCGGCGTGGTGGGGCGACTGGAGTCGATCAAGCAGCCCCACCGAGCTCTCAACGCCTTCGCCGCCCTGCCCCCAGGTTCAAAGGGCCGGCTACTGGTCATGGGGGACGGTTCGCTGGGGGCCGCCATTCGTGAACGGGTGGAGGCCCTCCCAGGCGCCCAGTGGCTGCCGCCCCGCGCCACCTTGGGGGCGCTCTGGGCCGCCCTGGATCTGCTGCTGCTGCCGAGCCGCGCCGAGGGGCTGCCCCAGGCGGTGGTCGAGGCCTTGCGGGCAGGCGTGCCGGTTCTGGCCCACAACGTGGGGGGGCTGCCCGAGCTGGTCGACCACGGCAGGGCGGGTTACCTGGTCGACCCAGACGACGCAGTGGCCTTGGCGGCCCGCCTCGCCGAGCTGGTCGCCGATGGACCCCGGCGCCGCGCCTTCTCGATCTACGCTGCGAGCCGAGACTGGTCCGCGCATGAACCCGACCGCATCGGCGCAGCCATCGCCCGGCTCTACGGAGCAGCCGTCAATGAACGGGAGCTGGAGACGGGAGACCTGAGCGGTCATGCTGCCGCGTCATGCGGATACTGATCGTCACCCAGGTTCTCGACCGTACCGACGCCGTGCTGGGATTCTTCCACACCTGGTGCAAGGTCTTTGCTGAGCACGTCGACTCGTTGGTGGTCGTGGCGCAGCGGGTAGGCGAGGTCGAGCTGCCAGACAACGTCGAGGTGGTCTCCCTGGGCAAGGAGAGCGGCGCGGGCAAGCTGGCCATGCTGGCCCGACTGAACGCCTGCCTTCTGGGATCGGTGGGCAGCCGCCGCCCGGACGCGGTGTGGGCCCACATGGTGCCGAAGTTCGTCCTCTACGCTGCGCCCGTGTGCACGGCCCGGCGCATCCCCCAGTACCTCTGGTACACGCACAAGGGGGTCGACCGCAATCTGCGCCTGGCGGTGGGGTTGGTGCGTCAGGTGTTCACCGCTTCAGAGGAGTCGTTTCGCTACAGCGGTGGCTTTCACAAGCGGCTGGTCACGGGCCATGGCATCGACGGCGAGCACTTTCATCCCGGGCCCGAGCAGCGCCCGGTGGATGTGCTCACCGTGGCCCGCCTGGCTCCGAGCAAGGGGCAGGACGAGCTGTTGGCTGCTCTGTCGCTGCTGCCGAGCTGCCCGGTGACCGAGATCGCCGGGGACATCCTGCTCGATTCTGATCGGCCCTTTCGTGACGCGCTTCATGAGCAGGCCGCGACGCTCAAGGGTCCGGTCACCTTCTTGGGTGCCGTGCCCTACGGCGAGGTGGCGAACGTCATGCGTCGGGCCAAGGTGATGGTCAACGTGTCCCACACGGGCAGCGTCGACAAGGTGGTGCTGGAGGCCATGGCCTGCGGGACGATCCCCCTGAGCTGCAACGAGTCGTTCGAGCGGGTGTTCGGCCCGGAGCTGAGCCCTCGGTTGATGTTCCCTGCGAACGACCCGGGTGCCCTGAGTGCACGACTGACAGAGATTCTGGCGCTCTCCGATGAGGCCCTCAGCGCGCTGGGACGGCAGCTGGCCCAGCGGGTGGCCGAGCAGCACGACCTGGGCGCCTTGATCCCGCGCATGGTCGCGGCCATGGGAGGGGAGCGATGAGCCTGTTGCCCGGGGCGGGCGGTGGGCGCGCACAGCTGGTCGACCAGGTGGCCCTGCGCCTGGGTGTGCTACGGGGGCTGTCTCGGTTTCTGCACTCCCAGCTGGCCCCGGACGGCAGCGCCCTGTGCAAGCGGCACCGGGTCGAGCACACGGGCAAGCTCGTCTACGGCGCCGTGATCGACCTGACCCTGTGGCGCTTCACTCGCGAAGAAGAGGATCTGCAACGGGCGCTCTCTCGAGTGCTGCGCACCGTGTCCATGCTGGGGACAGATCCCGAGTCTCATGTGCCGGTGTTCTTGCCTGGGCGGGTCGACCCGCGCAACGCGTCCACCAACGCCATCGATGGCGGAGCCTGCGCGGACGTGTTGGCTACGTTGCTCGAAGAGGTTCCTGAGGCGTTCAGCGAGAGCGAACGGGAGCGCACCACGGAAGCCCTGGTGACCCACGTCGATGGGTACCTGCGCCACGCTGCCCGCGCACGGCCCATCACTGCCCAGCGTCTGTGGGCGGCCACCGGTGTGGCCCGGGCTGCGCGCCTGCTGGGTCGCGACGACTGGCGCGCCGACGCCCTGGCCGGGTGTCGACTGGCCCTGCAAGAGCTGACGTCTGATGGAGTGGCGCCCTACGTCCCCGAGCACACCGACCACTGCACTCACGAAGGGCTGGCGGACGTGTCCGGGTTCTATCACTCGCGCACGCCGGGCTTCGTCCTCTACGTGCATGACGTGCTGGGCGAGCCCCTCGATGACTTCGCCAAGGAGCGGCTGACCGCGTCCCTCGATGCGTTGATGGCCATGCGCGATGGCAACGGTCGCAAGGTCATGCACAACGAAGCCAAGGCCTGGTACTGGGAGAGCGGTTACGAGGTGGCCAGCCATCCCTTCGACGCCTATGCCTTGCACACCGGCGCCCGCCTGCTCGATCGCCCCGTCTACAGCAACGAGGCGGGGCGGGCCATGGAGGAGTGGCTGGCCCACCTGTCCGTGCTCGACGGTGCCGCGCTCAGCCATGATGGGCCCGGGGTGAACTTTCAGTGCCCGGTGTTCTGGTCAGGGCACGGGGCCTGGGCCGCCCGGGTGATCACGGATGTGCCGTTGCGGGCCGAGGCCCGAGACCCCGTGGACGTCGACCTGCCAGAGAGCGGGCTGGTGCACGTCGAACGTCCTCGCTACACGGCGGTGTTGCGCGGCCGCCGGCGGAGGAACAGCAACCTCTTCGGCTGCGACGTGGGCGGCGGAGCGCTGCAGTCCCTGGTGGTGCGCGACAACCCGCGCCTCGCTCAGGGCAAGGACGTCGTGCCCATGAGCCGCTTCTCCGTGCAGCGGCGGGGGTCGTACCGGCTGCGACCGCAAGGCTCTCCCGGACGCCTCTCCACCTGGCGGTCACTGCTCAGCGCCCAACGGAGCGACCTGCGCTTCAGGCTCTTCGTGGCCAAGGTCGAGTGGGATGCTCGGCGCTGGTTGCCCGCCCTTCTCTACCCCTTTCGGCACCTGCTCCTGCGCACCTGGCGGGACGCCTCGCCCTGGTTCGCCTCCCACCGCGATGTGGCCACCAGCCATGTCTACGACGGCCATACCGTGGTCTTCGAAGGTGGCCTGGCAGATTGGGACGGCGTGCGGGCCAAGGGCCTCACCACCCGCCGCCACTACGCCTTCGAAGAGGAGGCCGTGGCGCTGACCGACGTGCTGCTGTCCGACGGCGCGACAGGGCGCCTGGCCTACCGGCTGCCCGCAGAGTGGGTCGACATCACGGTGGCCGCCGAAGGGGTCGAGGTCACCCGCAAGGGCGACTCGATCACCGCCAGCCTGACGGGTGGCAAGGCGCGACTCGAGATCAGCGGACGTTGGAGATGCTGAGTCCGCGGCCCGGCCCGGTGCTTGCGCGCCAACTCGCCTCGGGGGATGGCCTCGCCTGCACCGTGCAGCCTGGAGGTCTTGGCGGGCGCTGAACAGGGCCGACGGGAGAGGCTCAAGAATCGATGTGCGCAGGCTGTCCTTGGCGGCGCCAGCTGTCGATGCGCCTGAGCACGAAGGGGTCCGCGGGCAGGGCCAGGGTCTCCTCCAGATCACGGGTCAGATCGAAGGTCAGCCCCCCTTCGTCCTGTTGAGCGCTGGGCGGCCGGGTCATCAGGGTCTTGGTGGTCTCGGTCCGTTCGCCCCAGATGCGCCGGGCCGCCCCGCGGCAGGTGGGGTCAATGAGCGGGTCGTAGGCCCGCCCGGTGCCCAGGCCCGGTCGCCAATCGCTCTCAAGCATGATCCGCTGGCGAGTGGGCAGCTGGCCCTTCAGGATCAGCTCGGCTACATCCTGAAGGCCGGTGAGCCGCGACTGACGTCCCGCGGGCAAGCCGGCTCCCACCAGCACCAGGGGCACGCGGATGCTGGGCTCGAACAGATCGGGCCCGGACATGAACCAGGCCTCGTGCTCGGACAGGCTCGTGCCATGGGGCGCGGTGACCACCAGCAGATCGTCGTCCGGGATGGAGTCGATCAGCCGGCCGATGGACTGGTCGAGCAGGGCCACCGAGGTGTCGTACTGAGCCACACCCGTGGCCACGTCCACCAGACCGGCCTCAGGGTTGGGCGGGGGGCTGGGGGGGAAGGCCGCGTTGCCGTAGTGGGTCTGGGACAGGTCGGCCACCTGGGGAAACGTGAACGCCCCGGTGGCCGGGCTGCGGGCATCGGCGGGGATGTCGTAGGGCAGCTCGAGGTCCGACAAGTGCACCCACAGGAAGAGCGGGCGACGGTCGGCGGCAGCCAGCTGCTCTCGAGCGGCGGCCACCAGGCTGTCGTGGTGCGCCTGAGGTCGGACCAGGACACTCTCGAAGCCCTCCATGAGACCGTGACCACCGGCCAGGGCGACCACCGCCGCCGTGCGGTAGCCACGAGCGGCGAACGAGGTGGCCAGCCGTGGCAGCTGGGGGTGCAGTTGTCCCCCAGCGCTGCGGACATCGTGATCGACCGGGGCCAGGCCCGTGAGCAGGGTGCTCAGCCCGGGCAGGCTCGACGGCAGGGGAGTGACCACCGTATCGAAGCGCAGGCCTCGCTCAGCTCGGGCACTCAACAGGGGCATGTCGTCAGGCTGGAGCCGGTCGGCCCTGAGCGATGAGATGGTCAGCAGCACCACGTCCGGGGGGCGAGCTCGGGAGACCAGCAGCGAGGGGGCGCTTGCCGTGGCCAGGGACGGGGGGGCGGCTACCGCAGCGAAGCCCGGCCAGGCTGGGCCTGTCGAGAGGGCCCAGAGCTCTCGCCCGGCCAGGCTCGGCAGTCCCCGCAGGCTCGTGAGAGCCAGGCCAGAAAGGGCAGGCTGGTCGAGTTGCGCGGAGAGAGCCAGGGCGTCGGGGTCGCCCAGATCTCGCAGCAGCGGGCGCCCGGCCAGCAGACGCACCGCCGTGAGCTCGGGGGCATCCATGACCCGGTCGATGATCAGCACCGCGCTGTCCGGCGCAGAGCTGGACACAAGAGCCAGGGCCCGCCGGAAATCGAGGGGGACCTCAGGCGCGTTGACCCGCAGCCCGTCGATGACCGTCACCGCCCTGGGCTGCTGCCAGGCCGACTCCAGCCACAGCGCCGGGGCGATGACCAGGCCCGTGGCCAGCGCGCCCAGGGCCATCTGGGCGCCCAGCCCGAACCGCTCCACCAGCTTCAGCGCACCGGTGGAGCTGGGCACCGCCAGCACCAGACTCAGCAACGCACAGAGGGGGACGGTCGCGGGCCCGCCAGCAGCAACGAGCAAGCCGCTGGCCAGGGCAGCGGCCAAGAGGCCCAAGAAAAAGTAGGCCTCTCGCCCCGGGCTGGCGTTGAGGTGGCGCACGCCAGGCACGAAGAAGAGGCTGGCAGGGAAGACCACGGCCGCCACGCTCCAGGCAGCACCGAGGGACGGCTGCCATCGCAGCTCGGGCCAGTCGGTGAGTGCGATGGCCAGGCCCGCTCCCAGGGCCAGGTGTAGAGCGGGGCGCCAGAAGGGTGCGCGGAGATGGCCCGGCTCTCGCTCTCGTTGGCCGCTGCCACCGCTGCGCAGAGAGGGGTCGGGATGACGGATACAGGCTCGATGACTCCAGGCCAGGCCCACGAGCCATCCGGGGAGGAGCAGCCAGGCGGCGGTGGTGTCACAGAGCACCAACCCGAACGCCGCCAGGGCCATGACCCGGGGCACGTGATAGCTGGCTCGGCGTAGGGTGGAGAGGGTCGAGGTGAGCAGCAGGGCTGCAAAGGCGAGGGTGAGCGCCAGGGGGGAACCGTTGACGAAGGGCAGCAGCGCCGTGGCCAGTCTGGGATCGAGTGAGCCAGCCAGCTGTTCGCCCGCGGGATAGCCCGCCTCGGTGGCGAGCAGGGCCAGCCCCACCAGGGGGTTGAGGCCCAGGAGCAGGGCCGCCATGGCACCAGCGCCGCCCCGATTGCCCCACAAGCGGCAGATGGCCTCGGCCACGAGCAGCAGGGCAGCGGCCAGGGCTGAGAGGCTGAGCAGGGCCGAGGTGACCAGGACGTGGCTCCCTGATCCCGCCGCCAGGCCAGCGGCGGCTGCACCGTGAAAGCCTCCGGAGGCCAAGGTAGGAGCCACGGGGGCGGCGTGGTCCAGCCATTGCCGAGCGCTCAAGGCCTGCTCGAAGTGCTGGCTGCCTGTGGCCGGGTGGAACGGGTCGATGACCACGGCCACCACAACCAAGGACAGGGCCACGATGGCCAGGCACACGGGGGTGCGCTGGGGCCACAGCGGCATGGGCTCGGGGTGTGGGGGCTGACGGCCCAGCCAGCGGTCGTAGGCCGCCAGTCGCAGTCTCCCGGCGCAGCAGAGCAGCACCGCCGCTCCTTGGGTCGCCAGGGCCAGGTGCTCGGGGGACCAGCCCAGGCGTTGGGCCGCGACGGTGAGGCCGGCCAGCACCAGGGTTGAGCCGCAGAGCGCCGCGCCGCAGACGAAGAAGGCCCGGTCGACCACGCTGACCAGGCGCAGCAGTCCCCAGCCGGGGCAGAAGAGCAGGGTCGCTGCGGGGGCCAGGCTGCCGGGCAGGACGGCGAACGTCCCCAGGCCGACCACGGCCAACAACAGAGGCAAGCTGGTGCGGTTCCCGGCGCGGGTCATGGGCCGAGGGTAGCCTGAGGGATCGGCCGCTGTGTGTGGCAAAACACAGAAGCGGCTGAGGGACTGCTGGCGCCTCGCCGAGTCTGCATCCGGCGAGGTGGCTCCTGTCCCATGGCTCGACTACGATGCGCCCCTCCCACACCGTTCCACCATGACGCCAGCGAGTGTTCCGCCTAGTGTGCCACCGAGTGTGCTCCCGAGACCGCAGCCAGGAGG
>CAZIAK010000042.1:0-17637 GCA_964537035.1 uncultured Phycisphaerales bacterium | reverse complement strand
CGAGTGTTCCGCCTAGTGTGCCACCGAGTGTGCTCCCGAGACCGCAGCCAGGAGGTTCCGTGAAGACCGTGACCCAGGCCCTCGCTGCTGGCCTCGTACTGGGTGCCGCCTGGGGGGCGACCGAGGCGCTGATCCGGCTGATCGAGTCCTGGGCGGCTTTCTCCGTGGCCATGGGGGCGGCCCAGCCCGTGCCCTGGATGCAGACCGGGGCGATCCTGGCCCTGGCCGCCGTGCGCTACGCCGTGCCCATGATGGTCCTCACCGTGCTGGCCTTGCCAGTGGGACGCCTGGTCTGGCGGCGAGGCGCCGGGGCCTCACTCGCAGCGCCCCGCACCGCACTGGCGATCCTGGTCTTCGTCAACCTCTTCTGGTGGACCAAGCCCTGGTTCGCCTTCTCCTGGGGATACCCCTGGCACCATCCCCAGCGGCTGGCCCTGAACTGTGCCTGGGCTGCGCTGGCTGCTCTGGTGGCCACGGTGGTCATTCGCCGTCGGGCCTCTGGGGCCGAGCCTGCGGGCACCTGGCCGGGCCGGGGGCTGACGGCTGTCGTGATCGTGCTGCTCGTGGTGGGCGGGGGAGCCGCCCATCTGCGCGAGCAGCGGCTGACAGCTGAAGAGTCGCTGGCTGACGAAGAGCGTCCGCCCAACGTGGTGTTGGTGGTGGTCGACGCCCTGCGCGCCGATCGCCTCGGTTGCTACGGCTACGACGAACGCACCCCGGCCGTGTCGCCTCACGTCGACCAGTTGGCGAGCGAAGGGGTGACCTTCGAACGGGCCGTGGTCCAGGCGCCGTTCACCTGGACGTCCTTCGGCTCCATGCTCACTGGCAAGTACCCCCGAGAGCACGGCCTGATCAAGATGTCCCCGGACCAGGTGCTCGACACCGCGCGCAATCGCACCCTGGCCCAGGCCCTCGACGAAGCGGGCTACGCCACCGGCGCGTTTCTCACGGGCACCCTGTCGAACAACACGGGACTGTTGCGAGGGTTCGATACCTACTTCGAGACCATCGTGGGGCATGAGCCGGTCAACCGTCACAGCAAGTGGTCGGTGGTGCGCAGCCGGTTGCTCTTCTCCGTGCTCTACAACAAGGTGCGCCAGGCCCTCGACCCGCGCTTGGTGAACACCGAGGCTCTCGACTGGATCGAAGGCCACGCCGACGTGCCCTTCTTCGCCATGGTGCACTACTACAGTACGCACACGCCTTACGACCCGCCCGAGCCCTACAAGTCGATGTACGACGCTGGGTACACGGGGGCTTTTCATCCGTTCTTTCAGAGCCACGGTATCTGGCTGATCAAGCAGCAGCAGGCCGGGGTCTGCGAGCACGACGGGTTGCCCACCTGGAGCTGTGACCACTTCGATGAGCAGCGCGATGTCGATCACATCAGCGCGCTCTACGATGGGGGCGTGGCCTTCGCCGACGACATGCTCGGGGATCTGCTCGACTTGCTCGACGCGAAGGGGCTGACCGAGGACACCCTGGTGATCTTCACTTCAGACCACGGCGAAGAGATCTACGACCACGGCGTCTTCGATCACGACTGGATGTTCAACACGAACCTCTACGTGCCCTTCGTCTGGCGCCTCCCCGGACGTCTGCCGGCGGGGGCTCGGGTGACCTGGCCCGTCGAGATGCTCGACCTGCCTGCCACCGTGCTAGCCCTGACCGGCGTGGGCACCATGGACGCTGGGGATGGCGCACCCGCCCTGCCGTCACGGAGTCTGGTGCCCGATGCCCACGGCACCGACCCGGGCCTCGACGAGCACACGGTCTTCGCCGAGAACGTGCGCTACCTCTCCATGATGACCGACGATTGGAAGCTGACCCAGAACCGCTTCAGCCGTGAATCGGTACGCATCTTCGATCTGTCCGATGATCCACAAGAGCTGCATCCCCTGCGCACCGACGACCCGCGATTCGAAGCGGCGGCAGAGCTGCTCACGACCATGGTCCGCTACGATGCCTCCCAGCCTGAGCCGAACCAGATGGCGGCGTCGAGCCCTGAAGCGAAGGCTCGGGCGCTACAGCGGCTACAGCAGTTGACCGAGCTGGGCTACATGCACGGGCTCAGCCCCGAGGCGCTGGAGGCCATCGACGCTGGCAACGAAAACGCTCTCGAGTTGATCGGCGACACGGATCTGGTGGGCAGCAATCACGTGATCGAAGAGAACCTCTACACCTGGCCCCACAGCTGGCCACCCAAGATCGACGGGGTCGATGGGCAGCATATCGAGCCCGACCTGCCCGGCGATGCAGACCAGGCCGGCGCCTCGCAGAGCCTTGAGCCTGCTTCGCCTGGCGCTGCTGACCCGGGCGACGGGGGCGGCTGAGCGCAGTGGCGGGCAGCGAACTCACGCGCCTGGAGCTGGTGGTCAACATCCGCTTTCCTGGGACAAGGGCACACGGCATCCAGGTCGCCGCCATGGCGGAGGCCCTGGCGAGCACAGGCCTCAACGTCGACGTGGTGGTGCCCCGCCGTTATCCCTACCGCGACCAGGACCCCTGGTTGCACTATGGCGTGACGCGCACCTTCAGTGTGCAGCGCATCGCCAGCATCGACACCATCGACATGGTGCCCGCCCGGCTGCAGCGTCTGCCCTTCTTGATGCAGTCGCTGACCTTTGGCCTGCGGGCCCTTGCTCGAGCCGCCGTCGAACGGGACGCGGGCATCTTGTTGCGCGACCACTACACCCTCGAGATTCTCGTGCGGGGTCTGCGCGCCGCCGATCGACGTCGCCTCGCGGTCGAGGTTCATGACCTGCCCGCGCCGGGGGAGCGGCGGCGACGTCTGGCTCATGCTGTCTGTCAGGTGCCGGCGGTGATCACCATCACCGAGGCCTTGCGGGACGATCTGATCAGCGAGGGTGTAGACCCTCAGCGTATTCTGGTGGCCCGCGATGGTGTGCATCTCGACAGGTTCATCGGTCTGCCTGATCGAGCGAGCTTGCGAGAAGAGCTCGGTCTGCCGCGGCACTCGCCCCTGGTGGCCTACGCCGGCCAGCTCTATCGCTGGAAGGGTGTGGACGTGCTGGTCGAGGCCCTGGGCGCTCTGCGCCAGGCCCATCTGGTCATCGTCGGTGGCGACGACGAGAACAGGCCCCGCCTGCAAGAGCTGGCCAATCACCACGCACCGGGGCGAGTGCATTTCATCGGCCCTGTGCCTCACGTCGAGGTGCCCCGTTATCTGGCGGCCGCCGACGTGATCTCCCTGCCCAACAGCGGCGCCGAAGAGATCTCCCAGCGCTACACGTCTCCGCTCAAGCTGTTCGAGGCCATGGCGTCGGGGCGGGCCATCGTGGCCAGTGACCTGCCCTCTCTGGGCGAAGTGCTGAGCGATGGCGTGAACGCGCGGCTTGTCCCTGCGGATGACCCGTCGGCATTGGCCCGAGTCCTGGGAGAGGTGCTGTCCAATGAGCCAGCCGCGCGGGCCCTGGCCGATCGGGCACTGCACGACGTACAGGCGTTCAGCTGGGCGCGGCGGGGACAGAGCGTGGCCTCGTTCCTGCGCGACAAGCTGGCGGTGGCGAGCTGATGAAGCATCCCCTGAAGCTGGTGCTGTTGGTGGTGGCCCTGTTGTTGGGTGTGTCCCTCGACCATGGGCTGCCTCATCGCTATGTGCCGGACGACACCGCGGTGCGCTGCGCCCTGGGTATCGCCCAGGATCTCACCGGTGGGCAGGTGCCCCTCACCGAAGCCCTGTTTCCGCCGGACGGTCGTTACACCACCTACCCCATGTTGCTGCCCGACCTCGACCTGCTGGCCCTGGGTGGACGGTTCGCCGTGGGCTTGGTTTTCGGCGAGTGGTCCGATCCCGGCAGCTTCAAGGCGGCCGTGTTCGAAGACCCCGGGTTGGCCTGGATGCCGGCGCGGCTGGTGTCCTGGTTCATGGGGCTGGTCGTGGCCTTCGGCGTCTACCGCGCGGCTCGCGAGCTGCGCCGAACTCGCCACGAGGCGGCCCTGGCGGCGCTGCTGGCGGGTTCGTCGTTGTTGCTCGTGCAGTACGCCCACACCGCGCGTCCCTGGGCGACCATGATGGGCTTCGGCGCCTTGACCCTGTGGACCTCGCTGCGGCTCCGTCGGCGGCGACATCTGCGCGCCGTGTTGGCGCCGTTCGCCTGCGCGGCCCTTGCGGCGGCGAGTTTTCAGGTGGGCCTGGCGTTCTTGGCTTTTCCTGTGGTGGCCTTGGCGCTGGTTGTCACTCGTGGCGCTGGTCCTGCGGGGAGCGATGGCGAGGCACAGGGAGGCGAGGCGTCTGCTGGCGTGCTCTTGCGGCGAGGCGTCGTGGCGGTGGGGCTGGCGCTGCTCTTGCTGGTGACCGTGGGCTATCCCCACGTGCTGCTGCACTCGGGCTCGTCGGCCGCCGCTGACCAGGGCGGTATGGCCGGGCAGCTCGACCCGGACGCCAGCGCCGCGGTCGGTGTGGGTGGGCAGACCTTCGCCTTTGATCAGCTCAAGGGCGCCCTGGCTGCAGAGGTGGCCACCTCGTGGATCGGCTATGAGCCCGTGCTCGTGGTGGCCGGGCTGGCGGGACTGCTGTTGATGCTGCGCCGCAAGCCCAGTCGCGAGGAGCTGTGTCTCGTGGTCGCTCCGGCGCTGTGCTTCGTGGCGCTGTTTCTGCTCTACAACGGGACCCACGTCCGCTACCTCATGCCGGCGAGCCTGTTCCTGGCGCTGGGCGCCGCCCGGCTCCTTGTCTCTGTCTTCAGGGCTGGGGTCCTGGGCAGGGTGATCGCGGTGCTGCTGGTGGCCGTGCCCCTGGTGCAAGCCGCTCGCCTCGACCTGCTCCTGGGACGGACCGACACGCGCACCCTGGCCGCAGACGTCTTGCCCGGCCTGACCACTCCGGGAGAACGGCTGGCCGTCGATGGCATGGGCTCTCGCTACGGTCCGCCCCTGGCGCCGCGCCCGGAGCCCCTTGCTGAGGCGTTGGCCGCCGGGCTGTGGCTGAACCGCACCGAGGGCCGGGTGCTGGAGGACGCGGCCACGGGTCTGCCGCCGGGAGCCAACGCCCTGGCGTTGATCCCCGTGGCGCGCTTCTGGCGTTTCGACAGCTACTACCCCACGGACTATCTGTACGACGGCCTGAGCGAGGCTCAGCACCGGGCGGCGGGGCGAGACACGGCCAGCGATGGCAGGCCCATCGCCCCCGTGCCGCTCACCACGTGGCTGGACGACTGGGCCATCGACGCCTTCGTGCAGGTCGATCGCATCGCCGACGATGAGCGGCGCCGTCCCCTGACCGATTTCACCCACAGCGCCTGCGAGCTGGTCTGGGAGATCTCCCCCACGGGGCGCAGCGCCCCCGCAGAGGCTGCCTTGCCCACGGACATGAGCTTCGCATTGACGCAGCTGTGGACATACGAACGCCCGGGTCCGTGGATCCGCTTCTGGAGACGGACGGACCGATGAACGAGGTCAGCGACAAGACCAGCGACACGCAGGTTGGAGCGGTGAGGCCCAAGGTCATGGTGCTGACCCACTCGCTCTCGCCCGTTGATGGCGTCGGCGTGTACGGCACCAACACCCTGCGCTTCCTGGCGCCGCTCTGTGATGGCATCTCGGTCTACATCGGACGCAAGCATCGGGGTCTGGGCGCAGAGCTGCCCCGGACGGGGGTGACGGTCTACGAGGTCTTGCCCACCGACCACTTTCCGTTCTTGAGCTGGCCCAAGCTGGCCTGGTTGCTGGTCTCGTCCCTGCCCATGTTGGTGCGGGCTGCCCGCCGGGCCGATGTGGTGCACAGCTTCTCTGACTACCCCATGGGGTTCGTGGCCACGTTGGTGGGCCTGTTGGCTCGCCGTCCCGTGGTGGTGTCGGGGCACGGCACCTATTCGGTGGCCCCCTGCTCCATGCCCTTCCATCGCCGACTCATCGGCTGGATGTACGCCCGGGCCGACCGCTTCGTCATGGGCGCGAACTTCGCCCTGACCCAGGTGCGTCGGGTGGCCACTCCCGCCGCTCCCGAAGTGGTGCCCTACGGTTGTGTGCCCGACGACTACGGGGTCCTGGCCGCTCGAGGGACCTTGCCTGAGGTCCCCGAGCCCTACGTGCTCTGCGTGGGCGAGGTGAAGCAGCGCAAGGGTTACACCACGTCGCTGCCAGCCTTTCTGGCCGCCTGGAAGCAACGCCCCGAGATGCACTTCGTCATCGTCGGTCGCTTCGTGGAGGAAGACCCGTACTACCTGCAGTTGTGTGAGTGGGTCAAAGAAGCAGGTGCAGAGCAGGCCGTGCACTTCGTCGGCAACGTCACCGAGGGGCGCAAGGTGGCGCTCATGCGCGGTGCGCGGGTGTTCATGCTCACGCCCATGACCAGCGCCGAGGGCGGCTTCGAGGCGTTCGGGTTGGTCTTTCTCGAGGCTGGCGCGGCGGGCACGCCGGTGGTGGGGGTCACGGACAGCGGCGCCGAGGACGCGATCAGCGATGGCATGAACGGCTTCCTTCATGACCGGGCTGATGTCGAGGGTTTGGCTGGCTCGTTGGTGCGTCTCTTCGCCGACGAACGCCTGGCTGAGGAGATGGGTGCGGCGGGGCGTCGCAGGGCCGAGGGTCAGACCTGGGCCAACGCCGCGACCCGGGTGGCCCAGATCTACGGCGAGGTGCTGGCGGCGCGGCGTGGCCCGGCGAGTTCAGGGGTTGGCACGGAGAGCTCGCCGTGAAGGCCAGGGCACTGCATCTGTTCCGCCGGGCGAAGGGCAAGAAGTTCGTCCGTGATACCGCCGTGATGCAGCTGGCCTCGCTGATGACCGTGATCGCCTACGCCGGCACCTCGGTGATGATCAGTCGGCACCTGGGCAACGAGCAGGTGGGCCGCTGGGGCGCGGCGAGGGACATGTACTCCATGGTCTTCATGACCCTCACCGCCGGGCTGTTGCAGGTCTCCGTGGCCCGCTACGCCAAGGCTGTGGGGGCCCAGCTTCGTGACGAAGCGGTGGCCACCCTGGCGGCCCTGCTCAAGCTCTTCCTGATCTGCTCGTTGTTGGTGCTGGTGGTAGGTGTGGCCTGGGCGCCCGCCTTCGCCCAGGCGCAGTACGGCGATCGGCAGGTGGGGGTGATCGCGGCGATCCTCTGCGCATCCGGTTTTGGTGAGGCGCTCAAGAGCCCCATGGTGGTGGCCCTTCGAGGGGCCCGGGCCATGGGTGACTACGCCCGCTTCGAGATCGGGATCAACGCGGTGCGGCTGGTACTCATCGCCGTGGTGGTGGCCCTCGGCTTCGGTCTGATGGGGGTGATGTGGGCCTTCGTGGCCCACTCGGTGGTGGTGGCTGTGTGGTCCCTGGTGCTCTTCAATCGCTTGCAGCACAGCAAGGCAGCGCACAAGCCCCCGCCGCTGAAAGAGATTCTGGTGGCCGTGCCGAGAGCGTCGGTGCGCAGCCTGATCGGCACCGCGTACTTCCTGTCGATCTTCAAGGTCATGCACACCCTGATCCCTCGCCTGGGCAACGTGATCATCCCCATGGCTGGCATCACCTTGGCCGGGACGTTTGGCGAGGGTGGTCACTTCTATGTGGCCGGGGTGGCGGCCCTGGCCCTGCGCATGCTCTGCAGCGCCGTGACCCAGACGCTCATGCCCGCCCTGGGTCTTAGACTCGGCGGCACCGACACGCCCTTCGAAGCCATGGGTCATTTGATCTTCAAGGTGACCCTCGTGTCGGGACTGTGCGTCTTGGTCGTGGCAGCGATCAGCATTCCCGTGATGAACGTGGCCTTCCACCTGGTCTGGGGGCCTGACTTCGCTGAGGCGGCAGAGTTCTACCCGTGGTTGGCCCTGGGCGCGGTGCTGACCGCCTTCTCCGTGGCCGTGGAGCCCTTCTACATCTACAGCGGCAAGATGTCCTTCGCTCTGCGTCAGAACATCGTCCTTTTCCTGGTGTCGGTGACGATGATCGTTACAGGGGCCATGACCTACGGGCCGAAGGGAGTGGCAGTGGCGACCGGCCTGGCTCCCGGCCTGGCGGTTTTCCATCTGGTATACATATGGTGGTATTTTCATAGGGCAGCGGCTCGAAGAGTCGATTCCTGAAGGCCTCAACAACACACCTGGCACCAAGAAAATCATGACCACGGCATCCGAGAGCACCGAGTTGGCGCCTGTCACTGGCAAGAAGATCGTGCTCATGTACGTCACGCCCCCGGGGCAGGACGACTTCTTCATCGCCATGCCTCTGGGCATCATCTATCTGGCCGCGATCCTCCGTGACGCGGGCTGCGACGTGGAGTGCTGCGACGAGCGGGTCTGTACGTCCGCCGAGGTGGACGCCTACCTTGCCAAGGCCGAGATCCTGGGGCTGTCCGCGCTGACGCCCCACGTGAACCGGGCCATCCGCTATGCCGAGAAGGCCAAGGGCAACAACCCCGAGCTGATCACGCTCATGGGCGGTCCCCACGCGGTGGTCGACGTGGACACCTTCTTGAACAGTGGCTCGATCGACTACGTGATGGCGGGCGAAGCCGAAGACACGATCGTCGAGTTCATGCGCGGTGTCGATCAAGGCGAAGAAGCCTTGAAGGACATCCCCGGGCTGGCCTTTGACACGTCGGCAGGCGATCGCCGGGCCAACGCTCAGCCGCCGCTGATCAAAGACCTCGACCGGGTGCCGTTCCCCGCCTGGGACATGCTGCCCTTCGACCGCTACTCGGCGATGAACAAGGAGAAGCTCTTCTACATCTTCACCAGTCGCGGCTGCCCCTTCCGCTGCGTCTTCTGTCAGAAAGAGCTCACCGGTCGTGGATTCCGTACCCGCTCCGTCGAGAACATCCTCGATGAGCTGCAGGTGATTCACGACACCTACGAGCCGGGCAACGTGCTCTTCATCGACGAGCTGTTCACCTGTCAGAAGAAACGGGTCTACGACATCTGCGAGGGCATCGTGAAGCGCGGGCTGAAGCTGAACATGTCCTGCGAGACCCGGGTCGACATGATCGACTACGACATGGCGGTCACGATGAAGAAGGCCGGCTTCAACCGCATGTACTTCGGCGTTGAGTCCGTGAGCCAGCGCAGTCTCGACACGCTGATCAAGGACTACAAGGCCGAGAAGGTGGTCGAGTGCCTGAAGATGATCCGCCGCGCGGGCATCTGGTCGAAGGTCTTCCTGATCATCGGCACGCCCAACGAGACCCTCGAAGACATCGAAGAGACCGTGCAAGGCATGCGCGCGTCCATGCCCGACCGGGTGCGTACGTCGTTGTTCAACCCGCTCACTGCCACAGAGTCTTTCGAGCAGTACGCCGATCGCATCGACCCAGATCTGGTGCGCACGGAGTACGTGGACAGCGACCGCTCGCCGTACATGCACGAGAACTTCACGAACGACGAACTGAACGCCATCAAGCGCAAGCTCGTCGAGGACTACGAAGCCTGGTACGAGTCGCGCCCGGCCAAGATCAGGCGCTTCGTCGCCCGGCTGCGCTACTACTACGAGAACTGGGAGGACGAGGGCAAACCCCGTCTGGCCCGGGCCTTCCGCTTCGGCAAGGTGAAGACCACGGCACAGGTTGGCGATTTCCCAGAGATCTGACGGTCGCCGGGTTGATGCGCCGGTCTCGGACAGCGAGGCTGTGCCGTGCCCATGTCCGCCATGAAGGTTCTCATCGCCAATGACCTGTACGGTCGCTCTTCAGCGGCGGGGGTCGCGGTGCGCATGGCCGAAGGGCTGGCAGCCCGCGGGCTCGAGGTTTCGTACCTCTCGACGGTTCAAGACAAGGGCGCCGCCAACGAAGAAACGGTGAACGGCGTGCGGGTGCGGCAGGTGTTCACGCCGCCCTATCCCGGGCGCTGGAAGGCCTGGCGCAGCCTGGACAACTCCCCAGGCGTGGCCGCCATGAAGGCCGCCGTGCAAGACTTCGTTCCCGATGTGGTGCACGTGCACAACCTGCACAGCCACCTGAGCTATGCGGCGCTGGCCGCCGCTCGAAGTGGTGGCGCCAAGGTCGCC
This sequence comes from uncultured Phycisphaerales bacterium, assembly GCA_964537035.1. Taxonomy (GTDB): domain Bacteria; phylum Planctomycetota; class B15-G4; order B15-G4; family B15-G4; genus CAZIAK01. The sequence continues at coordinate 7,699 of CAZIAK010000042.1, read as the reverse complement.
CTGCATGTGCACGACGTGATGCCCTTCTGTCACCAGAAGCTGTTCTGTCACCTCGACGAGCGGCTGGTGCCCGGGGACGAGGTGGTCTACCGGGCGGGCCCGTTGAAGTGCGCGGTCTGCGTCCGGGGGCGGTTCAATCCCTGGCGCAACAAGACCATTCGCCGGGTGCTGGCTCGGGACGTGGATCGCCTGGTGGCGGTCTCTGATGAGATGGGCAAGGCGCTGCTGGCGAATGGGCTCGGCTCCTCGACCACCATCGTCAACGGTGTCTCGGAGGACACCCCTCTGGCGCCGCCAGAAGCCGTGGCCGCCTTGCGCGAGCGACTGGGCCTGGGCGGTCGGCGGGTGATCTTCTTCGGCGGCCGGCTCGACCGGCTCAAGGGCGGCCTGCAACTGGTTGAGGCCCTGGCCCTGGTGCAGGTCAAGCACCCCGACGCGGTGCTGCTCATGGCGGGCGAGGCGCTTCCCGGATTCAACGAAGAGGTCAGCGCCCTGGCCGGGCGCCTGGGACTGTCCCCAGGTCATCTGGTGCACGCGGGCTGGCTCGATGGTTCCGAGCTGGCCGCCGCCTATGCCCTGGCCGACGTGGTGGCCACACCGTCGCTCTGTTTCGAGTCGTTCGGCCTGGTGAATCTCGAGGCCATGGCGGCGGGGCGCCCGGTGGTGGCGTCCTTCTGGGGCGGGCCGTCCAACGTGGTCGTCGACGGCGTGACGGGCTTTCTGGTGAATCCGCTGCAAGTTGCGGTCCTGGCGGATCGATTGGGACGGATCTTGTCCGACGAAGCCCTGGCGGAGAAGCTGGGCGCGGCTGGCAGGGCCAGGGTGCGCTCTGTGTTCGGGCTTCGTGCCCAGGCCGACGCGGCCTTGGGTCTGTACGAGGAGATGGTGTCTTGAGTGACCGGTGGCGCATCCTGATCGTCATAGCTGATGACCCGCTGAGGCGTTTGCGCATGGCCAGCTCAGAGGCGGCGGGAGGGCCCCCTCGCGATGTGGCCGTGCTGGCCGGGCGTCTGCTCCGGGCCGGGGGCGAGGTGCGGGTGATCGACATGGTGACCGAGCATCAGACGCCCCGAGTGGTGGCCCGAGAGGCCCGCTGGTGGGCGGCCGATCTGACCCTTGTGCACGTGGGCGGATCCCATCTGGCGAACGACCCGGTACCGGACGAGAAGCCGCTCAAGGCCTTGCTGTCTGCCTGGACAGCCACGACGCCGGTGGTGGCCCTGGGGCCCCTGGCCTGGCGCTACGGCGCTGAGCTGCTGGCCGCCCTGCCCCGACTCACGGGCTGGCTGGCGGGCACCGTCGGCGAAGAGCTGGTGGGGGCCTGGCGCCCCGATGAGGTCCCCGGTCTGACCACCCGCGAGTCGACAGGCCCCACAGCGATCGCAGACGACGGCTCCGTGCTGCCCGCCTGGCACTGTCTGGCGCTTGAGCAGTACGCCACTCGCGGCGCGGCGGCCACCAAGGTCGCCAGCATCGGCCCCCTGCGCGGAGACCTGGACGCTGTCTTCGACGAGGTGCGCCACGCGGTCCATCGGGCGGGGGCGCGCTTTCTGTTCTTCGAAGACCGGGACCTGGGCGCCGACACCGAGCTGGCCGAGGACATGGCCCGGCACATGTTCGGCGTGGCACCGGGCGTGACCTGGTCGTGCCGCGTCCGTGCCGACCACCTCGAGCCCGCGTTCGCACTGGCTCTTTCGCAGGGCGCCTGCAGCGAGGTGCTGGTGGTCCCCGATGTGCCGCTCAGTTCCCCTGCCCACACACCCATGGACGACCCGTCCCGACCGGGCCTGGAGGCGGGCATCGAGGCGGTGCGAGTGGCGGGCATGACGGCCTGGGCCGAACACATCATCGGCCGCCCCGGGCACACCCGCACGAGCCTGTTCAGCTGGCAGCGCTGGTTCAAGGTGCGCCGCATCGCCGTGAGGCCCCGGGTGCGCCTGGTGCACGCCGGAGACAAGGGCGTGGGCGAGCCCGCCCTGGCCGAGGCGCGGCGGCGAGCAGGGTGCTGGGACAACGAACTCACGGGCTCAGACGTCGAGAAGGCTGTGCGCATGCTGGGCGGGGGAGACCGGGCCCGGGTGGGGATGGCCGTCTGATGGACCGGGCCTGGACCCATCGGCCCGCAGGCCCGGACGACTACGGGGCGCAGTGCCAGCTGTTCAACAGCTGCTTCGGCAAGACCAAGACCGCGGACACCTTTCGCTGGAAGTACGGCGAGAACCCCCACGGCCCGGCGGTATCCCAGGTGGCGCTCAACGACGAGGGTCGGATCGTCGGGGGCTACAGCTACGTCCCCCGGCGCTTTCGTCGTGACGGCGAGCCGATCGTGTTGATGCAGGCCAGCGACGCCATGGTCGATGTGTCGGCCAGGCGCCAGGGCATCTTCACGGGGTTGGACGACATCGTCTGCCAGATCACGGGAGGGCAGGGCATCTCCTGGGCCTATGCCTACTCGGGGCGCCTGTCGTTCAACGGCTTTCTGGGCAACGGCTGGAGGTGTATCGGCCACGCGCCGATCTATCGCTACCGCTTCGCCAGCCGCCCGAGCCTGGCCCGTAGCGGCCGCATCGCACCCCTGGCCGTGTTGGCCGCGCCCCTGCTCGACAAGGCCTTCCGTGCCATCGATCGCCGCCTGGTGCGACATCGTCCCGCGCAGCTGGCGCTTGAGCCCGTTGAGCGCTTCGACGAGACAGCCACCCAGCTGTTCGAAGCCACCGTGCCCAGCCGAGGTCTGATCGGCGAACGGGACGCTGCCTGGCTCAACTGGCGCTACATCGACAACCCCAGCCGGCGGCAAGAGTGCTTCGCCCTGCGGGACGCAGACGATCAGCGCCTGCTGGGGTGGTTGGTCGCCGAATTCGAAGGGGGGAATGCCTTTCTCGTGGACCACCTGGCCGCGAACGAAGGGGTGCGAGGCATCCTGCTGGCGGGTTTCACCTCCATGGCCCAGCAGCGGGGCATGGCCGAGGCCACGGCCATGCTCTTCTCCCACCACCCTGCGGTTCCCGCCCTTCAGGCCCTTGGCTGGAAGGGACCCAGGAAAGACAAGCCGTTTCGGGATATGTTCCCGTGGATCGTGCGGGCCTGTCGCAGTGACGCGCCCGAGAGCGATGCCGAAATGAGCCGCTGGCTCCTGGCCGATGGCGACCGGGATGCGGAGCACATGTCACCGTGAGAGACGCACAGCCAAGCCCATGAAGCACCGCATCAAGAAGCTGGTCAGGAAGACCGTGGCCAAGGTCGCCCACCACACCAGGCTGCGCTCGGCCTTTCGTGGGTCCCGCAGCGGGGCGCCGGTGCTGATGTTTCACAACGTGGGGCACCCTGAGTCGACGGCTTACCTCCCCGATCACATGAAGATCTCCGAGGCGCACCTGGAGCGACTGCTCGATCTGCTGCAGAAGGCGGGCTACGAGACCATCACACAGACCCAGCTGGTCGACGGTCTTGACGAGGGCGAGGCCCCTCGCCGGCAGGTGGTGCTGACCTTCGACGACGGCTATCGGGACAACCACGATCTGTTGCTGCCGATCCTGCAGCGCCGCGACGCCACGGCCACCGTCTTCGTCCAGACCGGCCCCATGAAGGGCAAGCTCAACTGGCTGCACCACTACTTCTGGGTGCTCCATCGCGAGGGGCCTCACAAGCTGGCAGCGCTGATCTCCGAGCAGCTGAGCCGGCCGCACCTGCGGGCCGACCTGGCCGATCTGCCGGGCGATGACGTGGGCGCCGAGTACGCCATGAAGCAGCTGCTGAAGTACGAGGTGGGGGCCGAAGAACGGGATCAGATCCTCGAGCAGATCTTTCTCGACCAGGGGGGGGACGACGCCGAACTGGCTCGATCGGTCTACCTCTCGCCCGACGAGTGCCGGGCCCTGGACGAGGCGGGGGTCGAGATCGGTGCCCACACGGTCAACCATTTGATCCTCTCTTCGCTGGACAGCACCCGGCAACGCCTGGAGATCGAAGGGTCGCTGAGAGACCTGGAATCTTGGCTGGGGCATGGTGTGCCTGCCTTCGCCTACCCCTACGGGCGCACCTGGGACTTCAACGAGGAGACCCTGGCCATCCTCGATGAACTGGGCTTTCGCTCGGCGATCACGGCCATGCCCGGCCTGAATGACCCCCAGACGCCTCGGCTGCAGCTGCGCCGAATCGCTGTCAACCAGCAGAGCGACCTTGCCGATGTGATGTGTGAGGTTGACGGCGTCTTCGATTGGTTCGAGCGCCATGGCCTGAGACTCCACGTTTGAGACCACGCTACGCAGCTGTGGCAGCCCCTGCGCTCCATCGCTACAGTCTTCGACCAAACCACCCCTGAGGCCCCAGGCCAGACAGTGTTCGACGAGAAGCTGCTCAGAATCGCCGCCCAGGGATTCGCCGTGGCCCTCACGGTCTCCCTGGTGATCATGCCCGGGGTCATCGCCCTGGCTCGGCGCTTTCGCATTGTGGACAAGCCAGGGGGGCGCAAGACCCACGAGAAGGTGACACCGCTCCTGGGCGGAATGGGTGTTGTGGTGTCCAGCACCGCGGCTTACCTGGTGGTCCGCTGGGCCCTCGATCAGCAGCTGGGGCACGACCTCGACTTCCACGTCATCGACCACGTGGTGGCTGGCAGTCTGGTGCTCTTCGCCATCGGGCTGATCGACGACATCTTCAAGGAGTCCATGGCCTTCCAGCCCAAGCTCCTGGGTCAGGTGATCGGCGTCCTGGTGCTCATGTGGCCCGGGCTGGTGAACCTCTGGGACGACCCCACCGCCGGCATCGAGCGCTGGTTCTACCAGCTGTTCCTGGTCTGCTGGTACCTGACCATCGTCAACTCGTTCAACTTCTCCGACAACATGAACGGGCTCATGTCGGGGCTCTCGGTGATCGCCTTCGCCGCGGCGTTCTTCTACCTGCGCGACACGGCCAGCGCCCGCACCATGTTGGTGGCGGTGATGCTGCTGGGCGCTGTGCTGGGCTTCATGCCCTACAACTTCCCCCGCAGCCGGGTGTTTCTGGGTGACGCCGGGTCGATGTTCATCGGCTTCTGGATGGCCTGGATCATGTTCGATCTCAGCGAGGGCTTCATGAGCGTGCCCTCTGGCGATCTGGGTCTGAACCACCTGATCCCCGTGGTCTTGATCATGGGCATCCCCCTGTACGACGCGGCCTTCGTGGTGCTCATGCGCTTTCGCGAGAAGAGACCGATCTACCTGGGCGATAATTTTCACCTGAGCCATCGCCTGGTGCGGGGCGGATTCACTGCCGTCGAGGCGGTGATCATCCTCTGGGGGTTGGGGCTGATCCTGGCCTCCATGGGCATCCTGGCGCTGCAGGCCATCGAGCTCTATCGCTACCTGATCTTCGGGGCCAGCTTCCTGTTCATGACCATGCTGACCCGCAAGGTCATCGCCCTCGAGAAGGCTCACGCCCAGGCCAAGGGTGAAGGCCACGACGGTCCATCGCAGAGCGCGTCCTCGCCATGAACACGGCCGAGTTCGATCGCATGTTCGAGGTGGAGGAGACCCACTGGTGGTACCGGGGCCGGCGGGCGCTGGTGCGCGCGGCGCTGGATCGCTACGCCCCTGCCGACGAGCGCTTGAAGACCCTCGATCTGGCCTGCGCCACCGGGATGTCGTTTCGCTTCCTGGCCGACCGCTGCGATGTGCGGGGCATCGATATCTCCGAAGAGACCATTCGGCTCTGTGCTCGGCGGGGCATCGATCGGATCGTCCGGGGTGACGCCTTGGCCCTGCCCTTTGGCGAGTCCAGCTTCGACCTGGTCCTGGCCCTCGACGCCTTCGAGCACTTCGAGGACGACGTCCAGGCCATGAGCGAGGTCTACCGTGTGTTGGCGCCGGGCGGCCTGCTGGTCGTGACCGTTCCCGCCTTCATGGCCCTGTGGAGCCCTCACGACGAGGCCTACCACCACTTCAGGCGCTACCGCAGAGCGCAGCTGCGAGGCCGCCTGCAGAGCGTGGGCTTCGACTGCCAGCGCATGAGCTACAGCTCCATGGTGGCCTTCTTGCCCGTGCTGCTCATGCGTCGGCTGCGCTCGCTGTCCTCGGCGTCAGCTGACGAGGCCTCTTCTGACTTCTCTGTCCCCATGCCCCGTCCCGCCGAGTGGTTGGCGGACATGATCACGCGCACGGAGATCGCGGTGGAGAAGCGGATCAACCTGCCCTTTGGGGTGTCGCTCTACGGCGTGTTGCGCAAGCCACTCAACTGATCCTCGCCCACCAGCTGGCTCTGGCAGCCTGCCCGTCGATTGCCTGCTAGGATGAACCCACCATGAAGGTCCTGCTGATCAACCCGCCGCCGCCCCCGTCACAGCGGGTCTCCCGTGGACTGATGGGGGGCTTCGGCATGGTGGTGGGCGAGGGCCTCTGTTATCCGCCCCTCGACCTGCTCTACGTGGCAGCCATCGTGGGGGAGCAGGGCCACAGCTGCCTGGTCATCGACGCAGAAGCCGAGCTGTCCTCGGTCGAGCAGGTGCTGCAGCGTGTGGTCGCGGAGGCGCCTGAGCTGGTGGGCCTGGCCACGTCCAGCGCCACCCTCGAACTCGATCTGGCCCTGGTTGATCAGATCAAGGAGCGCCTGCCCGACGTGGTGGTCTTCGTCACCGGCAGTCAGGGCAGCAAGATCCCCGACATGGCCATGGGCACGTCGCTGGTCGACGCCGTGGTGCGCGGCGAACCGGAGCTGACCGTGGCCGCCATGGTTGCCGAGTTGGCCGAGGGCCGCGACCCGCTCACCGTCGACGGCTTGAGCGTGCGCCGGGGCGAGGAGGTCAGCCACAACCCTGATCGCCCCCTGCTCAAGGGCGACGCTCTCGATGGTCTGCCCTTCCCGGACCGAGGGCTGCTGCCCAACGACCTCTACCGCATCCCCACCATGAACGGGCCGATCCAGACCGTGCAGTCGTCGCGGGGTTGCCCGATCAACTGCACCTACTGCGGCTATGTGGTCGCCCAGGGGATCCCCTGGAGAGGGCGCTCCGCCGGCAACGTCTTCGAAGAGTTGCGAGAGATCGTCACGGTGCAGGGGGTGACCAATGTGGTCTTCCGCGATCCGCTGTTCGCCTACGACCGAGACCGCCTGATCGAGCTCTGCAACCTTCTCATCGAGGCCAACCTGGGTCTGAGCTGGCAGTGCGAGACGGCGATCAAGACGCTCGACGACGAGACCCTGTCGCTCATGTCTCGGGCCGGCTGCGACTCGGTGTCCTTCGGTATCGAGGCGGGCAACCCCGAGCTACAGAAGAAGTACAGCCGAGGCAAGATCAAGAGCCACGACCACGCCAAGGTGGTCATCGACGCCTGCCGACGCTACGGCATCGCCACCCGCGGCTTCTTCATGATCGGTTTCCCCGAAGAGACCCTGGCCATGGCGAAAGAGACCATGGATCTGGCGGTGTTCCTTGATCCGGACACCGTGCAGTTCACCGCGGTCACGCCCTACCCGGACACGAAGCTCTACAAGGAGAGTCGGGGAGACGAAGAGTACGACTTCGCCAAGTTCACCGGCACCACTCCCGTGGGAGTGGCCAAGGTGATGACCGGCGACCAGGTCTCGGCCATGATCCGCAAGGCTTACCGCCGCTTCTACATGCGCCCCTCCCGCGTGCTCGGCGAGCTCAAGCGGCCCCAGCTGCTGCTCCAGCGCCTGCGCCGGTACATCGGCCTGGTCCAGTCCTCCAGCGACGTCAGCTGAC
>CAZIAK010000041.1:0-41774 GCA_964537035.1 uncultured Phycisphaerales bacterium | reverse complement strand
CACCGAGGTGAACTACATCACGGTGAGCGAGCCTGCTCCGGTGGCTGCCTTCACGGGCACGCCGACGACGGGTGTCCTGCCGCTTGGCGTTGGCTTCAGCGACGCGTCGACCGGCGTGATCTCGACGTGGGCCTGGACGTTCGGTGACGGAGGGACCTCCACCGCGCAGAACCCCAGCCACACCTACAATGCCGCCGGAACTTACACCGTCGCGCTGACGGTGACGGGCCCTGGTGGCGCTGACACGCACACCGAGGTGAACTACATCACGGTGAGCGAGCCCGCGCCCGTGGCGTCGTTCGCCGCGAGTCCGACGTCTGGCTTGGCTCCGCTGATGGTGGCCTTCTCGGACACGTCTACCGGTCCGGTCACGGCCTGGAGCTGGTCCTTCGGTGACGGTGGGGTCTCTACGGCTCAGAACCCCAGCTACAGCTACTCGACGCCAGGGAGCTACACGGTCACGTTGATGGTCAGCGGCCCTGGCGGCTCGGACACCGTGGTGGCGACGAACGCCATCGACGCCTATGCCAACGCCTTCGTCGATGTGGGCAACGGTCTGGCCGGAACCAACGGTGTGCCCCTGCTGGTGGGAACAGGCGCGCTGCAGGGCAACGACCCCGTGTCCCTGGAGCTGACCGGCACGTTGGAGAACAGCACCGCGGCCCTGGTGGTGGGCTTCACCGTGCTCAACGTGGGCTTCAAGGGCGGCGTCCTGGTGCCAGCACCCGACATGCTCATTCTCGGCCTGCCCACAGGACCGGGCGGCACCGTGAGCTTGTCGTCAACCTGGCCCGCCGGGCTCCCCGCTGGCTTGCTCTCGGCCTATCAGTACTGGGTCAACGATCCCGCTGCGCCGGCAGGCTTCTCCGCCTCCAACGGGGTCACCTCCGTGACGCCATGAGCGGCGTCTTGATGCCGGGCTGGGCAGGGCTGTCGCTCCCTTGCCCGGCCCGGCCCGTCTGACGGGGGGGGGGAGCCCGCTGTCGAATGGGGTTGCGGGCGCGCTACAATCTGCGCCCTCGTTTCACAGCATGCTGGCCCGGCCAGCGCGAGGCCCCTCGGAGGATCGTCATGAGCCGCTACACACGCCCCATCACCCGCATCCTGCGCAAGGTGACTCGCCCCGTACGCGATGGTGTGCGCAAGGCCGTGATGACCGACCGCATTCAGCGGACGGCGCACCTCGACGACGAAGACCGCACCGAGAAGCGACGGCGCTGGCACGTGCTCGTCGACCTGATCCATGAGCGATGCCCGAAAGACAGGGTCATCATGGCAGAGGTGGGTGTGCGCAGCGGCGTGAACAGCGCGCACATCCTCAAGTACTGCCCGCAGATCGAGATCTTGCGCGCCGTGGACATCGCCCCGATCACGCCGAACTACGAGTGGATTCTCGAGCTCGACCGCTTCGACTTCATCGAGGGAGACTCAGCGGACGTGGCCTCGACCTTCGCGGACGAGACCTTCGACATCGTCTTCGTCGACGCCGACCATTCAGAGGCCTCGGTGCGCCGTGATGTGGCCGCCTGGCGCCCGAAGGTCAAGAAGGGCGGAGTCCTCTCCGGGCACGACTACGGCTCGAAGAACCATCCGGGCGTGAAGATCGCCGTGGATGACATGTTTGCTGGCCATCCCCATCCCATCAAGGTGGACGCCAACAAGGTCTGGTGGACGATCTGCTGATCGCTTGACTGGGCTGCCTGACCAGGGCCTCTGGCCAGGGGGCGCGACCTCTGGCTCACCAGCCTCCCGCATAGTCGACCAGATACGGTGCGCCCTTGTGCACCTGCCAGTCGAACTGCAGACGCAGGATCTGTCGCGTGTGCAGCAGGTCGTGGGCGATCCAGGACAGCATCACGTCACCCGCGCGCATGGGGCCCAGGCGGGGATGCTCGTGTGTGGCGTCCCAATCAGGGGCTTGCAGGTTGGCCAGCCACTCGAGGGAGCGCTCGCGCTCGGTGGCGAAGTCTTCGAGTGAACCGTGCCAGTCTCGGCTGGCGTAGTCGCGGGCGCTGACCCAGCCTTCAGGGTCGATGGGTGGCCAGTCGCGGCTGGGGGACTCGAGGGTGAGGGCGACCCTTCGGCGGAAGTCGTCGCGCTCTTCGTCGGCGAGGTGGTTGACGACCTCAAGGAGCGACCAGACCTTCGGCCTTGGCCGCCACGCCGCCTGGTCTGGCTGCACACGGCTCAGCAGCTGCTGCAGTGTGGCGGCGCCGACGGTGAGCTGGGCGATGCACTCTGTGAGATCCATGGGCGTCTCCCTGGGGGGCGTACCGTTGACCTGGGCGGGCGGGCTCTCACGTCGAGCCACAGAGCTGTGGACCCACTCTGGAGATCCGCACGAGCGATCGCAAGCCGGTGTTCGTGAGAGTTGTCGTGCTAGCCTGGGAGCCCGATCCCGACGGAAGTGCGACCATGGCAGAAACCCAGAACGCGGCCGCTGTGATGATGGTCCGACCAGCGCGTTTTGAAGTCAACGGGCTCACCGCGCCGACCAACGAGTTTCAGCTGGGAGAGAGCTCCGGGAACAACGACGATGTGCAACGTCTCGCCCTCGCCGAGTTCGATGGCCTGGTGCAGATCTTGAGTGATGCGGGCGTGACTGTCTGCGTGTTCGATGACACCGCTGAGCCTCACACCCCCGACTCGATCTTCCCCAACAACTGGCTCAGCCTGCACGGGGATGGAGAGGTGGTGCTGTATCCCATGCTGGCCGAGAACCGTCGCACGGAGAGGCGGCCAGAGCTCGTCGACGCGCTGCGCAGTGTGCACGGCTTCGCCATGGGCGAGCTGATCGACCTGTCTCACCACGAACAAGAGGGGCGCTTCCTTGAGGGCACGGGCAGCTTGGTGCTCGACCGGGTGCAGCGCGTGGCCTACGCCTGCCTCTCGCCCCGAACCCACCCGGACCTGGTGGAGGAGTTTGCCCGACGCCTGGGCTATGCCACCTGTCTGTTCGAGGCCGTGGGGCCCAGCGGCCAGCCCGTCTACCACACCAACGTGCTGCTGGCGATCGGCGCCACGACTGCCGTCTTGTGTGCGGAGTCCATCACCGATGCTGCTCAGCGCGCCGCGGTTGTCGCGTCTCTTGAGCGCACGGGCCACAAGCTGCTGACCATCAGTCCCGAGCAGATGCTGCACTTCGCCGGCAACATGCTGGAGCTGTGCACGCCTGGCGGCGACCGTCTCTGGGTCATGTCTCGCCAAGCTGAGGCCAGCTTGACCGTGGAGCAACGGGCCCTGCTGTCTCGTGACGCACAGATTCTCGCTGCTCCCATCGAGACCATCGAGAGCTGCTCTGGTGGCAGCGTGCGCTGCATGCTCGCCGAGATTCACCTGCCCCGGGGCGCGACGTCGGGCTAGCAGGTTGTGAGCAAAGCAGAGCGCTTCGCCTACGGCTCTCCAGGCTCAGCAGCGCTGATTGTTCAGTCGAGCCAGAAGCTGAAGTAGGCGTAGAAGCCCACCACGAGACCGAGCACCGCCACCGTGGCCACCACGTCGGCAGCGGACCACGACGAGCGGATCTCTCGGCGATCGTCGTCGGTGAGGCTGCCGTAGGTGAGCCCTGAGATGCGCGCTGGATCGGGAGCTGCGGTGGCCAGGGATGCGCCCACGATGATCACCGTGCTGATCAGCAGCAACACGCCCGAGTAGTAGAGGAAGTTGAAGTCGGCGAACTGCGCCAGCAGCGTACCGTCGATGAAGGGCTCGTCGGCATGGAGGGCTTCGATGGTCAGTTTGCCCATACCCAGCACGAAACCCAGCACCAGCCCCCAGAAGGCGCCGGTCTCGTTGATGCGCTTGGCGAAGAGTCCCAGCAAGAACACGGCGGTGATCGGTGGGGCCAGGTAGGCCTGCACCCCTTGCAGGTACTTGTAGAGCCCGCCGCCAGCCATGTCGTGCATCACCGGGATCCAGGCCAGGCCGCAGAGAACGACCACGGCCGTGGCGATCCGTCCGACCTTGACCAACTCGCGCTCCGGGCGCCCGGGCCGGACCCGCTCGTAGATGTCCACGGTGAACAGGGTGGCACAAGAGTTGAACAGGGACGCCAACGACGACATGAGCGCGGACAACAAGCCGCCCACCACGAGCCCGCGCAGGCCCACAGGCAACAGGCTGGCCACCAAGGTGGGAAAGACCAGGTCGCCATCCACCGCGGCGCTGCCCTCTTTGCTGGGGATGGCGATCACTCCCTTCTCGTGCAGGGCCCAGCCGATCAGCCCCGGCACCAAGAAGATCATCACCGGCCAGACCTTCAGAAAGCCGCCCCAGATCGCACCTCGCCGGGCAGACTGCAGGTCTCTCGCGGCCAGTGTGCGTTGCACGATGTATTGATCTGTACACCAGTACCAGATGCCGATCACCGGCGACGCGATGAGGATGCCCAGCCAGGGGAAGTCTTTATCAGACAGCGGTCGCCAGAGAGCGAAGGTCTCTTTTTGCTGCGCTGCCAGGGTTTTCAGCTCGCCCCAGCCACCCAGCTCCCGCAGACCGTAGTAGGTGATGAACACCGAGCCTGTGAGCAGCAAGATCGTCTGCGCCACTTCGGTGTAGATGACTGCGCGCAGCCCACCGAAGACGGTGTAGAGGCCCGTGAGCGTCACGGTGAGGATGGCGCCCACCCAGAAGGCGTTGTCCGGTGAGCCGAACGTGTCGGGGAGCAGGGCCTTGAAGACCAACGCGCCCGCGTAGACCGTGACCGAGACCTTGGTCAGCACGTAGGCCAACAGCGAGACGATGGACAGCACCCAGCGCACCCGGCTGCTGAAGCGCTTCTCCAAGAACTCGGGCATGGTGAACACGCCCGCCTTGTAATAGAAGGGCACGAACACCCAGGCCAGCAGGATCATGATCCAGGCGTGCAGCTCCCAATGAGCCATGGCCATGCCCGAGGTGGCGCCGTTGCCCGCCAGGCCGACGATGTGCTCCGAGCCGATGTTCGAGGCGAACAGCGACGTGCCCACCACGAACCAGCCGATGTTGCGCCCGGCCAGAAAGTAGTCCTCGGTGGTGCCGATGCGCCGAGACGACCAGGCGGCGATGGCCACGATGACCAGAAAGTAGAGCCCGATGAGGATCCAGTCGAGGGTCTCCAGCCCTGTGGCCTGCGCAGCGAGGAAGGTGGGCATGGGCGCTGCGAGGAGCGTGGGCATGGGCGTGGCGGGGTCGCGGGTGGGGAGCTGGGCCAGGGACGTGGCGCACAGTGTAGGGCACGACCAGTGAGCCCTGGGCCTTCTGTCTACAGATCAGGCTCGGTCAGGCTGATGTCGTCGTAGAGCGCGCAGGCCCGGCCCCCGGCGTCGTCCGTGTCGGTGAGCAGCTGCACGCCTGTAGGTGCTGACACTGGTGTGCCGAACAGCCGCTCGAAGTCGGCAGTGATGTCCCGCTGCTCCTGGTACCACTGTCCGGTCTTGGCGCCGGTGCCGCGGAGCACCACCGTGGCCACCCGGTCGGTGGCGGGACTGGTGAACTCGCAGCCAGCTGGCAGGTCACGGGCAAAGACGTAGGCGATGGCGGCGGCGGGGACCTGGTCGTGCCCGGCGAGGGACGCGGCGGCGTCAGCCATGGCGTCGAAGACCGAGGAGCCAGGCCGCTCGGCGAAGGTCACCAAGACCCGCGCCGCGAAGTCGTCCCCCTCGCGGGTCTGCTCGTCGCTGTCCACGTCGGCCAGGGAGTCGACCCGCCAGCGCCAGCGCAGCAGGGTGGGGGCCGCCACTTCTGATGCAGACGAGGTCTCGGCGGGCAGCTCCCACGAGACACCGGAGGCCGCCGTCTCGGCGATGGCGCGCAAGGCCTGGCCCTGCTCGACCTCGACGATGGACCAGGCAGTGGCTGACGGCTTGCCCAGGTCGATGGCGGTCCAGCGGGACGGCGGGCCGCTGCTGGCGTCCGCTTCGAAGTCTTCGTTGAGAATGCTGGTGCCCGCCAGCGCTGGCAAGGCGGCGCCCAGCGGCGCTTCGTTCTCTTCTGCAGGGGCGGGCTGTTCCGGTGAGCTGTCGACCTCGCTGGCGCAGCCGCAGAGCAAGATCGAACCGAGGACGCAGAGCAGTCGTGCGCGTGGGGCCAGCATGGTCCCCAGTGTACGCAGCCCGGCGACGCAGCGGAAATCAGCTGGTACCGCCGCTTATCTGGGCGTGACCGTGACGGCTTGGCATGGGGCGCAGACAGCGACCTCCACGCACTGGTGGCTGGCAACGTCGCACTGCAGCTTCATGGTGTGCTGGGCCGACCCGCACTGAGCGCAGGGCACCGCGGGTTCGGCGTTGGCTGTGGTCTCGCCGTCGATCACGAAGGTGGTCTGGCAGCTCTCACACTGAGCCGTGGTAAGGCAGGGCCCCTTGTCGATATCGCAGCGCAGGCGCAGCTCGAGGGTGGGGGCTGCACAGGCAGGGCATTGGGTGCGGGCCGCGATGACGCCGAGTCGATCGATGGGATTCATGGCCGTCTCCAGCAGTGGGATGGGAAGGGTCGCTTGGTTTCATGTTCCTCACAGCCGCGAATGTTCCACTCACAGGAGGCAGAAGACTCTGTGGAGGCAGGAGATTCGTGCAATAGGCCGAAGCTCCGAGGCCATGGATGCTTGCGCGCGCGAGCGCCGCCGGCCGCACCTCTCGCTGCTCATGCTGGGTTCACAACGGAGTCACTCTCACATGCATCGTCTCATCCCGCTGATCTTCCTGGTTGTTGCTGGTTTGTCCCCGAACTCGCTCTCTGGGACCCAGCCGTTCCGCATCAACGAAGTGTTGCCCGCCCCCGTCGTGGGAGCCTCGATCATCGAAGTCATCAACATCAGCGCCGCTCCGGCCGACGTGAGCGGCTTCAACCTCTGCTGGCAGTTCTCTTACCTGGGTTTGCCGTCAGCTGTCTTGCCTGCGGGCGGTCTGTTGCGGGTGCATCTGGGAGCGAGCGGCACCAACACGGCGACAGACGTCTTCGTCCCCCTTGGCCTGCCGCCCCTGGGGACTCTCGCCGAGGGCGTGTCCCTCTACCGCCCGGGATCGGGTTTCACCTTCTTCAGCAACCCGGCGAACATCGTCGACTTCGTGCAGTACGGCGCGGGCAATCAACCCCGAGCTGACGTGGCACAGGCCGCTGGCATCTGGCCCAGCACGTCGGCGTTCGTCCCGGCGCCCGGTACAGGTGTGACCGTGGCCTGGGATGGCGACGGCGAGGGGGCCGGTGACTGGTTTCGGGATGCCTCGCCCACCCTGGGAGCGGCCAACCTGTCCCCCGGCGCGGCGGCACTCACCGTGGGGCCAGGATGCTCGGCGGGGGCGGCCTCTGTCCTGGGCGTGAACTCGGCGGTGGCCCTCGGCAACATCGACCTGGCCCTGGTGCTCGAGTCGGCGCCGGCCAGCAAGCCGGGCCTGCTCTTCGTGGGCTTCGGCACGGTGTCACTGCCAGTTCTTGGCATCTGCACCTTCTACGTGAACACGTCGCCTGTGGGGCTCGAGCTGCCCATCGCTACCGACGGCAGCGGCGGGTTCACCTTGCCCCTGCTCCTCGATGATCCCCTGTTCATCGGCGTCGAGCTGGGGCTGCAGGCGATCGTGGCCAACGATGTTTTTTCGCCCAAGTTCGACATGTCCAACGGACTCTCGCTGACCTTCTAGCCCGCAGCAGATCGTGGTGAGAAGCCCGGGCTGGCCAGCCGTGCGCGCTGCTTGCCAGGGGCCGCAAGCCCGGCGCCAGGCCGAGGCTCGGAAGGCGGTGGGGGCGCACGCTTCGAGACTGCCAGGGGCATTCGGGGGCGCGTCGGCCCGGGATCAGCGACGAGATTGTCGAAGCGGGTGGCTGGCGCCCGTAGGATCAGCGGCGGACTTCGTCGACCGCTCCCTGCTGCCGCCCTTCGATGCTCTTCAACAGCCTCCAGTTCGTCCCCTTCTTCGTGGTGGTGTACCTCGTGTATCTGGCCCTGCAGCGGAGGGGGCAGAACCGTTGGTTGTTGGTGGCGAGCTACGTCTTCTACGGAGCCTGGAACTGGGCTTTCCTCAGCCTCATCGCTCTGTCCACGGTGATCGACTACAGCCTGGCCCTGGCCATGGCGAGGACGGACGACCAGCCCCGGCGCAAGCGGCTGCTGATCTGCAGCCTGATCAGCAACCTGGGCATCCTGGCCTTCTTCAAGTACGCCAACTTCTTCGCCGCCAGCTTTGCTGAACTCATGGGCGGTTTCGGGGTGGAGGTCCAGCCCTGGGTGCTCGACGTGGTGCTGCCCGTGGGCATCTCGTTCTATACGTTTCAGACGCTCAGCTACACCATCGATGTCTATCGCAAGCAGTTGGAACCCACCCGCGACTTCCTCGACTTCGCGCTGTTCGTGGCCTTCTTCCCCCAGCTGGTGGCCGGGCCCATCGAGCGTGCGAGTCGCCTGCTGCCCCAGATCCTCAAGCCCCGCACGGTCACCTGGGAGGGCTTTGGGTCAGGCTGCTGGCTGATCCTGGCCGGCACGTTCAAGAAGGTCGTGGTGGCTGACAACATCGGCCGCCTGGTCGACCTGATCTACGGCGACCCCGAGGCCTCTACCGGGCTCGAGGTCATCGTCGCCACCTGGGCCTTCGCCTGGCAGATCTACTGCGACTTCAGCGGCTACACCGACGTGGCCCGGGGGCTGTCGAGGCTCATGGGCTTCGAGCTCATGCTCAACTTCAACCTGCCCTACCTGGCTCTGAACCCCGCGGACTTCTGGCGGCGCTGGCACATCAGCCTGTCGAGCTGGCTGCGGGACTATCTCTACATCTCGCTCGGCGGCAACCGGGGCGGCTCGCTGCTCACCTATCGCAACCTGGGCCTGACCATGCTGCTCGGCGGTCTCTGGCACGGCGCCGCCTGGACCTACGTTCTCTGGGGCGCGTACCAGGGCACGCTGCTCATCGTCCATCGCTTGTGCCAACCGTTGCTCGACAAGGTGGCGCCTCGCGGCAAGCTGGCCTCCAGGGCCTGGTGGCTCCTGCGCGTGCTGGTCATGTTCCAGCTGGCTTGCATGGGCTGGATGATCTTCAGGGCCGACAGTTGGGCGCACCTGAGCGCGCTGTTCCGTCGGGCCGTGTCGGACTTCTCGGCCGGCGATGTCGCCCTGTGGTTGCCCGGGCTGGCCCTGCTGGTGCTGCCCCTGGCTGGCTTCCAGATCTTGCAGGGGCTGACCGGCCGGCTCGACACGGTGCTCCGTTGGCCCGCGCCCTTGCGGGTGGTCACCTACGTGGTGATCACCTTCGCCATCATCATTCTCGGGGAGGACCACGGTGCCCCCTTCATCTACTTCCAGTTCTGACATCGAGCCCGAGCGGGCTGACGGTGTGAGCTCGCCAGCAGCGGGCGCGCTGCCCGTGGCCGGCGTGTTGGCGGCGGTGTTGGTGCTCGTCCTCGATGGCTGGGTCTTCGGCGACGTGCGCTTGTGGCAGTGGTTCGACGAGCTGGTCGAGAGTGATGTCTCCATGGACAGCGGCATCATCCGGGACCAGCTGGCGTTCGACGCCATGGCCAGCGCGGACGACGACCGGGTGCAGGCCTGCGTCATCGGCACCAGCCGGGCCCGCCGGGGCCTGCTGCCCATGTGGATCACGCCCTTGCTGCAAGGCAAGGTCGACGTGTCCTACCTGGCCCATGCGGGCATGCAGCCCTTCGAAGTGCGGGGATTGGTGGGCGAGATCATCGACAGCGGTGTCGATGTGGCGGTCTTGTCGCTCTCGGAGTTCGACACCCACCGCCCGTTGAAGCTCTCGGCGGCGACAGCGGCGGGGAGCGTGGGCGCGCTCTACGATCTGGGACGTTTCGCCGGGCTCGGTCTGGTCAGGCGTGAGCGCGAGGCCTTTCTGCGCGTGTCGCTGGCGGCGCTGCTCGAGGTTTATCGCTTTCGTCAGGTGCAGCGGGCTGCGGGGCTGGGCGAGCTGCTGGGCTTTCGCCGCCCGGACAGCGGCCCGCCCAAGTCGTCCGTGGGTCTGGGCTTTGCCCTGGGTGCGGATGGCCTGCCCGGAGAGCCTCTGGCCAAGGGCGCCGATGGAGCGATGGAACTCTACGGCGTGCCTCAGTCGCTCTACCACAAGGTCGTGGACCAGCTGTCCGGGCGCTTCCCCGAGCTCTCGCTGAACGCTCGTCGTGCTGAGCTGCGTCAGATCCTGTCCATCTCAGAGGGTGTTCACGCCCACGTGCAGATGGAGCTGCTGGGCCAGACCGTTGAGGCACTCACTGACGCGGGCGTCGATGTGCTGCTGTACGAGCTGCCGCTCTATCCGCCCATGGGCGCCTACTACGAGGCGTCGACCCGCCAGGAGTTCATCACCTTCGCCCGCGACCTCGCGGCGAACGAGCGGGTGCACTTTGTCCCCCAGAGCACGGACGACCCGGTGCTGGAGACCGAGTACGTCGACCTGACCCACGTGTCGAACCGGGGCAGCAAGCGCTTGTCAGAGGCGCTGGTGTCTGCGTTGCTGGACGTGGTCGAACGTCGCGAGGCCGATGGCAAGTCAGGAGGCTGAGCTGAGCGTGAGGGTTGCAGCTCAGCGTCAGGCCCTCACTCGCTGACGGTGCACACGCCGTTGCTGGCGGCGTAGTTGAAGGGGCCGCCGTTGTCGGCGATCCAGATCTGCACCAGCAGGGGGATGCCCCCGGGGATGCCGCCTGGCCACGGGGCGGCCAGGGTCAGGCTGCCGTCGCTGGCCACGCTGAGGCCTGACAAGATGAGGTCAGGGGTGGGCACGAGGGTGCCGCCCTTGAACGGCGCGCCCAGCTCGGAGAGGCCAAAGATCAAGAAGGCCGGGGCGAAGGGCAGGGCGCCGGTCATGTCGAGGGCCACGGGCTGTGCCGCTGTGGGTTGGCCGCTGCCGGTCAGCGTGGCCGTGCCGGTGGTCCCGGCCAGCTCACCACCGAGGTTGACCCAGGTCGGCGGCGTGTCGGTGCGGGTGAAGGTGAACGTGCCAAGGGGAACACCCGACGCGAAGGGGAAGCCCGTGATCAGGCTGATGGGTTGCTTGGGTTGGGTGTCGGAGTCCGGGCTGGTGAACGACGTGCCGTTGTCGGTCCCCGCGTCGTAGGCAGCGAGGGGGATGACCAGCTCGTCGACCCAGTTGCCATCCACCAGCAGGTTGGCGCCGTCCACGCCCACGAACCAGTCGGGGCTCGGCGCGATCATGGAGACCACGGTGGCCAGGGGATGGTCAAGGGTCGCGGTGAAGGCGTCGCTGGCGCTGCCCGGGGTGGGAAAAATGCCAAAGCCGGAGATGATCTCGCCTGCGCTCCCCGCGTTGATGGCCGTGAAGACCTCGCTGGTCAGCTGGGACTTGCTGCCCACCTCAGCCATGGCCTCCATGCCCACGGAAGGCAGACCGCCCAGGCTCCAGAAGTGGATCGTGTCATCGTGTGTGCCGCCGACGAGGCCGGAGAAGTGGGCCGACGCCGGGAAGGCCGTGGGGTGGGTAGCGGCGCTCCAGGTGGCGTCGAAGGTCACCGTGTAGGCGGCGGTTTGCGTCGGGCCCGTGGTCAGGGCCTGGGCCACCGGGGCGGCCAGGGTCGTGAGAGCCAGGGCCAGGCTCAGCCGGGAGAGGCCAGCGGTGAAGCGGGGCGAGCGGTGGGACAAGGGTTCACTCCAGGGCACGTGAGGGCGCGAGGGGACGGGACGCGCGGCGACATCAGACGAGAACGTCTGTGATGCTGGCTGGGCGGTCGGGGTGACAGTAGATTCTGAGCGACCTTCAGTCGCCCATGTAGCCCAGGGCGCGCAGGGCGTCCAGGTTGTCCATGCCGTCGGAGCCTTCGCGCTGGGCCGCTAGCAACTCGTCGATGGCCAGGCCCAGCTCGGCGACGATTTCGGGGTGTGCGGCGCTGATGTCCACCTGGTCGAGAGGGTCGTCGATGAGGTGGTGCAGGGTGCGCTTGCCACCCTTTTGAACCAGCTTGAACGGCCCTCGGATCACCGCATCGCTGTCCAGGCTGGCCGTGGTGTTGTCGTGGTTCTGAATGATGATGACCCGATCTGCTGGTAGGTTGCCCGCCAGCAGGGACACACCGGGCAGGGGCGTGGCGCGCGGGGGTGCGTGGGCCAGGGCCAGCAGGGTGGGAGCGATGTCCAGGCCGCTGGCGTGGGTGGCGATGCGCGTTCCCGCAGCGACCCGGCCCGGGGCGTAGATGATCAGGGGCACCTTGGTCTGGGGCTCGACGAAGGCGTCGTGACTCCAGAGGTCGTTCTCTCCGAGCCCCTCGCCGTGGTCCGACGTCATGACCACGGCCATGTCGCCCCGGTCGAAGTCGATGTCCGCGAGAAAGGCCTCTACAGCCTGGTCGAGCTCCCACATCTCGGCGTCGTAGAGATCGCTGACGTAGGCCTTGTCGGCGTCGTCCGGCTTGTATCCGGGGGGGAAGTCGTTGGCGCGAAACACGTGGCCGGTGAGCGGGCCGGCGTAGTCAGCGACGCGCTGTTTCTTGGCGGCGGCCCCGGGCAGGTAGGGCCAGTGCACGTCGAACAGGTTGACCATGACGAACCAGGGCTGGCGGTCGTCGGCCAGAATGAAGTTCTTGGCCGCGTCGAGCACGTCGCCTGCGGGGCGCTGGAAGTCTTGAAAGCCGTGAGGCAGTCCGTTGCCACCCAGTGCGGGCACGAGTTTGGCGGCGGTGGCCTGAAGATCGTGCACCAGTGCCCAGATGCGCGTGTCGCTCACCGCGGGATCGACCCGATCGTCGTAGCGGTCGAACTCTCCGTCGAGGCCGTTGCCGCCGACCAGAACCGACGTGCCCACGAAGGCACCGGTGCGATAGCCCATGTCCCCCAGTGTGCTGGCCACGGTCGACTGGCGCAGTGCCTGATGGCGCAGGGTCGTCCCGTGCATGGTGGGCGGCAGCCCGGTGAGCAGGGAGGTATGGGACGAGAGGGTGAAAAGTGACGACGACCAGGCCGACTCGAAGACCAGGCCCTGCTCGGCGAGGTGGGTCAGGTTTGGGGTGAGCTGCGGGTCGGCGCCGT
Source organism: uncultured Phycisphaerales bacterium (assembly GCA_964537035.1). Lineage (GTDB taxonomy): Bacteria > Planctomycetota > B15-G4 > B15-G4 > B15-G4 > CAZIAK01. The sequence goes on along the minus strand of CAZIAK010000041.1, from coordinate 28,819 downwards.
AGGGCGAGAGGTGATCGGCGCGGGTGGTGTCCCAGACCAGCAGCAGGATGTTGGGCCGTGCGGGGGGGGCGTCGTGGCGCCGTTGCAGGGTTTGCTCCATGGCGCCCGCCGAACTCCACGCGGGTGCGGTGACCGCGACCGCCGCTCCGGCGATCACCGTCGTGCAGAGGGCTCGGCTCATCCGTCCGCCGAGCACCTTGAGTTCGATGCGTGCGCAGAGTCCCACCACGACGGCTGCAGCGGCCAGCACAGCCAGGGTGGACGGCCAGGCGATGGGCGCGCCCCGCAGGGCATCCCGGAGACTCTGGTGCAAGGCGATGGGTGTGGCCATGCAGGCCAGGGAGATGGCGAAGGGCGCCGCCCAACGGCGACGAGCCCACCACACGATCGGAGCGACGAGCAAGGCCACAGCACCCCAGGCCAACAGGGTCTGCCAGATCAGCGAGCCGTCTGCAGGCCGGTAGGCGTGGCTGCTCCAGGTCATGCGCACGTCGACGGCGGCGCAGATCAGGGTGCTGAGCACGAGGGCGGGGAGGAAACTGGTCATGGGTCGCGATGCCGCCCTGCGAGGATGAGTTCACCGCAGCTTACGTGAATGGACGAGTCGAGCAAGGCCACACGCCGGTGACAGCCAACTCGCTATGCTCCCCGCTTCGCCCCTCCCTCCCGCGAGCGTGTGCCGCCGAGATGTCCGTCCTTTCTTCCGATCTCGTGGGGCCCGTCGCGGCGATCGCCACCAGTGTCTGCTGGACGGCCGGTTCGGTCTTCTTCACCGCCGCTGCCAAGCGCCTCGGTCCCACGTGGGTCAACGGCCTGCGCTTGTGCCTGGCGGTGGCGCTGCTCGCGGTGACCCTGCGAGCGCTGGATGGCAGCTGGTGGCCAGAGCTGACCCCGTCTCAGCTCTGGTACCTGGGGCTCTCGGGCGTCTTGGGACTGACCATCTGCGATCAGTTCCTGTTCATGGCCTTCGTCGACATCGGCCCCCGGCGGGCCATGTTGATCATGACCACCGCGCCGCTGTTCGCCTTGGTGTTCGGCGCAGTGTCCCTGGGCGAGGTGGTGGGGGGCTGGGCCTTGGTGGGCGTGCTCACCACCTTGGCGGGAGTGCTCTGGGTCCTGGCTGAAGGGCGCGGGCGCAGCCACTCACCGTCTGCCCGGGCGCACTTGACCCGAGGGGTCGTCCTGTCGGTGATCGCCGCGGCCCTGCAGGCAGTGGGGGCACTCTTCGTCAAGCGAGGGGTAGGGCATGGCGAGCTTCCCGAAGCTGACCATCTTGCGCCCTTGGCAGCGACCTACGTGCGCATGGTCTTTGGCATGGCCGGGGTCATGCCCTTGCTTGCCTTGCACCACTGGCGGCGGCGGGGCCGTGAGCAGGCCTCGACGCCCCGCGCGCGCAGGGTCGGCCTGAACTTCATCGTGCTCGGCACGGTCTTTGGCCCCTACATCGGCGTGTGGCTGTCGGTGATCGCCTTCGACCGCTCGCCCATCGGCGTGGCCCAGACCCTCTGCTCGTTGTCGCCCGTGTTGATCCTGCCCCTGGCGTTCAGGCTTTACGGTGAGCGGGTGGGCGTCCGAGGTCTGTTGGGAGCGCTGCTCGCGGTGAGCGGCGCGGCGCTGCTCTTCGTGACCTGAGGAGCTTGCCCGAGGCGTTCATGCCGAGAACGGGCTATGGTGGCGCCACTTCGCCAACTGGCAGGCGAGCCGAAACGCACAGGGAGGCGAGAGCCCACGATGGGAAGACAGGTGATGGTGGCCTACGGGCTGGTGGTGTTGCTCCTCGGCTTGGCCTGTACGCCCCGCTCCGAACCGGCGGAACAAGCCGCCTCTGGCAGCTCAGCGAAACAGGGCGGAGCGGAGGCCGGCGATCACGAGCGGAGAGCCCTCTCCTTGGTGGACGAGCTGGCCGCCATGGGCTTCGACATCGATCTGGACAGCTTGTCCATCGAGGTGAGCGATCTGGAGGACTGCGTCGCCGACGTTGACCGGCAGCAGGACATGTTCTTTCCCGAGTCGTACTTCACCGGCTTGCACATGTTTCTCGAGTGCCTGGGCTTGAGCAGCGAGAGCCCGGAGGCCCTGCGCAAGGTGGCGGTCACCACGGTGTTGCAGCAGATGAGCGCCTACTACCAGGCAGATCGGCAGACGCTCGTTTTTCCCCGCAGTCGACTCAACGGCTTGATGGAGGGCCTGGGTCAGGTCGACTACCTGCTGGCTCACGAGCTGGTGCACGCCTATCAAGACCAGCAGCTCGGTGGCCTGGTGGAGCTGCTGTCCGCCACGGGGCGCAACCGGGAGCAGATCGATATCGCGCGCTGTCTCATCGAGGGCCAGAGCGAAGCGGTGGCCATGGCGCTGGTGCTGAACAGAGAGGGGCAGACTCTCCAGAACGTGGACGCCGCCATGCTCGACATGGTGGCCGACGTCGAGCAGATGCTCAGCGGCAGCGCGCAGATCTACGACGCTGGCCGGCGCTTGGTCCTGTCTACAGCGCAGGCACAGGGCTGGGCTGGCGTGGACGACCTCTTCGCCCACCGTCCCACGTCCACAGAGCAGATCCTGCACCCTGAGAAGCGGGGGAAGGACCTGCCCTCGCTTCCGGAGCGCTCACCGTGGAAGAAGCTGTGGCCCGATGGGGAGCTCGTTCACGAGGACGTGATGGGAGAGCTGAGCCTGTCCATGTTGCTGGGCGCGGTGTTGAGCCCTGCTCAGGGCTACATCGCCGCGACGGGGTGGGATGGAGACCGGCTGGTGGTGGTGAGGACCGCTGATGGCGAGCTGCTCGCCCACTGGCGCAGCGTCTGGGATCGTGAAGAAGACGCCCGTCAGTTCGCCGATGCGGTGGCGGCAGCTGGCGGCGCCACCCTGGCCGTCGATGGTCGCGTGGTCGACGCCTTCGCCGGCCCTGACTGGCACCAGGGAGCGTGGGCCAGCGCCTTGTCCGACGGAAACGGCGTGGCCCGTCCCGCGGACGCCGCCTCGACGGCTGCTGCAGAAGCTGCCCAGCGGGTGGCGACCGCTCGTCGCGAGGGAGACCGCTGGATCCGACCCGATGTGGGCGTGAGCATGGTGGTGACGCCGAGCTTCAGCGAGTCGGCTGTGCGCGGCATGCCGGTGCTGCTGGCGGACACGGTCGTGACCGAGGGACAGTTCTCCAGCAACATCACCGCCCTGCGCCTGGCCAACACACTGGGTGACGATCTGGACGTCTTGGAGCAGCTCAATCGGGAGCAGTTCGAGGCCATGCCAGGCACGGTGCTGAAGAAGATGGAGCAGACCGTGATCGGCGGTCAACCCGCGCTTGCCTACGACGTGAGCGGCACGTTCGTCGGGGGCCTGGACCTGCTCTTGTTCGGGCTGCTCATCCCCGACGGTGAGTACCAGATCGTGATCACGGCGACCCTGGCCAACGGGGGCTCAGACTCCTTGGAGGCAGAGGCCCGTGAGATCCTGGCCAGCGTTCAGCTCCTGGAGAACGAGTGAGCGGGGGCGCGCTGGCTCAGAACTGAAAATAGATGAAAGCGGTCGAGTGGGACATGACCGCCATCATGATGCCGATGACCAGGCCGAGCAGCATGCCCAACGCTGGTGTGGGCAGGGCCAGGACACCCCGCTTGAGCCAGGCCTCCAGCCGGTCAGGCTGAAAGTGGGTGAAGAAGCTCACCGCCAGGGCCACGTAGCCCCAGATCGCGATCTCGGTGGACGGCCCGAAGTCGGTGAACAGGGTGGCGATGTGGTCGAGGCTGTCGGCCCTGATGAACAGGCAGGACAGCACGACGAACGAGAAGGTCAGACACCAGGCCAGAGCCTTGACCGGGCGCGAGATCCTTCGGCGCGCAGCCCGCCGGCGTCGCTCCATGGCGCGCTCGGCGCAGACCACCACGCCCTGCATGGTGCCGTAGAGCAGCCAGAGCCCGCTGGCGCCATGCCACAGCCCGATGATGATCATGGTGATCATGATGTTGAGCGACACGCGCCACTCTTTGTCCCGGGCAGAGCTGAGCGGGTAGAAGACGTAGTCCCGCACCCACGTCGACAGGGAGATGTGCCAGCGACGCCAGAACTCGCTCACGCTGGTCGACCTGTACGGGGCCATGAAGTTCTCGTCGAGGTCGAAGCCGAAGAGGCGCGCCGTGCCGATGGCGATGTCCGAGTAGCCAGAGAAGTCGAAGTAGATCTGGAAGGTGAAGCCGACCATGGCCAGGCCGTGGGCCAGGGCGGTGTACTCGTCAGGTGCGGCGTAGATCGGGTCGACGAGGAACTGCGAGAGGATGTCCGCCAGCAGGGCCTTCTTCACCAGGCCCGTGCCGATGCGATACAGCCCGTCGTGCAGGCGTTCGCGGCTGAAGCGCGGCTGGATCTCCAGCTGCTTCAAGAACGTGACGGCGCGCACGATGGGGCCGGCCACGAGCTGAGGGAAGAAGGCCACGAAGAGCGCGAAGTCCCAGAAATTGCGCGCCGGTTTGAGCCTGCCCCTGTAGATGTCCACGGTGTAGGACAGGGTCTGGAAGGTGTAGAACGAGATGCCCACGGGGACCATGTCGGTCCAGGCCAGACCGTACGCGCTCTGGGTGAGCTCGCCGTCGCCGAGCACGGGTTGCAGCAGCTCGACGCCCCACTTTGAGTACTTGAAGTACGAGAGCAGCCCCAGGTTGGCGATCAGGCTGAGGTACAGGGCTCGCTTCTTGGCTTTTGGGTTCGGGGCACCCGCGATCCAGCGGCCGCAGTGATAGTCGAGGATCGTCGAGAAGACGATCAGGTTGAGGAACCACAGCTCCCACGAACCGTAGAAGAAGTAGCTGGCGCACAGGAGCACCGCCGTGCGCCGGTTGCGCTGCTTCGCCACCAGCCAGAACATGGCCAGGACGAGGGCCAGGAAGACCCCGAACTTCCAGGTGTGAAACGCCACTCAGACGGGCCTTCTCGTGGGGAGGTGGCTGGTCAAGTTGCTCACTGGCGAGGGTTCTCCCGGCGGTCCCTGATCAGCTTGCCGACCAGGCGGTCGTCGCGGGTCATGCGCAAGAGGATGCCCCGGGCCATGAGGTCGTGGCCGGCTGGCGACCAGTGCGACTTGTCCACGCAGAACTTCTCCATGTCGTCGTGAATGACACCCAGCTCATTGCTGAAGTCCCACACGTCGAAGCCTCGCGTTTTCAGCAGCTCGATCAGCACGGTGGTGGGTTCGGCGCGGGGAGTGCTGATGGAGGGCGCACCCTTGGAGGCCATGCTGCGCAGGTGCTTGGCCCAGGTCACCCGGTGCTGCTGCTGGGGTTCTGGCAAGACCAGCAGCCTGAGGTTCACGCCGCTGTCCGCGCAGGCCGCTGCGAGAAGGTCGAGGTCGGTCAAGGTGTACTGCAGCATCGACTCGATCACCGGCCCGCGCTCGGCACGAGACAGGATGAAGCCCTGCACCCGCTTCTGCTTGTCCTCTTGCCCCAGGAACTGGGCTCGGTAGCGGGCGTAAAGGTTGGAGTGGAGCAGCAGGTGGTGCAGCTTGACCGCCAGAGGACGCAAGAACTCGGGCACGTCCTCGACGATGTCCTTGGGCACCAGGATGTCGCCCACGGTCATGCTCTGGCTGTCCAGCCCCGGCCCCAGGATCGACTGGGAGCCAGGGGAGATGAACAAGATGACCAGGTCGGGTTGCACCTCGGGGATCATCTTGATCGCCAGCCGGGCGGCCTGACGGGCCGAGAAGCCCTTCACGCCGCCGTTCAGAATCCGCCAGTTGGCCCCGGGAAAGCGAGCATCGCAGATCTCCTGGGTGGACTCGGCCCAGGTCTCCGGCGTGGGCACGCCGCTGCCGAAGACCCTGGAGGCGCCCACGCCCAGAATGCGCACCTCGTCAGCCGGGGCCGCCGGGGGGATCTCCCGGCCGCGCAGGCCCAGGGAGTTGATCCGCGAGACGCCGTACTTGATGCCCGGGCGATTGACCCAGCCCAGCTGATCGTCGGCGACCATGGAGCCCTTGGCCCGCAGATCCCGGTCCCGATCGAGCCAGGCCACGCCATAGTCTGCCAGGACGAGACCCGCCAACAGCCCCAGCAGCACCTTGAACAGCATGGTGAAGAGAAGGGGCCGCGGGGGGGCGTTAAGAGCCGGATTCGGGGCCGCCTGGGGGGCTGTTTGGGGAGCAGAAGCGGCCATGGTGGGATCGTATCCCGCACGTTGCAGCAAGGCTAGTTTCGGCGAAGACCTTGTCCATCACCTGCCTTCAACCCAGCGTGTTGGGCCGCGAGGCTCGGCAAACTGGCCGACCCGCTGGGGGCGGGGCCTCCCAGCCCGGTCTCATCATACTCCACAAGCGGGGTAGACTGGGTTCAGCATGAACACTGAACCCACCCCCAGGCTTGCGGAGTTGCTGGTCCGCCACCACGAGGAGCTGCTGGCAAGGTTGCGCCGTCGTGGCGCCGGGCTGTTCAGGTATGAGACCGAAGAGGACCTGGCCCAGGGCGTGCACCTGCGTGCGCTGAAGTCCGGGGCTCGCTTCGAGTTTCAGGGTGACGAGGCGTTCAAGGGTTACCTCTCCCGTCTTGTGCGTGCCCACGTGGCCGATCGCCACGATTACTGGAGCGCAGCGCGACGGAACGGTGGCGCCCTCATGCGGGTGACCTTGCTGGGGGCGGACAGCACCATGGGCCACGGTGTCGAGCCGGCGTTTTCGGGGAACGGGCCGGCGACATTCGCCCAGCGGCGTGACCTGCTGGCCCTCGCCGCCCAGGCGGTCGATGTCCTGCTGCCCCGGGATCAGCGGCTCGTGAGCATGATCACGGAGGGGCTGTCGGTTCCTGAGATGGCCGAGCGGCTGTCCCTCACTGAAGACACGGCGCGCCGGACCAAACTGCGAGCCGTGGAGCGCTTTCGCCAAGCCTTCGAGCTGATCGCTGGCTAGCGTTCGAGGGCGAAGGCCACCGCGTCCTTCAACTCCATGGCCGCACCCCGCTGGAAGGCCAGCTCGAAGGCCTCGTCGCCGAGTTCCTGGCGAGCCAGGGCGAGGTCTTCTGCGTAGGGCTCGACCTCTGCCTTGGGTTGGATGAAACCGAATGCGGTGCGCGCCGCCTGGGCTGCCCCCGCAAGGACGGCGCAGCGGGCGGGCTGCCCTGTCATGGCTTCCAGGCTGGCGCTCATCTCGAACGACTCGACGACGCTGCGCTTGTCCCTCAGCTGCCAGAAACTGTTGAGGCTCTGGTTGAGCCGCTCCCGGGCCAGGCTTGTTTGACCGAGCTTCGCCGCGATCTCACCCAGGTTGCCCAGCGACCCTGCGACTCCCCAGGCGTCTTCGAGCTTCGAGCGCAGGGCGAGGCTCTCGGAGTACAGCCACTCGGCATCCTGCAGGCGTCCCTCGTACAGGGCCAGCATGCCCATGTCATTGAGCAGGTTGGAGGCCCAGCGCTCATCACCGGTCTCTCGGGCGAGCTGGAGCGCCGGCTCCATGTGGGCGGCGGAGTCCGCGAAGCGTTGCTCGTGGGCGAAGAGGAAGCCCAGCTGTCGGTGAGCCAGCCCCTGCTGGCGTCGGTCGCCAGCTTGTTGGGCCAGCTCAAGGCTCTGAAAGAACAGCTGCTCGGCCCGGGCCACATCGCCCCTGCGGTGGGCGACCACTCCGGTGACGCGATGCAGGTTGGCGCGCAGGGCGGGCGGCAGCTCGCTGTCGAGGCCGATGAGCGCGTTGAGCTGTGCCGCCGCCGAGTCCATGTGCCCTCGCGACAACCACCACTCGAAGAGGGAGCACGCAGCACGCACACCGTCCTCGTAGAGATCGGGGTCCAAGCGATGCGCGCTCAAGGCGGCTTCGAGGTCGATGCGTCGCGTGTCGAGCTCTTCGAAGAAGGCCCCTCGATCTGCACGGTCCTGACGCTGCTCTGCTTCGGCGGCCAGGGCATAGTGCGCCGTGGCATGTCGGCGCACCCAGGTCGCCTCTTCGCCGGAGGCGACCAGCTGCTCCCGGGCGTAGTGGCGCAAGGTGTCCAGCAGCCGATAGCGCGTGCGTTGACCCCGACGGTCGGCGACCACGAGAGACTTGTCCACGAGGGCGGGCAAGAGCGAGAGGATGTGCACTGCCGGCATGGCGTCGTCCGAGCAGATCGTCTCGATGGCCTCGAGGGGGAAGGCCCCGGAGAACACGGCCAGCCTGCGAAAGAGGCGCCGCTCAGGGCCGGACAGGCGGTCGTGGCTCCAGTCGACCATGGCCCGCAACGTGGCGTGGTGGGAGGGGCCGCCGCTCGTGCCACCGGAGAGCAGCTGGAACATGTCGTCGAGTCGGGCAGCGAGTTCCTCAACGGGCAGCACCCGGGTGCGTGCGGCGGCCAGCTCGATGGCCAGGGGGATGCCGTCCAGGCTGCGGCAGACCAGGGAGACCGCGGCTCCATTCTGTGCGTCGAGCACGAAGGAGCGATCCGCCAGCTGGGCCCGCTCGATGAAGAGGCGCACGGACTCGGTCCGTGCCAGGGCGGCGGGCGCGCTCTCGCCTGGTTCAGGGAGGCTCAGCGGCTTGACAGGAAACACCTGCTCGCCCGAGAGACCGAGAGGTTCACGGCTCGTGGCCAGAACGCGCACGGCAGGACCGGCTCGGAGAAGAGCCGCCGCCATGTCCGCGCAAGCCGTGAGCAGGTGCTCGCAGTTGTCGAGGACGATCAGCACAGATCGCGTGGCGAGCTCTGCGGCGAGGTTCTCAGCTGAGAGCCCACCGTCGCCCAGGTCAAGGGCGGCGAGAACGGCCTGGGGGACCGCCTTGCCGTCGGCGAGACCGGAGAGTTCGACGAAGGAGACAGGCTCTGCAAATGTTCCCGTGGCTTCCATGGCCAGCCGGCTCTTGCCCGAACCCCCAGGCCCCAGCAAGGTGATCAGGCGTCGCTCCGAGAGCAGCTGTCCGAGGTCGGCGAGTTCTTGGTCGCGGCCGATGAAGCTGGTCAGGGGAGCGGGTGTGCCCGTGCCCTGCCTCTGCTCAGGCGCAGGGTTGCCTTCTCCGCGCATGATGGCCTGCAGGGACTCGCGCACGTCGGTCATGGAGTGGGGCCGGGCCTTCGCGTCGAGTTGCAGGCAACGGTGGCAGAGGCTCCTGGCCAGAGCAGGGACAGAGGCAGGCATGGAGTTCAGGGAGGGTTCGAGCGATGTGCCCTGCAGCGCCCGTTCACCCATGAAGCACTCGGCGAGCAGCGCACCGAAGCCAAACACGTCCGTTCGTGAATCGACCTCCAGCCCCATGGCCTGTTCGGGGCTCATGTAGCCCGGCGTCCCCATGGGCACACCAGCGCGGGTCAAGGGCACGTCGTCGTCGCCGTCGATCTGCTTGGCCAGGCCGAAGTCGAGGACCTTCACCCGGCCCTCGTGGAGCATGATGTTGCTCGGCTTGAGGTCGCGGTGAATGACGCCCTGGCTGTGCGCGGCCTCCAGGGCACGGGCGATCTGCAGCCCGACGGCCACGGCCTCTCGGGGATCGAGTGCGGAGCGTTGCAGGCGAGCAGAGAGGTTCTCGCCCTCGACGCACTCCATGACCAGCAACAGGTCGCCGGCGTCGGTATTCAGCAGGGCGTGCACGCCGGCGATGTTCGGGTGGTCAAGGGAAGCGATCAGCCGAGCCTCGCGACGAAAGCGCTCCGTCTTGGTGGGGTGGTCGGTGAAGGCCGGGGGCAGGCGCTTGATGGCCACGTCCCGTTCGAGGTGGTCATCGAAGGCGCGCCAGACCTCGCCCATGCCGCCGTGCCCGAGGGGTTCGATGGGGCGGAAGGGCCCCAGATCTGGCGGGCCCGTCTCCGTGGCGTCGCTGCCCTCTCGTCGTGGCAGCCGACGATGGAGGGCCTGCAACCGAGAGCGCAGCTCTTCCGACGTGCCGTCCCAGCGGGCCAGGAAGGTCTCGACCGACTCGGGCCTGCCGCTCGTCGCGCTGGCCATGTAGGCGTCATAGGCCTGTTCGTCGAGGGAGCGATCGTCGTCATGTGCAGACATGTCGTCCACCAAGGTACACGGCCTGCCGGTCTCTCAGCAGATCAGTGTGTCAGCGTCCTTTGGGTTTCCAGACCGCTGCATCGAGAATCGACCACAGATGGACGATCCAGCCCATGAGGATCCACCAGAGCACGGCGGCCATGATGAAGTGCACCAGGGCCATGAACAGGCGGCCCTGCACCAGCTGCCCCAGGCCGGGCACGAAGAAGCTGCAGATGGCGGCGATCACGTTGCCGGTAGAGCCGGCGCCGGTACTCTGGTGCTGAGTCAACGGAGGTGGCTCCAAAAGGGGTGGCGCAGTGGGCCGGGCGCCAAGGCCCGATCACCCTGCCAGAGCGGTGGGGCGCTGTCGAGGGCGGGGAGGTTGCGCGCCGACCCCACCAAGGTGCACTCGCCATCACGGCACCTTGCGCACAGTCTGCTAGGGGGTGATCTCCAGCAGCAAGGGGTTGCTGGCGAAGTCGAGCTGCCCGAAATTGCGCGCCAGGAAGGCGTGGCGGAAGGGCAGGCCCACGAGGATCGGGTCGAGGCCTGGGGGAAGGGTCAGGGCGGATGCGCCGTCGCCGTTGCCATCCAGGGTGCCGATGAAACTGGGGAAGAACGTGGGCGCCAGCAGGGTCAGGTCGAAGTAGGCATCGAGATTGAGCGGCAGGGTCACGCCGTTGGCGAAGGTCAGGCCGGGAGCAAAGCCGGTGACGCTGCCGAAGACCCAGAAGAGGCCGCCCCCGTGGCTGGTGGGCGCGCTCAGGTTCATGGACAGGGTGCCACCGGAGGACAGCGAGAGGCTCTGTACGTCTCCGACAAGCGCCGGTTTGCCGGAGTACACCCGAGCGAAGCCCGGCGCCTGTACCGGGCCTTGGTCTGCGCCCATGATGACGTCTGCGAATCCATCACCGTCAACGTCGCCAAGGCCTGCCACCGCGCCACCGAGACGATCGTTCGACCCGCCGCCGGTCACTTGCGAGATCGTGGAGCCGTCGCGCCCCGAGATGAGCCAGACTTCGCCGAAGGCCGCGCTGGCCAGGTGATCGCCCACGATCAGGTCGCCGTAGCCGTCACCGTCCACGTCGCCCGCCCCGTCGACGGCCCGTCCAAGGCTCGAGCTGGAGGCGTGGCCCTCGATGGCCTGGATGAGACTGCCATCCACGCCCGAGCGCACCTCGGCTGAGCCCGATGCGAACGCGTTGGGTGTGCCATAGATGATGTCTGGAGTGCCGTCGCCGTTCACATCTCCCGCACCCGCTGACGACCAGCCTCGTTGGTCGAAGTCTGCCGCGCCAGTGAAGGTGAAGAGCACGGAGCCGTCTTGCCCGGAGAACACCCGCACCTGTCCCCGGAAGGTGCCGGGGCCGGCGCCGGGAGCGCCCACCACGAAGTCGTCGAAGCCGTCGCTGTTCACGTCGCCGATGCCATCGACGGAGCGGCCGAAGTCGTCGCCGCCGGAGGCGCCGGAGATGGTGTGGATCAGGTCGCCGTCCTGGCCGGAGAACACGCGGATCAGGCCTGAGTCTGTGCCGGCTCCATCATGGAGCGGTGCGCCCACGATGATGTCGGGTACGCCATCGTTGTTGACGTCGCCTGCGTCAGCAACCGAGCTGCCGAACTGGCCGCGGTTGTCCGTTCCCTCCCAATGAAAGATCAGGTCGCCGTCCGCGCCGGAGCGCACCTCTGCGTAACCGGGGTCCGGTCCGAACACGGTGAACTCGGGGGCGCCCACCACCATGTCGTTCACCTGGTCGCCGTTCAGGTCTCCCACCATGGCCACCGAACTGCCGAAGTGGCCCGCGTCGGGGGACTGCAAGACCATGACCAAGCTGCTGTCCGCGCCGGAGTAGACCTTCACCTGTCCGCCGAAGCTGTTCTCGTAGGGGGCGCCGACCATCATGTCGGGGACGCCATCACCGTCCACGTCGAGACCGCCTGCGACGGCGAAACCGAAGCCCGGGAAGCCGCTGGGGTTGTCACCGACCAGGCTGTAGAGCAGCGGGTCGGAGGCTGAGGCGATGGGCGCCAGTGCGCAGCAGACGAGCAGGGTCAGAGAGCGGGACATGGGATCTCTTCCAAAACGTGCTGTGACGAACTTGCCCGGCCATCCTCGCAGCCGTACGTAGTCTGCCCCGTGGTCACGGAGCCTCGCAGGGATCGTCCGACATCTGGATGACCGAGAAGCCGCCGCCCTGGGGGTCGAGCAGGACGCTGAACTTGCCCACGGGGATCTTGGTGGGGGGCACGATGATCGTACCGCCGCTCTCGGCGACCCTGGCCGCGGTGGCCTCGCAGTCGCCCACGGCGAAGTAGACCATCCAGTGGTTGGGGACGCCGTCGAACTGCTCGCCGTCCATGGGCATCATGCCACCAGTGTCTACGCCACCTGCCTGGATGACCGTGTAGTTGACGCCCTCCATGGGCATGTCCTGAAACTCCCAGCCGAAGAGCTGGCCGTAGAACTCCCGGGCGGCCGCGACGTCGCGGCACATGAGTTCATTCCACGACAGGCTGCCGGGTTCGGCGACGCAGACGCCCGGACCGTTGCCGAAGTCCTGCCACATGGCGATCGACGAGCCGGAAGGGTCGAGCAGGAAGCAGAGCTTGCCATGGCCCGGGACCTCCATGGTGGGCACGGTGATGGTGGCGCCCAGGCTCGCGGCTTTCGCTTCGCTGGCGACGCAGTCGTCCACCCGAACGTAGCTGTTCCACATGGGCGGGATGCCCTGGGCCATCATCTCGTCGGACATCTGACCACCGGCCGCTGCCGGCGCGTCGCCCTTCATGAAGAACGCATAGGGAGGGCCGCCGTAGGATTCCTGTGGGGCCTCGGTCCAGCCGAAGAGTTCGCTGTACCAGGCAGCGGCTGCGGGGAGGTCGTGAGCGGCGATGTCGATCCAGCAGAACTGACCGGGCTTGAAGTCGTTGCGAACGGGCATGGGGCTCTCCAGAGGGCGAAGGCGGGGGCAGGCGGCTGGCGATGGTAGCAACGCTGGTGTGGCCTGGTCTTGACGTTCAGTACTTCAGGTGCAGCAGCCGGGCTTCGCCGTAGGTGATGGTGACGATGAACAGGTCGCCATATTGGTTTTCAGACAGGTCGCTGATCCGGGGCAGCCCCAGGCCTGCGAGGATTGCCGGCACCGTGTTGGAGTGTCCGGCGACGAGAATCGTCTGGCCCGGATGCTCCCTGAGCAGGTGCGCGGCCAGGTCGGATCTCGCGGAGAGCACCCGCGGCGTCAGCTGTTGCGCGCTCGCCGTGGGCGCGACGGTCTGCTGGGTGCGCTCGTACTCCGTGGCGTAGATGACGTCGAGGGCAGTGGGCTCCAGCATGCGCGCCAGGGCCTGGGCGCGGGCGTGACCGGCATCGGTCAGCGCGTCGTCGTGTCCTCGCCGGTCTGCGTGGCGGACGACGAAGACGGTGGTGCCGTCCGTGGCAACCGCTGGCTCGCCGTTGTTCGCCGAGCGGGTCTCGCCTGCCGGAGCGCTCGCCTGTGCTGCCAGCCGGCGCAGCTCTTGCAGCCGCAACATGATCACGTCACCGTCCATGCTCGGCGGTGTGTGGCCTTCTCCGGGGAACACCGTGGTGGTGACGTCGGCGCCGAGAGCGCGCAGGCGGGTGGCGGTGTCCTCCATGCGCTCGACCCAGTGGGTGTCGTCGCCTCCCGCGTACATGCTCACGGGGAGCTGCGACAAGACGTCGAGCCGGGCCTCGTCCTCAGCGGTCGGCGGGTAGCCGGGGAGCACGGTCAGGGAGAGGAATTCTTGGGGAGACAAGGTGGCCAAGCGAAACGCGCTGCGCCCGCCGTTGCTCACGCCCGCGAGATGCAGGCGGTCGTGTTCGATGCTGTACGTCGCCCGCACATGGCGGATCAGCTCTGGCAGCAGGGCTTCGGCGCCGTCGTAAAAGGTGCGCCCCTCTGGCGCGGCGGGGCTGACCACGATCCAGCCCCGCTCACTGGCCTGGCTGGCCCAGTAGCGCACCCACGACGCCTCGACCATCTCGCGAGTCTGGGGGCCGGGGGGCAAGGCGAGAAGAACGGGAGAGGTCTCGGTCGCATCGAACCCGTCGGGAAGACCGAGCTTGTAGGACAGGGTGCTGCCGTCTTGCAGGGGCAGCTCATGCCAGGTGGAAGGCACGGGCTGGGCCATGGTCTGTGTGGCAAGGGCAAGCAGGGCGCAGAGCGTTCGAAACATGAGTCATCCGGTGGAGAGGTCGTCCCGCATCATCCACAACACGAACCCGAGCCGAGAAGGGGCTGGTGACTGAGCCACACGCAGCCGTCTGCCAACCGAGCCAAACCCTGTCGTCTTGCGACCAAGTGGTCTGAAGTCATGTTGTGCGCCCATGGCTTCGTTCGCATGAGGCCTGGCCTTGACAGGCTCTCTATTTCTCCGATAATATTATTTCTGACGGAGGCTTCTGGAGCTTCTCGGGGGATTGAATTGGAAACATGTAACTGGGGGAAGGCATGAGTGAGATAAGAGAATCGCTCTGCGGTGGTCTACGAGCTATGGCAATACTGTCGTGCCTGGCCACGGGCCTGATAGCAGCCGACTGCATGACCAACATGACGTTCCACTATGACTCGCAGGGACAGCTCATCAGTATTGACGTGTTCTGTTCTGGGGGCTGCGATGACACCGCGGCGTGCACGTTGATTTCAGCGGGATCTTTGCTCTGGTGTGAATGCAACCCCTCCGGATCCGCACTGGACTGCATCGGTGCCGCCACTGCTGGGGGAATGCGTTGCATCAAGCAGGATTGCGACGACAGCTGCATCGCCAAGACGGTGAGCTGGACAACGCCGGAGACTGGCGAAACACACACGCAGGAGTGGTGCAGTTGCGAGTGATCGCCAAAGCAGTGCCTCGGGTTGACGTTTCTCTTTTCCTCATCATTGCACTCTCGGTGGGAACGACAGCCTGCAGAGAGACCGCAGCGGCTGAGGAGGGGGGCGCCAGTCATGCTGAGGTCCAGGGCGAAGCCGACCACCCAGAGATGGTGGGCTACTCCGACACACCGATAGAGCTCACGGGCTTCTTCAGGCCGGATGCGGTGATCTCCCATCCCTCCAAGACGATTCTGGTTCCTGGCGATCCGCCGTGGCTTCCGGTTCCGGCAGAGAGTGATCGTCACCCCGTCTCGGCGACTCTGCCGCCGGAGGCTTGGGTCGATACGGCCCAGCTCAAGGCCTTGGAAGAGTCTCTCGCCGACGGCGGAGTGGAACGCAATGCAGTGCTCAGCGCTGCGTTGGAGATCAGCGCGGAGGGGCGTTTTGAGGTCTCATGGGAGGGGGCGTCCGATGGCAAGATGGCCATGCGCGCCGGTCGTAAGGAGAAGGGTGTTCGAGCCACCTTCTATGCTGTCGAGTCAGCCAACGAGGAGCCCATCGAGTTCGTCATCGCTGGCCTTCCGGCCCCCGCGAAAGGCAGTCTCGAGATCGAGTACAGTGATTTCGTTGACGAGCATGTGGCGCTGCGGTGCACGGTGAAACCGCTCGACGGAGGCGTGGTGATGGTTGTCATGCGGGCTGATGGCTCCGCGGCTTTGCTCCCAGGATTCGTCTCGGCTCACTGACATGACAGGTCAAGAGCGTCCGTCGAAACGGAGGCGGTTGAATCGGCTCCACCTGGCCTTGGCGGTTGTGGCCTTGACGGTCCTTTGGGCAGCGAGACAGCTGCTCGTTTCGCCGGACACCATCAGTGGGCCGAGTGACCCAGCGCGATTGAGCCAGGTGTCCGCAGAGGGCGTTGAGCTGCAGCGGCCCGTACCTGACAGCGATCCGCGGGCTCGGCCGCTGCACGCCGACGCCCTGCCCATGGCCTCTTCGATTGAATCGTCAGTCGTGGCTCAGCTGGTTGGCCTACCGGCTGGCACATCAGTCGACCCGCCGCCCATGGCAGGGCTGACCATGACTCCTTCGACTGGCCAAGTTGCCGGGCGCCCACAGCTGGCCCCGTTCGAAGCTGAGAAGTGGGAGACTGCGTTTCGCTCGCTCCCTGGCACGGCGGTCATCACAGCAGGCAGCTTGGGTGCCGAAGTGATGAGCCAGACGGTCTCTCTTGAGCCCGGTGAGAACACGCTTTTCATCGAGGTGTCTCGCCATCCGGGGCTGAGAGGCTCGGTCGTCGATGAGCAGGGGGACGGTCTCGCCGGGGTGAGCGTGGCCCTGACGCCGTTCTTGGAGAACACCCTGATTCCGCTGGGTGCCGACCTGGCCGTGGCAGCGCCGGGCGCTGCTCTGCCGAGAGGCAGAATCGAGACCTGGTCCAACGTGGAGGGTGAGTACTATCTGCCGCTCCTGCCTCCGGATCGCTTGTATACCCTCAGCTATCGACTGCAGGGGTTTGGGCCGAAGCAGCTCTCGCCCGTGGCGATTCGAGGTGCTCATGTCGACACGCTGGCGTCCGTGACCATGGGGCAAGGGCGACGTGTCTCCGGTCTTGTGGTGGACCCGATGGGATTGCCGGTGTCGGGGTGCGAAGTGAGGGTTGCCGTGGCCGACGGAGCGACCGTGTCCACCCGCACCAACCGCGACGGCGCCTTTCAGTGGACAGGCCTCTCCCGGGGGCCGTTGCGCCTCTGGACCCAGGACGACGTCTCCGTCAATGCGGGACAGCACGTTGACGATCCGGGTGACGTGGAGGTCAAGCTCGTGCTGCACCCTGGCGTCTGGCTGGACGGCACGGTCCGCTATCGAGGTGGTGAGGTGGCGTCCGGCCTGCTGCTCTTCGGCTTCGCCGAGGAGGCCGCCGACGGCTCTCGCATCGGTGAGCGCCTGGCTCGTCCCAGACAGGCTGTGACTCGAGCCGATGGGAGTTTTCGCCTCGGGCCGTTCGCGCCCGGCCCCGTCACGCTCGTCGAGCCAGCAAGAACGTTCTTCGAGACCCGTGCCATGGCGCCGTCCACGGTCGACCTCGAGATTCCTGGACTGCAAGATTGGACGGCTCGGCTGCGCTTTCGTGATGGCGCCACCGGTGACGCCGTGACTTCAGCGGGCGAGGGCGCCTTGAGCTGGGGCGGCGCGTCCTTGAAGGGGGGCGAGAATGGGCTGTCGGTTCTGCTCGATGCCGATGGCGAGTGGACGCTGTCGCGGGAGTCGCCCCAAGGTCTGCCCGTCGAGCTGGTCGTGAGTTTCCCCGGCTATGAGGTCGAGCGCATCGAGGATATTGCCAGTGTCCCGTTGGGCGAGCTGGCGCTGGAGGTCCCGCTGCGGCGAGTGCCCCAGCTGTCTGTGGTCGTGCGCAACAACGCAGGCGAACCCATTGAAGGGGCCACCGTGGTGCTCTCCTGGGCCGCCCTGGGAAGCACTCGTGAGCGCGACCTGGTAGCAGCCGCAGCCGAGTTCCTGCCGCCGCGAGTGTCCAGGGGTGGCGCCAGTGGCACTCTTGAAGCGCGCAAGATCACGGGCCCAGACGGAGCGGCCAGCTTCGTCCAGCTGGAGAACGGCGAGGTGCTCTGCTACGTCTCGGCGGCCGGGTACTTCCCCGGTGGTGGACGCCATCGGCTCGGTGCTTCTCATCTGACTGCCGAGGGCGATCGGCCACCCGCGTTCGAGGTGACCCTCGAGCGCGTTCTGTCGGTGGCGGCGCTGCGCTGAGGGCAAACCGCCACTCACCGACCCACAGGCGCCGTTCACCGATGGCCCCTTTCGAAGGCTGACCAGAGCGGCGATGCTGCTCCCACGAGCCTCGGCGGGATGTCCCCGCCAGGTCAGCGCATCGGAGGCAAGGCATGAGCACGGACGACAACGACTCTGGCAAGGAAGGCGTCTCGATCTTCGGCATCGCCCTGCTGCTGGCTGGGTTCGGTGTGCTGGTCCACAGTCAGGGCTGGCTCGAGGGCGCGGGCGTGGAGCTCTCCCAGCTCTGGCCTGTCATTCCCATCGTGATCGGCGCCAGGGCCAGCTTCAACACGGCTGGCGTGGCCCGTCTGTTCTCCGTGCTGTTCTTCGTGGCTGGCCTTTTGACCCTGGCCTTCAACCTGGGCCTGCTGTCGAAAGATTCCTTCGCGGTCGTGCTCAGCGCTGAAGACCTGAACGCCTCGGTGGTCGTGGCGGCCCTGTTGATCCTGGCCGGGCTGGCCTTGCTGACCGGCGGCTCCAAGCTGTTCATCCGCAAGGTGGATCACAGCGGGCGGCGGCTCAAGGGCCTGGCTCTGTTCGGCGGTCAGGACATCACGGTCTCGTCGCCGGATCTGACCGGCGGCTGGATCGCTGCCATGTTCGGGGGCTTTGAGCTCGACCTGACCAACTGCCAGCCGGAGGCCAGCGAGCTCACCATCGAGTGTCTGGCGCTCTTCGGGGGAGGGGAGATTCACGTGCCCAAGGGCTGGCGCGTGGAGCTGTCTGGCCTGCCCATCTTCGGAGGTTTCTCGAACAGCACCGTGTTTGATGCCGAAGGCCCTGGACCCCATCCCGTGTTGCATATCAACGGGGTGGCGATGTTCGGTGGCTTCGATGTGAACAATGGCTGATGGGAGTCACGCTCACCCTTCCCCATCAGCGAGCGCCTGCCCCGCCACTTGCCACGCCCATGAAACCCACGTCCTCCAGCGGTCCCCTGACCCTCCGTCGTTGCGCCGTCGCGTGGGCGCCGTTGATGGGTCTGCTGCTGGTGGCCTTCGAGGACGGCTCTGCGAGCTGGACCGACCGGGGCGTGGCTGCCCTGCCCTGCGCGCTGTCCCTCCCGTTTCTCTGTCTAGGGTTCTGGTGGGCGGCGGAGATGAACCCTGTGCACAGCGCGCCGGACAGGCGGCTCTGGTTGACCCATGCCGCCGGTGCGATCACTGGCAGCGCCATCTGGTTTGCTCTCTCAGTGGGCGCGGTGCGGGCGATCAGTGGTCCCGACAGTGGGCCCTCGGCACTGCTGTCCAATCATCGCACCTGGCTGTTGCTGCTCGGGGTGATCGCCTACCTGATCGTGTTGTTGGTCCATTCGTTGCTGGCAGCCCAGCGGGTTGGAGCGGAGCAGAGCCTGCGCCAGGAGGAGTCGTTGCGTCTGGCCCGTGAGGCCGAGCTGGCGGCGCTGCGACTGCAGATCCATCCGCACTTCCTGTTCAACGCGCTGCACTCGATCAGCGCCCTGACCACCTTGCAACCCGGCCGGGCCCGGGACATGACCGTGTGCCTGGCGGACTTTCTGCGTCGCAACCTGCGCCTCGGTGATCGGCCGGCGGTGACCCTGACCGAAGAGTTCGAGCTGGTCGACGACTACCTGGCCCTCGAGGAGCTGCGCTTCGGTGAGCGCCTGCAGGTGGTCCGCGAGATCGGGCCCGACCTGGACCACGCCCTCTTGCCGCCCCTGTTGCTGCAACCCCTGGTAGAGAACGCGGTCAAGCATGGCCTGTCGTCGCTCACCGGCGCCATGACCCTCGCGCTCACAGCGCGGCGGGAGGGCAGCGAGCTGGTGCTGGCCGTGGAGAACGACTACGACCCAAACGCCGCGACCGAACAGCTGGGAACGGGACTGGGCCTGGCCAACACCCGAGCGCGGCTGGGCAGGGTGCGTGGCGACGGGAACGGGTTGACCGTGACCGACGAGGGCGGTCGCTTCAGGGTGGAACTGCGCCTGCACCTCGAGGGGGGGCGGCCATGAGCACACCCCTTCGCGCCTTGGTCGTGGACGACGAGACCTTGGCCCGCCAGCTGTTGGTGGAGTACTGCTCAGCCCACGGGGACATCGAGGTGGTGGGCCAGTGCGCCAACGGCTTCGAGGCGGTGGCGGCCGTGGAGGCCCTCACGCCGGACCTGATCTTCCTCGACGTGCAGATGCCTCGCCTGAACGGCTTCGAGGTGCTGGAGCTCCTGCCAGATCCGCCGCTCGTCGTCTTCGTCACCGCCCACGACGAGTTTGCCTTGGCCGCCTTCGAGGTCCACGCTTGCGACTACCTGCTCAAGCCCTTCGATCAGCAGCGGTTCGACGGGGCCCTCGACAAGGTGCGCGAGCGCCGGGCTGGTCAGCGACACGTGGACGCCCGGGAGTACGCCGCCCTGCATGACGCGGCGCGCGCCCCGGAGGAGTACATGGGGCGTGTGGCGGTGCGTCGCGGCGGCCGCGTCGAGGTGCTGGCCGTCGCCGACCTGGACGTGCTGCAGGCGAAGGATGATCACGTGGCCCTGCACGTAGGCGGGGACTCCTGGCTCAAACAGGGCACGCTCAGCGGGTTCGAACGCAGGCTCGACCCCGCCCTCTTCGTTCGGGTGCACCGCTCGTGGATCCTCAACCTGTCCCGACTGTCCGCCATCGAGGCGCTCAGCAAGGACAGCCATGAGGCCCTGTTGCACGATGGCCGCCGGGTGCCGGTGAGCAAGTCCGGGCACAAGCGGCTGAAGGAAGCGCTGGAGTGAGGGGAGCGACGAGCTGCAGAGGTTGGGGTACGAGGAAGCCGCCTGTGTCGTGATCGTGGATTGCCCGGCCCACTTCGCACGAGTCGTCGCCGACAGGCTGCTAGGATGCCGCCATGCCGACCCCCGCCCCCCCTCCCAGCGTCAAGCGCAAGGCGTCGATGGTCCTGCGCCTGGGGCTCGCGTCCGGTGTGGTGCTGGTGACTCTGGGCCTGGCTGAGGTCGGCTCACGCCTCGCGGGTCCCGTGCCTTACCGGGCTCCCCCGGAGCAGCGCCAGGACGGCTCCTGGCACGAGCGAATCCACCGGCCGTCGAATGTCCCTGGCCTGAGCTACGAGCTGGTGCCGTCGCACCCGAGCGTGTCGCAGGGCCAGAAGAACCGCACGAACTCCCTGGGCATGCGCGACGCGCCCCTGCGGGAGCGGGGACAGCGGCTGGTGCGCATCGCGTTCGTGGGCGACTCGTACACGTTCGGCTGGGCCGTCCCTCAGGGAGTGACGTTCGTCAACAACCTCGAGCGGCTGCTGAACCAGGCCTCCTCGGACCCGAAACGGGTCTTCGAGGTGCTCAACATGGGTGTGAGCGGCTACTCCACTCGTGATGAAGCCATCGTGTTGCGAGAAAAGGCCCTGCCTCTCGACCCCGACCTGGTCTTGGTGGGCTACGTGCTGAACGATCCCGAGATCGATCCCATCCAGCCGCTGCATGCGAGCTTCCAGGAGACCGAACTCTGGCAGTACTCCAGCTTGGCGCGGCGCATCGCCAGGGCTCTGTACAAGCGGGACCTCGCCGCCCAGGGAGGTGGCAACTACACCCGCTACTTGCACGCCAATCCGCGCAAGTGGCAGAGCGTTGTGGACGCGTTCGGTGACATGGCCGCTGCGGCGCAAGCAGCTGGGGTGCCCGTGGCCGTGGTCATCTTGCCGACCCTGCCACGGGAGTCCTGGGAAGGGTACGCCTACGAGGCGATTCATGGTCAGGTGGCCGACGCAGCCCGGGCCGCGGGGCTGCCTGTCATCGACCTCCTGTCGGGCATGCGACGCTTTGACAAGCCCGGTCGCCTGCGCATCGCGGCAGCTGACGAGCATCCCAACGTCCAGGGCCACGAGATCATCGGCCAGCTGCTGTTCGAGCAGCTGAAGGACGACCGTGCGCTGCTGCCCAGGGGGCCCTGAGTCGATCCTGCTGGCTGGGCCTCGCCGTGGTCTCGGCCCATGGGCGTCTTGCTGACAGGCGGCACGTCTCCTCGCGCTGGAGCCCCGGCCGGCCCCTCACGGCGCACCGGGTGAGGAGTGCAGGCTAGCGAGTGAGCTGCACGCTCTCGCCGGTGGGCAGCTCGCAGGCAGTCCAGGCGGTGTCCCCAGGCCAGCGCACCTCCAGCTTGGTCACCTCGGCGCCGCGGGGGATGCCGAAGTGCAGGGGCTGCAGGGTCTGGGACACGAACGAGTTGTTCGCCGAGCCGTAGCGCTGCACCAGCGCCCGCCCGTCGTCGGTGTGCAGCCGAACCAACGCGCCGATGGGTTCGTCCAGGCCCTGGCGCAGGTGCAAGGTCAGCCGCCCATTGCCGTTCTTCGTACGGTTGTAGGCCACGTGGCGCGGCTGCCCCACGAGGACCAGGTCGATGCGACCGTCCTGGTTCATGTCGGCGGATGTGGCGGCGAAGATCAGCGTCTTCCGCTCGACCTCTGCGGGCAGGGCGGGCACCACGTGGTGCAAGGGTACGGGGTCGAAGTGCTCACCGCCGCGGTTCCAGAGCAGCAAGGGCTCCCAGCCCAGGGCGACCACGTCGATGAAGCCGTCGTTGTCCACGTCGAGCCGGACCGTGCTCTCGGTGCCTTGCACGTCGGCCAGTCCCAGGCGCTCGGTGGCGTCCACGAAGCGATCGCCCTCGCGGAGGAACACCCGGTGGAAGGCGTCGACCCCCAGGCTGCTGGCCCACACATCCAGGTCGCCGTCGGCGTCGACGTCGAACACGGAGAGACAGGTCTTCTCGAAGCCCGTGGTGCGCAGCTCGAACGGCTCGCCCAGGTCGAGGCCCACCTTTGCACCCCCCTCGGTCTCGAAGACCTCGCCACTCCGATTGCGCGCGATCCTCAGGAGCGAACCACTGATGAGCAGCTGGTCCTGCCAGCCGTCGTCATCCACATCGAGCCAGGCAAACACATCGCCGAACCGGGCGCCCAGCTTCAGCTCGGTGGCCCGATCACGTTGGGTGGCCTTCTCTGCGCCGTAGGCCCAGAGCGCGTTGGCGGAGGTCTTGTTGCCCACGGAGAGCTCGTTGACACCGTCGTTGTCCACGTCGACCCACTGCACCGCACGGCCCCGGGCGTAGTCGCGGGGCGCGCGCATCGGCGGCAGCTGCTTGTAGGGCAGGGCGCCCTCCTGGTGGATGAAGATGCGGTTCGACTTGGGCGGGTCGGGCGGGGCCAGGGTGCCCCGGTTGCCGCCCCGGGTGATGACCAGCTCGGGCTCTGCGGACCCTACCGCTTGCACCCAGGCCACGCCGTGAGGGTCTGGCTTGCGCAGGGACAGCCGGGGCGCGTCGATGCGCGTGGGCAGTCGTCCGACATGGTAGGGCCAGGTCGAGTCGCCGCTCTTCGGTTGGGACAAGCGCAGGTTCGCGCAGGGGTATGCGTTGCGCAAGGTGAGCAGCCGGGGCTCGGCGCCCGGTTGCAACGTGAGCGTCACGCCCTTCTTGTCGGCCATGATCGCCTCGCCGTCGAGCAGCCCCGCGACCTTGGTGAAGTCGTTGTTGCAGCGGATGGTCAGGGGCACGCTCGGCCCGTCTGCCGGAGGGACCAGGCACATCGACCAGACCAGGGCGTTCTCGTGCCAGACATGAACGCCCTCGGGCAAGGGACCAGCCAGCTCGTCGACGGCGTCGCCCCGGGTGGCGAAGAGCGAGGGGATGCCCGGCTGGTCCGTCAGACCCGAGACGTCGTTGGCGGGATCATTGAGCACGACCAGTTCGTCGCCCCGGTTCTCGCACAGCTCGATGCCGCCCAGGTGCCAGTTGATGAAGACGTCCATGTCACCGTCGAGGTCCATGTCGGCGGCGACCACGTCGAAGGCGCCGTAGCCCCCGACGCGAGGATGGGCATGAATGGTCAGGCCGTCGCCGGTGAAGGGCTCGGTGAGCTCGAAGCGGATGTCAGGTGCTGTGGGGGGTGAGCCAGCTTGGGCGTCACGAATCGGCAAGGTCGAGCGAGGCTGCTGTGCAGCTTCAGCGGTGGCCCGGCCTGCGGGGTCTGCGCGGTCGCAGGCCAGGGCAAGGCTCGCGGTCAGCACAAGGAACAACGGGGCGAGGCGCTGGCACACGTTGACACCAAACGTGCGCAGGTTCTTGGCGCTGGATAGGCAACCATGGGTACTTGAGGGGTGGCTCATCGTGGCTGTGTGTCGGTCCGAGTGAGGTCACGTTGCGATCGAGCGCATCGGCGACGTCCCATTGAACGATGGGTCGCCGCTGAGGTTCTTGGGGAGCTTGAGCAGTCTATCCTCTGCGAGAACCTCGCGAGGCTCCATCATTCTGACCACTGGGCCGTCGGCTGCCCGAAGGACCGCAGCCGTCGGCAAGCAGGCCTCGTCTTCGTCAGGCTTGCACAGCTGGATGGCTGCGTGGACCACTTGCAGTCCGGCCTAGCTCGCGCACACCCCGCTAGCGCTCGACGAAGACCTGTGGCTCGTCGTCGCCGGGTGCGAAGACCAGCGTGACCGTGGCCTGCCGGGCTCCGGCGCGTACCTCGTCGATGGCCAGATCGCGGGCCAGCTCGGCGCCGCGGCGGTCGGCCTTGTGCGGGTCCTTGCCGAAGTAGGCGCCGCCGCCGATGGGCACACCGGGGCCCGAGCCGTCCACCACCAGCTTCTTGCCCGAGAGGCCGTTGTCGCCGTGCGGCCCGCCGATGGCGAAGGCGCCGGCGCCGTTCAGGTGCAGCCGCTCGGGAGCGAGGTCGCCCAGCCCCGGCAGCACGGAGTCGCATGCGGCGCATCCTGCAGCGATCACCGGCAGCAGCCGCCGGTGCTGCTCTTCGTAGCTGAGGCCGTCGACGTGCTGCATGGAGAGGATCAGCCGCTGCCATGAATACCGCACGGGGCTCGTGGCGCGGGCTCCGCTCACCGCTGCGCCGATGCCCCTCGCCGCAGCACCCGCGCCCTGCGCCAACCCGTCGTGCTCCGCGATCACCGGCAGCAGCTTGAAGTCCGGGCCGAAGACGTCGCTGGCCTGGCTCCGGCGCCAGCGGTCGATGTGGGCGCCGAGCTGTCCGGCCAGCCAGTGGGCCGGGGGCTGGTAGTCGGTGCGCTCGTCACCGCAGGCGTGTCCGACGCAGATGGCCTGGTCGTCCGAGATGGGGCGGACGGCCCGCTCGTCCTCCGTGAGCGGATCGCAGCACAGATCGTAGGTGACCTGCAGCTCTGCGGGCGTGGGTGTCCAGCGCCCGCCGTAGCCAGCCGCGGTGAAGGCGGCCCGGGCCATGGGCGGCAGAAAGACCGCGGCCTCGCCCGGGCCGGCCGGACCGGCGGCGATGCGCCCGGTGACGAAGACCTTGTCGGTGCTGATGGCGACCTCGACGCCCACCAGGGCGTCGCCGTCCACGGACAGGCCGTGCTGCACGCAGGCCTCGGCGATGGCGTCGGCGAGGCGGTCGGGGTGGCCGTCCGAGACGTACTCGGCGCAGTGGATGCGTGGGGGTGTCGTGGGCTGCATGGGGTCTCCGATCGAAGGCGTCTTGGTGTGAGGAGGTGTGTGGGCTTCGGCGCGACGTGCGCCCGTGTGTGTGATGGGGCGGGGCTGGCAGCGGCCGGCAGCTCAGCTCACCCCGGGCAGGGAGGGCAGCACCTCCACGTGCCGCGACACCGCCGCCAGGTCGTTGACCGAGGCGTCGCCGTAGAGGGCGTAGTGCCCCACGTAGAGCGACACCTTCAGCGCCTGCAGGGTGTCCGCGGAGACGGCGCCCACGTAGCCGTCGGTGATCAGCACCACCCGTCGCGGGCGCTTCTGGGGCGGGATCTGCTCCAGGTGCTCGAGGACGCAGCCGATGCGGGTGCCGCCGGTGTTGGCGAAGGTCTGCCGGGCCAGGTCGCCCGGGCGGGCCTCGTCGATGACGGTGCTGAACACGAAGAGGCGCAGCTCGCCGCTGGCGTGGGGGGCGCGCAGGGCCGCCGCCAGGGTGGGCAGGGCCTGGTTCATGGAGCCGCTGATGTCCAGGTAGACGTGGGCCACGGGCTGGGGTCGGCTCAGCCGGCGCGTGGTCTGGACCTGTCCACGCCAGAGCACGGGCGGCCGACCGTGGAGGCGCGCCCAGGCCCGGGCCCTGCGGTCGTTGAGCTGGGGCAGCACGGTGCGCACGGCGACCTCGCGCTCGACCTGGGTGCTCCGTCGTCTGCCGCCCCGGGCACCCTGGATCACGCCTGCGCGGACCAGCAGCCGGCGCAGGGCCCTGCGCAGCTCGGCCCGGGCCGAGGCGGCCGGGTCGAGGGCCCAGTTGCGGGGCATGCGGCCCTGGTCGCGGCCGCTCAGGTCCTGGTCGGGCGGAGGCCAGCCTTCGACGATGCGGCGCAGCACGTCCCGCAGGGTCGCGTCCCGCACCGCCTGCTCGTCTCCCTCGCCCGCGCCGCCGGGCCCGCCGTGGTCGCCGAGCAACACCACGTCGGTGAGGCGCTGATCAGGATCCAGCTGGCCCAGCAGCAGCTCGAACAGCTCGTGGTAGGTCACCTGCTGATCGCGGTCGTTGTAGAGCAGGTCGTGGAGCTCGCGCTCGCTGTCGCTGGCGTCCCCTGGCAGGGGCTCGGGCTCGTGGGGCCAGCCCGGGGCCGGGCGGAGCAGCCGGTGGGGAAACTCGTCCCAGGTGTTGGTGGCCCTGAAGAAGTCGGCCTCGGACGGGAACTGCCGGCAGAGCATGGCGTTGATCACCGCGTCGAAGGCGATGTTGTGGGCCAGGGTCAGCCGGGGGAAGAGGGTCGTGTGGCCCAGGATGACGTGCTGCAGCTCGTGCATGACCAGCATCAGCAGGTGCCCGTCGCGCTCGCAGTACTCCTCGACGAAGGCGGGGTTGAGCATCAGGGTCGGCGCCCGGGTGCACTGCACGCCGGCGGTGGGCACCTCGTCGCTGAAGACGATGTCGACCAGCCCCAGCAGCTTCTCCATCTGGTAGCTGGCGGCGGGGACGACGTTGAACAGCCGCAGGGCCAGCTCTTCGTTGGGCGTGGTCATGGTCAGGCTCCGTCGTTGCGGATGCGGCGCCGTGAGGCGCGGGGAGTGGTCTTGCGCGCCTTGCGTCGGGCCGTCGCCTTCTTGCGCTTGGCGGCCACTCGGGCCCGCTCCTCGGCCTCCTTCTGGGTCTGGGGCCAGGGCTCCTTCGGTTTGGGGGCCAGGTCGGGGAGCGCGCACAGACGCGGGTCATCGAAGATGACGGGGTGGTCGGCCAGCTGGCGCAGGTCGCCCCGCGGCTGGCGGTGTCCCAGGTAGAGCTGGCTCTCGCAGCGGGACAGGATGGCCAGGACCAGGCCCACGTCGGTGCAGAACAGCAGGTCCTTGAAGTCGATGTCCCCGCTCAGTTGGAGAGTGGACGGCGCTGGCTCGCCGCCGCCCAGGTTTCGCCAGCCCACGAGCACGCCGCGCAAGGGCGGGCGCTCCCCCTCGCGTTCCACGTCGAGTTGTGCCGCAGGTGAGATGTGGCGCAGGGCGGCGGCCAGGTCGTTCGAGTCGAGTCCTTTCAGGCCCACGGCACGGATGCGCGCCTTGACGGCGGCGGGCAGGCGCTGGCCCGCCCGCTGCAGCAGCCCGCTGATGCTGAAGGCCACGGCGCAACCGTTCACGCTGCTCTGGTCGCAGACCACCGTCGTCCGGGGTGGCGAGCTCATGTTGCGCAGCCAGGGTCCGCTCACTTTGCCTGGCTCTCGATGTGGTCCAGGTCGAAGCGGGTCCAGAGGTCGGTGAACAGGCCGTGGACCTCGTCGGGGCTCGTGCCCGCGTAGCCGTCCGGCAGCAGCGACTGCAACAGGTTGAAGGCGTAGCGGTCGCGGAGCTGGACGGGGCGGCCGCCCTGGACCTTCGCGGCTGCGGTGATGCGGCCGACGTCTCGGGCGGGGCCCATGTCCCGGCCCGGGATCGCGAGGGTCCGATTCACGGTCACCAGGGCCCGGCGGGCGTCCTGGGCCAGGGTCTCCACCACCACCGCGGGCAGGCCGTGGACCCGCTGCAGGCCCAGGTAGAGGGCCAGGGCCGTGGCCGTGCGCAGCCCGTCGTGTTCTGCGCTGGTGAGGGCGTCGAGGGCCAGCCGGCCCAGGTCTTCGGGGGTCAGCCCGCCGCCCAGGCGCAGGGCCAGGGCCACTCGTTCCAGGGGGTCAGAGACCTCCAGCAGCGAGCGCCAGGGGTCGTCGGCCTCCAGGCCTGACAGCTTCCAGGCCTGCCGGTGCAGGGCGAGCTGCTTGGCTCTGTCGATCGCGCCCACCGCGGCCAGGTCCGGGTCGCCGTGTTGCACGGCGAGCCAGAGGCTGGTGCACCAGTCGACGTCCTGGGGTTGAGTGGTGGGGTCGGCGCCGCGGGCCAGGGCCACCCGGGCCGCCTGCAGGGCCAGGGTCGCCCTCAGCAGGGTCGCCATGCGCCGGGTGGAGAAGGGTCTCAGCTTGGCGTTCGCCCGTACCTTCCCCAGGGAGAGGAAGTAGGCCGCCAGGCGTTCGGGGAGGTCGGCGCTGAGCACCTCGAAGAGGCGCTTGGCCTCGGCGACGAGGGCGGGCAGGTCGACGGCGAACTCGTGCTTGCCGCGAAACTGATCGACGAGCAGGCGGGTCTGCTCGGCCCCTGTCAGGTCGGCCCAGTCGGGGACCTCGATGAGGAACGTGAAGCGGTCGGCCAGGGCCGGGTCGAGGGGCTCGACGCCCAGGTATTGCAGCTCGCTGTTGCCTTCATCGATGCCGCCCTCGTCGTCCTCGGGGGCGGGCGGGTTCATGGCCGCCCAGCGGTGGCGCAGGCGCTCGAGGTCGATGCCCTGCACCCGCCGCTCGTGGATGATGGGGAAGAGCTTGTTGGCCAGGTCGGGACGGGTGCGGCTGATCTCGTCCACGAAGACCACCTCGGCGTCCCAGATCGAAGTGGGGGTCGAGATGTAGTGCAGCCCCTTGCCGTCCTCGTCGGGCATGGGGATGCCCACCAGGTCGTCGTAGTCGATGAGGCTGGCGTTGTAGCAGCGAAACTCGAGCCGCAGCGCCTCGGCCAGGCGTTCGAGCAGAAAGCTCTTGGCGGCGCCGTGCCGGCCCACGAGCAGCAGCGGTTCGGTGGAGGCGAGGGAGGCGAGGATGATGGGCTCGAGGGCGGTCCAGCCTTCGAGCCCGAGGGGGCCGGTGAGGAGGGAGGGGAGGGGCTTGGGTGCGCGGGGTTTCTTCGTCGCGGCCCGGCGCTTGGTAGGGGGCTTGGCGGAGGGCTTCTTCTTGGCGGGGCGTTTTCGAGCGCTCGTCGAGGGCGCGGCCTTGGCACGGCTCGCGGGCTTGGCCTTGGGCTTGCTCTTGGCGGCTGTCATGGCCAGGACCATGGCCATGGCGTTGGCGTTGGC
>CAZIAK010000040.1:29788-41811 GCA_964537035.1 uncultured Phycisphaerales bacterium | reverse complement strand
CTGACCGGCTGACCGGCTGACCGGCTGACCGGCTGACCGGCTGACCGGCTGACCGGCCTGACGGGGCTGGTGGGGCTGGTGGGGCTGGTGGCAGGGGAGGCTTGAGGTCCCCCGAGGCGTGATGGTCTTGGGGGCGGGAGGTCCCCGAGGGGCAGAGCGGACGGGCGGGCTTCGGGCTCCTACGATTCGTCGGGATCTGGTGTGGACCCGTGGGTCAGCTGTGCTATCGTCTCGCGGTTGAGATCCAGTCGCATTTAGAGCCACCCGCCCCAGGCCCTCCCATGCCAGCCACACTCGCCGATCTGCCCAGCGGACACCAGGCCACCCTTCACTCGGTGGAGGGCGAACGGGCCTACCGGCGCCGCCTGCTCGAACTGGGTTTCGTGCCCGGCACATCCGTGCGTCTCGTGCGTCGGGTCGAGGTGGGGGACGTGCTCGAGGTCGAGCTGCGCCACAGTCGGGTCTCCCTGCGCATCAGCGAGGCTCGGGCGATCTCACTGGAGCCGAACGAGCGAGTGCAGGTCTCGGCGGAGCCCGCGACCACCGGGCCCTCGTCATGCGCATCGTCGACGCCCGAATCGGCGTCATGCCACGGCGGACCGAGCGCCCCCACGCCTGCGGAGCCAGCCTCGTGACTCGCGCCGTGGTCGCCATCGCCGGCAACCCCAACGCCGGCAAGACGACGCTCTTCAACGCGCTCACCGGGGCGCGGGCCAAGGTGGGCAACTATCCGGGCATCACCGTGGAGCGTCGCGAGGGCCAGCTCGAACTGCCTGACGGACGCTCCGCCCAGCTGGTGGACATCCCCGGCACCTACAGCCTCTCGGCCCGCACCGCAGAAGAGCAGGTGGCCATCATCGCCATCGCCGGGCTGAACCCCTTCGCCGATCCGGACTGCGTCATCGTGGTGGTCGACTCCACCCAGCTGGCGCGCAACCTCTATCTGGCCCTGCAGGTCCTCGAGCTGCGGCTCAAGGTGGTGGTGGCCCTGAACATGTCGGACGTCCTGGCCAAGAAGAACATGGTGGTGGACGCCGCGCGCCTGTCTGAACACCTCGGCGTGCCCGTGGTGCCCATCTCGGCCACGAAGGGCGACGGCATCTCCGAGCTCCGTCAGGCGGTGGCTGACCTGACCTCGTCGCCGAAGGAGCACCTGTCGAACGCCGTGTCCACTGCGCCCAACGGCGCGGTCGCTGCAGCCATCGCGGCGGTGTGCCCGTTCATCCCCAATGGCTGGAGTCGTCAGGACCAAGAACGCCGCTCAGCCCTGGCGACCTGGGCTCTGCTGTCCGTCGATGACAGCGATGAGCTCTGGGATGTCTCCGACGAGCTGCGCGATGCGGTGCTCACCCAGCGCGCCGCCGCGGTCGAGCAGGGCGTCGATCTCGACCTCGAGCTGGTGTCCGCTCGCTACGCCTGGATCGACGGCGTCATCCCCGACGTGCTCCGCGGCGTGCCCTCGAACCTGCGCCGCTTCAGCGACGCGGTGGACAAGGTGCTCATCCACCCGGTGGCCGGCTTCACCCTGTTTCTGATCGTCATGTCCCTGGTCTTCCAGGCCCTGTTCAGCTGGAGCAATCCGGCCATCGACTTCGTGGGCGACCTGGTCGCGGGCTTCGGCAACCACCTGGGCTCGATCTTGCCGTCGGGCATCGTCACCGACTTTCTGACGGACGGCGTGGTGGCGGGCGTAGGCGCAGTGCTGGTCTTCCTGCCTCAGATCCTGCTGCTGTTCCTGTTCATCTCGGTCATGGAAGACAGCGGCTACATGGCCCGGGTGGCGTTCTTGATGGACCGCATCATGAAGGCCATCGGGCTCACCGGCCGGGCCTTCGTGCCCATGCTCTCGGGCTTCGCCTGTGCCATCCCGGCGATCATGGCCACGCGCACCATGGAGCGCCGACGCGATCGCATGCTGACCATGATGGTCGTACCCATCATGACCTGCTCGGCGCGCCTGCCCGTCTACACCCTGATCATCGCCGCGCTCTACCCCGCGGGAGACGAACCGGGGGGCACGGTGCTGGGCGTGTTCTCGTTGCAGGCGTTGCTCATGGTGGCCATGTACCTGTTCAGTACGGTGGTGGCACTGCTCGCCGCCGCGGTCATGGGCCGGGTGCTCTTTCGGGGCGGTCCGGCGCCCCTGCTGCTCGAGCTGCCGCCCTACCGGTTGCCCCACCCGACCTCGGTGCTGCGCATGATGTGGGAGCGAGCCCGGCTCTTCGTCAGCGAAGCGGGCACGGTGATCCTCACCTGCACCGTGGTGCTGTGGATCCTGCTCAGCTTCCCCCGCATCGAAGAGTACTCACGGGACTACGACGGCGAGGCCGCCGCGCTCACCGAACGAGCCACCCTCGAAGGGCACCCCGAGGTCTGGCTGACCGACCAGCTCGCCGTGCTGGAGAAGGCCCAGGAGGGCGAGCAGCTGCGGGCCACCTACGGTGGTCAGCTGGGTCGTTCCATCGAACCCCTGATCAGCCCCCTGGGCTTCGACTGGAAGATCGGCGTGGGACTGATCGGAGCCTTCGCCGCGCGGGAGGTCTTCGTCAGCACCATGGGCGTGGTCTACGGCATGGGCGAGGACAGTGACGAGGACTCGGTGCCCCTGCGCCAGCACCTGCAGGCCGAGACCTGGCCCGACGGCAGGACGGTCTACACGCCCCTGGTAGGCCTGTCGCTCATGGTCTTCTTCGCCCTCGCGGCCCAGTGCATGTCCACCCTGGCGGTGGTCCGTCGCGAGACTCGTAGCTGGCGCTGGCCGATCTTCTTGTTCAGCTACATGACCCTGCTGGCCTGGGTCTCCTCGTTCGTCGTCTATCAGGGCGGACAAGCGCTGGGCTTCGGGTAGGCGTCCACGCCTCCCCTGAGCTGCAGACCTGTGGCACAGACTACGCTGCTGCTGCCTCTTGAGATTGGATCATGGCGCCGCCCACGAACAGCAGGGCGTCTTCCCAGGTGGTGGCGGCCTCTTCGGTCCAGTCGTCGCCGAGACACTCGGCCAGGACGGTGAGCAGGGAGTAGGTCACGCAGGGGTACATGCGCGGGGTGACCTTGTAGCCCAGGTGGGTCTGGCCCAGCTTCTCCAGCACGGGGGCCAGCTCGTCGGGCTTGTCGACCAACGCCACCACGGCGGCGAGGCTCTGGATCAGCTTCACGCGCTGCTGATCAAAGTCGGTCTCCGCAAACAGCGGCCGCACCTGGGGGAAGGTGCCCAGCATGCGAGCGTAAAAGGCCTGCGCCAGATCGTCGGCACGGGGAGCAACGGAGGCGAAGGTGGAGCGGAGCAGGGCGATGTTCATGGACAGCGGCTTTCGGGTGTGTTGATGGTGAAGGGAGGGTTGTGAGAGCGGTCAGTGGTTGGGCAGGCTGGCCAGGCCGTGGTGGGGCGCCGGCCGCCGCACCAGGTCAGCGATGGAAGTGCCGCGCAGGCTGTCGTAGAAGGCGTCCTCGGCCTGCATGATCTTCACGCGCAGGCGGCAACCGGGCTCGAGCACGCAGGCCAACTCGTCGTCCACGCAGGCCAAGGGGTGGCCCCGCTCTTCGAGCTGGCCGATCACATCGGCCACGTCGATCTCGGCGGCAGGCACGGCCAGGCTCACGCCGCCGCCTCGTCCGCGGGTGGCCTGGATCCAGCCGCCGCGCACCAGGGATTGGCTGACCTTGGTCAGGTGCTCCCGTGAGATGTCGTACTGGGTGGCCATCTCCTCGAGGGTCGCCCGGCGATCCGCGCGGGCGAGAAAGATGAGCACCCGCAGCCCGTAGTCTGTGTGGAGTTTCAGGTTCACGGGAAAAGTGGTATCACGACTACCACTTTAGGGCAACAGCGAAGGGCGAGCGAGACTCTGGTACCCCGTGCTATGGCTCTGTGAGCGTCAGCGCAGCCAGGCGCTGCTGCGCCGCCTCGATGTCGAGCACCACCTGGGCCTTGTCTGCGGAGTCCCGCACCTGGGCCATGAAGATCGGCGCCATGTCGAGCAGCATGCGCTGCATGGCCGGATCGCCTGCGCCCACGTAGCTGGCGTGCACCAGGGCGGCGTAGGCCTCCGAGGTGATGGCGCCCCGGGCCTCGGTGCGCTTGTAGAAGGTACGCAAGGACATCTGGGCATCGAGCCGGGGCCAGGCCGCGATCCCCAGACCGAGGCCGAGGGCCACCGCACCGACGCCCACGGCTGCAGGGGTCGGCAGCCAGGCTCGGGTCTCTTCGGGCCGGGGAGCCCAGAGGAAGCCCATGGCGGCGAAGAAGGGTACGGCGGTGGCCGGGTCGGTCCAGGCGTCTTGTCCCAGGCCGAGCACCAGCCCGGTGGTGAAGACGGCGAAGGCCAGGGGCTGCCCACTGTCAGGCTCTCTCAAGGCCCGGCTGAAGCCTCGCCCCGCCGTGAGCAGCAGGGCCAGCACCAGCAGCAGCCCAGCTGGCCAGCCACCCTCAGCAAGAGCCAGGAGCACCTCGTTGTGGGGATGCTCGGCCTCGGTGACCGACCCGGCCAGCCCAGGGCGAGCGGCCTCGTCCGGGTCCCGGTAGGGCGGGGCAAACTGGCGAAAGCGTCCCAGGCCCACGCCCCGCAGGGGGTGATCGGCGGTCATGGCCCAGGCCGTGGCGGCGAGGGACAGACGGACACCGGTGGTGGGGTCGTCCCCTGAGAGGATGGCCGCCTGGTCGTCGAGCTTCTGGGCGAAGAGGGCGTCGTTGCCCCCGACCCAGGTGGCCAGGGCGGTGCCCACGAGCAGGGCTGCGACCACGACAACCGTGCCCTTGCCAGGCTTGCGTTCGCCGCGCCACCAGGCCACGGCGATCATGACCAGCAGTCCGGCGGCCAGGGCCCAGCGCGCGCCACGGGCTCGGGTCAGCACCAGGGCAGCCGAACAGAGCACCAGGCAGAGCCCATGGAGCAGCACGCCCTCGCCTCGACTCAAGCGGCAGATGGCCGACACGACCAGGCCAGCCACGACCAAGGCCAGCAAGGCCCCGGAGCGGGTGGTGTTGCCAGACAGCCCGACCACTTCGTCCGGGCTCGGCGTGAGCGACGACTCGAAACCCAGGGCTTGGGACAGGCAGACGGCAGCGAACACCACACCGCAGAGCAGCAAGGCGCCGCCGAGGGCCTCGGGCTTGCGCTGGGCAGCCAGCAATCCGCAGGCCGCCGACACGTGGGCCAGGCCAAAGAGCAGCAGGCGATCGGTGACCGCCGCGTGATCGAGGGCGTCGAGGGCAGCGAGAGAGGCCACCACGGTCGAGAGGACCAACAACCGCGCACCCCGAGAGCGAAACCAGGCGCCCAGCGCTGGCCGGCCAGACCAGGCCAGCACCGGCACGATGAGCAAGGCAGCCAGCAGGGACAGCCCCGCCGCTTTCAGCACCCCTGCGTCCCAGATGTCGTCGACGATCAGCCAACCGGCGCAGCAGACCAGGACGTACAGCAGCCAGGTCTGGCCTGTGGGCGAGGCGGTGGGGCTCTGGGGCTCGGTCATGGGCTCTCGAACAGGGCGTCGGCGAAGGTGACCGGGTTGAAGCGCTCGATATCGTCGGGCGTCTCGCCCAGGCCGATGTAGCGCACGGGCAACTCGAGCTGCCTGCGGATAGAGACGACCGCGCCGCCCCTGGCCGTCCCGTCGAGTTTGGTGACCATGATGCTGGTCACGTCCACGGCCCTGCGGAACTCGAGGGCTTGAGCGATGGCGTTCTGGCCCGTGGTGCCGTCAAGGATCAACAGCACCTCGTGAGGCGCGCCGTCGCAGCCCTTGCCCAGCACCCGCCTGATCTTGTCGAGCTCGGCCATGAGGTTCTTCTGGGTGTGCAGTCGCCCGGCGGTGTCCACGATGAGCACGTCGATGCCTTGCTTCTTCGCGGCCGTCACTGCGTCGAAGGCCAGCCCCGAAGGGTCAGCGCCGGTGTGCTTCTTGACGATGGGGATGGCCAGGCGCTCGGCCCAGATGGTCAGCTGCTCGACCGCTGCGGCCCTGAACGTGTCGCAGGCCGCGAGCATGACCTGGTGCCCTTCGTTCTTGAGCAGGGTGGCCAGCTTGGCGATGGATGTGGTCTTGCCCGAGCCGTTCACGCCGCAGACCAGCACCACGTGGGGCTTGTGGGTGACCACCAAGGGCTCGCTGGCCTCGCCCATCATGGCCACCAGCTCGGCCTTCACGAAGGGCTCCATCTCGGCGCCGGTCTTGAGCGTGCCCTTGCGGTTCGCTGCACGGACCGCCTCGGTGATCTCGCTGGCAGCGGGGCCCAGGTCGGCGGTGTAGAGCAGCTCTTCCATCTCGTCGATGGTGGCGGCGTCGATCTGCTCCCGGCCGAAGAGCTTGCGCATGCCCGTGGCCAGATTGGCTCGGGTCTTCTTGAGACTCTTGAACAGCTTGCCCAGCATCAGTCGGGCTCTGCAGGGTTGAGGGAGAAGGTGCCCAGATCGTCGCTGTCGGGGGGCGGCGGCGGCGGGGCCAGCTCGACCGGCGGGCTGTCGTCCCCTTCGCTGATCAGGCCCATGTCCCGGCGGATGCGATCGAGGATGCCGTTGACGAAGGCGCCGGACTGCGCCGTTGAGAAGCGCTTGCTCAGCTCGATGGCCTCGTCGATGGTCACCGCCGCGGGGATGTCGTCCCGGTCGAGCAGCTCATGGATGGCCAGCCGCAGCACGTTGCGGTCGATGCTGGCCAGGCGCTGCATGTCCCAGTTGTGGGCGGCCTCGGCGATGAGCTTGTCGATCTCACCGAGACGATGGAGCACGCCCTCGGTCAGCTCGGCGGCGAAGGCCCGCACCTCGGCGCTGGCCTCGGCGTCTTTCAGTGTGGACGCCATGGTGGTGCGCCGGCGCTCCGGATCTTGGTCGTAGCTGTACAACGCCTGCAGGGCCAGCTGGCGCGAACGTGTGCGGCTGCCGATCACTTCGGCGAGTCTCCGGGCGCACCGCCTGCGGGCGCCTTGGCGCCGTCGTCATCGTCGCCTTCGCCGTCTGCGCTCTCTCCCCGGGACATGGCGAGCAGGAAGTCCTCGAGCGCTTCGATGTCTCCCTCTTCCAGCTCGTCGATGGCGTCGAGAAACTCGGGGTCGAGGTCTTCGTCGAACAGCTCAGGGTCGAGATCTTCGACAAGGTTGGCCATCTCGACCACCGTGGCCGCGGCCTCGCGCCCCTTGTTGTGCTCGTTGTCGCCGCTGCGGGCGCTGGCCTGGGCCAGGGTCTCACAGGTCAACAGCCCGAAGGCCACGGGCACGCCGCTTTCGTCGGCAACGGCCATGCAGCTGCGAGTGGTCTGGGAGCAGACGAAGTCGTAGTGGTCGGTCTCGCCCTTGATCACCGCGCCGAGCACGATCACCCCGTCGACCTCGCCGCCAAAGGCCAGTAGGCGCGCGGCGAGGGCGAGTTCGAGGGCGCCGGGGACACGCACGACGGTGATGGCGTCGTCGTCTACTCCGAGCCTTGCGAGCTCGGCCAGGGCGCCCTCGAGCAGCCCTTCGGTGGTGGAGGCGTTGAAACGACTGACGACCAGGGCAATGGTCAGACCCTGTCCGTCGTGGGACCCGGTGATTTCGTGCATGTCGGCGGTTTCCAAGGAGCGCAGCGCGGCATCCTACCGATCGTCGTAGAGCGTCGCCACGAGGGGATTGGGGCTTGCTCGTGGCCTACGAGGAATGCGCCGTGATGTGGCCTGCTCGGCGTGGGGCTCTCGCCCGGAAGGTTGCTAGACTGCCGCGGCCATGAGAGGCCGAATCCCCCTGATTCTCTGGGTTGCCCGTCGATCGCAGGCGGGGTTTGCGGTCTTGGCCGGGCTGCTCGTGGTCATGGCCTGCCTGCCTGCCTGTGCCGAGCCAGGGCCTGGCGCCCTCGAGCTGGTCGCGGCCTCCAGCTTGGGCGATCTGGCCGGCCATCTCGCCGAGGGTTTCGAGGCCCGCACGGGACAGCGGGTGACCGTCCGTCTGGGCAGCTCGTCGACCCTCTCCCGGCAGCTGGCCATGGGCGGGCCCGGCGACGTCTTTCTGAGCGCCGACGAGCAATGGGTGTCCGTGCTCGACACGATCGAGCGGGGCAGCTGGCTGGGCAACCGCCTGGCCTGGGTGGTGCCCAGCGATGGGCCTGAGATCGCACCCGGCGAGGCGAGCAGCCTGGCCATGGCCGCCGAGGGCGTGCCTCTGGGGCGCTACGCGAGAGAGGCGCTGCTGGCCAGGGGCGTCGGTCTGCCCGAGCGGGTGGTGCGGGGCAGTCATGCCCGGGCGACCTTGGCCATCGTCTCCAGCGGGGCGGTACAGGCGGGCGTGGTCTACGCTACGGACGCCGCCCTCGACCCAGGTGTGCGTGTGGTGGCGTTGTGGGATGAGAGCGACGGCCATCCCCTTCGCTACGAGGCGGCTCTGCTTCGTCCCCGCGGCCGGCCGCTCTATGACGCACTGAGTGCGCCGTGGATGCTCGACCGCGCCGCCGAGCTGGGCTTCGTGGTGTTGCCATGAACGCGGTCTGGCAATCTCTCGCCGTGGCCACCGTGGCGACGTTGTTGGCCTTGCCGCCTGCCGTGGCCACGGCGTGGGTTCTGACCCGCACACGGTGGCCCGGGCGCACCGCGCTTCATGGCCTGACGTTGTTGCCGCTCGTCATGCCCCCGGTGGTCACCGGCTATCTGCTGCTGCTGCTCTTCTCGCCCAAGCGCGCCCTCGGGACGGCGCTCGAATCCGCGGGCCTGCCCGTGGCCTTTCACTGGCTCGGCGCAGTGGTGGCCGCTGGAGTGGTGGGCTTCCCCCTGCTGGTCATGCTCGTGTCCGTGGCCTTTCGTTCGGTAGACGTGCGCCTGGAGCAGATGTCCGCGGCCCTCGGGCGCTCGCCCTGGCAGACCTTCTGGAGGGTGACCATGCCCCTGGCCTGGCCCGGCGTGGCGGCGGGCACGGTGCTGGCCTTCGCCCGGGCCCTGGGTGAGTTCGGCGCGACGATCGTTCTCGCCGGGCACGTTGTGGGCGAGACCGAGACCATCCCCCTCGCTGTGCATGCGGCTCTCGATGTACCGGGAGCAGAGCAGGAGGTGCTGATGCTCACCGTGGCCTCCGTGGTGCTGGGTGTGGGCGCGGTGCTGACCTACCACTGGCTCATGGAGCGCCACCGTCGTCGCCTGGAGCTCGACCGGTGAGGCTGCAGCTGCAAGCGACGGTGAACCGCTCGTCGAGTTTCGAACTCTCTGTGGACATCGACTGTGAGGCGGAGGCTCTTGCGGTGGTGGGGCCGAGCGGCTGCGGCAAGTCGACGTTGCTCGAAGTGCTGGCGGGCGTGCTCCCGGGCAAGGTCCTGATCAACGGTCGAGACCTGAGCTCGCTGCCCCTGCACCAACGCAAGCTCGGCTGGGTGACGCAGGATAGCCTGCTCTTTCCCCATCTCGACGTGGCCGCCAACCTGGCCTATTCGCCCCGGGCCGAGGGCATCGAAGAGGTGGCCCAGGCTCTCGACCTGCTGCCCCTGCTCGATCGCCGAGTCGCGCATCTCTCCGGCGGTGAGCGGCGGCGGGTAGCTCTCGGCCGTGCGCTGACCAGTCGCCCAGACTTGCTCTTGCTCGACGAACCCTTCGCCGGACTCGACGCCCAACGTCGCCGCGCCGCCCTGTCGCTGATCCACACCGTCCGTCGACGGTTCGACGTGCCCGTGGTGCTGGTCAGTCACCTGGCCGACGAAGTGGTGGGGCTGGCCGATCAGGCCCTTCGGCTGGAAGGTGGGCGAGTGCTGGCCACGGGCCCGGCCCACTCGCTGCTCCGCGCCGGCGAGACCCACGTGGACAACCATCTCGAAGCCGACGTCTGCGGCCCCGAGCAGGTGACCGTCGATGGCGTGGAGCTGCGCTTGTCCCTGCCCGAGGGCACGTCGGGACGGGTGCGCCTGGCCATCTATGCCCACGACATCCTGCTGGCCCGAGCGCTGCCCCACGCGCTGTCCGCCCGCAACGTGCTGTCGACGCAGGTGGTCGACCTGACCCCCGCGGGAGGCTTCGTGCTGGTGTCCCTGGCCGTCGCGGGACTGGTGGCCACGCTCACCCCCGAGGCGGTGGCCGAGCTGGGGCTGGCTCCTGGCGTAGAGGTGCTGGCCTTGCTGAAAGCCACGTCCATCGACTGCCTGGGACCGGCTTGACGCCCCCCCCCTTTGTGGCAAGCTGCGCTTGTAGAAGTGTGTCCTCGTTTTCATACGAGTAAGCACTGCTGGGTTTTCAACGCGAGGAGGGAGTGATCGTGAAACCGCGATTTGGAATGAGGTTGTTCCTGGGGTGGGGGCTTGGTGGGTTCAGTCTGCTGCTCACCCTGTTTCTGACCTCCAGTGATCTGGCCTCCACGCCCTTGTTGGTCAGTGAGGGCGCATGTTCTGCCAGCAAGCAGGAGGTTGTCGTAGGGTGCCCCGGTTGCTACAGCACTACAGTGTTCATCATGTGTGACTCAGTGGACGGCAATTGCGAGGGATGCGCGTATACGTTCTATGCTTCTCTCAACTGCCCTGGGGTACCTCCAATCATC
Organism: uncultured Phycisphaerales bacterium; assembly: GCA_964537035.1. Lineage (GTDB taxonomy): Bacteria > Planctomycetota > B15-G4 > B15-G4 > B15-G4 > CAZIAK01. Next base: position 31,343 of record CAZIAK010000040.1, on the reverse strand, counting down.
GAGGCAAGCAGCGGCGACTTAGAATGCGATGGGAAGTTCGAAAAGCGTTTCGGAGGGTGTGGAATCTCAGGATCTGCCTTTGGTGGCGTTGTCTGTGACTGTGGCTCTTGTCCAGAGTAGTGCCCGTGGGCGAGCGACGTGCTTCGGCTCGCATTCGGGCTAGGTTCAGAGCTGTTGCCGGAATAGAGGAGGTAAAGATGTCAAGCAGAGTTGTCTTGATCCCCATTCTGCTCTGTATTGGCGTTGGGGTTGTCACGCTAGTCTGGCTCGATGACGGCAACCCAGCATCGGGTGACAGCAGCGAGCCAAGGGCAGTTGTTCCACGGATTGTCATCGACGAGAACGCGCACCCAGACCTCGTGCTCCCGGCTGCAATGGAGCAGGTTGTGCAACCGCTGGCGCCGAGAGGGACAGTGGCTGTTTTGGCTGTGGCTGAGACCGGAGATGGCGCTGCCCAGGCGGCTGAGAGTGGCCTCGACCTTCCTCATGTCCCGCGGGGAAGTAACACCCACAGGTTGTTCGTTGATCCAAACCTCTTCGAGCTGCGCTACGCCGAGGCGAGCATGGAGGAACTCGTGCTGGCCAAGCATCATGTGGAAACCGAGTACTTTGAGCTACTGCCCCAGGCCATCGACGACGTCTTTGAACGTGGTCTGTACGAGCAGGAAATCATAGAAGCTCCCATTTCGGGAGACCTCACTTATCCCGACGCCACTCCCAGCTTCGGTCTCGGGAGCGTCTCAAGGGCTGTGAATCTTGACGACGGGAGGCGCTTGATCAAACGCGCTGAGATTCCATGGGAGGAGTACCAGCACGTCTATGACCTGCAGGATGAGACCCTCTGGTTGGGCCGGGAGATCAGAGACCGGAAGAGGGCGTCTCGTTAGGAACGAAGTCGCTGGCGGGTCCTGACCGGATGGCCTGCTGTCTGTCTCTTATCGTTTCTGGTCGTGGGTACTGTCGGTTGCGCCGTCGTCGCCTGAGCTCTCGGGCGTTGTCTTGGCTGTGTCGAGTGGCACGTCGTTGTTTGCCTCGCCAGGTGCGGTGGTCGCTTCTCCGTCGAGGGCCGCGACCAGCACTTGTGCCTCGCGCAGCTTCTCCAGCGCAGCGGCCGCGTTGCCCTTGCGCTGCTCTACCAGACTGAGGGCGTAGGCTCGTCCCACGGCCAGGGTCTGAGCCAGGCCTCTCGGCGCTGGGTCGGTTTCGGCAGGGCGATAGAAGGCGCGGCTGAGGGCCAGCTCCTTGCGCAGGAACAGCTCCAACTCGCCGGTCATGGCGGACTCGGCGGTGTTCATCAGCAGGGCCTGCCCTCGGGGCGCTTCGCCGAGAATCACTGCCAGCAAGCCCTCGATCTTGGCTGTGGTCACGGTTCGCAGTGCGGGCAACTCATTTCGGCGGGGACGGATGCCGTTGAACGTCTGCACCGCCAAGCGCTCGGCCATGCCGAACCAGATCTTCAATCGCCAAACGGCCTGTCCCACGAGCGTCGCCACATTGGCTTCTGCGTTGGCGTCTACGTCAGACTCGGGTGCGGGTGCGGGTGTTGCGATGTCGT
>CAZIAK010000040.1:0-29688 GCA_964537035.1 uncultured Phycisphaerales bacterium | reverse complement strand
TCTGCGTTGGCGTCTACGTCAGACTCGGGTGCGGGTGCGGGTGTTGCGATGTCGTGCGTGGGCGGCAAGGACGCGGCTTGATCCGCCGCGTAGCGCACCACGTTCTCCAACAAACGCACGACCATGGGCTGCTGCAGCGAGTCGTCGTCGAAGCGCAGGGTCGAGAGCACGATGCGGCCCTTGCCGAAGGGCACGGACTGCACCGCCGCGCCCACAGACAGCCCGTAACCGTCGAGGCAGTCGAGGGCGATCTCGGCGCCATGGTCGTCGTGTACGTCGAGCACCCGGTGGGGAGAGGCGGCCGCGAGACGCTCGTCGATCAAGGGCACGTCCAGGCCCAGGTCGTCGAGCAGCACGGAGTCCGCTGCGAAGATCAGATGTCGTCCGATGAAGTGCCCGCGGGATGAGCGCGCGGCCACATCGAAGGGCAGGGCGGCCACTTGTCCCAGGCCGTCGTAGCCGAAGAAGAAGGCGTCGAAGGGATGACCGGCGTCCGGAGGCTCGAGCATGAGCACCACGCCGCCCTCGTAGGCGAAGCGCAGCTGTTGCACCGTGGTGGCCAGGCCGAGTTCTCCCCACATGGCGGGGCGTCGGCCCATGACCACGAGGCGGGGCAAGGTGCCAGGCTCGGCGCTGGTGAGCCCCGGGCCGCCCGGTCTTTGGTCACCGGGCGCCAGGCCCCCCGGCCCTTCATCGCCGGGGGCGAGGCTGGGCGCGACGAGTTCACGGACCAGCTCGTTCTCCCGGCCCGTGAGCGCCATGACCTCACCCGTCGCCACCGCTGCGCGCAGACGGGGGGGAGGCGTGGCGTCTCGTGTGACGTGATCGCTCTCGGGGCGGCCCGGCAAGGCATTGAGCGCCGACAGCGCAGCCAAGGCTGGCTTGGGACGGGCCCAGAGATCGGTCAGCCCCGCTCCGCACTCCCAGGCGGCGTCGCGCCATTGGGTGTAGGTGTCCCCGGCGACCCGCGGGTTGCTGCGCAGGGCCGTGGCCATGACCTCGGCGGCCCGGGCCTGGTTGAGTCCGCCCATGTGGGAGAGCATGTCCAAGGTGTCGATCTGCCCCTGCAGGCGGTCGCGATCGATGTCGGCCTGGGCTGCCGCGGCATCGGCCAGGGCGAGCTGACCGTCCTCCAAGAACTCGAAGCCTGCGAAGCCGGCGGTCACGTCGTAGTTTGGCAAGCCGCCGTAGCCGTACTCGGAGACGTAGATCAGCCGCTCGGTGTCGGCGCCGAGGTGGGCTGCGAAGTCGAGGTCGGTCTCTGTCCACGGCCAGGAGCGGTAGACGTGCAGGTCGTCGAAGGGGACAGGCTCTTCAGTGCCCGGCGCGATGTAGTGGGCGCTGCCTTGCCACGAACCCGAGTCGTCGAAGACCAACAGCTCGGGCATGAGCAGGGCGGCATCGCGCAACAACCTGCGGGTCTCGGTGTACAGCTCGCCGGACATCTCGTTGAGTATCCCGACGATCACCACCGACGGATGTGCGGCGACTGCGTCGGCAAGTGTCTGCAGGGCAAGGTCCACGGCGGGCAAGGTGTGCTTGTTGCGCACGGTGATCCAGCCCAGGGTGGGCTCGGCCTGCACCAACAAGCCCAGCTCATCGCACAAGGCGTAGACCGGCTGCATGACCCGGATGTGTGCGCGCACCAGATTGAAGCCAGCGTCCTTGATGGCCTGCAGCTCGCTGCGCAGCCATTCTTGCGACGGTGGATTGGCCAAGCCCTGGGGATAGTAGGGCTGGTAGAGCACGCCGCGCAGGTAGATCGGCTCACCGTTGAGCACGAAGTGATCGCCGTCCACGGTGAAGTGGCGCAAGCCCACCGAGTGCGCGGTCAAGCGACGGTGCCCGGCGTCGGTGAGCAGCAGCTGCAGCTCGTGCAGCACGGGGTTGCTCGGATGCCACGGTTGCAGTGCGGAGAGCGAGGCCAGGGGCAGGGTCACCGTGGTGCGTCCTGGCTGGGCAGTGACGGCGAGGGTGCTGAAGCCACCCTTGCCGGCGGCAGCCACCATGGGCGCCTTGCTCGGCGGGCGACGGCTCTGATCCCAGTCGCCGAGTTCGGCGCCGCTCACGCCCAGTCCTGCGGCGAGTCGGACCTCTCGGGACGCCTCGCTGCGGTTGATCAGCGACAGGCGCAGGCTGGCCGTGCCATCGGGTCGCCAGTCGACGGTGGGGGCGAACACTTCGACGAGGTCAGCGCTGCGCAGGGAGACGGCACCGGTGAGGCCGCCGTAGTTGAAGTACCACGACTCCTTCGCGTGGGGCAGGGCCCCCAGCACCAGGCCGTCGATCTTCTCGTGGCCGGGGTCGACCACACGGACGACGAGCGCTGTCTCCGGCGCGTCGAGACGTCCGCTCACATCGAAGGCGAAGGGGCTGTCCGAGCCGTCGTGACGGCCCAGGTAGTCGCCGCCCAGCCAGACGTCGGCCCGGTAGTTGGCCGAGCCGAACTCCAGCAGCAGGCGCTGTGGTCGCGCCGGCGTGGGCGTGGTGGGGACGAGCCGCCGATACCAGACCACGCCGTCGTAGCCAGCGCTCTCCGGCAGCTGCTCCAACACGCCGGGGACGGCCACGGAGAGCGCCGACGCCCAGGCCTGCTCCCTGCCCAATGCGAGGCGCCGCGGCCCGCCGTCGTTGTGGGGGTCGAGCAACAGCTCCCAGTCGCCGTTGAGCGAGACGGCGGTCGACTCATCTTCGCCCTCGCCAAGAGGGGCGTGAGGGCTGACACCCAGCTTGTCAGTGGGCCCGGCCCCGGGTTCATTGTCTTGGGGTAGGCCCCAGGTCTGGGCCCAAAGCTGTGGGGGAGCGGCGCAGCAGAACACCAGCAAGAACACGAGAGACCCGAGACGTTTTCGCATCGGCGGGATGATACCGCCGCCACGGTCCACCTCGGTGCCTCTCTTGCTGTGCCCGGGAGGCGCAGGTCGTGCCGGGCTCCCTCGCTCCGTTAGACTGCGCCGCACCCCGAGGAGACGCCCCTTTGCTAGCTCGCCTCTCTGCCCGCATGGCGGATTGGGCCCAGCGTGTGGTCCCTGACCCCTTCGTCATCGCCCTCGGCCTGACCGCTCTCGCCGCAGCCCTGGGTTGGGTGGTCATGGACGAGCCCAGCGTGAGCGCCTTGGCCGAAGGCTGGTTCGCGCGTTTCGCCAGCCCTGGCACCCTGGCCTTCACGACTCAGATGGCTCTGATCCTGGTGGCGGGGGCAGCGCTCGCTCGGGCGCCCCTGGTCCATGGCCTGTTGGCGCGCCTGGCGTCCCTCCCTGAGAGCAGCGGCTCGGCGGCCGCGCTGACGGCCTTCGTGGCCATGGCTGCGGGGCTGGCCAACTGGGGTTTCGGGTTGATCATCGGCGCCATGCTGGCCCGAGCCATCGGCGACCGGGCCCGAGAGACGGGTCGCCCACTGAACTACGCCCTGGTCGGCGCCGCGGGCTACGCGGGGATGATGACCTGGCACGGCGGCTTCTCCGGCAGCGCGCCGCTGAAGGTCACCGAAGGACTGCCAGGCGGGGGGCCCGGCGTCCCCATCGACCAGACCCTGCTCTCAGCACTCAACCTGGGGCTGACCGGCGCCCTGCTCGTCTTCGTGCCCTGGTTGTTGAGCCGCATGGCCACCCCGGAGAGCGAGCGGGTGCTGCAGCCCCTGCCTGCACAGACCAACACTGGTGGCGAGGCAGGGGACGTCGAGCGACACCCCGCCCTCGGCCGGCTGCTCGGTCTGTTCATCGTGACCCTGGGTGGCCTGGCCCTGTGGACCCAGCGCACCGCCGTGGACCACTGGTGGCAGGCCATCGGTCTCGACACCATGATCCTGTTCTTGCTCCTGGCGGGCCTGGCCCTCTATGGCACGCCCCAGCGCTACGGCCGGGCCTTTGGCGGGTCGGTGACCGAGGCCGGGGGCATCCTGCTGCAGTTCCCGTTCTACTTCGGCATCCTCGGCGTGCTCGAGGCCAGCGGGCTGGTGCAGCTCATGGCCGAAGGCTCCGTAGAGATGAGCCAGGGGATCGCCGGGTGGGGCCTGCCCCTGCAGTGGTCCTTCGACATGGTCACCTTTTCATCCGCGGGACTGGTCAACCTGTTCGTGCCGTCGGGCGGTGGCCAGTGGGCCGTGCAGGGCACCATCGTCACCGAGGCCGCCACGGAGCTGGGCCTGTCCCTGCCCCGAGCCATCATGGCCCTCAGCTACGGCGACGAATGGACCAACATGGCTCAGCCCTTCTGGGCCCTGGCCTTGCTGGGCATCACGGGCCTGAAGGCGCGAGACATCCTGGGCTACAGCCTGACCGTCATGGCGGCTTCCCTGCTCGTCTACATGGCAGCCTTTGCCCTGCTCTGAGCGGTGGGCCGGGCCGACCCAGCCCGCCCTTGCAAGGTTGCTGGCAGCCGGTATCGTTCTCGGCGGTCCCGGGCCTCTGCGCCCAGGGGCTCCGTGACTCTCCCTGAGCGATCGCACGGCCACCTCCCCACTGCGCATGTTGGGTTCTGATGAGCGACAAGAAGTATCACATCTACGGTGTGGGCAACGCCCTGGTTGACGTCGAGATCGAGACCACGGACGAGCAGCTGGCCAAGCTGAGCGTCGAGAAGGGCTTGATGACCTTGGTCGACGCCGAGCGCCAGAGCTTCCTGCTCGACTCGCTCACCGGCAAGCAGCACAAGCTCTCGGGGGGCGGTTCGGCGGCCAATACGATCATGGCCTTGGCCCAGCTCGGCGCTCGCTGCTATTACTCGTGCCGCATCGCCGACGATGACAGCGGCAACTTCTTCGCCAGCGACATGCGCGCTGCAGGGGTCGAGACCAACGTGCACATCGACAAGGGCAGCCATGGCGTCACCGGCACCTGCCTGGTGATGGTCACGCCCGATGCCGAGCGCACCATGAACACCAACCTGGGCATCAGCGCAGAGCTGAGCGCCGATCAGCTGATCGAGGCCGAGTTGGCTGCGTCCGAATACCTGTATATCGAAGGCTATCTGGTCAGCACGCCCAACTCGCTGGACACGGCCATGAAGGCCCGCGAGCTGGCAGCCCAACACGACGTGAAGGTGGCCATGACCTTCAGCGACCCGGCCATGGTGCAGTTCTGCGGCGACGGCCTGAAGACCGTGCTCGGAGACGGCGTCGATGTCTTGCTCTGCAACGAGACCGAGGCCATGGGCTTCACCGGTCGGGAGACCCTCGATGATGCGGCCGACATGCTCAAGGAGCGGGCTCGCATCCTGGCCATCACCTGCGGGCCTGAAGGCTCCCGTATCTGGGATGGCGATCGCTGGATCTCCGTCGCCGCTCACACCGTGAAGGCGGTGGACACCAACGGCGCGGGCGACCTCTTCGCCGGTGCGTTCCTCTACGGACTGACCCACGGCCACGACTGCGAGACCTCTGCTCGGCTGGCCAGTCTGGGTGCGGCCACGCTGGTGACCCACTTCGGCGCTCGGCTGCCCCCCGACGGGCTCAGTGGGGTGAAGCAGACCATCCTGGGCTGACCGGGCTGGGCCCGTGTGGGCTGCGAGGTCTGGCATGACGGTGCTGGCCTGCCCTGCCCTGCCCGGGCTGAACATCCTCAGATTGCAGGCTTGACGATATAGCTACAGCTGTAGTACTACAGGTGTAGCTATAGGCCATGACCGGCCGCGTGGAGCCTGCGATGTTTCAGATCACCGATCTTCAGCTCGATATCCTGCGGGTCTTGTGGGACCGGGAGGAGGCTACCGTCGCCGAGGTGCACGGGGCCTTGCCCAGCCATAGAGACCTGGCCACCTCCACCGTGGCCACCTTGCTCGCCCGGCTCGAAAAGCGTGAGCTGATCAGCCACCGCACCGCGGGGCGGCGCCACGTCTACCGGGCCGTGATCAGCGAAGACCAGGTCCGTCGGTCGGTGCTCGACACCGTCACCGAAGGGGTCTTCGGCGGCGACGTGGCCGCCATCATGAGCCACCTGCTCGACCCCCGCTCTGTGAGCCCCGGCGACCTGGACCGGGTGCGTCAACTACTGGACGAAATGGACACCAACGGAGAGTCGCACGATGACGCCTGAATTCACTTTTGACTCCCTGGCACTGGGCGTGCTGGCTTTCCTGCTGACCTATCTGCTGCACAGCACCTTGCTGCTAGGCGGCGTGTTCTGCGCTGACAAACTGGGTTGGCTGCGCAGCACGGCGAGTGAAGACACGCTCTGGAAGGTCGCGCTCGTGGGCGGGCTGGTGACCGCGAGCGTGGTCAGCGTCACGGGCTTCACTCCTTGGGGAGGTCGGCTGACTCTGGGCGACGGCGTGTTGACGGCTGATGTGTCCGCCGATATGCCCAGTGAGGCTCCGACGGAGACCATAGCGGCCCTGCCGACTCCTGCCATCGCGCCTTCGACTGACTCACGTATGGCCCAAGCAGTTCTTGCCAGATCTGCGCCTCGGCCGCGGCCTGCAGGTCAGCAAGGGCGCCTCGCGTTCTACCAGCAGCGCCTGGCCACTCAGCAAGAAGCTCTCGGGCCGAGCGTGTTCTCTCCGCGCATGGCAGCTGTGAAGTCCACGCGTCAGGGCGAAGCCGTCCCTGCGCTTGGTTTCGGGCCAGGCCTCACCAGTGCGCTGGTCTCTCAGCCCCTCGAACCACAGAGGGTGCCTGAGAGCCCCATGGCGGTTCGCACCGACAGTGCAGACAGTGCCAGCATGTCCCCAGTGCAGCCAGTGCAGGACAGTGCCTTGTCGTGGATCTCGCTGACCTTCGCTGGCTGGCTCCTCATCCTTGTCGGAGGCCTCTGGCGGTCTCTGATCTTGCGTCGCCAGTTGAGCAAGGTGCTGGCCGGGCGCCGGGACGTGCTCGATCCATCGCTCGTCGAATGCCTTGACCGGCTCGCCGATAAGGCTGGCCTGTCTGGGCAGGTGCGCCTGAGCACCAGCTCGTCTCTGAGCAGCCCGGTGGCCATGGGCTCTCGCGAGATCTGCCTCCCTCCACAGGCCTTGACCGAGCTGTCCCCCGCGGGCCAGGAGGCCATGCTGGCCCATGAGCTGGCGCATCTGGTCCGCCATGACCCGGCCTGGTTGGCGTTCTGCCAGCTGCTCGAGGCCACCTTGTTTTTTCAGCCGCTCAATCGTCTCGGGCGGAAGCGCCTGCAGGCCACCGCCGAGTTCTTGTGTGACGACTGGGCCGTGGCGACCACGGGGCGGCGTAGAGAGTTCGCCCAGTGCCTGGCCCAGGTGGCCAGCTGGATGGCGAGTGGCTCGGTGAGGCCCCGGCTGCCCGCCGCCGTGCCCGCCATGGCCCGCAGCGAGTCGGCCTTGGTGCAACGGGTGCAGCGGTTGGCCCGCGGAGTTGGCGCGAGGGCTGCACACCGCGGGCAGCTGGCCGCCCTGTCCCTCGTGGTCTTGGGTGCCGTGTCCTGCGGCGTGCCGACCATCGCACCATCCGGTGACGAGAGCCTCGTCGATCGGGTGGTCGGCGCGGTGAGCCAGGCACTGCAGGGGCTGTCTCTTACAGAGAGCGAGCCCGGGCCGGTGGCGGCCGCTCTCATGGTCCCCGTGACCAGGGTTTCTGAGGTGCAGGCGGTCGCTGATGATGAGGACGAAGAACAGGCCACGGTCGAGTTGCGCTTCCAAGGCGATATCGCCGTGGAGATCTCGGCCAGCGGCCTGACCGCCCTCACCCTGGATGGCGAAGCGTTGCAGGTGCGTCACCAGGGCGAGCGGCTGCTGCTGGTCAGCGACGCGTCAGACGTGCCGCTGTCCGTGCAACGGTTCGATCTCTCCCCGGTGGACGGTGAGATGACCTTGTCGCTCACGATCTCGGCGGATGATCTTGGTCACGCCCAGGCTCTCGGGCACTGGGAGACCGGGCACACACACGATCACCCGGCACACGATCACCAGGCTGAGGAGAGAGAAGGACGGGAGAGAGAGGCAGAGCACCGAGCGCTGCTGCGCGAGTACGAGCAGGCCTCTGCGTCCTTCGAACGCGAGCAGCAGCGGGCCGAAGAGCTCTTCGCTCGGGAGCTTGCCCAGGCCGAGCGCCAGGCGCAGAGGGAGCAAGAAGATCAGCAGCGCGCCGTGGAGCGGGAGCTGCAAGCGGTGACGGGCCGGTTCGAGAAACAACTGCGCGAGCTGGAACAAGAGGAGCAAGCGCAGCGCACCGCCCTGGAGCGTGAGTACCGCCAAACCGAGCGGGACATGAGCGACGAGAGCGAAGAGTGGGAGCAGTGGGTCTCACAGTGGGAGCAGCGCAGCGAGGAGATCGACGAGGAGCTCGAGCGCTTCGCCGAGGACTTCGAAGCGGAGTACGACGAGCAACTCGAAGAGCTGGAGTGGATGTTGATGAGCGAAGCCGAGGCCTGGGAGACGGACTGGGCCCGAGGCATGGAGGAGGCCGAGTGGGAGTTCGACCAGTCCATGGAGGCCGCCGAGTTCGAGTTCGAGATGTGGGCCGAGGAGCTTGATCGCCAGATCGAGGAGCTGGAAGCCCGGGACTGCGACCACGGCTGCGAGACGGAATGCGCCTTTGGGTGCACCCACCCCGACGACGACCGGGACCCGGCCTGGGCCGACGATTGCGATCTCGATGGGGAGGACGAGTGCGACCAGGACTGGGACGACGACTGCGACCTCGACGATGAGTGCGAGAGCGCCTGTGACTCAGAAGACCGTGAGGAATCCTGTGAGTCTGAGCAGGGCTGTGACGACGACGCCGGCGACGAGGTCGAAGAGAGCGACGATCTCGTGTTCGGCTCCTCGGTCCCCAAGGGTTGTCGGGCCGCCGCCTGAGCAGCTGAAGGCGTCCGGACGCACGCAGGCCGCAAGCAGCCTGTAGGTCTTCGAGGTGGCAAAATGCGCGTTGCCAGCCCTACGATGGGGTGGTAAACCAGCCCGTTCTGCCGCCCCAGGGACGAGGACCCACCCGGACCGTGCCGCCTGCTGCTCCGATAGATTCCGACGAGGTTCACGTCCTCGGTGTCCTCGATGCGGGCAAGGCCACACGCACGCGCCGACGGCTGGCGATCATGTTGGTGGCCTTGGCGGTGCTCTCCGCCGGCGGTGCCTGGGTCATGCTCACCGACCCGTTTGCCAGCGCCACAGGAGGGCTGGCTCCCGCTCCAGACGCCCAGAACCTGCTGGGGGCGGCCTGGTCCTTCGAGACCACCGCCGACGGCTCCCCGGACGATTTCTGGGTGGCGCCCCCCGGGGCCCCTGTGGGCTTCGCCGTCACCGCCGAGGCTGCAGTCTCCGGGGCGGTGGGTGCCCAGGCCGTCGAGAACGAGGCAGGCTGGTCTCGCTGGGAGACCCGGGAGACCTGGCGCGTCGATGGCCGCGCTGATCGGGTCGAGCTGACGGCCGTCTCGTCAGCACCCGGCGTGCAGCTGCTGGTGATCTTCGAAGGGGCCGACGGGGCCAGGGTCGAGACCGTGGTGGCGTCCGGTGTCGGCGAATTGGTGGGTGTGGCCACCCCGCCGCCAGGCTTTCACCAGCTGCGCGTGGCCATGGGTTGCGTGGGCCCGGGTGGGGTCGACGATCTGTCCCTGAGCCTCGCCGACAATCAGACCGCATCGGCTCGCACCGACGAGCTGTCCCTGCGAGAGATCGGGGTCTTCGACATCCTGGTGGACGACCCCCAGGCGGTGAGCCTGTTCAGGGGACAAGACCTGGTGCTCCGCGTCGAGCCCCTGTCCCTGCGCTCTGCGGACGGTCGTGCCCTGCCGCCGTCCTCAGCTCAGTTGCCGGGCCAGCAGGCGCTCGCGTATGTGGACGGCAGCACGGTCTCTGTCCAGTCGAGAGTGGGCGAAGAAGCTCAGCGCCTCGTGCTCAGCCAGCAACTGGCGGGCCTGGTGCCGGGCACCCGATCTGTGCGACATGCGGTGGTCAGCGGTTCACTGGCCAGCGCTCCCGTGGGCGTGCGCTCGTCACGAGGCTACGAGAGTTTCGTGGGCGACTTCGAGATGATGGGCGTCGACGCCCTTCTGCTCGGGGGCACACAAGATCGCCTGGGACTCACTGCTGATCAGCCTTTCGACCTCACCGTGGTCCATCGCACCGACGGCACGGTGGGTCTGGTCATCGAGCGCAACGTGAGCGGCGAGGTCTCCCTGGAGGTCACCATCCAAGCGTCCTTCCAGGAAGAACGGGTGGCGGCGGCGGGTCTGGCCGACGGCGCGGCAGAAGCTGAAAACCAGGGCGCCCTGGGGCTGGCCCTGGGACGGCTGCAGCAGATCATCGACGTGTATCCGTTCGACGAGCGGGTCCTGGCTCAGGCCAAGGCCGATCGTTCTCGTCTCGCAGCCACCATGCAGATCGAACTCGACAGCCTGCAAGCCGACCTGGAAGACGCGCTGTTCCTGGGCAGCGCGCAACGGTGCGAAGAGGTGAGGGAGGCTGCCCTGGCCCTGGCAGAGACCTATACAGGGTCTACAGCTCGCGAGCAGTTCTTGGCTCAGGCCGAAGACGTGACCATGGCTGGAGCACGGCTCATCGCCGAGTATCAGGCCCGGCGGCGAGGTCGCCTGGCAGCCTTGCTGGGGTCCTATGAGGCGCACGGTGGCTATCCCGGAGTGAGCGCCGAGCTGAGGGCCGAGCTGGCAGAGTTGCCCCAGTCCGTTGCGGTCGACGGAGCTGAGACTCCGTGAGCAGTTCGGTGGTCGGTATCGACGTAGGGGGCACCACGGTCCGGCTGGTCGAAGGCCGGCTCAAGGGTGGTGCGTTCGAGATCCATGTGGCGCGGGCGATCCCCGTGGAGACCCTGGGGCAGGCCGTGGCCCGGTGGGGCCTCAAGGGCAGCAGCACGGTGGTGGGCGTCACGGGGCGGGACATGATCCTGCGCACCACCCAGGTGCCGCCCGTACCCCGCTGGCAGCTCGCCGAGCTGATGAGCTACGAAGTGGCCGACATCGCCGAGCAGTCCGGTGATCACCTGGCCTCCGACTACGAGTTGCTGGGAGGGACGTCCGCCTACAGCGACGACGACATGGTCCTGCTGGCCTTGGTGCGTAACAGCTTGATCGAGGAGCGTTCTCGCGAACTCTCGGGCTCGTCCCTGAAGGTGCGCTGCTTCACGCCCAACGCAGTGGCTCTCTACAACGCCGTGGTCGCCACGGACGGTGGGGACGGGACGGTGTTGGTGGCCAGTCTGCGCGGACGCAATACAGACATCGCCTTGATCCAGGAAGGCGAGCTGCTCTTCGCCCGCAACCTCACCGGTGGGGGCGACACCTTCACTGACGCGGTGGCAGAGGCCTTCGGTGTCGACTCTGACCGGGCTGAACGGGCCAAGCACGCCATGGGGCAGCTGGCCCGGCCGGGAGAGACTCCCGAGGGACAGGCTGGCAAGGTGGCCTCGGCTTTGGGCGGAGCGTTGCGCCAGGTGTTGGGCATGCTGCTCTCCACGGTGAACCTCTGCCGCACCCAGCTGAAGGCGCCCGATCTTGAGATCACCCGGGTGCTGATCTGTGGGCCTGGGGCCGCCCTGCCCGGGCTCGACGAGGCGCTGACCCGCCAGCTGGGCCTGCCCGTGGCCAGGTTCGATCCCACCGAGGGTTACGTGGTCGGCACAGAGATCGACTTCGACGATGGTGACAGCGGTGGGGGCAACGGGGGCGGCGACTTCGCGGTGGCCACCGGGCTGGCCATGATGGCCGCGCTCAAGGGCAGCTATCGGATCGAGATCCTCTCCGAAGCTGCTGCAGCCAAGCGGGAGTTCAGCACCAAGACGGTGTGGCTCGTGCTCTCGGGGATCTTGCTCGCGGTCTACCTTGGCCTCTTCGGTTGGCTCTCGGCCAAAGACCACGACGCGGCCCGGGCCGACGCGGCCCGGCTGACCCGGGAGAGTGGCTCCAGGCGCTCCGCAAGAGACGAATACACCCGCAACGCAGACAAGGCCCAGGCTCTCGCAAAGGCCCTCTCCGAAGTCGAGCGGGTGACAGCGCCGGGGCAGGGGCTGGTCACCCTGCTGGGTCTGCTGCAGCAACAGCTCCCCGACGAACTGTGGGTCACCGATGTGCGCACCGCCACCAGCGCCACGACCACCACGGGAGGCATCCGCCCGGTGGTCGTCGTCGAAGGCAGCGGCAAGGAACTCAACCGCAACCTGAACTCCGCCGTGGCCGCGCTGACCGTGAGCCTCCGTGAAGACGGCGCGATCGCCGCCGTGGTGCCCACCATGAGCACGGACGTCCGAGGGCGTTTCACCTTCGTCTTGGAGATCGACCCGAGCGTGCGCCCCGAACCGGACAACAGCGCAGACGACGACGCGGACGAGGGGCGCTGAGATGGACAAGGACGTGCGTCGTCTCCTGGTCACTGCCCTGTCCCTGGTGGTCTTCCTGTTCGTAGGCCGAGGCGTCATCGGCTCGGTGTTCGATGATGCCGGTGAGCGGCGGGCGGCCCTGTCGGCGCGCAACGGTCTCTCGGGCGCCGGGGCAGCGAAGCCCAGCAGCGGCGCGTCGGCCCAGGTGCGCCAGCTGCGCGGCAGCTTGTACGACCAGCTGGCCGCACTGCTCCCCCGTCTGGCGTATGAGCGGCCGGATGGGTTCGACGTGCCCCCCGGTCGCAGCGCCGACCTCTTCTTCCTGGACGCCCTGCGTCGCGAACAAGAGGGCCTGGTGCAGGCGGCGCGTTTTCAAGGCAAGTCGGTGCCCGTCGATCTGGGCATGCCCGTGCCCAACCCCACGGGAACAGAAGACGTCCTGGCAGCTCTGCAGGCCTTGCACGTCGTGAACCTGGTGGTCAGTGCCGCTCTCGACGCGGACTGCGCAGCCATCGATGCCATCCAGATGGTCCCCGCTGCAGGGCGACGGCGGCAGGCTGCCCTGGTGCGGACCCACGGGGTCAAGTTCGATCTTCGCGGGACTCCCCGAGCGGTGCACGAGATGGTCGCAGCCCTCGCGGCAGGGCAACCCTACCTGGCTCTTGACGACGTGCAAATCGAGGCCTTGGACGAGAACGGTGAGACCGTGCGCTGTCGCATGGTGGCGGCCGCGGTGAGCTTTGACCGCGAGACTCTCGAAGAGCTGGAGTTGCTCCCCTGACATGCGTGAGCACCGACAACAGCTCGTCTTCCTGGTGGTCCTGGTGGTCCTAGGGCTCTTGACCTGGTCGAAGGTCGATGAGGCCTACCAGACGGTGCGCATGCCCCGGGCTGGCACCTTTGAAGAGCGCTCCATCGAGGTGCCGCCCCTGGTCATGCCTGCCCTGGCAAGTCTGGGTTCGGGAGAGAGCGGCGCTAGCGCTCGGAGGCGTTCGTCGTTCGCTCCGCCCCGAGATCTGCTGCCCCTCGATCCCATCCCCTTGCCCCGCTTGCCTCTGCCGGCCTTGCCTGTGTTGCGGCCCACGGTGGCGGCGGCCCTCGGGGGCAGCGCGGCAAAGGTCTACCGGGTGCCTGCAAGTGAGCTGGGAGCGTTGGTGCTCGTGGAGCTAGACGAGGGCGGCGATGGGTTGAGTGGCGATGCGGCTCAGGGCACCGGGGCTGGCGGCGCTGTGGGCGTGACGTCCATGGGGGCCACCCCTGCTGCTGGGGATTCCGGCGCGGTCGACGACGTGGTCGACAACGAGCTGCGTTACGACTGGCTGCAGCGTGCCGGTTCGAACTCTCGGCTCTACGGGCGCATCCTGAACGACGATGTGTTCGGCCTGGCAGGGCGCACGGGGGAGGCGATCACGTTTCAGCAGATCACCACCCGCACTGGCCGTCCCGTGGGTGTGCCGTTCGTCTTTGATCGCAGCGCAGGCGTGGAACGCTTTGGCCTGGCCCGAACGTTCTACAACACCTACCACCTGGAGAGCCGCCGCCTGGGGCAGGGGGCGGGCGCCGTGGCAGACCGCACCGAGCTGGCCTTGAGCATGCTGGCTGCGGCCGAGACCGAAGAGCAGGCGTTGTCCTTCGCCGAGGCGGAGGCTCGATTGGCCCAGGCCGCTTCGCCCTTGGACCCCTTCACCCTGCGCGTCCTGGCCAGGGTTCTGCACGAAGCCCACGATGTCGAAGGTGAGTGCCAGGTCTATCGTCAGGGGCTGGCCAACCAGACACTCGACGCCGCACTGCTCGCGGACTACGCCGGCCTGCTCATGGATCTGGGCCTCTCTCATCGGGTCGAAGATCTCCTGAGCCAGGCCGAGAGCATCAGCCGCCTGTCCGCCGAGGTGGCCTATCAACGAGGTCGGCAGGCGCTGCTTGCGGGGGACGCCGACGGGGCCCTGGCTTCGTTCGCACAGGCCGCCAGCGGGCACTACTCCCCTCCCTTCCAGGAACGGCAACGGCGGCAGTCGAGTCTGGCTCTGGGCCGGGCGCTCATCTCGGCGGGGCGCTTGCCCGAGAGCGAGCGTGAAGCCCAGCGGTTGCTCCTGGTGGACAGCTCGGACGTCGAGGCCCTGCGCCTGCAGGCGTCGATCCAGGCGGCCCGCAACGAGACCAGGGAGGCAGCGGACACCTTGGCCCTGGCCTTGCTCGAAGCCCCGGCACACCCCGGCCTGCTCCGAGACGCTGGAGTCATGGCCTGGCGGCTGGGTCAGGGCGACGAGGCGCTCAGGCTCTTGCAGCGTGCCGTGGAGAGCGATCCCTGGCAGTCGTTGCCACCCTTGTTGGCCATGGGCTTCATCCATGAAGACGGCGGGCAGGGCGAGGCGGCGAGAGAGGCCTACGCGGCGGCCCTGCGCCTGGCGCCCGACGACACCGCCGGCCTGTACCACCTGGGACGCATCGAACGTCTCGACGGCGATCCCGAAGCGAGCTACAGCACCCTGCGCCGGGCCCTGCGCCTGGGCGGGCCGGACGTCCTGTTGCTCGCCGAGTTGGGGCTCTCGTCCCTGCTGTCGGGCCACCCGGGGCACGGCGCAGACTACTTCGCCGAGGCCCTGCGACTCGAACCGGACAACGGACGAGCCCGCTGGCTCCACGGTCTGGCCCTGCTCCGTCAGGGCGACCTGCTCAGCGCCATCGACGAGCTGACCCTGGCCACCCAGAGCGGCGAGCCCGGAGCCCACGCCGGGTTGGCCGTGGCGCAATACGCACTCGGAGAAGCGCAGCTCGCCCTCGATCACTTCGACGAGGTGCTGCGGGCCTTCGCAGGCGCAGACGATCATCCCGTGGCTGTCTACGCCCAAACCCAGGCCTCGGCCATTCGCGACAACCTGACCAAGCGCCAGTGGGTCGACGCCTTCGGCCGCAGCAACCTGCAACGGGGCTGGATCGAGCGGCAGTGGGACGGCAGCCCCAGCTTGTCCCACGGGCCAGGCCAGGGGCTGATCATCGGCGGCCGCATGGAGAACCCCCGTGAGGATGAGCGCCCCGGGGTCTCCCGCGTCGTCGAAGGGCGCAGCTTTCTCTCTGCAGAGATGACGGCCGCGGCCCAGCCCGGTGGGGCGAGCCGCTTCGGCCTGGTGCTGACCCTGAAGCAGGTCAAGGGGGTCCTGGGGCAGTTGCCCAAGGCGCGCCTGGAAATCTGGGTCGATGAGGCGGGGCTGGTGCGTGTGGCCGCCCTGGACAACTTCGAGACCGTGGTCCTGCCCGGCGATGCCCTGCCCGATCTGTCCGTCCCCCCAGGGTCATCCGTGCGTTTGGGCATCGAACGCATGGATGGGGCCACAGGCACGTTTCAGTTCACCGTGGATGGCCGGGCGGTGGGCCAGCCGCTGACGCTCAAGGCGTTGCGCGACGTGAGCCGCAACACGCTCCACGTCGACCTCTTCGGTGAGGCGGCGCCGGGCCGTGTCTGCGATGTCGAGGTGTCCCGTGTGCGCATCGTGCGGAGGCTCTGAGATGACCGCCGTACCGAGCACAGCCAGCAGGGCCCCCGAGCTTCGGCCCCACACGCCCCCCGCAACCTGTCACGACATGCGGCCCCGCACGTGGACCGGCCCTCCCACGGTGGCTTCAGGCCAAGCCGCAGTGGCTCGTGGCTCGGCCGGGTTCTCCCTGCTCGAGATCCTGGTGGTGCTGACCATCATCGGTCTGCTGATGAGCTTCTCCGCCGTGGCGGTGAGCCGCTATCGCGAGACCGGCCGGATCACCGACTGCGACGCGCGGATACAGGGGCTGACGCTGCTGGTCGAGAGCCATGCTGAACGGACCGGTGGCTACCCCCCTGACCGGCTCGCGGCTCTGGGCATCCGGGGCGTGGAGAACTCGGTGAACGAGGGCATCGAGGCATGCGTGGCGGCGCTGCGCCGACGAGACTACGCCGGGGCCCGTCCCACCGAGAAACATCTGGGCAATACAGACGACGATCACGGTGAGCGGCTGGGGGCCATGGACGGCAGCAGCGCGCTGCTGGAGCTGCTCGACCCCTGGGGCAACCCCCTGATCTACATCGTCAACGACCACTACGACCAAGAGACGCTCGTGCTGCTCGACGACGGCAGCAACCTGATCGAGCCGGTGGCCGCGCGAGCCGTGACCAACCCGCTGACCGGGGCACCTCATCGCTTCGAGTCGTTTCAGATCCGCTCGGCGGGACCGGACGGGCTGATGGACACCGAGGACGACCTTGGCAACTTCGAGACCGAAACCCACTGAGTGGACCGGCCGCTCGGCGCCCGGCTTCACCCTGCTCGAGCTGATCATCGTGATGATGATCCTGTCCACGCTGTTCGGCGTGGGGGTGGGGGCCTTTCGTTCTCTGACCAACCCTGACCAGCAGGCCCGGCAGCAGATCGGTGACGCCCTGCACTCGGCGCGTCTCTTCGCCCGCAGCGAGGGGGGCGCCGCCCAGGTGCTGATCTCCCCCGAGCAGCAGACCGTGAGCGTGTGGGGTTTGCGCCGGGTGGGTGACTGGCACTTTGAGACCGCTGACGGCTTTGGCTGGCCCAAGGCCCTGCTCCACGAGGGCTCCACGATCGCAGCTGCTGGCGGCCTCGGTGCGTGTTTGCGGCTGGCGGACAACGAGCTGCTCACCTTGCAGGACCCGCCGCCGAGCTTCGACTCAACCCACGGCTTCGGCCTTGATGTGCTGGTGGCGCCCAGCCCGGGCTACCGCCCCATGACGATCTGGGAGCGCCCCGGAGTCTGGGCGGTGCAGCTCAACCAGGACGACGAGCTGCAAGTGCAGCTGTGGCTCGCTGACGGGGCCGACAAGACCAGCGAGCTGCGGGTCACCGTCCCTGAGGTGCACCTGCCGGGCGGACGCTTCACCCGGTTGCAGGTGACCTTCGATGGTCGCGCGCTCGAAGTCGCAGTGGACGGCGTGCGTCATCCCCAGGATCTGCTCTTCCATGAGCCTGCCACCCTGGCGCGAAATCCCCGTGTGTCCCAGGGGACCGGTCGGCCGCCCACCCATTTTCGCGGCCTGTTCGACGAGCTGCACCTGTCGGCCGTGGTGCGGGCCAGAGCAGAGGAGCTGCCCGAAGAGGTGAGCCTTGATGGGGCGCGGCAGCTGATCCACCTGGACGCCCACGGACGGCTCGACCCGCTCTGGCACAACGGTCCGGTAGAGATCCGCTTCAGCTCAGGGGAGCCTCCGTCGCGCACGGTGATCGAGCTGGGTCTGCTCGGCGCCCTGAGTCGTTCCAGTGAGCTGGTGCCCGTCGTGCCCGTCGTGCCCGTGGGGGATGGGGCCCTCGTTGACGATGAGGGCGGAGACTCATGACTGCGCCCCGCCCTCGCCCGGTCGCTCTGGCCGACCACGGCCAGCAGGGTCTGGCCCTGGTCACGGTGATCGTGGTGCTGGTGGCCCTGGTGCTGATCGCCACGCCGTTTGCGGTCTCCATGCGCAACCTGGAGTCGAGCGCCTTGCTGGGGCGATCCCAGGTGCAGGCCCGGGCGGGGGCGCGCCTCGCCGTGGCCGCCGCCACCCGTCAGCTGGCGGACACCCACCCCGCCCTCGACCTGCAGAGCCCTCACGTCGACCGTCGTGCTGAGTTGTTGCCCGACGATCTGGCCGAGCGCTTCAAGGATCTGTTGCCCCGAGATCCCCGGGGTGCGGTGCGCTCGGTGACCGTGGCGGACGAGTCTGGCAAGGTCCACCTGGGCACCGCTTCTCTGTCGTTGTTGGGCAACCTCTTGGGCGGGCGCACGGTCCTCGCCGAGCCCCTGCTGCCAGCGGACGGTGGCGCCTCCGTAGCCAGCGCAGAGGGCTTCGCGCCGTCGGGCCTGGTCTTCGTCGGGCGGGAGCAGATGGAGTACTCGTCGCGCTCCAACGCGCTCCTGGGCGAGCTGCGGCGGGGCTACGGCAGCGCGAACTTCGAGAGCTCGTCCGTCAGCGAGCATGGGGCCGGCGACGAGGTCCTGGATGCCCGGCTGCTGCTCTTGGTGCAGCGGGCCTGGCATCTGCACCCCGGCACCTATCAGCCCTTCACCCGGGTGGACGGGCTGCGTGACCTGTCGTTGTTCGCCGAGATGACCTACGACGCAGCGACCCTCGACCGTGTGCGGCACGAGCTGACCGTTCACGGCGGCGCGCCGGTGTGGCGCAATGCCCAGAGAGTCCTGGCCTTGGAAGAGGGCGCAGACGGCGCCCCGGTGTTGATCGTCAGCGATGGTTCTCACTACGGGCAGGGCGCGGTGGTGCGGCTGCAGGCCGCCGACGGTGAGCTGCGTCACGACCTGGTGCTGGAGGCGGTGCAGCGCAGTGACGGTTGGGCCCTTACGCTTCTCGAAGGCGGGCTGGGTCGGGGTTGGGAGGACGGCACGGTGCTGCGCTGCCTCGCCCCCGTGCCGGTCAATGTGAACAGCGCCTCCACCACGGTCTTGGCTGCACTGCTGGAAGGGCTTGGCAGGCCCACGGTGCTCGACGTGATCAGTGACGACGAGGCCGTGCTGCTGGCCCTGCTGTCCCAGGAGTGGTCTCTCTCTCCAGGGAGCCGTGAGTTCGCCTCTCTCGCCCGGGACGAGCTGGCGGCGGGGAGCTTCTCCCAGGCCGACGCCGTGGCCGCCGGGGCGCTCTTCACCGAACTCAGGCTCAGACCCGGCGAGCTGTCTGCGGCCCAGCTGGCCATGGCCTTGACGGGCCGCAGGACCCTGCGCTCCAGCTCACGGATCAGCAAGCTGGTGGCAGGGCGTATGGCCGCGTTGATCCACGAGGGCGAGCCGGGTAGCCACGAGGAGTTGCGCGGTCTGCTCGATGGCGCGGTGGCCGAAGGCGAGTTGTCAGAGCTGCATCGTCAGCTGATCCTGCGCAACGCCATCGACCCCTACGACGCCCAGCTCATCGGCGGCACCGCGCCTTTCTGCTACGACAGCGCGGGCCTCTTCACCGTGGTGGGAGCCAGCTCCGAGAACCACCCCAACGGTCGAGAGCGGTCTCGAGCCCAGGTGCGGCAGGTGATCTCGGTGGCGCCGCCGGGCGAGTCTGCGCGGCTGCTGTCGACCCAGGCAGACTTCGAAGCCGCCCGGCGGCAAGCCGATGGAGACGACGGCTGGGTGAGCCACCCCCGGGCCTTGAAGAGCGGTCCCGGATTGGCCGTCATCGACTCGGCCCCAGACCCGGGCGCGACGGCAGCGCCACGGGCGCAACGGGGCGGGCTGCTGGCCCTGGGCGACGATGAACTCTTCGCTGACCTGGGCGAGCAACAACGGCTCGCCGAGCTGGGTACGGGGCGGGCCGAGACCCTGATCGCCGGCCGCCCGGGACCCTCGACGGATGAGAGCCGCTCGTTCTTCACGCCCCAGACCGTGCGCTCGGCCCTGCCGGGGACGATGCACTTCGACGAGGGCGCCTGGGGGCTCACGGGCTCCTCCCCAGACGGTTGGGACACGGCCGACGGCCCCCTGCGCCTGGACCCCCACGCCCTGCCCTCGCCAGTGGTCTCGCCCCTGACCGAGCGGGTCCAGCCCTTCGCCATCGAGTTCTGGTTCACCCTCGAAGATGTGGGCGCGGAGACCGTCCTCTTCGACGCCGGGGCCGACGCCCTCGAGGACCGCATCATGATCATGATGAAGGCGGGGGAGTTGATCCTGCGGGTGAGCGACCACTCGCTCGCCGACGTGGACGCCGAACTGCCCGAGGGCTCTCTGCCGCCCGCCGGAGAGATCCGTTACAGCTTCGATGACGGGCTCAGCCTGGAGGCCGGCGTGCCCTACCACCTGGCAGCATGGGTCGGCGGGGCGAAGGACTCTCGCCTGGCGCTCTTCATCGACGGCGTGGCTCGAGGACAGCGCCGCTTCACCACCCACCTCACCGCAGACGTCGACGCCGCGGGGGGCACGTTCATGGGCAGCAATGCCGGCCAGGGCAAGGAGCGCCTCGCGGTGGAGAGCGCAGGGGGCTTCCCTGCTCGTGGTGTGCTGCGCGTGGGCAACGAGATCATGGAGTACACCTCCCACGACGAGAGCAGCTTCTTGGTGGCGGCGTCCGGCAGCGACGACCCCTTTGGTGGACGGGGCAAGCGGGGCACCGGGGCCATCGACCACGAGGCGACCGAGATCGTCGAGTTGCTGGGCTACTCCATGCCCCTGGCCTCCCTGGTGGCCTCGAGGGGTAACGGTGCCCTTGTCGACGACCTGGCTCCCTTCACCCTGGCCGAACTCGATCCCACGGCCTTGGTGGCGCCCATCGACGTGAACCCTCTGCTCGACGGGGTGTTGGTCGATGTGCCCTTCCAAGTTGGCACGGGGCTGTCTCCCGACGCCATCGAGATCCCCGTGCGCGGTCTGGATGGTAGTGCCCTGACCTCCGGGGTGTTCTCGTCCGGGGGAGGTTACGCGCTTCTGTTCAATGACCTGGGCTTCGACGCGGTGGCCGGGCAGAAGATCCTCCCCGAGACCGGTGGCGGAAACCAGTGGACCCTGCCCCCCGAGACCTTCGAGGGCTTCCCCCTCGGCGGCGCCGAACTCATCTTCTACGACAGCTACTCCGACGGCATGCTGCACAACGTGGCCCGTGGTGGTGATCCCGATGCGGTGCCTGACTCCCTGCACCCGGGGCAGGCGAGCGAGCTGGACGGGGCCGCAGACCCCTGGGTCGACACGGCCCTCTCGTTGATCGCCAACCACAGCTACACCGAGAACCACGCCTTCGTCAGCAGCTTCTCGAACCACATGACCAGCGAGCTGTCCAGCCTGCCTGTCGACCCTGAGTATTCGCGCACCCTGGTCATCCCTCTGTCGATTGCCATCGACGACGGGCTCGGTGTGTACGACGGCTTCCACCCCCAACGCACTGCGGACAGCTATCTGCTGCAGATCGGCCTCGACTTTCCCGAAGGCGGAGGCGGGACGGAGTGGGTGCGCTGGGACATCGCCTCCAGCCGGGACATGGTGGTGCGCGACGATCTGAACGGCGTCGAGCAGATGCTGTCGGTGTTGTCCGCAGATGGTGGCCTGGGCGCCTGGCAATCGGCCGTGACCATCGATCAGACCGTGCTCGACCAGCTCAACCAGGGCCTGGGTTTTCGCGGCCAGGATGGCACCCCGGACACCAGCCACCTGGCGGGCGATCAGGTGCTGCCGGTGATCTTGTTTGGCGAGTGGGGTCTGTCCGACTTCGGGGCCATCAGCGGTGTACCCGGGCGGCACGACTTCGTCACCTTGATCGAGGCAGACGGCACCCGCGAGTGGAACACGATCAACCACGGTGTCCATGGCGACAGCGACTACCCGAACAGCTGCCTGGTGGGTTTCCGTCAAGCGGTGTTCGACGACTTCTCCCATTCCCAGACCCTGGACGACGAGGCTTACCTGGCCCTGGACCTGCTCGACATCGAGGCCTCTCTCGAGCCCGGTCAGGCGGGCGAGCGGTTGATGAACGAACTCGAGCTGAGTGACCAGAGCGCGCTGGCAGAGATCGTCAAGCGCTTCTCTGCCGAGTCCCGGCGTATCACACGGCTGGTCAAGGCGCCCTCGGGCGAGCTGCCGGCCTTGCCCCCCGGCAAGCTCCATCTGGGCGAGGACTTCGACCGCCAGCCCTCTGCAGGTCGGGCCACTCTCGACGAGCTCCGTTTTCATGTGGACCCCGTCCCCGGGCCGTTGATGCTCCCCACAGTGCGCTACGTGCTCGACCAAGAGCTCGAGTTCGACGAGGACGAGGTGCTGCTGCTCAGGCTCACGGAGCTGCACTTCGTTCAGGGGAAGCGGCGCGCCAGTCTGTTCGGTCCCGAGCGGCTGGAGATCATGGGCGAGCTGCCGGCCAGCGGTGGGTTGCTGCTGGTGGGAGAGGAGATCGTCGCCTACGCGGGCTACGACCACCTCGACTCGGGCGCGATGTTCTTGGCCGCTCGGGGGCTCTACGGCACCCGACGGGCGTTCCATCCCCAGGGCAGCCCGGTGGTGCCCTTGAGCTTCTGGCCCGCGGTGCCCCTGGCAGAGTCGCTCAGCGAGACGGGTTTCCTGATCCCGGTGGCAGAACCCGGTGTCTTTCCGGCGGCGGGAGGGTTGCTGCGCGTTGACGATGAGTTGCTGGCCTACGATCGGGTGGAACAGGACGGTCTCTCCATGGCCACGAGCCAGGGACGCAGGCCTGAGGGTCTGGCCCGTGCTCGCTTCGGCACCTTGGCGGCTGAGCACCGGGCGGGCTCGTTGGTGCGCTGGCAGCCCGCCCGTTACGTGGATGGAAGTGACGTCGACGCCTCCATGCCAGAGGCCGGGCTGGGCCGACTGACCATCAATGCTCCTGGTGCGTTCTTCAGCGATGTGACCTTGCGCGTGGCCCCTCTCGACCCCGCCGTCGAACTCGTGGGGCAGGCCGTGCTCGACCGGCGGGCAGGGCCGGTGAGCCAGGCTGAAAGGGATTCCCGGGTGACCACGGTGAAGCGCTCGTCGAAGAGTGCTGACCAGTTCGTGGCCTTGCCCCGCCACCATGGGGATCGCCTCGACATCCTCCTGGGAGTGCGCTGGAACCTGGGCGCCTTTGACCCGACCCACGGAGCCAGCAACGGCTGGAAGCTGGCCCCGGTCCTACGCGATGTGGTCGTGCGCCATCTGCAGCCCACCCTGGTTCTGGAGCATGAAGAGTGGCGCTGATCCGTCGTGCAAACAAGGCCGGCCCCCGGGGCTTCACCTTGTTGGAGTTGCTCGCGGCCACGGCGCTGTTCGCCGTTCTGGGCACCATGCTCTTTCAGCTGTTGCAGGGAGGCATGGAGATCTCGGCCCGAGGAGAACGGGTGCGCGATCTGGAAGAGCGGGCCCTGGCTGTCATGGACCTGATGGCTGAAGACCTGCGCCATGGCTGGTGCGGAGTCGGTGGTGGGGGTGAGCAGACCGCGCGCTTTCTCCTGGAGAGCCAGGCGTTGGGCAGCCCGGACCACGGCCCGTTGCAAGGCCAGACAGCGCTCCTGCGTTTCAGTCGCCTGCTCTACGAGCAGCGTGCGTTGGCCTGGTTGCGCCACGCAGGGGAGCGTCCCGGCGCGGAGCGTGCCGCCACCCTGTCCGGGCGCGAAGACCCGAACGAGCTGCTGCCCACCGGAGGCCTGGCCGAGTCGCTGTACACCTGTGCCCTGGTGCCCGACGAAGCCTTGCCCGTGTTGGTGCGTCTGTCCCGGAGCCCAGTGGGTGGGGCGGATTCGTTGCTGGCCGCCGAGGTCGCCGACCTGGAGCAGCGCCTGCTCTGGGACGGCGTACCGCTGGTGAGCCGTGTGCTGCACTTCTCCGTGCGCTGCTGGGCTCCCGCGACCGTGGCCTGGCAGGTGGCGGCCCCGTCAGAGGGAGCCCCGGCCAGCAGCACGTGGGACTCGACCCGCGGCCTGGGCCACGTTGACCCGGCCGGCCTCGCTCAAGGTCAGTCCCCGGGCTCGCTGCTGGACGGCCGAGATGATCTGTTCCCCCCTGCGGTGCGCATCGCCTTGGTGCTCGACCCCTACAGCGAGAGCCAGCAGGCGGAGGCTCAGCTGGCCGAAGACCTGGGCCCGGAGTCCACCAGGCTGCGCATGAGCAGCGGTCGCCTGGGTGGGGACGATCGCTCGCCGCCCTTTGTCTGGATCGACGGGGAGTGGCTCGGGGTGCAGAGCCGAGTGGGCGACGAGCTGATCGTCGAGCGCGGCCAGCGAGGCACGGTGGCCGCAGCTCACCGGCAAGGCAGCGCGATCCGGGTGGGTCGGCTCTTCGAGCAGGTCGTTCTGCTGCCGGGCGCTCGGGAGAACCTTGACCGATGATCAGGTGCATTCGATCTGCCGACGCTTGTCACCGTGGCCGAACAGAGGTCGCGGGCCGAGGCGCTGCAGGCTTCACCCTGATCGAGATCCTGCTGGCCATGCTGCTCTTCATGGCCGGGGTGGCCGGCATCTACAGCCTGCTCTCCACGGGGCTGGGCATGCAGCGCTCGGCCATGGAGACCGCCCGGGGCACCCGTAGCCTGGAGCAGATCGTCTGGCAGCTCGAGCAGGAGCTCAGCCAGGGCCTGCACTGGGACGACGGCCTGGGTACATGGCGGGACATCGAGGCCGAGCCCTTCGGAGAGGCGCTCTTCTACAGCTGCCGCTTCGCACCAGAGATCGGCAATGAACGGCTGGGCACCCTGGTGGCCGCCATCGCCGTGGCTGCCAGCGAGGCGGGACTCGCCAGCGCCGAGCCCGTAGACTACCTGCTGACGCCCGGCCCCACTACAGCAGCTGCGGTCCAAGAGGTTCGTCAAAGGAAGAACAAGCCATGACCATCTCATCCCTGTGGGCCCTTGCGGCGGCCCTGCTGCTGTCCCCCGTTCTCATGGCCAGCGAGATCGTTCAGCTGAGGGACGGCACCTTGGTGCACGGCGAGATCGTCAGCTTCGACGAGGGCAGCGGCATCACCCTGCAGAGGGTCGACACCGGCGGGGTGGTGAGCTTCTCGTGGGAGCACCTGCCAGCTTCAGAGGTGAAGCGCATCAAGGCGTCCCGAGGCTTCACCGGCGAGGACGTCGCCCTCTACACCGTGCTGGCCACTCACCTGCAGTTGCGCAACGGGACCACCGAGACGGGCCTGCGGGTGGACAGCGACCGAGAGGGCTACATCGCCCTGCAGCGCCGGGGGCAGGTGGACAGTTTCCCCAAGAGCCAGGTGGCGTCGCTGCAGACCGGCCGGGTCGAGGGCCGGGACGTGCTCACCCCCGACGCGCTCTACCTGCGCCTGATCGATGAGGTGGGCGAGCCGGTCGACGGAGTGGGGCATTTCAACCTGGCCTTGGCCTGCGAGGGGGCGGGCTTGCTGGAGCTGGCCCAGGAGCACTTTCTGACCGCCCGTGAACTCGACGGTGAGCTGAAGGTCGAGCTGATCCGGGCCAAGCTGGCCTGGCTGCAGATCAAGATCGAGGACGCCGCCGAGACCGAGGCCCTGGCCGATATTCGCCACCGTCTCTACCGCAAGCAGTTCGAACTCTGTGCCGAGCTGGTGGCTGGCTTCAAGGAGCGCTATCCCCACAGCCGGCAGCTGGCCGATCTGGTCGAACTCGAGGGCGAGATCGAGCGCCGCAAGCGCGAACACCGAGGGCAGGGCATCGCCAGCGCGTATTTCACCCTGCTCGATCGTCGGGTTACCCGCCTGGCACGAGACGCCGAGATGACCCTCGACGTGGCCCGTGAACTGCTGGAGTCGGCGGTCCACGAGGAGATCATGATCAGCCTGGGCGACGACTTTCAGATGCCGCCCGAGGTGGTGCAAGAGCTGTGGGACCAGCGCCAGGGGGGCTCGGTGCGCAGCTTCGGCTACGGCACGGGCACGTTCATCCTGGGCAAGGCCAAGGCGCTCCTGTTCGGCCGCTTCGACGAAGAGGTGGACGAGGGTGAGGCCGAGGCAGCCGACGTCGAAGAGGACTTCGATGACCTGGTCGAGCGGGTCAAGCGGCAGCGGCAGAACCAGGCCGACCGCCGTCAAGCTGCCCGCCGTGGTTCCGGTGCCCTGGACGACGAAGGTCCCACCCCGGACGAATGGTGGGCCCAGCAGCCCTCCGAGGACCGGCAGCGGTGGCTGCTGGCCTACTTCGCCGAGGCCTCTGGCCAGCTCCGTGTTCTAGAAGCCCGAGCCCGAAACTGTCGCCGCTGCGATGCCCGCGGTTACATTGAAGGAACCAACGAGGATGACGAGGTCGTCCAAGTCACCTGCCCCGTGTGCAAGGACCTCAAGTTTGAGCGTCTCGTCCGCTGTCGTTAGTGCCCTCGCCCTGTGCCTCGTCGTCTCGACGGGCGCAGCCCAGAGTCCTCCCGCCGACATGGGCCCCGCCCGTGTCGCCGCCAGCAGCTTCGGCTCTGGCCTGGAGGGCGAGGATCTCGTGGTTCGCAAGGTAGGCGACGTGGAGATCCGTGCCAGTGATGTCTACCGCATGCTCGATCTCTCGTCTCCGGCGGTGCTGGCAGATGCGGCGAGCGAGCTGGTGCTCATGGCCTTGGTGCGCCTCGCTGCCCAAGAGGAAGGCGTCGATGTGCCGGCCGCCGAACTGGAGGCAGAGGTCGATCGTGCTGTGGCCGAGCAGCAGGCCCGCTTTGCCCTGGAGGTGACGACCGAGATCTCCCTCGAGGAGTTCGTGGCCGAGCGTCATGGCTGGAGCCCTGAGGCCTTTCGGTCCCAGCTGCGTCACGGCATCCTGGGCAACATGCTCCTGGATCGGGTGGTGCGCCTGAACCAGTGGCGCTCGGCCCGGGACGAGCTGCAGATCATCCTGATCGAGGATGAGTCCTTGGCCCAGGAGGTCGGCTCGAAGCTCGCCGCCGGGGCTTCCTTCACGGTGTTGGCCCGGAACCACTCAAGCCACCCGTCAGGCGCGGAGGGCGGCTTCATGCCCTTGCTGCCCGCCAGCCTGGAGGTGCCCCTGGTGGCCGGGCGCGAGGCCCTGGCTGTGGGCGAGTACCTTGGCCCCGCGCCCATCACATTGGGGGGCGTCGACTACTGGCGCTTCGTGCGTCTGGTCGACCGTATGGAGGCCATCACGGGGGACTGGTCGGCGGTGCGAGAGCAGGTCGAAACCGATCTGGCTGAGACACCGCTCCACGGGGATGAGCTGGCGCTCTTTGAAGCGACCATGGCCGAGCGGTACGGTGTGGCGACTCCTGCGAGTTCAAGATGATCCAGAAGATCCCCGATGCCGATGGCGCCAGGCCTGGCCAAAAGGGCAGGGCCCCGGCTCCGACCGGTGACAAAGCCCTTGCCCGCCAGGGCCGCGAGGACCCTCAGGACGGGCGAGGCGTGATGGAGCCCATGAGCGAGGCAGACATCAGCCCGCCCGGCGCCGACGAGACTGAGGCTGGCGAGCCTGAGGGCCATGAGACCGACGGCAACGATCTTGACGCTGGTGAGTCCGAGGCGTGCGACGGCGAGGCCAGGGCGGACGACCTCGAAGAAGCCGCCGAGACACCAGAGACACAGGTCGAGCAGTCGGCCGGGCCCGTAGATGCCCCTGACGGCGATGGCAGCCGGGAGGGCGTGCCTCTGACCCTGCGGGTCGAATCTCTGATCTTCGCCGTGGCGCAGCCCGTGGCTCCCGGGCGGCTGGCCCGGCTGCTCGAGATCGAGGTCGGGCTGATCCACGAGGCCCTCGATCTGTTGGTGGCTCGCTGGGCAGAGCGGGACACCTCCATGGAGCTCGTGGCCATCGCTGGCGGCTTTCGCTTCATGACCAGACCCACTTTTCATCCCGATCTGGCCACGCTCAGCAAGAAGGCCAAGACCGACCATCTCTCCCCCGCCGCCCTAGAAACGCTCTCAGTGGTGGCCTATCGGCAGCCCCTGTGCCGCGCAGACATCGAAGGCATTCGGGGTGTCGCAGCAGGTCCGCTCTTGCGCGTCCTGCTCGACCGTGATCTCATCCGCATCGCCGGCCGCTCACCAGACCCTGGCCATCCCCTGCTCTACGGGACGACGAAGCGCTTCCTCGACCACTTCGGGTTGAAGTCGCTCAAGCAGCTCCCGGACATCAAGGACCTGCTCGACGTCAGATGACTTTCAGCACTTTTCGCAAGTACCAGACACCTCTCCTGATCGCTGCCGTGGTTTTCACGGTGGCGGTGTTCGTCTTCTTCCCTAGCTTTGGCGCCCTCGATGACGCCATGTCGGGCGGGGGCTCCGACTCGGTCTATGGCCGCTTCCGCCTCCAGGGCGGGGGTGACCCGGTCGACGTGACGCTCTGGGAGTTCAAACGGGCCCGCGAAGATCTGGGCCGTTTCCAAGGCAACTTCACTGAGCTGAAGGACGAAGAGGTCTGGCAGCAACTCATGTTGGTGGCGGACGCAAGGGCTGCCGGGCTGCGGGTCACCGACCTCGACCTGGTCAGCTTTCTCCGCGAAGCCGGCCTGGTCGATGCCGACTACGACTTGCTCTGGCGCAACCGTCAGTTTGCCAGCGCGAAGGCCTTCGAGGCGTTCATGAAGACCTATCTGCTGGCCCAGCAATGGACCGACGTGCTGGTCCGCGAAGCCTCTGTGCTGAGCGCCGACGAGATCTATCTGAGCTGGCGCGTCGATCACGAGCTCTTCGACATGGAGGCCCTGGCCTTCTCCGACCTCGATCCCGAGTCGATCGCCGATCCGGGCGATGAGGTCTTGGCTGCCTACTTCGACGAGACGCCGGAGTACCTCCGCAATCGTCGTTATGTCGAGCCGGCTCGGTACGGCATCGCCTACGCCTGGCTGCCCCTTGCCAGCACGGTGGCCGATCTTCCCGCCGAGAGGCTAGAGGCCCTGGACGAGGTCACCGACGAGACGGTCCAGACGCGTTGGGAGCAGCTCAAGAGCACACGCTTCCCCGACATGGAGGAGGCCGACGAGGCCACTCTCGCCACCTTGCGCAACGAGCTGGTGGTGATGGGCCTGGTCTCGGCTGCCAATGCCGCCTGGGTGGCTGCGGGTGATCTCGCCGTCGAAGGGCCCATGCCCGGAGACGACGGCACCGCGAACCCGGCAGTGGTCGCACTGAAGAAGCAGGCCTTCCTCGAACTCATGGCTTCGTTCGGTCTGCAAACCTCCGATCCCGAGGGCATGCTTGACCCGGACGGTCTCACCGATCTGGCAGACATTGGCTCGGCCCTGCTGTCGGCTCAGCTGACCAGCGTCGAGGCTGGCGATACCCGCTACTTCCAGCCCTTCGGTCAGGACACGGAGGCTCACGTGGTCTTCGTCGAAGAGACCGTGGCTGCGGTGCCCCTGGGCTTCGCTGACGCCCGGGACCAGGTCTTGGAACAGTGGCGTCAAGAAGCTGACCAGGTAGGTGCCCGTGCAGCAGACTTCCGCAAGGCCCTCGCTGATGCGGCCAGGGAGCTGCCCGAGGCTCAAGAGCTGATCGCGCCCTTGGTCGACTCGGCGGCCTCCGCTGCGGACACGCGGATCACCCTGGCCGAGCTGGAGAATGACGGCGAACTCCTGGACGACGCCGCCAAGCAGGCCATCCAAGACGAAGAGCTGGCCGCAGTTCAGGTCGCCATCGATGGCCGCCTGGCCGAGTTCGCGGCGCGCTTCTGGGATGAAGTGTCCGTCGCGGCCCTGGCTCCCGATGACGGCACGGTGCAGCAGCTGCTCCTGGCTGACGTCCCGCGCAACTACCGGCAGAACATGGACGAAGACGAAGACGCTGACGGCCTCGATCGCTTCCTCAAGATCAACGGTCAGGTCTTCCAGCAAGATGTCGATGGCGTGACGGGTGTTCTGCGTCATGCGGGTGGCAACCAGAGCGTGGTGGTGAAGGTCACAGCCCGGCGCTTCCCGCCTCTGGCTGACATGCTGAACGACAAGGACGGCATGGATGAGTCCCGCCAGCGCCTGTCCTACACCAATCTCTCTACGTTCGGCCTCTCGTTCACGCCCGAGCGCTTCGCGGCGCCTTACAGCGCAGAGAACCCGTTTGGGCACGAGCTGATGTTGGCGGAGCCGGTGGCCATGGCCATCGAGGACGAGGACGCAGAAGGCTAG
>CAZIAK010000039.1:40299-49600 GCA_964537035.1 uncultured Phycisphaerales bacterium | reverse complement strand
GCTCCACAAACCGCACCACCAGCAGCACCATGGCCACGATCAGGGCGGTGTTGAGACCGTAGACCTCGGGGATGGTGGCTTGGGACCAGTGGGTCAGCGAGCAGGCGAAGACACCCGCACCGACAACAGCCGCGAGGCGGTGACGCAGAGCTTTCAGGCCCAGGGCCAGCAGCAGGGCGTTGGCGAGAGCTGCTGGGAGAGCGGACGCGAGGGTGACTCGCCAAGCCACGGTCCCGAAGGGGATGGTGACATCGAAGGCGTGGGCGAGCAGGGTCCACAGCGGGTAGCCCGGTGGGTGAGGCACGCCCAGGCCGTGGGCTGCGGCGATGAGTTCGCCAGCGTCTTCGCCGGTGACGGTGCGAGCGGCAGTGGCGATGTAGACCGCTGCGCTGACCAGGAACATCGCAGCGACCAACCACAGATCCTCTCGGGCGAGGGTGCGTGTGCGCGGGGTGATCAGGTGCTGGCGAAGGCGAGACGGCGTCCAGCAGGTCGGCAGTGGCGCGGCGGACTCGGTCGATGGCTTCGCCGACAGCCGCTTGGCGATGCGTTGGGTCTGCGTCGCGCTGCGCTCGGCACCGATCAGGGTCAAGTAGTCGCGGACTTGGCTTGCGCTGACTCGCGCCTCGCGCGCCAGCTCTCCGTCGGCGAAGTGTGCGAAGTGCTTCTCCAGCCAACGACGCTGCCAGTAGCTTGGGCGCGATGAGCTGCTCCCGCTGGCAGATGTTGATCGCTGGCTGCGGCGGCTCATGTCATCGACGCCCCTGCCGTGACGGGCTCAGCCTGAGAGAGAAGCCCCCCCCCCTGAAGCGTGCGTGAGCGGCGCGATGGGCGTCGCTCTTGCGCTGTCTTCAACCCCTGGGCACTGACCCCCATGGCCTGCTCCTCCCGTCCCCCGCGTTGGCTGGCGGCCGTGAACGGCCTCCCCGCAGCGAACGGCTGCCAGCTAAACCGGTTGTTCTGGATTCGTCAATCAGGAGATTCGAGAAAGGCCGACCTCGCGCCGAATTCGTACAGCATCCAAGGCATGGGCCGTTTCACATTCAAAGCAGAACAGGTGTTTTGTGGCGTGAACAGCGACACGTCCCCGAGCTGGGCAGGTCTCAATACGAGCCTCAAGTCTTTCTTGCTACCCGCGTGCCAGGACGCCGCCGGACTCTGAACAAGACTGCCCCTCGCGGCTCCTCGCCCTTGCACAGGCTGGCACGTCCGTCTCGACAGCCTGTTCGATACCGCCCCTCCCCGTTCGACCGCTGGACATGGCGTTCAAGACCACGGCGCCGGCGCACCGAACGCGTCAGATCGACGCACGCATGTAGGGTGTGGCCCACGGCCCTCTCCATGGGTCTCACCGTCTGGGCCTTCGCCGCCGCCTGGGGCTGGCTCTTCGCCGTGGGTCTGGTGGTGCTGATTCTCGCCCCCAATGGCCCCCGACGCCCCTCCATCCCCAGCCGCACAGCGCTCTCTACCACAAACTGCGCGTGCGTCCGGCGTCAGGTCGATCTTGCAGCACCCCCGTCCACCTGCCTGCGTCTCGATCGCGCCCCGCCCCGTGTGGTACAAAACGTCTGCACTTATTCACATTTACAGACATTTTGAACCCGCCCCCATCCACCGCCGATCGAGCCCTTGAGCTGCTGAGCGCCCTTGGCGTGGTGCGGCCCCGGGACCTCGTCCAGCGTGGAATCCCTCGCTCGGTGCTCCAGCGCCTGGTGAAACGCGGGCTGGCGGTGCGTGTCGGGCGTGGGCTCTACGCCCTCGCCCAGGACGAGCCAGGCGAGCATCGAGGGCTCGTGGAGGCCACGCGGCGCGTTCCCCGCGGAGTCATCTGTCTCCTGTCAGCCCTCAGCCTCCGCGGCATCACCACCCAACAGCCCCACGAAGTCTGGTTGGCCATCGAGGGCAAGGCCCGGTCACCCCAGGTCGACACCCCGCCGCTGCGCGTCGTGCGCATGTCGGGAGCGGCGTTCAGCGAAGGCGTCGAGTCACACATCATCGACGGCGTCACCGTACAGGTCTTCAGTGTCGCCAAGACCGTGGCAGACCTCTTCAAGTTTCGCAGCAAGGTCGGCCTCGACGTGGCGCTGGAGGCCCTGCGCCAAGTGCTGGACGAACGGCTCGTCAGCATCGACGAGCTGTGGTCCATGGCACGGGTCTGCCGCGTCACCAACGTCATGCGGCCCTACCTGGAGTCACTGGCGTGACAGCCGGCCCAGCCGATCTGTCGGCCTCGATCCGCAGGCGACTGCTCAACCTGTCCCGAGCCAACGGTGAAGACCACCAGCTCCTGCTCACCCGATTTGCTCTGGAACGGCTGCTGGCGCGTCTCTCCGCCAGCAAGCATCGAGACCGATTCGTACTCAAGGGCGCGTTGCTGTTCAGGCTCTGGTCCGAACACCCTCACCGGGCGACGCGTGACCTCGACCTTCTCGGCACGGGCGACTCATCCACACCCACGCTGGTGACGACCTTCGCTGAGATCGTCGCCACACCCGTCGAACCCGATGGCTTGAGCTTCGACTCCAGACAGATAGCCGCACGCCCCATCCGCGAGGGGGCTCGCTACAACGGTGTGCGACTCACGATTCCTGCACAGCTTGGCAAGACTCGCTTCCGGCTCCAGGTCGATGTGGGCTTTGGCGACGCCGTGCTGCCCAGACCCCGCCTCGCAAACTACCCCACGGCTCTCGATCACACGCCGCCCCGCATCAAGGTCTACCCACCTGAAGCGGTGGTCGCCGAGAAGCTCGAAGCTCTGGTCAGCCTGGGCATGGTGAACAGTCGCATGAAGGACATCCACGACCTGTGGACCCTGGCAGCCGATCGGGCCTTCGCCGGTTCGTCGCTCTGCCAATCGATCGAGGCGACCTTTCGACGCCGAGGGACTGCGATTCCAGAGTCTCCACCGATCGCGCTGACTGCCGAGTTCTCGACCGACCGGAGCCGGGTCACCCTGTGGAGGGCATTCCTCGCCAGGACTGCCCTGGACGAACCCAGCGACCTGCAGGACGCGATCGGCAAGGTCGCCAGATTCACCTGGCCCGTCCTGAAGACGATCGCCGCAGACAAGGGCGAACTCTGGCACCGGAGCTGGCAACCCGGCGGGCCATGGAGAGCGGACGGACGGTGAGCCCAACCGGCTCTAGAACCCGCCCCCCAGCCATGTCCCCAGCGCGCCCTATCGGATAACCTCCGACGGCATGAAGAAGCTGCTCCTAGGTTGTGGTGTGTTGCTCGCCCTTGGTCTCGCGACCATGGGCTACGTGGTCTGGCAATTGTGGCCGGACATCCAGCAGACGGTCTCCGAAGCCGAGGAGTTCGAGCGGCGGCTGCTGGCCCTCGAAGAGGCCTACCCCTTCGACGGTGAAGAGCAGACCGAGCTCGACACTGCGCGCTTCGCTGCCTCCCTCGACATGCGGGTCATCATTGGCCGCAACCTCGACGTCTGGAAGGACGACATCAACGCCTTCGGTGAGACCATCGAAGAGCGGGACGTGGGCTTCGTCGAGGAGATCAGGGGCTACATCAGCCGCTTCTCCGAGATGTTCCAGATCATCGCGCCCATGGAAGACTTCGCCATGAGCCCCAGCGAGTTCAACTACCACACCCGGGTGCTCTGGGCGACCTTGGCCACGGTGAGCCAGGGCATCGTCGACGACCCCGAACTCGAGAGCCTGCGCGAGCTCTACACGGACATGAAGAAGCAGTACAACGACCAGCGTGCCGAGGGGTCGATCGACCTCGACGAGCTGATCGGCGAGTTCGACCCGACGGTGCTGAGCATGGCTCGAGGGATGCTCAAGACCGACACCGCGCGGGTCGAGCAAGCCGTGACCAACGCCAGCGCCGAGGCCATCTTCATGACCCTGCCCAAGGGCCCTCAAGACCTCGACGCGGACGGCGACGAGCTGTGACCCAGGAGCTGGTCGTGCCCGTGCGGGGCATGACCTGCGCCGCCTGCGCCGCCACCATCGAACGAGGCCTGGCCAAGCTGCCCGGCGTCGACTCCGTGGACGTGAGCTACACCACGCGCGTGGCGAAGGTGTCCAGCTCTCTCGACGAAGACGCGCTGATCAGCGCCATCCGCGACCTGGGCTACGAAGGCCTGCCGTCTCTCGAATCGAGCATGGAAGCCCTGCTCGACGTGGGCGACGACGCACACGTCGCCCGCAACCGGGCCCTGTTGGCGGTGATGCTCCTGGCCGCCGTCCTCGTGCTGGGCAGCTTCTCTACGACCCTGGCCATGCTGTCCACCGCCGCCTTGCTGGCCCTGCCCGGGGCACCCCTGTTCATGCAGGCCTGGCGCCTGGCTCGGGCCGGCCACGCAGCCATGGACACCTTGGTGGCCCTCGGCGCGGGCAGCGCGTTTCTGCACGGGCTGATCCAGTGGATCGGCGGCAACCCGGCACACTTCTTGGCCCCGGCCATGATCGTGACCTTCGTGCTCATCGGGCGCATGCTCGAAGCGTCCGCCCGCGGCCAGGCCGGGGCATCGTTGCGAGCGCTGTCCGACCACACACCGCGCCGAGCCCGAGTGCTGCGCGACGGCGTCACGGTCGAGATCGCTGCGAGCGAAGTGATGGTGGGCGACGAGCTGCTGGTCGGCGAAGGACAGGCCGCTCCCGCCGATGCCACGGTGATCAGCGGGGCCGCCGGCTGGGATGAGTCATTGCTCACCGGCGAGTCGTTGCCCGTGTGGCGCAACGAGGGCGAGCCCGTGCTCGGCGGAGCGCTCAACAGCAGCGGCACCCTGGTCACCCTGCGCGCCACCGCGGTGGGCGGCGACACGACCCTGGCAGAACTCGTGCGCATGGTGGCTCAAGCCCAAGGCAGCAAGCCCCCGGTGCAACGGTTGGCCGACAAGGTCGCGGGCGTGTTCGTCCCCATCGTGCTGGTGGCAGCCCTCGGCGCGTGGATCTTCGGGGGTGGTTCGCTCGCCGCCGTGGCCGTGCTGGTGGTCGCCTGCCCCTGCGCCCTGGGACTGGCCACACCCACCGCCGTGCAGGTCGCCACCGGCCGCGCCGCGCAACTCGGCGTGCTCGTGCGGGACGCCGCCGCCCTCGAGTCGCTGGGCCGCATCGACACGCTCATTCTCGACAAGACCGGCACCCTGACCACGGGCACGCCGGTGGTCGAAGCCATCGAGCTGCTCGACAAGGACGACGTCACAACGGACACGAGGCCCGAGCCCGACAGCAGCTACGCCTCCCGCAGCGGGCCGGCCGATGCGCCCAAGCCCGCGCTGACCGCAAACGACGAGGCGCGCATCGACCAGGCCCTCGCCGCGGCTGCAGCCATCGAAGCGGTCTCCGGTCATCCCCTGGCGAAGGCAGTCCTGGCAGCCCACGAACGACGCGGGCTACCCCTGCCCGACGCCGACCCGGTGACCCTGGGCGCAGGCCAGGGCGGCGTCAAAGGCTCGCTCATGGACGGCACCCGCATCGTGGTGGGCAACCCGGCCTGGCTCGAAGTGCGCGGTGTCGACGTCTCCCCCGCCGCTGAGGCCGTGGCCCGCTTCGAGAAGCGCGGCTGGACCCTGGCCCTCGTCGCCGTCGCCGGCAAGGTCGAGCTGGTGCTGGGCATCGGCGATCAGGTGCGCCCCACCAGCACCCGCTCCGTGCGCATCCTGCAAGGGCTGGGCATCACCCCGATCATGAGCACCGGCGACCACCAGGCCGCGGCCCTGGCCGTGTCGACACTGGTGGGCATCAGCGAGGCCCACGCCGCCGAGTCTCCCGGCGACAAGGCCGACCGTGTGCGCCGGCTGCAAGGTGCCGGTCAGCTGGTCGGCATGCTCGGCGACGGCACCAACGACGCCCCCGCCCTGGCCACCGCCGACGCGGGCATGGCCGTGGGCAGCGCCACCGAGGTCGCCAGAGCCTCCGCCCCCATCGTGCTCGTGCGCGGAGACCTGGCCCGAGCCACCGTCGCCGTAGAACTCGCCCGCCGCACCATGACCATCATCCGCCAGAACCTGGGCCTGGCCTTCGCCTACAACCTGATCGCCATCCCCCTGGCCTTCAGCGGCAACGTCAGCCCGCCCTTCGCAGCAGCCGCCATGTCGCTAAGCTCTCTAGCCGTCGTCACCAATGCGCTAAGACTACGAGCGTTTCACTCGCAGCTCGACACGGGCTTTGGGTTGGAGAGCTAGGGCCGGGCTCTGTCGCGAGAGCTACGCTGTGGCTGCGTTGTCGCAGCCACGCTTGATGCTCAACGTGGCTAGCGCCACGCCTCCGCTCAAGCGAACCACGACGCCTTGCCACAACGCAGCTCTCGCAACGATTGATACACCAACTGCGTGGCATGCCTGGGCTCGGGCAGGCTACTGCGCCATGCCACAACGTAGCTCTCGCAACGAATGACTTGCCAACTGTGGGAGAGCGGGCGGCCACGCATCGTCGAGCCAACGCGCCGCTTCAGCCACGCCGAAACTCACCCCCCATCGAGCACGGTAGCAGTTGGCCCTGGCACCACCGACACAGCAGTCAGCGCCGTGCCGGAGGTGTGTGCAGCGTGCGACCGAAGCGGGGCGTTCCCAAGCCCCGCGCAGCGTCGCACGCTGCACACACCCCACCACCATCCCCGCATCAATGCAGTTCAAGCAGTTCAAGCAGCACAGCCACCTCTACCCGTCAAAGTACATCTCAAACTCGAGCGGGTGGGGCCGGGTGTTCATCTCGAGGATCTCGTTGTCGCGCTTGTACTTGATGTAGGTCTCGATGAAGTCCACATCGAAGACGTCGCCGTGGAGCAAGAACTCGTGGTCACTCTCGAGGGCGTTGAGCGACTGCTCGAGCGATGTCGGTGCGTCGCGAACTGCCGAGAGCTCTTCGGGAGGCAAGTCGTAGATGTTCTTGTCGAGGGGCTCGCCCGGGTCGATGCGGTTCTGGATGCCGTCCATGGCGGCCATGGCGATGGCGGCGAAGGCCAGGTAGCCGTTGGCCATGGGGTCGGGGCAGCGGAACTCGAAGCGCTTGGCCGCCGGAGAACTCGAGAACATGGGGATGCGAATGGCCGCGCTGCGGTTACGGCTGCTGTAGGCCAGCTTGATCGGCGCCTCGTAGTGGGGCACCAGGCGCTTGTAGCTGTTGGTCGACGGGTTGGTCAGGGCGATCACCGCGTCGGCGTGGCGCAGCATGCCGCCGATGGCCCAGAGCCCCATCTCAGAGAAGCCCGCGTACTTGTCCCCGGCGAAGAGGTTGGTGCCGTCCTTCCAGATCGAGAGGTGACAGTGCATGCCTGAGCCGTTGTCACCGTAGATCGGCTTGGGCATGAACGTGGCCGTCTTGCCGTCGCGCACCGCGCACTGCTTGACGATGTATTTGAACCACTGCAGCTTGTCGCCCATGGTCAGCAGCGAGTCGAACTTCATGTCGATCTCGCACTGCCCTGCCGTGCCTACCTCGTGATGGTGGGCTTCGGTCTCGATGCCCACATTCTCCATGGTGAGCAGCATGTCGCTGCGCAGATCTTGCAGCTGATCGATGGGCGGCACGGGAATGTAGCCACCCTTCGAGCGGGGACGGTAGCCCGTGTTCGGCCCGGGCTCGCCGCTCTTCCAGTCGCCTTCGTCAGAGTCGATGCGATAGAACGATCCCCAGGGCTTGTTCTCGAAGTGGATCGAATCGAAGACGAAGAACTCGGCCTCTGGGCCAACATAGAGAGTGTCGCCGATGCCCGCGGCCTTGACGTACTGCTCGACCCGGCGAGCCACGCCGCGGGGGTCGCGGGAGTACTCGTCTTTGGTGATCGGATCGACCACGTTGCCGATGAGCGTCATGGTGCGCTCGGCGAAGAACGGGTCGATCACCGCCGTGTCCGCCTCGGGGACGACGAGCATGTCGCTCTCGTCGATGGCCTTCCAGCCCCGGATCGACGAGCCATCGAAGCCGAAGCCGTCACTGAACGACGACTCGGTGAGGGCGCCTGCGGGCACGGAGAAGTGCTGCCATTGACCGAAGAGATCACAGAAGCGGATGTCGACGAGCTTGATGCCCTCGGAGCTGATCAGGCCGAGCACGTCCTGGGGGCTGAAGCCGGCTTTCATTCCCACGGTTTTGGTCCTTTCGTGGCCGCGTCGATGAGCGGCCGGGGGTTGGATTGGGGGTCTATGTTGAGGAGTTGATCTGTTCTGAGGCCGCTCATATGGCCTCGGGCCCGGTCTCGCCGGTGCGAATGCGCACGACTTCGGCCAGGGGCCAGGTGAAGACGCGGCCCCGGTCGCCTCCGCTCTCTTCGATGGCGGCCACGGCCCGCTCCACGAAGTCGTCGTTGACGCCGACCTCGATGCGCACCATGGGCTCGGGCGAGAGCTCCGAAAAGGACGATCGGGCCATGTCGCTGATGCCCCGGACCTCGCTCACGGTCATGCGAAAGATCTCAGCTTCGGCCAACAGCTTGGTCACCGCGGCAAGCCGCTCGGGCGCGATGATGGCCTGGACCATTCTCATGGGGCGGTGGAGGACTGTGGGGACTGGCTGGGATTCTGGCGCCTCTGCGGCACCGGAGAGCGGTCACCCGCCAGACCTCCGGTCGCACGAGGTCTGGGACCGGAATCTAGCTAGCCGAACCCACGTTCACAACCTCCACTCTTGAGAGTTCCCGAAGGCCTCCACCAGAACCCAAAAAGAACTTCACAACTTCAGCGATAGATCGCCGGTTCAGTGACATCTAAAAGGGTGTGGCATCGCTCGGCATCTGTCGACCGAGACCCCACGCTCTCCTCCGCTGTCCGTAATACCGCCACAACCTGTTGCCGGCACTGAGGTTGAGAGCTAACACCCTGTGTTCAACGATGACCAAGAGCTACCATAGGCCGGCACAAGAAGAACCGCTCACCGGGGGGATCGAGCGGGACGGTCGAGAAGTCTCGAACGGCGAAGGAGTCATGGCGATGCAAAGCACAACAGACCCGGGAACACTGACCCTCTGGCTCTATGCCAGCCTGGTTCTCCTGGCGGGAGTCGTCCTGCTGACGTTGTTTCATGGCCTGGCGGTGGCCAGCCCCGCTTGAGTTCAACGGGCTGAGCTGATCGAGGGCTGCGCTCCTGCGTCGGGCTGCTAGAATCCGCCCGATATGAGCAGCTCTGAAGGGACATCCTGGTTGTTTGACGCCGGCTCGGGCAACAAGCCCCGGCCCGCTGCGCAGCCCACAGCCACTGACGGCAGTGAGGCGCCTGTGCCTGGCCCATCCGCCGGGGATGGCGAAGCCCCGTCGCCAGGCGATGAGCCACCGGCAGCTGCGGGGCAAGCCGAGCAAGCCGAGCAAGCCGAGCAAGCCGAGCAAGCCGAGCAAGCCGAG
>CAZIAK010000039.1:37315-40199 GCA_964537035.1 uncultured Phycisphaerales bacterium | reverse complement strand
GCAAGCCGAGCAAGCCGAGCAAGCCGAGCAAGCCGAGCAAGCCGAGCAAGCCGAGACGACGGCCAAGCCCGGCGCTGGGCAGGTCCAGGGCTCCCAGCCCAAGACGACTCGCCGCCGGGGCAAGAGCACGGGGGGCAAGGCGCGGCCAGGCAAGGCCTCGTCGCCCCGGGGGCCCTCCCCCAAAGCGCCCTCGCCCATGATGCAGCAGTACGCCCAGGCCAAGAAAGACGCCGGCGACGCCCTGCTCTTCTTTCGCATGGGCGACTTCTACGAGCTCTTCCACGAAGACGCCAAGATCGCCGCCCGGGTGCTGGGCATCACCCTCACCGCCCGGAGCAAGGGTGACGACGCCATCCCCATGGCGGGCTTTCCGGCGAAGGCCTACGAGAACTATCTGCAGCAGCTGATCCAGGCGGGCCATGCAGTGGCCCTCTGCGACCAGATCGAAGACCCCAAGCTGGCCAAGGGGCTGGTCGAGCGCAAGGTGACCCGCATCGTCACCGCCGGCACTCTCTACGAGGACGACCTGCTCGACCACCGGGCCAGCAACTACCTGATGGTCGTGGCGCCCTGCGGCGAGCGGGTGGGATTGGCCTGGCTCGATGTGTCCACCGGGTCGTTCACCGTGGGCGACGTGCCACTCGAGCGCCTCGCCGACGAGGTCAGCCGCCTCGACCCTGCAGAGGTGGTGCTGCCGGAGAACTGGCTCCACGACGACTCGAAACTGGCAGCGACGCTCGCCGCAGTGACGACTGCTCCCCTGGTCCCCGGCCCCGCCTGGACCTTCGAGCCCGGCGTGGCACACCAGACCCTGCTCGAAGACCTGGGCGTCGTGACCCTCGACGGCTTCGGCCTGACGGACGACAGCCCGGCCATCCCCGCAGCGGGCGCGGCCCTGGCCTATGCCCGGCACACGCAGCGAGGGCAGTCCGTCCCCGTGAATGGGCTGGCGATTCACAGCCCGGCCACGGGGCTGGGCCTCGACCGGGCCACCCGTAGCTGCCTGGAGCTGCTGGCCACCCAGCGGGACGGCCGCAGAGAGGGCTCCCTGCTCTCGATCATGGACCGCACCCGCTCGGCCATGGGCGCCCGCCTGCTGCGCCAGTGGTTGGTCATGCCTCTGATCGACCCCGCCGCCATCACCCTGCGCCAGAGCGCCGTGGCCGAACTGCTGGAGCGGCCATCGACCCACAACCAGGTCACCGACCTGCTCGACGGCATCCCGGACATGGAGCGCATCGCCACCCGCCTGCTCGCCGGTCGCGGCTCGCCCCGCGACCTGGCCGGACTGCGGGCGGCCCTGCGCATCGTGCCCCAGCTCGCCGCCAGCCTCTCCGCCTGCGCCAGCGCCCCCCTGGCCGACGCAGGCGCACGCCTCACACCCCTCCCCGAGCTGCTTCAGCTGCTCGAACGAGGCCTGGCCGAGCACCCGCCCACGTCGCTGGTGGACGGCGGCGTCATCGCCACGGGCTGGAACGAGACCCTCGATGAGCTGCGCACCCTGCGCACCAACGGCACCGCGGCCATCGCCCGCTTTCAGGCAGAGGAGGCCGAGCGCACGGGCATCCCCTCGCTCAAGGTCGGCTTCAATCGTGTCTTTGGCTACTACATCGAGATCACCCATGCGCAGGCGGCCCAGGCGCAGATCCCTGAGCACTATCAACGGAAACAGACGCTCACCTCGGCCGAGCGTTACATCACCCCCGATCTGAAAGAGCTCGAGAGTTCGATCCTCACCGCCGAGGAGCGCTCACGGTCACTCGAAGTCGAGCTCTTCGGCGAGCTGCGGGCCAGCGCCGCCGCCAGTGGCGACGACGTGCGGGCCCTGGCCGCCCAGGTGGCGCGGGTCGACGTGCTGGCCGGGTTTGCCGCCATCGCCAAAGATCGTGGCTGGGTCAGGCCCCAGGTGGACGACGGCCCCTCCATCGACATCTTCGAGGGCCGGCACCCGGTGCTCGACGTGCTCATGGATGCGGGCGTCTTCGTGCCCAACGATGTGGTCCTCGACCAGGACAGCTCGCGGCTGGTGCTCATCACCGGTCCCAACATGGCCGGCAAGTCGACCTACATCCGCCAGACCGCGCTGCTGGTGCTGCTGGCGCAGGTGGGGTCGTTCCTGCCCGCCACCACCGCGCGCATCGGCGTGGTCGACCGCATCTTCACCCGCATCGGCGCCGCCGACGACCTCACCGGCGGCGCGTCGACCTTCATGGTGGAGATGACCGAGACCGCGGCGATCTTGAACAACGCCACGGACCGCAGCCTGGTCATCCTCGATGAGGTGGGCCGGGGCACCTCCACCTGGGACGGGCTCTCCATCGCCTGGTCGATCAGCGAGTTTCTCTATCGCAAGATTCGCGCCCGCACCCTGTTCGCCACCCACTACCACGAGCTGGTCGAGCTGGCGGACGAGTTCCCCGCCGTGCGCAACGTGAACGTGTCGGTCAAAGAGTGGGGCGAAGAGATCGTCTTCTTGCACAAGATCGTCCCCGGAGGCACGGACCGCAGCTACGGCCTGCATGTGGCCCGGCTGGCAGGCGTCCCTCGCGCGGTCATCGAGCGGGCGGGCCGCATCCTGTCTGATCTGGAGCAGCGCTCACCAGATCTGCGACCGGGACCCAAGACCGTGGCCGCGGGCGCCGAAAGCCCCGAGCCTCGCCAGACGGCGCTCTTTCCCAAACCGGTGGCCGCGATCCTCGATGAGCTGCGCGCCCTCGACCCGGACCTGGTCTCGCCCATGGAGGCCCTGCTCACCCTCAAGCGCTTCCATGATCGGCTCGAAGGGGGAGGTGGCCCGGGCCCAACGGGGGTCGGCGGGAGCGAGTGACCTGGAGGGGCAGAGGCGCAGCTTGCAAGGCATGTTCAAACGCCACCTTTCTGGCCC
>CAZIAK010000039.1:20337-37215 GCA_964537035.1 uncultured Phycisphaerales bacterium | reverse complement strand
TGGAGGGGCAGAGGCGCAGCTTGCAAGGCATGTTCAAACGCCACCTTTCTGGCCCCTTGCTGGCCTCTGCTGCCACCTTTCCGCTGATCACCCTCACGGGTCCCAGGCAATCCGGCAAGACGACGCTCGCTCGTTCTCTCTTTCCTGGACACACCTACGTCACCCTCGAAGCCTCTGACGAGCGCGACCATGCCATCGAGGATCCAAGAGGGTTCCTGGCTCGCTTTTCCGGCCCTGTCATTCTCGACGAGGTGCAACGCACCCCCGACCTCTTCTCGTACATCCAGGGCGTGGTCGACGACTGTCAGACGCCTGCGCAGTTCGTCCTGAGCGGCTCGCAGAACTTCCTGCTGCTCAAAAAGGTGAGCCAGACCCTCGCTGGTCGCTGCGCCGTCCATCACCTACTGCCCCTCTCACTCGCCGAACTCCACGGCTGGCCTCTCCGGCCAGACCTCACCGAAGGGACCTCGGTCACCCAGCGCGATCCTCCCTCGCCTGGGTTGATCCCCACCTTGCTGCAAGAGTTCTACCCAGTCATTCATGACCGGGGGCATGACCCGCAAACCTGGCTGGCGTCCTACTACCAAACGTACGTTGAGCGAGATGTTCGCGAGCTTGTCAGCATACGTGA
This sequence comes from uncultured Phycisphaerales bacterium, assembly GCA_964537035.1. Classification (GTDB taxonomy): domain Bacteria; phylum Planctomycetota; class B15-G4; order B15-G4; family B15-G4; genus CAZIAK01. The sequence continues at coordinate 36,584 of CAZIAK010000039.1, read as the reverse complement.
TTTGGAGACATTTCACCGCTTCGTGCGACTCTGCGCAGGGCGCAACGGTCAGATCCTGGATGTGAGCGGCCTCGCCGCCGACTGCGGCGTAGCCCGCACGACGGTGACCCGTTGGCTCTCGGTCCTGGAAGCCAGCTTCATCATCTTCATGCTGCGCCCCCATCACGGGAACTTCGGCAAGCGGCTCGTCAAACGCCCCAAGCTCTACTTCTTGGACACGGGGCTGCTGTGCTACCTGCTCGGCATTCGAGGTGCTGACGAACTGCAGGTCCACGCCAGCCGCGGCGCTGTGTTCGAAGCCTACGTGCTGGCCGAGCTGGTGAAATCTGCTCTGCACTCCGGGCGTGCCGCTGACGTCTGGTTCTGGCGCAGTTCCGACGGGCACGAGGTCGATTTCATCCTCGAAGCCGCCAACAAGCTCACAGCGGTCGAGGCGAAGTCAGGGCAGACGGTGGGCAGCGATTTCTTTTCAGGCCTCCGCTACTGGCGCGACCAGGCTGGCGAAAGGTGCGGACAGACCACTCTTGTCCATGGTGGCACTGAGTCCTACACGCGAAACGAGTCGATCCTGCTGCCGTGGTTCGGGGTCTGACGGCCAGGAACTCCGGGCGCTGCTCCCTGCAGGGGAGCTCGGCCCAACGCAGCCTCAGGCGCTCGCCGCCAGGCCCAGCCGCTGCAACTGTCGATCATGCAAGCGACCCAGGGCAAGCTGGGTCAACAACGCTCCTGACAGCGCCAGGGCCATGTCCCATTGGGCATCCCACACGTCGCCTTGGCTGCCCAGGAACGCCGTGCCTGCATCGGGGTCGACGAGCAGGGCGGTCCACCACTCGGCGAGCTCGTAAGACGCGCTGATGGCCAAGGCGATGGAGGCCACCACCCAGAACATGGCCTTGCCCTGGCGCAACGGCGTGCAACGCAAGAGCAGCTCGCGCCCCATGATCGCTGGCACCACGCCCTGAAAGAAGTGGCCCAGGCGGTCGTAATGATTGCGGGACAGATCGAAGGTCTGCGCAGCCCAACGACCCAGGGGCACCTCGGCGTAGGTGTAATGGCCGCCCACGCAGAGGATGACGCCGAAGAGAGCGATGAGCAGGCAAGAGATGGGCGTCCAGGGAAAGCGCCGCCAGCAGATCGCCAGGGCACCCACACCGAGAATCACCGGCGCCACTTCCATCCACCAGACAGCACGCTCCAGGGGCTCGATGCCAGACCAGACCAACGCGGCGAGCACCATGAACAACATCGCCCACTGGCTGGGGGCCACGGTCACACCCCTCGCGCTTGCAGCAGCACCACCTTCAGGTACGCCGACTCAGGGAAGGTGATGCGCGCCGGGTGACAGCGAGCGGCGCCGCGCACCTCCAACACGTCCACCTCTCGCCGGGCGTCGGCAGCGGCGTCTCGTAGTGCGCCGAGAAAGTCGTGCTGGCTCACGTGATAGGAGCAGGAGCAGACGATCAGCCGCCCACCACCGCGGAGCAGGCGCAGACCACGCAGGGCCAGCTCTTTGTAGGCTCGCAACGCCGAGGGGATCTGGTTCTTCTTCTTGGCCAGAGCTGGCGGGTCGAGAACCATGCCATCGAAGGACCGTCCCGCTGAGACCATGTCGCGCAGCCCCTCGAAGACGTTGACCCGCTCGGTGGTGAGCTTGTCGCTCAAGCCGTTGAGCTCGGCGTTGGCGCGGGCCTGTTCGAGCGCCGGGGCGCTGCTGTCGAGGGCCAACACGTGGCTGCCCGCCGCGGCCAGGTGCAAGGCGAAGGGACCGTCGTTGCAGAAGCCGTCGAGACACTCACCCACGGGCAAGACCTGCGCCGCCCAGACGTGGTTCTCTCGCTGATCGAGGTAGAGCCCCGTCTTCTGTCCGCGCCACGGATCGACCCTCCGAATCAACTCACCGCAGCGCACCTGCAGCGACTCGGGCACCTCGCCCGCCAGTAGCTGCACGCCTTCGGGGAGACCTTCGGGACGACGGAACGCGCCGTCGTTCCGGGCCAGCACTCCGCTCATGCCATGGCGCTCGACCAGCCTCGCCGCGACGTCGGTGGCCACACTGTCGGCCCAGAGACAGCCCGCCTGAAGCACGGCCACATCACCCAACCGGTCGATGACCAGGCCCGGCAGACCGTCGGCTTCTGCGTGCACCCAGCGACAGGCTTCAGCCCCGGGCGCCAGGCTCTCCGCGCGCAGGGCGATGGCCTGATCGAGGCGCTCCTGCCAGAAGTCCTCCCCGCCCTTCCAGCTCGCATCACGGGACAGGACCCGCAGCGGCAGACGGGACTCGCTGTTGAGCACCGCCGTCCCCCGGGGTGTCCCCGCCGGCCCTTCCAGGCGCACCACCTCACCGTCATCGGCCTCCCCCCCTTCGATGTGATCAGGGTAGATCCAGGGGTGGCCGGTGGACAGGCGACGGACACCCGAGCGCTTGAGCAACACCAGGCCTTCGGGTTCGCCATGTTGCGCGTGCGCTGTAGAACGAAGGCTCTCTTGATCGGGACTCACGTCGGGCCTGCTCCAGGATTGGCAGTGGGGTGACCAGTGGGGTGATCCGTCACATGTTTTGCGGATTGTGCCGCAGGGATCGCGCCATCGAAGATCCTGAGCAAGTTGCCGCCCAGGACCGCTGTGATCTCACTCTCGTCGAGCCCTCGTTCGAGCAGGCCTGCGGTGAGCCGGGGCAACTCGCTCACGTCGGCCAGCCCGTCGGGCGCGCTGGGGATGCCATCGAAATCAGAGCCCAGGCCCACGTGCTCGACGCCCGCCACGGACGCGAAGTGCATCACGTGATCGAGCACATGCTCCAAGGCGCACGGGCCCTCGCGGACCAGGAAGCCCGAGTAGAAGTTCACGCAGGCCACCCCGCCCTGCTCGGCCAGGGCCCGCAGCTGATGGTCGTGGAGATTGCGCGGATGATCGCGCAGCACCCGGGCGCAGGAGTGGCTGGCGATGAGCGGGCGACGGGCGACAGCCAGCACATCGTCGAACGTCGACGGGGCCACGTGGGAGATGTCCACCACCATGTCCAGCTCTTCCATGGCGGCGACCACCTCACGGCCGAAGTCGGTGAGCCCTCCGTGGGGGCCGTGATCGCCGCAGCCGTCGGCCCAGTCGTTGCTGTTGTTCCAGGTCAGGGTCATGGTGCGCACGCCCCGCCCGTGGAACTCCCGCAGCACGTCCAGGCTGTTCTCGATGGCGTGGCCTCCCTCGATGCCCAGCAGCGCCGCCAGGCGCCCGGCTTCCCGAGCCGCCACGATCTCGCCAGGCCCGCGGCAAAGGGCCAGGCGGTCAGGAAAGAGCGCCAGTTGCCGGTCCATGGTGTCCAACATGGCCCGCACCCGGTCGGCGGCCCGGTCGGGCACATAGCGAGGGTGGACGAAGCAGGTGAACACCTGGGCATCCAGAGCACCGCCAGCGCAGCGAGGCAGGTCGAGGTGAGTCCCTGGCAGGCCCTGGTCGAGGTCGTAGCCCCGATCCGTCATCTCGGTGAGCGTGTCCGCGTGGGCATCGAGGACGAGAGCCCGCCTGTGCAGAGCGCTCGCAGAAGATGTGGGACGGAGGCTGGCAGTCATGGTGAGCCCAGTATGCGTCAGGGCCACGACCCCCGAAAAGCTCGGCCCTGGACGGGAGCCTCTCCGGCGGCATACGGTGAGCCCGATCGCTCCGCCGCCCCACCCTCTCTCTCCTCACCGACGAGCCCACCATGGCTGGCCCCCGCGTCTTCACCATCGACGAAGCCAACGAGATCGTGCCCACTCTCGAGCAGGCCTTCGACGAGATCGATGAACACCGTGAGAAACTGCGCCTGGCCAAGATCAAGCTCAACGCCCTCGAGATGATCTGGGGCACCGGCCTGCACGCCAGCGACTGCCCTGACCATGGCGAGGCGCGAGCCCTGGTCACCGAGCTCGAAGAACTGGAGAAGACCGTCGGGGGCATGGTGCAGACCCTGGGCGAGTCGGGCGCCGTGGTCAAAGACGTCCATCTCGGACTGGTCGACCTGTACCACGTGCACGAGGGCCAGCTGGTCTTTCTCTGCTGGAAGCGCGGCGAGGACGAGTTCATCGCCTGGCACCACGTGGACACGGGCTACTCAGACAGACAGTCGCTCTGAGGCCTCAGGGCGTGTCGCCCGCCCACGGCAGTGAGTCGAGGCGGCGCGTGAGTGCGTCCAACTGCTCTTGCAGCTCGGCGATCTCATCGTCCTTCTCCTGCCGCAGCTCGCGCAAGGCCTCCACGGTGAGCGCTTCGAAGCCACGATAGGTGAGCCGCTTGTAGCCGTCAGCGGTGTGCACCCAATCGGGGAACACCTCTTCGACCTCCTGGGCGATCATGCCCAGGCGCGTCCCAGGCAGCTCCCGGATCGCCTCGGGATCAATGTACTCGTAGGTGACACCGCGCAGCTTCAGCAGACGGTCCAGCACGCCCTCCATGTCTGCGATGTTCTTCTTCAGCCGCCGGTCCGACGAGTTGGACCAGCTGCCGCCACCGGGCTTGCCCGCCGTGCCATTCACTTCGAGGGTAAACGTCGGCGCTCCCGTGCCGATGCCCACGGTGTCGCCCACATCGGTGAGGCTGACGATGGCGCCCGTCCGAGACCAGCCCCGGTTGTCTCCCACCGCTTGCCCCAACTCATCAAGACAATCGAAGGTGGAGAGGATGCCGCCTCCCAGTTGCTCCAGCTCGGTGGGTGCGTCGATGAGACAGTTGGAGGCCCTGATGGTCCCACCGAAGTTGTCGCTCAACCCCACAAGCCTCGACAGGATCAGGGAGTTCGAGATTTCGGTCGTCGCGGCCACGTTGAACTGGCGCACTCCATAGACGCCACTGGCGGAGGAGGAGATCGACTCGATCCGGCTGTCGCTGATGACCTGCCGCCCTGTGCCGGAGTAGAGGATGCCGCTGGCCAGGCCGCCACCGGTATTGGTCACCTTGACCGAGGAGTCATGGACCCGCAGCTCGGCAGCAAGTCCCGAGCCTGGTGTTCCGTAGATACCGAACACAGTGGAGGGACCCCTGACATCAACCGTGACCCGGTCGAGATCAACAGACGCATTCCCGCTGTGCTGCAAACCTCGCGCGCTACCAGTTGCGTTGGCGAACAGGGTCACCTGAGACAGGCTCGGCGATGTGTTGGCCGCCTGGAAGCAAATCGGAGTGCCCAGGCCCTCGCCTTCGATGGTGAGAAGGCGCGTCTGTGAGTCGTTGGCCCCGAGCACGACGCCGCTCAGGTTCCGGGAACCCTTGATGCGCGTCACCGTTTCCCCGGAACCCTCCAGGTCAATGAAGGGCTGCAGCACGAGCTGCGCCCCGCCCAGGTCGTAGATGCCTGGCTCCAGCTTCAGCACCCAGGGGTCGGCCGCGCTCGCGGTGATCCCACTGAGTGCGCTCAGCAGCGCGAGCCCGTTGGCCGCGTCCGACCCGTCACCGGCGACCAAGGCCGTGCGCACGAACGACACGCCAGCCGGCCCAGCCGGACCCTGAGCACCATCCATGCCATCGGCGCCTGCGGGGCCCTGCGCGCCGTCCAGGCCGTCTGCTCCAGCGGGGCCCGTCATGCCGATCGGACCTTGGGGTCCATCCGAACCATCGGCACCAGCAGGACCTGTCAGACCCATCGGTCCCTGCGCGCCATCCACACCATCGGCGCCAGCAGCACCAGCGGGACCTGTCAAGCCGATCGGGCCTTGCGCGCCGTCCACACCATCGGCGCCGGCTGCACCCGCGGGGCCCGTCAAGCCCACCGGGCCTTGCGCACCGTCCGCACCATCGGCGCCAGCGGGACCCGTCAAACCCGTCGGGCCTTGCGCACCGTCGGCACCATCAGCGCCGGCTGCACCCGCGGGACCCGTCAGACCGATCGGGCCTTGCGCGCCATCCACACCATCGGCGCCAGCTGCACCCGCGGGACCCGTCAAACCCATCGGGCCTTGCGCACCATCGGCACCAGCAGCACCCGCGGGACCTGTCAAGCCGATCGGGCCCTGCGCACCGTCCACACCATCGGCGCCAGCAGGTCCTGCGGGACCTGTCAGACCCATCGGGCCTTGCGCGCCGTCCACACCATCAGCTCCGGCTGCACCCGCGGGACCTGTCAAACCGACCGGGCCTTGCGCACCGTCCACACCATCAGCTCCGGCCGCACCCGCGGGGCCCGTCAAGCCCACCGGGCCTTGAGCGCCGTCCACACCATCGGCGCCAGCAGCACCCGCGGGACCTGTCAAGCCGATCGGGCCTTGCGCACCGTCCGCACCATCAGCGCCAGCGGGACCCGTCAAACCCATCGGGCCTTGCGCACCATCGGCGCCAGCAGCACCCGCGGGACCTGTCAAGCCGATCGGTCCCTGCGCGCCATCCACACCATCGGCGCCAGCAGCACCAGCGGGACCTGTCAAACCCATCGGCCCTTGCGCGCCGTCCACACCATCCGCTCCGGCTGCACCCGCAGGACCTGTCAAACCGACCGGGCCCTGCGCGCCATCGGCACCATCAGCTCCGGCTGCACCAGCAGGACCCGTCAAACCCATCGGCCCTTGCGCGCCGTCCACACCATCGGCGCCAGCAGCGCCAGCGGGACCCGTCAAACCCATCGGGCCTTGCGCGCCATCCACACCATCAGCTCCGGCTGCACCCGCGGGGCCCGTCAAACCCGTCGGGCCTTGCGCACCGTCCGCACCATCAGCGCCAGCAGGACCTGTCGGACCCACCGGGCCCTGTAGACCTGCGGGATTACCAATCCATTCCCCTCCTGCGTTGATCACCACGGCACCGTTGATGGCCACATCGCCGGCGACGTCAAGTTGAGCAGCCGGCGTGGAGGTCCCCAGGCCAACGTTGCCTCCCACATGAGTGACATCACCGACTGATGTCGAGACATCGGGGCCCTGAAGTGAGCCATCAAGGATGTCGTTGGTGTCCACCTCGTCGAGGCCGTCGTTGATGTAGAAGAAATCGTAGGCGTCCAACACCGTCTGGATCGAGAAGAGTACGAAGACGTCGTGCGCGTTAGAACCGGCGGCGCTCGCCGACGCGAGGAACTCTGCGAGCTTCTGGGCGCTGGGTGACAGGCCACTCGCTGACTGCTTCCAGGCGAGGTCATAGCCACCGTTGGGACGGGACCAAAAGAGCACATCTCCCGCGTGGTTGTGCAGCAGCAGGTCGGGCAGCCCATCATCGTCTGCATCCAGCTGCTCTGCACTCACACCCCAGCCTCCGTCGGCCAGGCCCAGGTCTTCTGTCGCGTCGAAAAACCCTCCGGCCCCGTCGCCGACCAAGGCCACGTTGTTGGTGGACGACACCAGGTAGAGGTCGGTCAGACCATCGCGGTTCAGGTCAGCGGACAGGATGTTTGACACGTGAACGAGCGGCAGCGTCTGTCGCACCGTCTCGTAGGTCTGGCCACCTGTATGGATGGCGACCGTGACCTCACCCTCGCTACCAAGGCTGATCTTGTCGGGCTTCCCGTCCCCGGTCACGTCGATCAAGCGCACGAGCGCAACGACCTCCCCTGGCATCTCGCTCCACCCGAACGCCGATGGACCTGCGATCAGTTGAGAGATGATGGCGACCGCGATCGCGACAGACCGGCTGGGCGTGCGCAGAGATGTAAAGCTCATGGTGTTCTCCAAAATGACTCCCCCAGTTCTCAGCCAAGGCCGCTGATCCAAAGGTCCACACCCACAGGGCCCTGGCGCTGTTTCGGAGCATATCACGCTCTCACTTTCCGTGTGCTTTCTGTCACATCGCGGCAAGAGGTGAATCGTCGTGAATGGCGGTTCATGTCAGCGAGCCGTTGAGAACGGCTTCAAGGCGGGTGTTTCTTGATCTTGAGGCCATCCAGAAGCAGGCCGGAGACAGCAAACACGACCCAGACGCGCTCGGGGCTGCCCTGCTCAACAGCCTCTGATGACACCGTGCCATGGGCCTGAGGCCTTCTCCTTGGTCAGCCCGCCCCGACCGGAGATCAGCCCAGTGCGCTGCGGACGGCCTCGCCGAACAGCTCGAACTCCGGGCTGCGCAGCGACGACGACCGCCAGGCCAGGCCGATGGTGCGGCCGGGTTTCTTGCCTGCAAACGGGATCAACGTGAGGCGACTCTCAGCCTTCGCCTCGACCTTCGCCGCAAGCTCTGGCAGCAATGTCATGCCGACCCCGCCGCAGACCATCTGCACCAACGTGGCCAAGCTGGTGGCGCGAAAGTCGTCCACCTCGCGAGCACCGTTGCGCGCGCACACGGCGAGGGCCTGATCCCGCAGGCAGTGCCCGTCATCGAGGAACAGCAGCTGCTCGTCGTCGAGGTCGCGCTCCTTCACTCGTTTGCGCCGGGCCAGTCGGTGGCCGGGAGGGACGGCGAGCAGAAACGGATCTGTCAGCAGGGGCAGGGTCTCCACGTCGCCAAGCTCGACCTCCAGCGCGAGCAGGAGCACGTCGAGGTCTCCCTCAGTCAGTCGCTCCAGCAACCGTGCCGTCTGGTCTTCGCGGAGCAGGACCTGCAGTTGCGGGTAGCGCTTGTGAACCGCCCTCAATGCCCGGGGCAACAGGTATGGGGCTACCGTGGGGATGACCCCGAGGCGCAAGGTGCCGCACAGGGGCTGCTTGAACTGAGCGCTGGCCTCGGCGAGTTCGCGCAAATCTCCCAGGATGCCACGGGAGCGCTCCACCAACAGCGCGCCTGCCGCAGTCAACAACACGGAACGACGGTCGCGCTCGAAGAGCCTGACTCCGAGCAAGGCCTCCAGCTGCTGGATCTGCGCGCTGAGCGCTGGCTGGGTCACATGGCAGAGCTCGGCGGCCTGACGAAAGTGCAACGTCTTCGCCACAGCGACAAAGCACTCGAGCTGGCGTGTGGTGGGCAAGTCCATGATCGGCTCAGCCTATCATGAGCATCAATAAATGCGATTGGACGGATCACAGCAGAAGTCCGATGGTATGGCGGTACCAGACATCCCCCGTCAGCGCGAGAACTCCCATGACCGACGAGAAACACGACATCGACTACGGCCCCCTGGCGGGCCTGATCGGCACCTGGAAAGGCGACAAGGGCCTGGATGTGTCTCCCGAACCGGACGGCACCGAAGAGAGCCCCTACTACGAGACCATCGTGTTCGAGGCCAGCGGGGATGCTGAGAACGCAGAGGTGCAGACGCTGGCCACGGTGCGCTACCTGCAGATCGTCCGACGCAAGTCGAACGACGAGATCTTTCATGACCAGACCGGCTACTGGATGTGGGACGCGGCGGCGGGCGTGGTCATGCAGTCCGTGACCATCCCCCGCGCGGTGTGCGTGCTCGCCGGAGGCACCCACGACAGCGCCAACAACGGCGAAGGCCCTGTGACGCTCGAGGTCGCCGCGAAACTCGGCGACCCAGACTGGGGCCTGGTGCAGTCACCGTTCATGCGCGACAAGGCCACCACCCTCGCCTTCAACCACCGCCTGACCATCGACGGGGACAAACTCACCTACAACGAGACCACGCAGCTCGACATCTACGGTCGCAAGTTCGACCACACGGACGGCAACGCGCTCACCCGTCAATGACCGCGGGGTCTCTGCGCACTGTCTTGTGCAAAGGCCGCGACGGAAGCTGGTGAGCGACGGGGCCCAGGCTGCGGCCGCTCAGCTCTTGAGCCGGGCCTCTGCCACCAAAGATGTGCCCAAGGGCAGCGGGCTGCCCACGAGTCGCTCCGCTGTGCCGGCCCACGTCAGCAGCCGGTTCAGCAGGGGCGACACCTCGGGGAACTCGACCTCCTGCACGACCTTGGTCACCCGCCGCTGCCACCAGGCCGGTGGCACGCAGTAGCTGAAGGCGTAGCGCATGCGCAGCAGCTCGAAACCGCCAGCCGCCAGGTGCTCGGCCAGGGTCGTGCGGGTATAGCGCCGAAAGTGGCCGCAGAGGTCGTCCCAGTTGCTGTGCAGTGACGGCATGGCGGGGACGGTGGCCACCAACAGGGCCCTCGGCGCCGCCGACTCGCCCAGGTGACGCAACGCGAGCACGGGGTCTTCAAGGTGCTCCAGCACGTCGAGGCAGGTCACCACGTTCGGCTGAAAGGGCAGGCTCAGGGGCTGGCGAAAGTCGGCGAACTCGGCGTTGAGGCCGCGCGACCTGGCGATCTCTACGGCCTCTTCGGTGCCGTCCAGACCGTGCTGCTCCCGGGGAGACAGGTTCTTGGCCAGGGCTGCCATCACGCCGCCCGCGCCGCAGCCCAGATCGAGATGGTCGAGGGGTGCGCTGCCCATGCGCCGACGGATGGCTGAGATCACGTGACCCTGGCGCACGGCATACCACCAGTAGTCGCCATCATCGACGGATGACAACCCGGCCACGTGCTCGCTGCTGATCTCTCGACGGTTCACGGGGCAGAGTCTACCTCGCAGGAGTCGCCGCTGTGCGCCCGGCCCACCGTTCTGCCGCAAGGGGAGCCAGGGTCTCCCGCAGGACAGCCACCAACTTCTCGCTGCCACGCTCGCTGAGGTGGGTCAGATCAGCGAAGTCGTCGGCAACGAAGGGACCGGTCTGCTCCAGGGTCAGGGCGCGCACGCCGAGGTCTCTCTGCAGCTCGTTGGCGAAGACCAGAAAGTGCCGGCGCACCGAAGCATCGTGGTAGCGGTCCGCCAGGGGATGCAGCGGTCCCTCCACCAAGACCACCTCGCATCCAGTCTCTGACAAGACCTCGCAGGTGCGCCGCAACAGCGCTCGCTGGATGGGCACGTGGGTGCCCACGGTCACACCCTGCACCAGGCGGATCTCTTGCAGCAGGGAGCGATCCGGCACGAAGGGAAACAGCTTGCGCGTCTGAGCCAGGGCCCGGTCCATGTCCACCAAGGTGTGGGAGACCAGCGGCGTCAGCCCCCTGGTGATGCCATCGCCGGGGGGCGAGCTGCCGAAGTAGCGCCAGCGACCCAGCCCGGCAGCGGTGTAGAGGGAGCGAAAGCGGTAGCTGTCCAGCAGCCCGGACAAGGCCAGCTCGAGCATGACCTCGCGCTGCTGCCAGGCGAACTGCGGGGTCACCGCAGACAGCAGCTCACACAGGGCAGCCACGCTCCCCGGGGCAGTCTGCGCTCCGAGCGAGAGGGGACGGTGCGTGTCGAAGACCGAGGCCACCAGCACCACGATGTCCGGCTCGCTCGCCGCCACCTCGTGGGCGATGTTGAGCATCTCGAAGGGCTGCATGCCCGGGTGGGTCAGCATGGCGTAGTCCACCGGCACGCCGAGATCATCCACCTGCCGAATGGCCTGCTGAGCGCGGCTTGTGCCCATGACATACAGCGCCACGGGACGCGCAGGTCTGGGGCTCAGGCGGAACAACTCGAACCGATCAGAGAGAACGCCCCGCTCGATCAGGCCCAGCTCGCTCCGCCGTTCGACGAGAAGCTCCCAGATGGCAGGCGCGTTGGGGACCACGTTGTCGATCACCAAGATCAACAGCACCGCGGCCAGCCCGGCCAGGGGGACGCCACCGGATCTCCCCCCCGCAGTCTCCGCCGCGCTCATCGCTCGGCCGCCGCTCGGCGAGCTTGCAAGACCTCGAGGACCGCACGAGCGGCTGAGTGGCTGAGCTTGGTCGCCCCCGCATCGGTCACCCGGGTCAGGCTGGCGAAGTCGCTCTTGGCGAAGGGTCCGCTCATCTCCTCGGTGACCACGGTCACGTCGTAGTCCATGGCCAGCTCTGCAAAGAACGACAGGGCCTCTTCGCGCAGGGTCGCATCGTCGTACTGACGTGAGAGGGGATGCAGGGGCAGCTCGACCACGATCACAGACGCGCCAGCCTCCGTCAGCTGTTCGACCGCGGCGCGCAGCTGATCCTCCCGCGACGACACGTGGTCTCCGCGCGAGAGCGACAGCAGCTGGATGAGCTCGTCGCGGCGGGTCGCTTCCGGCAGGTCTGGAAAGGTCATGCCCACTCGAGTGATCAGCGCCTCGAGGTCGCTCTCGGTGCGACCGCCGGCAAGCTTCAGCACCGGCTGCTTCTCAGCCCATGCCGCACCGGCTGCGGTGCCCGCCAACGGCCTGTGAGTCTCGAACTCAGAGAGCCCAAGGATCACCACATCGACAGCCTCGTCACCCAACCGGTCGCCCAGAGCGGCCACATCGTCGAACCCCCGCCCTCCATGGGCCCGCAGCATCACCTCGGCCTGCCCGGCCAAGACAGTGTTCAACTCGGCGGACAAGAAGGCTCGTTCGACCCTGCCACTGCCCAGGACCACGACCTGGGCAAGTGCCCCAACCTCACGCCCGAAACCGGGTGCGGTCATGACCCGACGGTCGATGGCCAGCACGATCAGCACGGCAGCCAACGCCGCCCAGGGCAGCACGCTCGAGAGCCGCCCTGCTTCTCCGCGACGCAGCGAAGACGGGCCGCCCGACTCAGAACTGGAAGTAGATGAAGGACGCACCGTGATCCTCTCCGAGCAAGACCATGGCGTAGAACAAGATCACGTAGACCGCTGTGCGCACCGGCCCCCACCAGCGCAAGAGCACCTCGTCATCCCGGCGTGTGAACTGCAGCAGCTGATAGAGCGCGAGGGGCAGGACCAACGTGACCAGGGTGGGCCACCAACGGAGCGCCCCGCCCCACTCGAAGCCCGTGGTCAGGCGGGACAGCAACGCTCCCAGGTGCGCCAACGAGTTGGCACGGAAGATCATCCAGCCCAGGCAGATCAGCTGGAACATGCAGACCACGCGCACGGTGAACCACAGGCCCTGACCGAACGCGCTACGCGGAGTGAGCCGATCGAGCGCCGGCCGCGACAAACGATGCGCCATGAGCAACAGACCTTGGTAGGCGCCCCAGACCACGTAGGTCCAGGCGGCGCCGTGCCACAACCCGCCGAGCCACATGGTCAGGGCCAGGTTGCGGTAGGTGAGCAGCGCGCCCAGGCGATTGCCGCCCAGGGGGATATAGAGGTAGTCCCGCAGCCAGGTCGACAGGCTGATGTGCCAGCGCCGCCAGAACTCGGCGGGACTCGTCGACAGATAGGGCAGCCTGAAGTTGACCATGAGCTCGAAGCCCATGAGCCGCGATGTGCCACGGGCGATGTCCGAGTAGCCGCTGAAGTCGCAGTAGATCTGCCAGGCGAAGGCCCAGGTGGCGAACAGCACCTCGAGCGCCGTGGCCTGGCCGGGGTTGCTGTAGATGCGGTCGACCAGGTGGGCCAGGTTGTCGGCGATGACGACCTTCTTCACCAGCCCGGAGAGGATCAACCAGCAGCCCGAACCGAAGCCCGACCAGCTCGGCGTGCGGGGCGACAAGATCTGGGGCAACAAGCGGCTCGCCCGCTCGATGGGCCCGGCCACCAGCTGGGGGAAGAAGGCCACGAAGAGCGCGAAGTCGGCCAGGTTGCGGGTGGGCTTGAGCTGGCCGCGGTAGATGTCCACGGCGTAGCTCATGGTCTGGAAGGTGTAGAACGAGATGCCTACGGGGAGGCCCACGTCGAGCAGCCAGGGCGCCGCGACGACGTCGATTGTGCCCAGCAAATCGGTGAAGCCAGCGGCGAAGAAACCCGCGTACTTGAAGGCGGCGAGCATGCCCAGGTTGGCTGTGACGCTGAGCCCCACCAGCCGCTTGCGCCGGGACAGATCGTCGGTGGCGGCGAGGGCCAGACCCACCGAGTAGTCGATCACTGTGGACGCGACGATGAGCCCGAGAAAGCGCCAGTCCCAGGCGGCGTAGAACAGGTAGCTGGCCATGAGCAGCCAGCGGTTCTGCGCCCGTCGCGACAGGGTCAGGTAGACGCCGTAGACGATCAGGAAGAAGGCGGCGAACTGCAGGCTGTTGAAGAGCATCGACGAGCCAGTGCGTTGCCGGGAGGACGGGCGATCTGCGCGCACGGCCCACGACCCTCGAGGCCGTGCGCCGTGCGCGCTGAACCGTCAGGGACGATACCATCTGACTGGCATGGCCAGCCTCGCCCCGGGCTTCACCGGCATGTGCCGGTTTCGACTCTCTCCGTGACTGTCACACCACCAGGCGGGCTGGCCAGGTTCAGCGCAGCAAGCCCTGCGCGGTGCGAGCCAGGCGAACGAACTCGGAGCGATCGCCCAGCGGGTCAAACGACCGGGCGTTGTCCGCGGTCTCGACCACCCAGGCCATGGTCGCGTTGCCCGCGTGACGACTGCCCCGCAGGATCATGCCGAAGGCCGCCACCGCGGAGCTGAAGCGCAGCTCTTCACTGGCCTCGCCAAAGGCCCTGCCCCTGTCGATGACCGGCACGGCGGCTTCGCGCGCGGACGCTGCGTCTGGACGCTTCCAACGCAGGTTCACGGTGAGCAGCTCCGGGCTGTCCACGAAGGACTCGGGCTCGGGCAACTGCTGGTACTTCATCTCGACCGTGCCGGTGACGCCTTCGACGCCCCTGGGCACCACTTCGTAGAGCGCCACCACCGAGTGACCTGCACCGATCTCTCCCGCGTCCTTCTTGTCGTCGCGGAAGTCGGTGGCGGCCAGGATCCGGTTCTCGTAGCCCAGCAGGCGGTAGGCAGCGACCTTGCCCGGGTTGAACTCCACCTGGAGCTTCACGTCCTTGGCGATGGTCACCAGGGTCCCGTCACGCTCGGCCACCAGCACCTTGTGGGCCTCGGTGAGCGAGTCGATGTAGGCGTAGTTGCCGTTGCCATTGTCTGCCAGCAGCTCGGCCGTGGCGTCGTTCAGGTTGCCGGTGCCAAAGCCCAGCACGGTGAGAAACACACCGCTGGCGGCCTTGGCTCGAATCAGGTCGTAGAGCCCGCCCGAGCTGGTCACGCCCACGTTGAAGTCGCCGTCCGTGGCCAACAAGATGCGGTTGTTGCCGCCCTCGATGAAGCCGTCGGTGGCCACTTCGTAGGCCATCTGAATGCCGGCGCTGGCGTGGGTCGAGCCGCCAGCACTCAGGCCGTGCAGCGCCGAGAGAATGGTCTGCTTCTCAGAACAAGACGTGGGCGGCAGCACCAGCTCGGTGCCCGAGGCGTAGGTCACGATGGCGACCTTGTCCTCGGCGTCCATGTCTTGCAACAACAGCTCGAAGGACTTGATCAGCAGGGGCAGCTTGTCCGAGTCGTTCATCGAGCCCGAGACATCGAGCAAGAAGACCAGCTGGGTCGGCACCCGCTCTTCGTCAGAGACGGTCTTGCCTTGAAGCGCCACACGCACCAGGCGGTGACCAGGCTCCCAGGGGCAGCTGGCCACTTCGACCGTGCTGGCGAAGGGCACATCGCCGTCGGGTTGCGGGTCGTCGTAGGCGAAGTAGTTGATCAGCTCTTCGAGACGGACGGAGTTGGCCGGTGGCAGCTGGTTGCGGTGCAAGAAGCGGCGCACGTTGGCGTAGGACGCCGTATCCACGTCGATGCCAAAGGTCGAGAGTGCAGACAGTGCCTCGGAGGTGATGGGCACGAAGGGGTTCTCGACGATGGGTTCGTAGCGATCGCCACCATCGCGACGGGGCGCCTTGCGGCCGCGGCCGGTGAGCAAGCCCTGAGTGTCGTAGTCGTCCTTGCCGGTGTCACCCAGGTAGCCCAAGGCCTTCAGCCGGGAAAGCGTCTCGGCTTCGACAGCGGCGTCGGCCACGGCCTCGCCTGCGAGGCGTGCTGTGCGGTTGAGCGCGCTGGCCTCACGGGAGGCCAACTGCTCATGAAGCACTGGTTCTTCGAGGGCGAGGGCTGGCTCTTCGATCACCAGCTGCTCCATGGCTGCATGGCCCGGCGCCGAGCTGAGCGCTGGCTGATCCGAGACCAAGCCCAGCGCAGCATCGGAGCTGTCGTCGCCAGCCCCGCCCACGTAGCCCAGCGCTCGCATCTGCAGCAGCACCGATTCGTCGGGCTGAGTCTCTCGCTTGCCGGTGGCGGCTGCGTAACCGCGAGTCGCTGAGGGCTTTGCAGCCTGCTTCTGAAACCCACCGTTGAGGCTGCTGCCGCTCTGGGGGCTGCCACCGCGACTCGAGTAGCCCAGTGACTCCAGCTGGTTGAGGCTCTGGTCGCTTGCCTTCCCTTTGCTCCCCAGGTAGCCAAGCTGCCGCAGGTCGGGTTCGTTGGTCTCCGCCACCACGACAAGACCCTCTGCGTTCGAGCTGTCGCCAGCCGGGCGCAGCCCCTCGTTGACGCCGCCGTTGCGCATGAGGTCGACCACGAAGACCGCCACGAGCAGCAGGGCCGCGACGGCCATGAACGGGCGCAGCCGGGTCATCAGTGTGGGCCTGCGAGGCGCAGGTGTTGCATGGCTCGCGTCGTCGCCCGCAGCGTCGATCGCCGTCGAGACCCCGCCACCTTGATCACCCAGCGC
>CAZIAK010000039.1:3518-20237 GCA_964537035.1 uncultured Phycisphaerales bacterium | reverse complement strand
CGTCGCCCGCAGCGTCGATCGCCGTCGAGACCCCGCCACCTTGATCACCCAGCGCTGCCACCAGGGCCGCGCGGCGATCGTGGTCGAGGGTCAGATTCTCGTCCTGCGCTTCTGTGGTCAACTCGCCGCCCAGCATCCCTGCCAGCTCGCGAATCTGCGCCACTTCGGCGCGGGCCTCGCTCGAGTTGTTCACGAAAGCCGCCACCGCCTCGGCGTCAGCGCCTTCCAGCTCGCCCAGGGCCCAGGCCGTGAGCCGGGGGTCATCGATGTTGTCAACGCTGTTGACGTCACCAACGTTGTGGTCGTTGTCGTTCATGTCGTGGGTGTTTGTCATGACTGGCTCCCTCCTGCTTCGGGCTGCAGGGCTCCGACGGATCTGCGCAAGGTCTTCATGCCGTTGTGGATGAGCACGCCGACGTAACTCACCGAGTGACTGGTGATGCGGCTGATCTCCTTGTAGGAGAGGCCGTTGGCGAACTTCAGCCGGATCACCTCGCGCTGCTTCTCTGGCAGGCGGTCGAGCAACTCCAGCACTCGGCCTGTGGTCTCGCGGCGCTCCAGCACCGCCCCAGGGTCTGGCTCGCTGGCCACCAGGCCCACGAACCCCGTTTCGTCAGTCGTTGTCATTCGGCCCTCCTTGCGGCAGACATCCAGGGCGCGATGGCGGCAGACGGTGAACAGCCACTCCGTGAGATGGCCCTCCACCGCCGCCCGATCCTGGCGCAACAAGCGCAGAAAGGTGTCCTGGACCACGTCCCGGGCACGCTCGGTGTCGCGGGTGAATCCTCGGGCGTAGCGGGTCAGGGGACCCTCAAGCCTCGTCAAGGCCTCGTGAAACCAGGTTTGCTCTTCAGAATCAGGCAAGTCATGCCTCCATCAATCGCATCCGCCTGCACAACGGCCCGGGCCGGGGCTTCTTAGCACCATCCTCAAAAAGACCGGCCAGGGCTGCGGCAATTCTGGGCAGGTCTGGGTGCTACGGGCCAGCTGCCGTCAAGTGCCCCTCGAACGGTGCCGATGAGTGCGAAGCCGGGCCCTGGCGCCAGGACCCGCCGCCACACCCTTGAGCTTCACCAATGGACGTCTACTTCGAGAAGATCGCTGGAATCGCCGAGCCCAAGGAGCTCCAGCACGAGAGAGCGGCCGCAACACCGGAGCGAGAGTCTGCTCCCGTGGCGGCCGCGAGCAGCCAAGGGCTGGACCCCAACGGCTTCCCGCTCACTCCCATGAGCGACCAGGACGAGCTGTGGTTCATCCAGGCGGCACACATGCACAGGCCCCTGGCCCGTGCGGCCGGCCTCGCCCGTTCGAGCGGCATGCTGATGATCGTGAGCGCGGTGTTCTCCGTGCTCGCGGGCGGGCTAGGACTGGCCGGCGGTGACACCGTGGGCGGTGGCATCAGCATGGGCGTCGGCCTGGTCCTGTTCATGCTGGGCCTGAACGAACGGAACGGCGGCGTGGAGATCGCGGCGCTGAACCTCGACGCGCCGAAGCGCCTGGCCCTCAACCAGGTGGCCCTGCTACTGCTCATCGCTGCTGGCTGCTTCATGGGCATCCAAGATGCTGGCGCCGCGGGCGCAGCCTCCATCGACACCACGGGCCTGCCCCCCGACATGGCCAGCAAGGTGACCGCCGAGATGGAGAGCCTGGCTCCCCTGCTCATCTATGGCATCTACGGCATCATGCTGGGGATCAGCGTGGTGGTGCAGGGCGGCATGGCCCTCTACTACATGACGCGCAGGAAAGCCGTCGCCGCCTTCCACGAAGAGCTGCCCCCGTGGGTGACCGACGTGGTGAGCACTCTGCAACGCCATTGAGCCGCGATCTGCGCACGGTCTGGTAGCCTCGCGCTGGTGATCCAGACCTCCTCAGGCACACGCTTCGCCGGCTTCTACTTTCTGCTCCAGGGGATCGCAGTCAGCGCCTGGTGGGCGTGGTTGCTCATGGTGCCCGACGCTCGCGGCGTGTTCGTGCCCGCGGGTGCGAGCGAACTCGAGCTGATGGCCTTCTTGCTGCCGGATGCCGCCGTCCTGGTGAGCACCTCGCTGATTGCTGGGGCGCTTTTCCTGCTCGGCTCGTCGTGGGCCGTGCCCATGGGCTGGCTCTGCTCAGGGGCGGTTCTCTACGCAACGATCTACTGTCTTTCCTGGGCCATGCTGCGAGAGAGTGGCTGGCTCAACGTACTCCTCATGCTCCCCGCGACGTTGCTCTCCTGCCTGTCAGCGGTAGATGGCAGCGCAAGCGTCGTGCCCCTCTTCAGGAGCGCCGCCTCAAGGGCTCCCCGCCGCCACGTGGCCGCGACCCTGGCACAGATCGTGGTGTTCTGGACGCTGTTTCTGCTCGTGGTCCCGCAGCTCCTGGCAGCGCTTGATGATCAGCTGCCCGTGATCCCCCGCTTCTCCCTGCCGGGGCAAGGCCTCCTGGCGGGAACGCTGTTCACCCCGTGCAGCCTGCTCGGGCTGGTTTGTGGACTGACCATGTCTCGCCGGGGTGCGGGCACGCCCCTGCCTTTCGATGCCACGAATCACCTGGTCTGCAAGGGCGCCTATGGCCATATCCGCAACCCCATGGTGATCGCGGGGCTCGGTCAGGGACTCGCCGTCGCCCTCTGGCTCGGTTCGTGGATCGTGGTGGCCTACGTGATCCTGGGCGGCCTGATCTGGCAGTACGTCGTGCGCCCCGCAGAAGAACGGGATCTGCACGAGAAGTTCGGCAGCGAGTACGCTCAGTATCAGCAGAACGTGCGCTGCTGGCTGCCGCGGCGCAGGCCCTACTCGGGCAGCGCGGAGCCGTGAGCTGCTGAGGCAATCGCTACACTGCCAGCCCAGGGTTCGGCGGTTCAGACCATCGCGCCCCTTTGAATCCAGCCCATCGACAGAAGAGACACAGATCCATGCGCACGACCGCCGTCTGTTCATCGCTCACACTGGGCTTCGTCTGGTGTCTTGCCCTGGCTCTCAACGCATGTGGAACCAGCGAGGCCGATGCGGGTGCGGGTGGCGCCGCCTCGGCGCAGGCGCCCGTGTCCGTGCGGCAGGTCTCCCAAGACGAAGCGCTCATGATCAGCGAAGGAGACGGCAGCGCCCTCTTCCTCGACGTACGCTCCACCGATGAGTTCGCGAGTGGGCACGTGCCCGGCGCGCTCAACATCTCGGTGGACGAGCTCAAAGACAGGCTCGGCGAACTCGAGTCCTCGCGAGACGCCGAGATCATCGTCTACTGCGAACGGGGCGGACGCGCCAACACGGCCACAGACCTGCTCGCGGAAGAAGGCTTCACGAAGCTCGGCCACCTGACCGGCGACATGTCAGCCTGGCGCACCGCAGGCCTGGATACCGAGTAAAACGAGACGAAGGTCATGGCCGCACCCAACCTCCTGAAGATCGCAGCCATCGGCATTGTCACGGGGCTCGCTACCGCCCTGGTGGTCGTCGCCGTCCTGCAGGTGATGGACGTCGATGTGAGCACCGCCGTGATCGGCGGGGTGGTGGGCGCCGTCGTCGCCACGGTGGTCAGCAGCATGACCAGGCGTACAGGCAACGAAGCACCCTAGCGCTCCCGTGAACGTCGAACTCAAGCTCTCAAGCGCCGGTGACAGCCAGATCATCAAGAACCTCTGGCCGCTCTACGCCCACGAGGTCTCGGAGTTCGAGAGAGTCCCTCCCAACAGCCACGGCGTCCTGAGTGACGATCAACGGGTCACCACGCTGGCGCTGCAAGGCGAGGGCCAGAATCCATGGTGGCGAGAGCCCTCGGCGCTCTTTCCCTACCTCGTTCTCGTCGACGGGCAGCCCGCTGGTTTTCATCTGATCGCTGCTCGCGCTCGTCTTCCTGAGGGGATCGACGCAGACTTCGTGGTCCATGAGTTCTTCATCGCCCATGCCTACCGAGGTCAGGGCGTCGGCGAGCGGGCGGCCTGCGCAGGCTTCGACAACCACCGCGGCCAGTGGGAGGTCGTGACCTACCCCGGCCATGCCCGAGCCATCGCCTTCTGGCGCAAGGTGGTCAGCCGTTACGCGCCGGATCGACACTCGGAGAGCACCGTCGATCACACCTGGGGACGAAAGGTCGCCTTCCGTTTCGACAACAGCTGCCAGGGCTGTTAAGGCTGGGACAGGTGCTGGTGACGCACGTCGAGAGCATCGACCAGGAAGATCACGTCCTGGGCGATGTTCGTGGCCAGGTCTGCCACCCGCTCCAGGTGAAGTGACGAGGTGAGGTAGTCGAGGCACACGGCCGCGTCTTGCGGGTGAGTCTCCATGTGAACGACGAGCGAATCGAAGTGCAGGCGGTTGAGGTCATCCACCTCGTCGTCCCGGGCGCAGACCTCTCGCGCGAGCGAGACGTCGTTTTCCACCAAGGACTTGAGGGCTCCGCTCAACATCCAACCCGCGGCGCTCGTCATCTGCTCGAAGTGCAGCTCATGGTTCAAGGGCTGCCGGCCAGCGAGGTCCAGGGCCCGCTCGGCGATGTTCACCGCCAGATCTCCGATGCGCTCCAGGTCATTGTTGATCTTCATGGCAGCCGTGACCTGACGCAGATCACCGGCCACCGGCTGGTGCAGGGCCAAGATCTTCAGGCAGTCGTCGTCGATCTCCAGCTCTCTGGCGTCGATCCGGGCGTCACCGGCGAGGACCTCCCGTGCCACATCGACGCGGCGGCTCACCAAAGCATCGCTTGCCCGCTCCAATGCGGCCCCCACCGCGCTGCCCATGGCCAGGATTTCCTGGCTCAGCTCGGCCAGGTCTCTTTGCAAGTGAGTCGTCATCAAGAGTCCTTGGTTGGTCAGCCGAAGCGGCCGGTGACGTAGTCTTCGGTCTGCTGGCGCTCGGGGTTGGTGAAGATGCGCTCGGTCGGTCCCACTTCGATCAGCTCACCCTGGTACATGAACACGGTGATGTCCGAGAGACGGGAGGCCTGCTGCATGTTGTGGGTCACGATGACCACGGTGTACCGAGGCGTCAGCGACTCGATGAGCTCTTCGATGCGCCCCGTGGCGATGGGGTCGAGAGCCGAGCAAGGCTCATCCATGAGCAGCACTTCGGGGGACATGGCCAGGGCCCTGGCGATGCAGAGACGCTGCTGCTGTCCGCCCGAGAGCGAGTGTCCGGGGTTCTTCAGCTTGTCCTTCACTTCGTCCCACAGGGCCGCATCAGAGAGGCTGCGCTCGACCAGATCAGCCATGTCGCCGGTGTAGCCAGCCATGCGGGGCCCCCAGGCCACGTTCTCGAAGATGGTCTTCGGGAACGGATTGGGCCGCTGAAAGACCATGCCGATCCGTCGCCGCAGCTCGACCGGGTCGAGGTCGGCCGCGTTCACGTCGTGTCCTTCGAACAGGATCTGACCCGAGGCCGACGCGCCGTCGATGAAGTCGTTCATGCGGTTGAACGAGCGCAACAGGGTGCTCTTTCCGCAGCCCGACGGACCGATGATCGCCGTGATCGCTCCGCGCTCGATCTCCAGGTCGACGCCACGAACAGCAGGCACGCCCGAGTAGCTGATCGTCGCTCCGCGCGCCGAGAGCACGGTCTCCAGCGGAGCGCTACCGCTCACGGCCTCTTCGGCGACGGCCTTCACGACCGGCACGCGAGCCGGGGGGTCGACGGGTTCACGATCAGGCTCCAATGTGTCCGTCGCGCTGCTGCTCACCAGGGTCTCCAGTTTCATGGCATTCTAGACTCGGCGCGGTTGCGCAACCATACAGCAAGCCCGTTCATGCCCAGCAAGACCACCAGCAACACGATGCAACCGCTCGCTGCCAGGTGGTGAAACTCTGCCTGGGGGCGGGACGCCCAGTTGAAGATCTGGATCGGCATCGCGGTGAAGGGGTCGTAAGGCGTCTCGGGGATGAAGGCCACGTAGGTCAGGGCCCCGATCATGATCAGGGGCGCGGTCTCACCGAGGGCCCGGGACAGGGCCAGCACCACACCCGTGAGCATGCCCGGCATCGCGGCTGGCAGCACATGATGACGCACGCACTGCCATTTCGTCGCGCCCAGACCGTAGGCCGCCTGACGCAGCGACGACGGCACCGCCCGCAGGGCCTCGCGGGTCGAGATGATGATCACCGGCAAGATCAACAAGGTCAGGGTGAGCGACCCGGCGATCACCGAGCGGCCGAACGGCAGGGAGAGGCCCATGAAGCTCGCCTCTTCCATGCCGAACACGCGCACGAAGGCGATCAGCCCCAACATGCCGTAGAGGATGCTCGGCACCCCGGCCAGGTTGGCGATGAGCAATTCGAGAAAACCGACCAGCCGACCCTTCGAGGCGTACTCTTCCAGGTACACCGCCGCCCCGATGCCCACGGGCATGCTGAACAGTGCAGTAAAGGAAACGGCCCAGAGGCTGCCCCAGATCGCCGCCTTGAAGCCAGCGATGGCGGGCTTCCGTGACGGGAACGAGTCGAGGAACCCAAACGACAGGCTGCCCGCGCCGTCCCTCAGAATGCCGCCGATCAAGACCGCGAGCATGATCACACCGAACCACGTGGCGCACCGCGCCAGGCGACGAAAGAAGCGGTCCTTGCGGTGACGCCGGGCCGAATCAGCGGTGAACGCAGCAGCCTGCGAAGGGCTTTGCTCGGCGCTCAAGAGTAGGCCTCCCTGAACCGACGCTTCACCCGCTGGGACAGCAGGTTCATCACCAAGGTCATCACGAACAGGGCCAACCCCACGGCGAAGATCGACTGGTACTCGATGGAGCCCGCCGGCGTGTCGCCCAGGCTGACCTGCACGATGTAGCCGGTCATGGTCTGGATGGAGTCGAGTGGGTTGAGCGTCAAGCGCGGCGTGGACCCTGCGGCCATGGCCACGATCATGGTCTCGCCGATGGCCCGGCTGATGGCCAGCAGGTAGCTCGACAGCACCCCTGAGAACGCCGCCGGGTAGACGATGCCTACGGAGATTTCGCGCCGTGTCGCACCCACGGCGTAGCCCCCGTCGCGCAGGCCCCGAGGCACCGCTCGCAACGCGTCGTCAGACAGGGACGCCACCATGGGCAAGATCATGATGCCCACCACGAGGCCTGCAGACAGCCCGTTGAACACGCGCACGTCCGGCAGCAGCGCCTGCAACACGGGCGTCACCACCGCCAGGGCGAACGTGCCGTACACCACGGTGGGCACGCCAGCCAGGATCTCCAGGGTGGGCTTGAGCCACTTGCGTACTCGGGGCGACGCATACTCGGCGAGGTAGAGCGCCGCAAGACTGCCCACGGGCACGGCCAACAGCGCCGCGATGACAGCCACCAGCAGAGTGCCTCCCACCAGGGGCAGCACCCCGAAGTGACGAGGCTCCAGCAGCGGCGTCCAGACTTCACCGGTCAGGAAGTCGCTGAGGTCCACCGCCTCGAAGAACGGCAAGGCCTCTGCAAGCAACACCGTGACGATGCCCACGCTGACCAACACCGACACCAGGGCACAAGCCAACAGAGAGAGCCCGATGGCCCGCTCCTTGATGTGCCGACCCGCTCGCTTGGACAGCTGGTCCGCCGAGATGCGCGGCGCCCCGAGCTGAAGCGGCGTTGACTTGGCCCCTGGTCCGGTCACAAAGCCCACCTCGATCAGTGCTGATTCGAACCGGTCTGGCGGTCCTCGTAGCGGCGATGGGCAGCCTCAGCTGCGGCGGTCGGCAAGGGCACATAGCCGACCTCCTGCGCCAGCTTGCGGCCTTCACCCAGGTAGAAGTTCACGAACTGATCCACCTCCTCGCGCTCTGCCTGTGCCGTCGACACGTAGATGAACAGGGGGCGGGACAACGGGGCATAGGTGCCGTCTTCGATGGTGGTCAGGCTGGGCGTGATGGCGCCCTTGCCGCCGTCCACTCCCACCAGGTTCAGCAGGTCCTGGTTCTCGTGGTAGTAGGCGAAGCCGAAGAAGCCGATGCCGTCGAGGTCGCCAGCCACGCCGCGGACGAGCACGTTGTCATCCTCCGAGAAGGTCGCGTCCGGACGGCAGTCGCCGCTCTTGCCGTTCACCGTCTCGGTGAAGTAGTCAAACGTGCCCGAGTCTTGTCCAGGTGCGTAGAGGCGGAACGGCCGGTCGGGCCAGTCGCCGCGGATGTCCTGCCAGGTCGTGGCCGTCGAACCCGCCTTCCACATGGCGGACAGCTCGTCGATCGTCATGCTCTTCACGAAGTCGTTCTTGGAGTTCACCACCACGGCCAGGCCGTCGTAGGCCACGGGCAACTCGATGAACTCCACGTTGCCCTCGGCACAGGCGTTGATCTCCTTCTGCTTGATGGGACGAGACGCCCCGGAGACCGCCGTCTCACCCTTCGAGAACTTCTTCATGCCGCCGCCTGTTCCCGAAACACCCACGGTCACTCGCACCCGGGGGTGCAGATGGCCAAACTCTTCGGCGACCGCTTCGGTGATGGGAAACACGGTCGAGGAACCATCGATCAAGACGGTCCCTTGAAGAGTGGAGCTGTTGGCGGAGGCGTCATCGTTGCCGCCACAGGCGGTCAACGCGGCACCGAGTGCAAAGGCTGCCAGCAGGGAGAACGGGCTGATGGGTCGGATCACGGGATGTTCCTCATGTCGTTGAGAGAGGCACAGAGCCTGTTCCTCCCCCGCGAACAGACGGTGAAGAGCCCATGAAGAAACGATGAAGGCGAGCAACCAGGCCTGGGACCCTGACCTCATCACCGCTTGCAGCTACGCCCCGGGAGCTGACCCCATCACGCCCTGCAACAACCCCCAGTAGGCCTGCCACAGCGTGTCATTGCCGAAGGCCACCACGTCGAGGGGGCTCTCTGTGTCACAAGGCGCGTCGAGAGGCTCACCCCTGGCATCGAGCACGCGCACCCCCGCCTCCTGGTAGATCAGCAGGGCCGAGAGGTCGTAGGGCTTGGCGGTGAAGTTGGCCAGGCCGTGCCGCGCGCCGAGCCAGGCCCGCAGGTCCGCCAGCATGCGATAGCGCCCCGTGGTCACCAGGAACAGCTGGCCTGCGCTGCAAAGGTACTGGTCGTCGTAGATCAGCCGGGGGTTGAGCTCGTGGGTGGCGATGGCCTGCTCAAGAAAGCGCCGCTCCAGGTCGGCCACCAGGGTGCGCTCGACGGGCAGGTAGCGGGCAAACGAGAAGGTGCCGTTGTCCAGGGGCTGCTGCTCAGCCACGCGCAACGTCTGGGATGACAGGCACTCGCCGCTGCGAACGTCGTGTCGAGCGATGGTGGCGCCTTGTCCCCGGCGAGCGGTGAGCACGTGATAGACGGCGGCGGTGCTCAAGGGCAGCTCGGTCTGCACCGCGATCTCGACGTCTGACAAGCGCGTCGCTGCGCCGCGATCTGGAGCGAGCCCGGTGAGCACCCAGGCCGAACGCAGCTCCTGCATGAGCGGACGGGTGCCATCGACAGGATCGACCAGAGCCAGCACGGCGGAGTCATCGTGAGCCGCGCCCCCTTCGTCGCTGGACATGCTCGCGGCGCCTGCTCTGCCCGCCGTGTCGGCCACCCCGGCTGCGCCAAACGCCGGGCCGTAGCGACGCTCCCCCGGGCCCTCGGCCACCACCACCGCGGGGCCGTGCTCGCCCAGGGCCTGGCCAAAGTCGGCGATGGCCTGCTCGGCGACCTCGTCCAGCGCGTAACCCAGATCGCCCGCGCCCCACTCGCCGGGACGACTGGCCAGCTCGGGCCGGCCCGCGAGTCGAGCCTCGGTGAGCAGCGCCCCCACCCGCTGGCGGATGTCCTCATGAAAGGTACGCACGAGCGGCTGCAGTCCATCGGCGTCGAGGCGTGTCACGGTGCGTTCTCGTTGCTGGCCAGCTCGTCTCCGGGAGCAGCGCCGAAGAGAGCGACCATGCCTGCGAAGAGCAAGAGACAGGCGCCGGTCTTGAGCGGGACGTCCACAGGCTGACTGCTCGACGGGTCGAACAGGCCGAGGGGCAAGGCCAGCACCGACCAGCCCACGAGCGAGCAGACCAGCGCACCGGTGTGGCCAGCAAGGGCATCCCGCCCGCCCAGGGCGTTTCGCATGAGCCAGACCGCTGGCAGCGCGGCGAGCACCAGGTGGTGAGGCCAGGTCACGCTGGAGACCAAGAACATCCCCGCCACCGAGAGCCCGTAGAGCCCGCCCACGTCGAGGTGCCTCGGGCCCAAGGGCGCTCTGTGGGCTGGTGGCGAGAGGCCGTCTGAGGCACTCGGGTTGCTGGGCCCCGCGCCGCCCGCACCTCGCGCCCGACGATGGGCCGCTCGCACCGCGCTCCAGAGCTGCAACAGCACCAGGCCCGTCACCAGCCAGGCCCCCGCCGCAGGCCACCACCCCGGACCCATGGCAGCCCTGGTGAGCAGCCCGTTGGGGGACAGGTTCCAGGCGTGCATGGCGTTGTTGAAGCGCCCCGCGGCCACCTCCGGCGAGTAGCCCAGCACGGGCAACACCCGGGTCAGCCAGCTCTCGTGGATCTCCCAGCCCAGCCAGAAGATCGACGCGACCGTGGTGGTGGCCAGCCAGCCGCAGGCCCAGAGCACGGGCGCCAGCCGCCCGGCCATGACCATGGTGACCAGCACCAGCGCGGGGGATGTCTTGGCCACGATCGCCACGGCCAGGGCCAGCCCCTCGATGGCGAGGTGCCTCCGCTCCCCGGCCCACCAGGCCAGGGACAGGGCGGCCAGGGCCACCAGGTTCGTGCTGTTCATGGCCAGGCTGTGCCAGAACGAAGCGGGCAGGGCCACGGCCAGCAGCGCGAGGGCCAGAGCCAGAGGGCGCCCAACCGCCCGATCGAAGCAGGCGGACAGGGCCAGCACGGCGACGAGGGCCGCCAGCACCGTGGCCATCAACCAGCTGTCGTAGGCTGGGCCGAGCTCGGATCCGAAGAGCCCAAAGCCGCCCACCACCACGGGCAAGGCCGCGCAGAAGGGGGTCGCGGGGCGTCCGACCCTCTGCCCGACCTGATCGAGCACAGTGGGGTCGTGAATATCGAGCCCCTCGGACAGCCCCTGCCCGGCGGCATGGAGAATCTGGAAGTCTGAGGTCTGCTGAGCAGCAGGGTCTCGAGCCAGCTCAAGCCAGGGAGAGCCCCTGCCCACGCCAGCCACGACCAGCAGGGCGCCAGCCAGAGCGATCCAGCCCGGCGTTCCCCGGGCCATGGACCCTCAGCGCTCCTCGAAGGGCGGGGCGACGGCACCCGGCACCAGCATCTGCTCGACGATGGTGGCCAGCAGGCCCTCGGCCAGGCGGTGCGGTGGCTCCATGCCTGAAACCATGGTCTCGTCTACGATCTCGTTGGCGCCCCAGGCCACCAGGCCCTCATCGGCCACGGACCAGAGCTTCAGGGAGACCGCCAGCTTGTCCCCCCCCTTGACCCAGTCTGAGCCCTTGTCGAGCCATTCAATGATCTCGCACTGAGCCACCATCTGGCAGCCCAGATCCTGGGCCGAGGCGTAGGCCTCTGGCAGGGTGTCGGCGCTGTCGGCGAAGGTATCGAAGCCCGCGCCGCCGAGCTGGCGGCGAGCGGCTCGCACCACCGCGGCGCCGGAGTTCTCGACCCACTCGTCGACCGAGATCTTCATGTCCGGCACGGCCATGACCAGGACGGCAGCGCCCCGGTGCAGCTCTCGACCCTCGAGCACGCCAGCTTCACCGAGCGGCCACACGGCACAGGCGGTCAGACCACAGAGCAACAGTGCAGCGATGGACAGGCGGCCCATGACGATCCTCCAATGGTGAAGCGGGCGATGAATCGGGAGCAGTCAGGCAGAGAAACAGTGAGGGCCGCGAAACCCGTGGGCTCCCGATGCGAGATCGGTGACACCCTGTCGGATTTCGCGGCCCATCGACGATGCCGTCGCAGTGCGCGACGACCTCGACAGCAACGATCAGTTGCCGTACGCGTAGGTCTCGAGCTTGGCGTAGAAGCCGAGAACCGAGAACGCCTTGTAGTCGACGTGGCTGACAGTCGAGAGTCCGCCGCCGGTCGCTGCCGCGTGGATGCCAGCGTCGCCACGAGCTACCCAGCCGAGGTAGCTCTCAGCGAACGAGGTGCCCGACTTGGTGCCGAGGTCGGCCCCTGACGCATGCCCAGGCGACACCATGTCCGAGTAAATGATGCCCGACATGGCTTGGTTGGCGGGAGAGATGATCATCGCGCAACCGGTGGAGAGCAAAGCGAGAACACAGAGAGAAGCGAGCTTCAGCATGGGATAGATCTCTTGGGTGACTCAGATGTCCACCCGGTCGTCCAGGCGAACCAAACCGATGCTACAGAGGGGTTTGGCAGGAACAAAGCCCCCGCCGGGCCGATTTCAGTCCGTTCTCGGCGATGGCGGCGGGTGGCCTGCGAGACTCTCTCAACGGGAACGGCCAATCATGTGGCGGTGGTCCGCGGAGGAGTCACGACATGCCCGGAAGTCAGGGTCGGCCCGCCCTCACTACAACAAGATCTCGACGGCGGCTCACCGGGCCAGGAGCTGCGCTGCCTCGTCGAGCGCCGGCAACGAGATCAACGGCAGCCCATGCTCGAAACCTGCAGCTTGCAGTTGGTCGACCAGCGGCAAGGTGGACACGTTCGACTCTGGTCCTTGAGCGAACTGACAACCGCCCAGGCCTCCCAGGGCAGCGTCAAACTCGCGGCAGCCGCTGTCGAGGGCTGCCGCTACCAGCTCGCCCTGGCTCTCTGGCGTGACGTGAAAGTGCACTGCCGGAACCGCGCCGCCATGTTCCGCGGCGACCACTGCGAAGACGCGACGCACCAGGTCACCGTTCGCTTCGGCGGTGGTGTCGGCCAGTCCCAGGCGGTCGGCTCCCGCGTCTTCGAGGCGACCCAGCCAATGGGCCAGCTCCACCGGATCAAACGGGTCGCCCTCGTTGTTGCCGAAAGCCATGGAGACCGTCACATACATGGTACGGCCGCCTTCGTGGGCTCGCTCGCTCAGGGCCGCGACCTGCTCGAGGGCCTCCTCCCGACTGCAGCGGGTATTGCGCTGCTGAAAGGTCTCGGACAACGAGAACGGGAAGAGCACTTCATCGATGCGCTCGTGGGCCAGCAGCTGCTCGAGCCCCCGGGCGTTGGCCACCAGGGCCATGATGGTGGCTTCGTCGGGGACCACGAGGCCCTCCATCAGCGCGCCCGTGTCGGCCATGGCAGGCACGGCCTTCGGCGACACGAACGAGCCGATGTCGATGGAGGCAAAGCCCTCGTCGAGCAAGCGCTGCACGTGGGCGATCTTGGCCGCCGTGGGCACCAGCTTGGGCAGCCCTTGCCAGGCGTCCCGCACGGTCTCGGTGATGGCCACGGTCTTGCCGGACACCTCGCCTGCCTCGCCGGTGCCCATCAGGCCTGCAACACGCCGGTGCGGAAGGGCGGCATCTCCGGGTTCAGGTCGGCCACGTCGAGAGCGGTGCTGATGGCGGCCCGGGTGTCGGCAGGATCAATGATCGCGTCGACCCACAACCGCGCGGCGGCGTACCGGGGGTCGAGGGCCTTGGTGTAGCGGCGCTTGGTGTCCTTGACCAACTTGGCGTGCTCTTCTTCGTCGACCTCGTGGCCTTGCTTGCGCAGCTGAGCCTCGCGGATCTGCACCAGCACCTTCGACGCGGCGTCACCGCTCATCACCGCGTAGCGAGCGCTGGGCCAGGCGAACAGGAAGCGCGGGTCATAGGCCTTGCCGCACATGGCGTAGTGCCCGGCGCCGAACGAGCCGCCCATGATCACCGAGATCTTGGGCACCACCGAGTTGCTCACCGCGTTCACCATCTTGGCGCCCGCGCGAATGATGCCCGCCTGCTCCGACTCGGTGCCCACCATGAAGCCGTTCACGTCGTGCAAGAACACAAGGGGGATGCGGTTCTGGTTGCAGTCCATGACGAAGCGGGCGCTCTTCTCGGCGCTCTCCACGTAGATCACGCCGCCGAACTCCACGCCGCGCTTCTTGCTCTTCGCGTTGATCTTCTGGTTCGCCACGATGCCCACGGCCCAGCCGTCGATGCGCGCGAAGCCGGTGACCACGGTCTTGCCGTAGTCGGGCCGGTACTCGTCGAAGTCGGAGTCGTCGACCAGGCGGCCGATGATCTCGCGCACGTCATAGGTTCGCCGGGCGTCCATGGAGACGATCTCGGCCAGGTGGGCCGGGTCGAGGCGAGGCTTGCGGGGGCGCTTCTTGCGGTCGAAGCCCAGGCGCGGGCGGGGGCCCAGCTTCTCGCAGAGCGAGCGAATGCGAGCGATGCATGACTCGTCGTCCGGTTCCCTGAAGTCGACGGTGCCGCTCATGGCGCTGTGCATCTCGGCGCCGCCCAGCTCTTCGGCGTCTGCCACCTCGCCGATGGCCGCCCTGACCAGAGCCGGCCCTGCGAGGAACATGCCCGAGCCCTCGGTCATCAGGATCGTGTCGCACATGGCGGGCAGGTATGCGCCGCCCGCCACACAGGCCCCCATGATGGCGGCGATCTGAGACACCCCCATGCCGGACAAGATGGCGTTGTGGCGGAACACCCGTCCGAAGTCGTCCTCGTCAGGAAAGACCTCCTCTTGCAAGGGCAGAAACACCCCGGCCGAGTCGACCAGGTAGATCACGGGCAAGTGGTTGGCGATGGCGATGCGCTGGGCCCGGATGACCTTCTTGCCCGTCATGGGGAAGAACGCGCCGGCCTTCACCGTGGCGTCGTTGGCCACGATCATGAAGCGCCGGCCAGCCACCGTGCCCACGCCCGTGACCACGCCAGCGCTGGGGACGCCGCCGAACTCGTCGTACATGTCCCAGGCGGCGAACATGCCCAGCTCGAGCAGCTCGGTGCCCTCGTCGAGCAGAAGCGCGATGCGCTCCCGCGCGGAGAGGCGGCCCTTGCCGTGCTGGCGCGCCACGGCCTTCTCGCCGCCCCCGCCATGGAGCTGCTCGGTCTGGCTGGCGTACAGCTCCAGGACCTTGCCGTAGACCATGCGCGCTGCCCGCGCCGACTTGTGTTTGGGGTCGTAGCTGCTTGTGATTCTTGTCATGGGCCGCGCATTGTGTCCCCGACGACAGGCGAAGGGAAGGCGGCGGTGTCTGCGATGGCGGTCGAGGGGCCTCGGGCCACGGTGGGCGGCCTCGTGACCCCGCCCTGCCCTGCCTCTCCAATGGCTCGTGGCAACCTGCGCGGCGGCGCCCGGCTCAGCTGGCGACTGCGGCTGCGACTCTCTGGGTCTTGGGCGCGGTGCTCGGCTCGCTCTCGGTGGACAGGGCGCTGAGGCGGAGCTGCAGCTGGTCTTGGCTGATCTCCACCTCGATGCGCAGGCGCCCATGATCTGGGGGCGCGGCGCCCGCCACGGTGACCAGCCCTTCGATGAGCAAGAAGCTCATGCTGAAGACCAGGTGTTCGTCCGTCGAGCGACGAGCCAAGGACTGCCACAGATCGAGCAGGTGTTCGGAGACACATTGAACGTCTTCGAGGGAGCTGGGCAGGTCGGCCACGATGAAGTCGACGCCTGATCCGCTGCCCATGGTGCTTGCGGGGCTCAGGCCCTTGGTAAAGCACAGGGTCCCGTCGGCTTCGTCCGCGAACGACTCGCAAACCCGTGAGAGCAGCTCGTCCTTGGGGACGGCTAGGCGCAGGGTCTTGCGATGGGGCGGATACCACCAACAGCAGAAGCCGGTGTCGTGTTCGACCACTTCGCCGCTCAGGTCACTGGGCATGCGACGGGCCATGGCGGACGGGTCCCTGTCCAGCTGAGCGAAGGTGTGGGGGTACTCCACCCGGATCACGTCCGTGCCCACCGCTCGATGACTGGCCCGCCAACGGCCTCCCACGGCGGACAGAACCATGCCCAGGTCCTGCAGCACCACATGCATGGGCGAGACCTGAGAGAGCCGATTGCGGTAGTGCAGGTCGAAGACGATGCGCTCGCACACGGCGGCGAAGAAATTGGTCGACTCGACGCACTCGAGCTGGGCGAAGCCGAGCAAGCCCGGCATGAGATCGGTCATGCGTGAGCGATAGGCGGGAAACTCCCGGCACAGGCGGTCGATGCATTGGGGAGTGAGCGGCCGAGGTCCCACCAGACTCATGCGGCCTCGGAGCACCACCCAGAGCTGAGGCCACTCTTCGAGACCTGTGCGACGCAGAAAGCGTCCCACGCGGGTGAGTTGGGGATGTTCGCCACGACGACGACCCGCAGTCAGCACGTCGTGGCCCAGCACCCGAAAGCGCAGGCTGTAGAACAGGTGCCCGCGGGCATCGTGAATGCGACGACCACCAGTGGTGCGGTCCCGCTCCCGACGCTGCTGCCCCACACGAAGATCACGGAAGAACACCGGCCCACGGCTCTCGACCTTGATCGCCAGGGCAATCAGCGGCAGCGCCGGAATCAGCAGCGCCAGCCCCACCAGAGAAACACCCACGTCGAGCGCACGTTGGGCTCCTTTGGTCGTCAGCCCCATGGTGCGATCGTCTCCGGGTGAAGGTCTGCTTGCTGGACGGGCGCCCGCCACGACGGCTGACAGCACCCACGGGCTCCCCTATCGACAGGCTTCTGGCCTCGCCTTTATCGCTGTTGGCAGCCCACTTCCGGGGCAGGTACCAGGCCTGAGCCCAAGACCGCGACAGCCGGGCTTGCCGCTGGACAATCGGAGGCTTCTGAGCCGCTTCCCGCTGGTCGCTAGCGGGGTCGCTGGCTAGATGCTGGAGAGTTCTGGCGGGGCTCTGGCGGGGCTCTGGCGGGGCTCTGGCGGGGTTCTGGCGGGGTTCTGGCGGGGTTCTGAGCGGCCCTCAGGGCCGGCGCAGGGCCCTTCGGGCGCGAAACAGTCGGACGCG
>CAZIAK010000039.1:0-3418 GCA_964537035.1 uncultured Phycisphaerales bacterium | reverse complement strand
TGAGCGGCCCTCAGGGCCGGCGCAGGGCCCTTCGGGCGCGAAACAGTCGGACGCGCAGGGCTGGGGCGCTGAGCCCGGTCATGCTGCAGATCCTTGGCTGGGACAAGCCCTTCTCGTAGTGCAGGCCCAGCAGCAGGCGTTGGGGCGCCGTGAGGCCCCGCTCGTCGAGAGCGGACAGGTCGGGGCCGTCTTCGTGGGTGATCAGGCCCCAGGTCTCGCCGTCCTCCGGCATGGCCCCCCACACGCCCCGGCGTACCTTGCGAGCCCTCACGTAGTCGATGGCCGCGTGACGGCAGATGCGAAACATCCACGCTTCGATGCGTCCTCGTGCGCGGAGGCGGTCCCACGACTTGTCCACCCGCATCAACGTCTCTTGGGCGATGTCCTCGGCCTCGCTGGCGTCACCCACGAACCGTCGAGCGTGAGCGGTCAGCCGGCGGCGCAGACCTTCGTCGAGCCAGTCACCTCTGGGCTCTTGCTCGCCCTGCGTCGTGCCCATGCCGTCACCCCTGTGGAGAGTCTCGCGGTCGAGAACCACCGGCGCGACCCGACCGCGCCGACCCGCCGCCACGGCAGGCAGGGGAGAGTCGTGACGCAAGCGCAGGAGTAACCCGGCAATCCCTCAGCAGGCTGGCTCTTGCCCGCTGCCCAAAGCCGGGTCGAGATCGGCGATGGCCTGCATCACCACGGCGGTGAGCTCGGCCGAACCCTCGCGGGACTTCTCAAAGCCCGATGAGTCGATCACATCGCCCACGCGCATGGTGATGGGCGTGAAGCGTACGCCCTTCCGCCCCTTGGTGAGGGCCTCGCGAGTGCCGCCCAGGTGCACGGGCAGAATCGGCGCGCCTGTCTTGCGAGCGAGCCAGCCCATGCCAGGCTGAGCCGGTTGCTGCTCACCGTCCGGAGAGATGGTGCCCTCGGGAAAGATGCACAGCGCGTGCCCCGCGTCGAGCACCTTCTTGCCCGCGCGCAAGGCCTTGCGATTGTCGCCATCTCCTTCGACCACGATGCAACGGGCCATGCGGTAGCACCAGTTGAGAAAGTCGTGGTCGTAGTACTTCGCGTGCATCATGAAGATCACGCGACGATCGAGCAGCGAGCCCACCAACGCCGGGTCGAGAAACGAGCGGTGATTGGGCGCCACGATGAGCGGCCCGTCAGGCACCGTGCGGATGTCTGCCCTGCTGACCCTGAACACGGCGCCCAGGGCGGTGCGCAGAATGCCCGTGACGAGGTCCCAATGCACCTGGTTGCGCCAGGTCTGGGGCTTGAGGGCGTCGACGCGGTAGTTCTTGAAGATCATCGCCGAGGGAGCCACGGGCTCGCGAGGTGCCGGTCAGAGTTCGCGACCAGCCTTGGTGGCCCACTCGGTGCCCTGGAAGCCGTCCTTGCAGCGCTTGAGCAACACCCGGCCGTTGTTGCGAGCGTCGTCGACGCCGGCGTTCAGGTCAGCCAGGTTGATGAAGGACTGTCCGCCAAAGTAAAGAGCCTCGGCTTGCTCCGCGCGGATTCCCGGGTAGCTCACGTGAACGCGCAAGAAGTCGAACAAGGCATCCTGGAAGAACTCGATGGAGCGCTCGGTGTCACCAGCAGCCAGGGTGCCTACGCCCTTGCCGAAGTTGCAGCGGCCGCGACCGTTGTAGGCCCCGGCCACGATGGCGTCTTCGGTGCTGAGCCGGCTGTCGATGATCTCGTCGAACATGCGCTCGGCGTCAGAGACGCGATCTTGGTCGAGATGCACCCGGCCCAGGCGCAGGGCGCACTTGTTGGCGATGCCCGGGTAGTCGCCGCGAGTGATGGAGCGCAGCTGCTTGTAGCCGTCGACCACGCCCGGCTTCTTCTGCGCCTCGGCAGACCAGAGCAGGTTGAAGTTGGCCTCGTGTCCCCAGCGATCCCCCAGGTTCTTCTCGGCGGCGTCCGCCTTCAGCTGCTGAAACACCCCGTCGGCTTCCTGGGACTTGCCCGTCTTGAGCAAGGCCGTGCCCCGTCCCAGCAGCGCCGGCGCCAGGTGGCGGGTCTTGGGGTATTTCTTGAGCAGCTCCTCGAGGAACTGGCTCGCTTCGTTGAAGTTGTTGTTGGCCAGCAGGGCGGTGCAGGCGTTCATCAGCGCCGTGGCCCGCTGGTGGTCCTCGGCGTCTTCGTCGTCAGACGCACTGAGGTAGAAGCCAGCGGCCTCGCCCATCTTGCCCGCGGCGGCGAGCTTGTCGGCTTCGCGGTATTCGGGGGAGGTGCTGCCGTACGTCACCGAGACCACTTCGGCGGTGTCAACCGACTGGGTCGAGCGCACGCCGGGCTTCTGGTACTCGATCTTCTCGTAGCTCTCGCTCTTGATGCGACAGTTGACCTCGCGGCCGTTGTCCAGCAGCAGGGTGTCGGCCAGGGCCGGAAGGGCCAAAAGGGCCACAGCGAGGGGCAGAAGCAGAACGCGGGGCGTCACGGCACAGAACTCCGGGAGGTTGCTGAGCGGGGCAGGGCGCGGTCGACCACCGCGATGCCATGCCACACTAGGTCCAGAACCCGGAGAGGTTACTGGGGGGCTGCGAGAGGGGTCAAGATCTGGGTGGCGCCGGCAGGCTCAGATCGGCTTGGGAGCCGTCTCGGGCACTCGCACCCCCGCGATGAGCTGAGCCACCACGGAGACCGCGATCTCGTTGGCTGTACGGGCGCCAATGGGCAATCCCACGGGGGAGACCACCGCGTCGAGCCAGGGCTGGGCCAGGCCGTCGGCGGCCAGGCGGTCCCAGAGCACCGCTCGCTTGGCTCGGCTGCCGATCATGCCCAGAAAGCGAGGTTTGCAGCCCGCATTCCAGAGGGCCCGCAGGACGCGCTCGTCGTCGTGGTGCCCCCGGGTCATGACCACCACGTGGGAGGCCTGGCCGGGAGTCTCGTCGGCGGGAGCGTCCTCATACTCGCCAGGGACAGCCAAAAGCCCTGGCCCCAGGCGGTCAGCCTCGAGCATGTCCGCCCGATCGTCGTGGACCAGCACACGGAAACCAGCGTCCGCAGCCAGTCGAGCGGTGGCCAGGCCCACATGGCCCGCACCAAAAACATGAAGTTCAGGAGACGTCACAGGTTCGATGAACACCGTCAGCTGGCCGCCGCAGATCAGGCCGCTGTCGGGGTAGTCCTTTTCGGTGAGGCTGAAGTCGACGGACATGGCGCGGTGGGAGTTCAGCACCGTGCGGGCGTGCTCCCAGACCTCGGCTTCGAGGCAGCCGCCGCCCACCGAGCCTACGAAGCTGCCATCGGAGCGGACCAGCATCTTCATCGGGTCTTTGCCCGGAGTCGAGCCCAGGGTGGAGACGATGGTGGCCAGGGCGGCCGGTTCACCCCGGCGGCGGCAAGCCACCAGCTCTTCCCAGATGTCCGGGGTGGCGTGGGGGTGCTGGTTGCGGGAGCCGTCGGACGGGCGCAGGTT